>NZ_JBNPTM010000009.1:0-227754 GCF_051167655.1 Bradyrhizobium sp. HKCCYLS2038 | reverse complement strand
ATGAACCACGCCGCGGTGGCGACGGCGCGCTGCGACAGTTGTCACAACGGCTCCTTCACCGGCCAGGGCACCAAGGGGGCGCTGGGTACCGCGTCGTACCCGAACCACGTCGCCACCGGTGGCGCGGATTGCGTCAGCTGTCATGCCAAGGCCGCCTCGGGTGGCTTCACCAGCTGGGGCGGCGCAGCGTTCAAGCATGCCGCGACCGACACCAATTGCGCGACCTGCCACAACGGCAAGACGGCGCTGGGCATGACCACGCCGCCGCATATCCCGACCGGGACGCTGCAGTGCTCGAACTGCCACAGCAACACCGCGGCCAGCTTCACCACCTACACGATGAACCACGCCGCGGTGGCGACGGCGCGCTGCGACAGCTGCCACAACGGCAGCTACACCGGCCAGGGCACCAAGGGCGCGCTGGGCACGGCGTCGTACCCGAACCACGTCGCGACCGGCGGCGCTGACTGCGTCAGCTGTCATGCCAAGGCCGCCTCGGGCGGCTTCACCAGCTGGGGCGGCGCAGCCTTCAAGCATGCCGCCACCGACACCAATTGCGCGACTTGCCACAACGGCAAGACGGCCATGGGCATGACCACGCCGCCACACATCCCGACCGGGACGCTGCAATGTTCGAACTGCCACAGCAACACCGCGGCCAGCTTCACCACCTACACGATGAACCACGCCGCGGTGGCGACGGCGCGCTGCGATAGCTGTCACAACGGCAGCTTCACCGGCCAGGGCACCAAGGGCGCGCTGGGCACCGCGTCATTCCCGAACCATGTCGCCACCGGCGGCGCTGACTGCGTCAGTTGCCACGCCAAGGCGGCCTCGGGCGGCTTCACCAGCTGGGGCGGCGGCGCCTTCGCTCACAAGGCCACCGATACCAACTGCGCGACCTGCCACAACGGCAAGACCGCTCTGGGCATGACGACGCCGCCGCACATTCCGACTGCGACGCTGCAATGCTCGAACTGCCACAGCAACACCGCGGCGAGCTTCACGGCCTACACCATGAACCACGCCGCGGTGACGACGGCGCGCTGCGACAGCTGCCACAACGGCTCCTTCACCGGCCAGGGCACCAAGGGGGCGCTGGGCACGGCGTCATATCCGAACCACGTTGCCACCAGCGGCGCCGACTGCGTCAGCTGTCACAGCAAAGCTGCAAGCGGCGGCTTCACCAGCTGGGGTGGGGCGGCTTTCAAGCATGCCGCCACCGACACCAATTGCGCGACCTGCCACAACGGCAAGACGGCGTTGGGCATGATCACGCCGCCGCACATCCCGACTGGGACGCTGCAGTGCTCGAACTGCCACAGCAACACGGCGGTGAGCTTCACCACTTACACCATGAACCACGCCGCGGTGGCGACGGCGCGCTGCGACAGTTGTCACAACGGCTCCTTCACCGGCCAAGGCACCAAGGGGGCGCTGGGTACCGCCTCGTACCCGAACCACGTCGCGACCGGCGGGGCCGATTGCGTCAACTGTCACGCCAAGGCGGCCTCGGGCGGCTTCACCATCTGGGGCGGCGCAGCGTTCAAGCATGCCGCTACCGACACCAACTGCGCGACTTGCCACAACGGCAAGACGGCGATGGGGATGACCACGCCGCCGCACATTCCGGTGACCGGCGTCCAGTGCTCGAACTGCCACAGCAATACCGCGGCCAGCTTCACCACCTACACGATGAACCACGCCGCGGTGGCGACGGCGCGTTGCGACAGCTGCCACAACGGCAGCTTCACTGGCCAGGGCACCAAGGGAGCGCTGGGCACCGCGTCGTATCCGAACCACGTCGCGACCGGTGGCGCCGACTGCGTCAGCTGTCACGCC
The DNA here is from genome assembly GCF_051167655.1 of Bradyrhizobium sp. HKCCYLS2038. Taxonomy (NCBI): domain Bacteria; kingdom Pseudomonadati; phylum Pseudomonadota; class Alphaproteobacteria; order Hyphomicrobiales; family Nitrobacteraceae; genus Bradyrhizobium; species Bradyrhizobium sp. HKCCYLS2038. The sequence continues at coordinate 225,912 of NZ_JBNPTM010000009.1, read as the reverse complement.
AAGGCGGCTTCGGGCGGTTTCACCAGCTGGGGCGGCGCGGCGTTCAAGCATGCCGCCACCGACACCAATTGCGCCACCTGCCACAACGGCAAGACGGCGCTGGGTTTGACGACACCGCCGCATGTTCCGGTGACCGGCGTCCAATGCTCGAACTGCCACAGCAACACCGCGGCCAGCTTCACCACCTACACCATGAACCACGCCGCGGTGGCGACGGCGCGCTGCGACAGCTGTCACAACGGAACCTTCACCGGCCAGGGCACCAAGGGCGCGCTGGGCACGGCATCGTATCCGAACCATGTCGCGACCGGCGGCGCCGACTGTGTCAGCTGTCACAGCAAAGCTGCCAGCGGTGGCTTCACCAGCTGGGGTGGGGCGGCTTTTAAGCACGCCGCTACCGATACGAACTGCGCGACCTGTCACAACGGCAAGACGGCGCTGGGCATGACCACGCCGCCGCATATCCCGACCGGGACGCTGCAGTGCTCGAACTGCCACAGCAACACTGCGGCCAGCTTCACCACCTACACGATGAACCACGCCGCGGTGGCGACGGCCCGCTGCGACAGCTGTCACAACGGAACCTTCACCGGCCAGGGCACCAAGGGCGCGCTGGGCACGGCATCGTATCCGAACCATGTCGCGACCGGCGGCGCCGACTGTGTCAGCTGTCACAGCAAAGCTGCCAGCGGTGGCTTCACCAGCTGGGGTGGCGCGGCGTTCAAGCATGCCGCTACCGACACCAACTGCGCGACTTGCCACAACGGCAAGACGGCCATGGGCATGACCACGCCGCCACACATCCCGACCGGGACGCTGCAATGTTCGAACTGCCACAGCAACACCGCGGCCAGCTTCACCACCTACACGATGAACCACACTGCGGTGGCGACGGCGCGTTGCGACAGCTGCCACAACGGCTCGTTCACCGGCCAGGGCACCAAGGGAGCGCTGGGCACCGCGTCGTATCCGAACCACGTCGCCACCGGCGGGGCCGATTGCGTCAACTGTCACGCCAAGGCGGCCTCGGGCGGCTTCACCAGCTGGGGCGGCGCGGCTTTTAAGCATGCCGCTACCGACACCAACTGCGCGACTTGCCACAACGGCAAGACGGCGCTGGGCATGGCCACGCCGCCGCATATCCCGACCGGGACGCTGCAGTGCTCGAACTGCCATAGCAACACCGCGGCGAGCTTCACCACCTACACCATGAACCACGCCGCCGTGGCGACGGCGCGCTGCGACAGCTGCCACAACGGCTCCTTCACCGGCCAGGGCACCAAGGGCGCGCTGGGCACCGCGTCATTCCCGAACCATGTCGCCACCGGCGGCGCGGACTGCGTCAGCTGTCACAGCAAAGCTGCCAGCGGCGGCTTCACCAGCTGGGGCGGCGCGGCGTTTAAGCATGCGGCCACCGACACCAATTGCGCGACCTGCCACAACGGCAAGACGGCCATGGGCATGACGACGCCGCCGCATATCCCGACCGGGACGCTGCAGTGCTCGAACTGCCACAGCAACACCGCGGCGAGCTTCACGACCTACACGATGAACCACGCCGCGGTGACGACGGCGCGCTGCGAAAGCTGCCACAACGGCTCCTTCACCGGCCAGGGCACCAAGGGCGCGCTGGGCACCGCGTCGTATCCGAACCACGTCGCCACCGGCGGGGCCGACTGCGTCAGCTGTCACAGCAAAGCTGCAAGCGGCGGTTTCACCAGCTGGGGTGGGGCGGCGTTCAAGCATGCCGCCACCGACACCAATTGCGCAACCTGCCACAACGGCAAGACGGCGATGGGCATGACCACGCCGCCACACGTTCCGGCGACCGGCGTCCAGTGCTCGAACTGCCACAGCAACACCGCGGCGAGCTTCACCACCTACAACATGAACCACGCTGCCGTTTCGACGGCGCGCTGCGACAGCTGCCACAACGGCAGCTTCACCGGCCAGGGCACCAGGGGTGCGCTGGGCACCGCGTCATTTCCGAACCATGTCGCCACCGGCGGAGCCGACTGCGTCAGCTGCCACAGCAAAGCTGCAAGCGGTGGCTTCACCAGCTGGGGCGGCGCGGCGTTCACCCATTCCGCGGCCAATACCAATTGCTCGACCTGCCATAACGGCTCGAGCGCGAAGGGTTTGACCACGCCGCCGCACATTCCGGTGACCGGCGTCCAGTGCTCGAACTGCCACAGCAATACCGCGGCGAGCTTCGCGACCTACACCATGAGTCATTCCGCCGTGCATGCAACGCGCTGCGACAGCTGTCACAACGGCGCGTATCGCGGCCAGGGCCGCAGAGGCGCGCAGGGGCCGGATCACGGCGCCAAGGCGCAGGATTGCGGCTGCTGCCACGTGCGCGCCGCCGCCAATTTTTCGACCTGGGACGACGACCCTCAGAAGCCGGCGGCGGGCTGCGCGACGACGGCCAGGTCGGTGGTCCCCGCTCAGGCGCCCGTCGTCAAGGCGGTGACGCCAGCATCGACCGCGAACCGTACGATGACGGCTGCCACGACGCCCGAGCCGGGTACGAGCTCAGCGCCGGCCGCGGCTGCCGCCGGCGGTGCTGCGAAGCCTGCTGCTCCATCCAGTTCGACGCTGTTGTTCAGCAGCAAGCCTCTGGCGAATACAGCTGCGACGTCGACGGCCGCCACGACCGATCCCAGGGCAGGGGTCCCGGCCGGTGCGCCTGCCGCGGCAACAGCTGGCGACGTGGCGTCGGCGTCGCAGCCGCTGAGCACTCCAAGGACGACATCCGCTCCTTCGGCGCCCGTGCCGAACGAGCAGGGCGGCAAGCTCCTGCCGTCGATCGGTGCCGCCAGTTCCGATGCAGCGGCGTCCCAGAACGCGGGTCGGATGCCATCGCTGCTGCCGACGCTGAATCCGAGGGCGGGCCTCGCCGGGTCGAACGGCACGGAGGCCGGCGCGCGATTCAATCACATGATGGCGCAAGGACCGTGCGTATCCTGCCACAACGGCGCGAGCGCACCGGGCAAGCCGTCGAAGCACATTGCGACTGCGGCGCCGTGCGAGACCTGCCACAAGAGCACGACGACGTTCAGCGGCGCCCGCTTCAGCCACACCGGAACGCCGGCGGCCTGCGCGAGCTGCCACAACGGCATGGCGGCCACCGGCAAGCCGCCAAAGCACGTCGCGACCAACGCGCCGTGCGAGACCTGCCACAAGAGCACGACGACGTTCGGTGGCGCCCGTTTCAGCCACACCGGAACGATGGCGGCCTGCGCGAGCTGCCACAACGGCATGGCCGCAACCGGCAAGCCGCAGAAGCACGTCGCGACGACTGCGCCGTGCGAGACCTGCCACAAGAGCACGACGACGTTCAGTGGGGCCCGCTTCAGCCACACCGCGACGACGGCGGCCTGCGCGACGTGCCACAACGGCTCATCCGCCGACGGCAAGCCGCCGCGCCACGTGGTCACCAGCGCGCCATGCGAAAGCTGCCACAAGAACACCGTGTCGTTCTCGGGCGCGCGGATGGATCACACCAGCCTGACTGCGCCGTGCGCCAGTTGTCACAACGGCTCCAATGCCTCCGGCAAGTCGCCGAGGCACTTCGTGACCAACGTACCCTGCGAGAGCTGCCACCGGACGGTCAGTTGGAGCTCGGTCAACTACCGGCATATGTCGGCAAGCTATCCCAACCATGGCGCCGCCATCGGCTGCACCGGCTGCCACAGCGGCAATGCGCAAGCCGTCGTGTACAAATTCGCGGCCTACAAGCCCGACTGCGCCGCCTGTCACGCGGGTGATTTCCGGCCGCAGCAGCATGCCAAGCTCATGAAGCCGGCGCCGATGAACTACACCGTCGCCGAGCTCAAGGACTGCACCGGCGCGTGCCATATCTATGCTGACAAGTCGCAGACCGCGATCATTACCCGTCGCCAGCGGCAGCACCGCGTCAATGGAGGCGGCTGGTGAGGGGGGGCCGCTTCAGACAATCAGAGCCAGCGAGGTCGGCCAGATGGGTGATCCCTCTGCTGTCCGGCCTGCTCGCAATGCTGCTCGATGCAGCCTCTGGAGTGGCACCGGCGCAACCGGTCATCGATCAGTTCGTTGCCAATTCAAATGCCACGACGGTGGGCAATTGCAGCCTGCTGCAAGTCAATTTCCATGTTCGCGTCCGCTACACCGGGCATTTCCCGCTCGATCACGGCAGCCAGCTCAGCGTCGCGCTGCAACTGGTCGACCGCGACGCCGTCATCACGCGACGCCTGGTCAGACGCGAGGGGGTGAGGGTCGAAAATGCCCAGGGCTCCGGCATCCAGGACGTTTATCTGACGCTCGACCAGAACAGGGGACCGAACCTCGTCGTCCAGTTCGCAGGCGAGTTCGCCTACCAGATCGTGCAATCCGGCAGCTTCGAGCAGGTGGCGATCGTCATTGCCCGCAAAGGCCCGGTGTCGGCGTGCAAGGTGAAGGCCCTGCTGCCGAGCGTGGCCGACCCGGGTGCGCCGAAGCCGGTCGCCACCCCAGGTGCGGCTGCGTCGGTCCGCAACGACAATCGCACGATGCAGCAGGCGTCGGCCGCGGACATCCGTTTTGCGGAGGCCTCGATGGACGAGGCGCGCGCAGCGATCAAGAAAGGCAATTTCAGTGCCGCGATCGATCTGTTGAGGAAGGTGCTGAAACTCCCGGAGAACGGCTCGAGCGCCGAGGCGCAGGAGCTGCTCGGCGTGGTGCGCCAGAAGTCCGGCCAGACCGCTGCAGCCCAGGCCGAATATGAGGACTATCTGCGCCGCTATCCGAGCGGCGAGGGAGCAGAGCGGGTGAGGCAGCGGCTCGCCGCGCTTCTCACCGCGACCAGCACTGCACCGGCGCGGCCGCGCGATATGTCTCCGGTTCCGCCCGACGGTGGCGACATGGGGGCCGGCACGCCGACGCAGGCGGCCGGGCCGAACGGCGATACGCGCTGGACGATGTCGGGCAGCCTTTCGACGACCTTCATCACCAACGACACCACCAGCGCCGTCAAGGACCGGGCGATTGCACCCAACCCGAATGCCGATCCGGATGCGCACCGGGTGCACCAGAATACGCTGCTCACCAATTTCGATTTTCTCGGCACGGCGGACAACGATCGCATCAGGACCAAGTTCAAGCTGGCGTTCACCCACGAGCGCCAGTTCGATACCGGCACCGACAAGTATGGAGTCTCGACTGCGCAAGTCGACTATACTCTGAAGGAAGCCGACGTGACGTTGCGCATCGGACGGCAATCGCGCAACACCGGCGGCGTGATCGGCCGTTTCGACGGCGCGGTGCTGAGCTGGCAGAAGAGCCCCGGGCTGCGCCTGAACGTGCTCGCGGGCGCACCGAACTGGAGCCGCTTCGACGCGCCGTTCAAGGATGGCAAGACGCTCTATGGCGCGAGCATCGATTTCGGCAAGATCCTCGGCGGGCTCGAGACCACCGTCTACCTGATCACGCAATATGACCGCAACATCGTCGACCGCCAGGCTGTCGGCGCGGAGTTCCGCTATTTCGACACCAACAAGTCGCTGCTCGGAATGATCGACTACGACACGCATTTCCGCGCGCTCAATGCTGCCGTGTTCTCGGGCACGTATACGTTCGAGGACAAGTCGGTCATCAACGCCTCGGTCGACTATCGACGAGTTCCATTTCTCTCGACCTGGAATGCGTTGCAGGGCCAGCCGTTCCTCACGCTCTATGACATGATGAAGTTTAATACCGCAGCGGAGATCAAGCAGCTCGCGATCGACCGCACGCCAACATTCCAGTCGGCGATGGTGAGCTATTCGCGGCCCCTGAACGAGACCTGGCAGGTCGCGGCCGATGCCACCGTGACCAATCTGACCGGCACGTTGCCGTCCGGAGGCGTCGACGGCACGCCGGCGAGCGGTCTCGAATATTATCTGTCGACTCAGTTGACCGGGAACAGCATCATCAAGCCGGGCGACCTGTTCATGGGTGCGCTCCGCTACGCCAGTCTGGCCGACTCGAAGTTCTACGTGCTGGATCTTGCCTCGCGCTATCCGATCACGCCCGATCTCGCCATCAGCCCACGACTGCGGATGGGCTATAGATCCGGGACCCGGACCGACTTGAAGGAGTACACGATCCTGCCGTCGCTGCTGGTCAGCTATCTCTGGTCGAAGGAGATCAGCCTGGAGACAGAACTAGGCTACCGGTACGTCGACAGCACGCTGGCCAACGTCAAGACGACGACAAAGGACCTGTTCGCGACGGTCACGTTGCGGCGCGATTTCAACGCCGACGGTGTCACGAAGTGTAATGCCTCGATCGTCAGTTGCGCCTGGGCCAGGCCCGCGGCGTTGCAGGGCGGCCAGGGCGCGGGCGACATGCCGCTGCGGTCGCGCGCGTCGATCCTTCCGTCTTATATGCTGGAAACAGGTGTGCGCTACTGGTTCAGCTCGGGGCAGAACCGCTACCGCTATTTTGCCGATCAGGCCGCGACGCTTCAGGTCTCCCGGCTCGCTTATGGCGGAATGACCGGGCACAGCGGCGAGATGTTCTTCAGGATCGATGCGCTCGACGGCCCGTTCACCAACATGTTTCTGAAGGGCTATGTCGGGGCGGGCAAGATCAGCTCGGGCAGCCTGGTCGACGAGGATTTCGCTCCGTTCGTCAATCCGTCATCGAAGACCGTCAGCAATGTCGGCGGACGGCTGCAATATGCCAATCTCGATGTCGGTTTCAACCTGCTGGAGACCGACCGTTTCCGGTTGGGCGCCTTCGTCGGCTATCAATACTGGACCGAGACGGCGGACGCGCGAGGCTGCACCCAGGTGGGCGGCAATCCGGTGATCTGCAACCCGGCGCTGGGGCCGGGCGTCAAGGTGGTGACCGAGCAGGACCACTGGCACAGCGGACGGGCCGGTGTCGCACTCAATACGCGGCTGTCGGACCGCCTGAGCTGGCAGGCGGAGGCCGCTTACGTGTGGACTTCGCAGAAGGCGGTCGACACGCACTATTTCACGTTCGGACGTGATCCCGCCTCGGGACAAGGATCGGGATTCCAGGCCGAGACCGTGCTGAACTACCAGCTGACCGATAATTTCCGCGTCGGCATCGGTGGACGCTGGTGGCATCTCAGCACCAATGCGGTCGATTCGTTCAATCAAGTCCTGAGATATACGACGGAACGTTATGGCGTGTTCCTGCAGGGCTCTTATCAGTTCAATCGAGCCAAATAGCCTGCCGCAGCTGCAGCCATGTATTGCTATCAGAGGCTGCGGCCTCTGCGACTTCGTCGCAATCCGAGCTGGCGTATCGACGAACGACTATTTGCCCGGGCGTGTCCGCTTCTGAAACAAACGCTGCGCGTCCTCGCAATCTTTGAATTTCCATTTCATTGACGCCGTGAGCTCCTGAACGGATATTCACGGCCATTGCCGCTCAACCCATGGGATCGCCCAGATGAGAACGAGAACCGCAGCCCGCCGCCTGGTGCGCAAGCGCCTCGCCGGACGCTGCTTCTCCGCGGCGACCGGAGCCTGTTGCTGATCGCCGCAGTCGAACGCGACGCCATCACATCATCACTGCAGATCAGACAGGAGCGCCGCAGCCTGAGGCGGCGAACGATCAACCATGCCCACAGCCTATGTCATCGAGGTCTACAACCGCACCGCCGGCATCGTCACGGCCGACGAGCGCGGCTTCAGCTTCTTTTCGTCGGAGCGCGCTTTCGACAGTCTTGAAGGCCAGTCCTTCGCCTCCGCGCGCGAGGCCGAACGGGCCGCGCGCGCCCTCGTCACCGCCGGCGGACGCATCCGCCGCCGCTCCGTTTGACTTCACCGCGTTCGATCAGGAAACAGATCATGAGCTTCTACCGGGACTTCAACGACAAGCTCGCCATCCAGGCGTGGAACGCGACCAGGCGCGAGCCCTACGGCACGATCGAGGTGCGGCAGCTCAGCCCGACGGTCGGTGCGGAAATCGGCGGCGTCGATCTCTCCAACGACGTGCCGGATCAGCAGTTCGCGGAGATCCGCCGCGCGCTCGACGAAAATCTCGCCATCGTATTCCGCGATCAGGAGATCTCGAAGGAGGACCACAAGCGCTTCGCGCGCCGCTTCGGCAAGTCGCTGCACCGGCACGAGTTGGCGGCGACGCGCTTCCGCCACGACGGCCCGTTCGATCCGGAATTCCTGTCGTGGAAGACCGACGCCAATTCGCGCTTCACCGCGGGCGACGGCTGGCATCCGGACGTCTCCTGTGATCCGAGCCCGATCGCGGTCTCGCTGCTGCGCGTGACCAAGACGCCGCCGCTCGGCGGTGATACGGCGTTCGCCAACATGTATCTCGCCTATGAATGCCTGTCGGATCCGATCAAGCAGCTGCTCGAGGGCTTAACCGCGATCCATGACGGATCGCTCGCCTGGACTGCCGGCTACGGCGCCAAGCCCGATCCAGGCAAGACCTATCCTCAGTCCGAGCATCCAGTGATCGTGACCCATCCGCGCACCGGCCGCAAATTCCTCTACGTCAATGCGTCCTTCACCTCGCACATCGTGCAGCTGACGCGGCGCGAGAGCGATGCGCTGCTGCAGCTGCTGTTCCGCCACATCGAGGGCCAGCTCGCGCTGCAGGCCCGCGTGCAGTGGAAGCCGAACTCGTTGCTGGTCTGGGACAATTGGGCGAGCCAGCACCACGCTGTCTGGGACTACTATCCCGAAGAGCGCTGGGGCGAACGCGGGTCCGTGGTCTCGGGCGAAGTGCCGCGAGCGCGGCTGCCGGTCAGCGAGGCCGCGGAGTAGGGGCATCCGGCGATACGATTTCGGTGACAGTGCGAAAAACTTCTCACGTTCGCTTCGTACCCAGTCCATCGGCTCGACCCAAGCCCCCGCAGCGCCGGACCAGTCACCGCGACCTTGCTCGCCGCATCTCATCCTGCCGCATCGGCATCGCGTCGACGCGGTTGAACAGATCCTCGGCCGAGATCGGGGTCTCCGACGCGAGGGCGGTGTGGCCGTCCTTTCCGATCAGAAACACCTTGAAGCGGCGGCCGTCGGTGCCGACGGCGGCGCGGAGCTGGCGGGAGGAGTTGGTGTCGTCGACGGCCTGGAGCAGGAGGATCTGGCGCTCGGCCATGCCGCCCTTGGCGGCATCATAGATCCGGCGTTGCCGCTGCGCGGTTGCGTCGTCGGGGCCGGTGACCACCAGGAGGCGATTCTTCCATTTGTAGTGGCCAAGTGGCGAGGCATCACTCGGGTGCGGCATGGCGATGAGCCCTAAGAGGATCGCGGTCGTGAGCAGGCGTCGTCGCATGGTCAGGGCCTCCTGGGGCACTCGCCTGAACGTCGACGGCGTCGGGCTGGATCTCTGCTCGTGCCGCCTGCGCGCACGGGAGAGAACGTCCGTGTTTCTAGCGGTTGCCCTGGTCCTCGATTGGAACATCGTCCCACGGGCGATAGTACAGCTTGCTGCAGGCCTCGCGCAGAACGCCGCCCTCGATCGTGAGGTCGTCGCGATAGGCCTTCTCGACGAATTGGAGCGTGTCGACGTGGCGGGCCTCGAAATACATCTGGTGCACGTCGTCGCGGCCGGCGCCGAACACGATGCGGCCGACCTTGCTCCAGATCGAGGCCATCGTGCACATGCCGCAGGGCTGCAAGGTGGTGTAGAGCGTGGCGCCGCGCAGCTCGCCGTCATCGAAGCCGCGGCCGGCGGCGCGGATGGCCTCGATCTCGGCGTGCGCTGTCGCGTCGCGCTTGTCGGCGACGTGGTTGCGCTCGGCCGCGATGATCTCGGAGCCGAGCACGATCACGCAGCCGATCGGCGACAGCGCGGGATCGGCGCCGTCCTGCGTGGCGACCTTGATCGCCTCCTGCATGAAATGCTCGTCGGTCTTCAGGTTCGGCACGATCAGGCGCTCAGTCCGCGAGCTGCTTCATCTGCGCGATCTTCGCCTGCAGGGCCCCGCGCTGCCGGGTCAGCGTCGCCGTGGTGGCGGCGTCGCCGGCGCAGTCCTTCAAGGCCTCGTCGTATTGGCTGAGGATCTGCTCCTCGCCGCTGGCGAACGACGACAGCGCATTGGTGCCGAGCCCCGTCACCGCGGCGCGGACACGGATGACGGTCTGATGCACCGTGGACATGAAGGAGCCGGACTCGTCCGGCGTCTCGCCCATCCGCCGGAGCGCGTCATGCAGCTCCGCGTGATCACGCTCCTTGAGCGCGATCATCTCGGCGAACAGCGCCTTGAGCGCCGGCGTCTCGGCGTCCGCCTGGGCTTCCTGATAGCCGTTGCGCGCATCGACCAGGGCCGTGTGCAGTGTCTTCAGGCTGTCTGCAGCCATTGTCGCCTCACCGGTTTGCTGTGTGGAATTTCGACCACGACAATCCGGATTGGCCGGCTTTGTTCCGGGACTGCAGCCGACTGTCCATGAGCAGCCGTCCCCAACCGCGACACGGATGGTTGCCGGGCCGAGGGCGGCATCGTAGGCTCTCGCCGCGATATCGCAGAGGACAATTCGTGTGATGGATGAGGACGAGCCGAGCGGACAGATCGCGCTGATCGAGGCGCGGATCGAGCAGCTTGCCGACGTCGCCGAGCGCTGCCGGAAGATCATCCTGGCTTCGAAGGTCGCGATATCGTGCGGCGCCGCGCTGCTGCTCGGCGCGGTGCTGGGTCTGCTCGGGTCGAACGCGGCCCTGCCGCTCGGCGGCATTGCCGCGGTGCTCGGCGGCATCGTGTCGCTGGGATCGAACGTCAGCACGTTGCGACAGACCGTGGTCGCGATCGCCGACGCTGAGGCGCTGCGCTCGGATCTGATTGGCAGGATCGATCTCCGCCTGGTCGGTGATCAGGGAGGGCGTCTCGCTCGGAATGGGTGATGGCGTGGCGACAAGACCAGATTCTGGCTGCCGTCGCCCAGAGACGATGGCCTGCCTCGATGGTCGTTCAATGAAAGATGACAGGGAGAAACCATGCTCAAGAACATCGATCCGCTGCTCAATTCCGACGTGCTCTATGCGCTCCGCGCGATGGGGCATGGCGACCGCCTGGTGATCTGCGACACCAACTTTCCGGCCGATTCGATCGCGCGGCAGACCGTGTTCGGCGAGCTGCTGCGCATCGACAATGTCACTGCGGCCAGGGCCGTTCAGGCGGTGCTCTCGGTGCTGCCGCTCGACACCTTCATCGACGATGCCGCCGTGCGGATGGAGGTCGTCGGCCATCCGGAGGAGGTGACGCCGGTGCAGCAGGAGGTGCAGGCGGCGATCGATCGCGCGGAGAACAAATCCTGGCCGCTGGTCGGCGTCGAGCGCTACGCGTTCTACGAGATGGCCAAGTCAGCCTATTGCGTGATCGCCACCGGCGAGCGCCGCTTCTACGGCTGCTTCATCTTCAGCAAGGGCGTGATCCCGCCGGAGCAGGGGTGACGTCGTCGATGCCGGCGTGACCTTGGGGCACGGTCCGCGCGGGTCCGCGCGCAGGGCTGTCGCATATGAAAATCTGAGTGTTTCGTTACACTGCCTCCACGTCGTCATGCCCGGGCGCCGTCCGGGCATCCACGTCCCTTCCCAGGATGCCGAACGACGTCGATGGCCGGGACAAGCCCGGCCACGACGGCTTTGTGAAGGTTGGGGGATAGACACGCTCTGCGCTCGTGGTTGAAGCGGTGCGTCGCCGCGCGAGACTTGATCGTGGCGCTGACAGGCGTTCCGCGTCTATCCTGCAGCGGGGTCGTCGATCAAGTCGGTACGACGGGCGCGGCGAATGGGGAAAGTGATGGGTCGGTTAAGGATGGCGGCTGGCGTGGCGGCCGTGATGCTCGCGATGCCGAGCGCAGCGCATGCGGAAAAGGTGTATTATCTGCACGGTCCGGGCGGCCATGTCGGCGCGCACATCTATCGGTTTCAGCGGATCAACGAGCAGTACGACAGGGTGGTGATCGACGGCCAGTGCAAGTCGGCCTGCACGACGGTGCTGGGCGTCGTGCCGTTGCACAAGATCTGCATCGCGCCCGGCGGCTATTTCATGTTTCACGCCGCCCACCACGCCGACCGCAGCTACTATTTCGCGATGACCGACCAGATGATGCAGGCCTACGCGCCCGAGGTGCGCGACTGGGTGACGAGGCACCATGCACTCGACCAGGTCGATCCCTATACTTACCTGTATCCGAAGGACGTCACCTTCATCCGCCGCTGCAATCGGTGAGATGGTTACGCGGGGTGTTGGGCACGCTTTGCTTTCACGCTACGGTTCATCGTCCGTGTCCGCCGAGGGGCGCGACAATGATGATGCTCTGCACGACGGGCAATCCGCGCAATCCCCGCATGCGCCAACTGCCCGTCGTGCCGCTTTGTCGCAAACTCATCCCTTGCGCCGTCGGGCAAATCAGCTGCACTAATCAGCGCATCCCGGCTCGCTGAAGAGGGACGTTTCGCGATCGTCACGAGCGTCGAGCCGGAGATGCGATGGGCGCGTTGCTCTGCTGCCGGGTGTCACAGCCGGGCCGACGAACGGAGCGAGGCGACGGCGAAATCGTGTGGTCCTGGCATCCCGGTGCTGATGCCAAGCCGGCGGTGATGATGATCCGCTGACGACGGGGGCAAAACAGCCGATCCCCGGGGAGAGCGCGTATAAGCCGTCAAACCGTCGCGCAGGGAAGGCCGGATATTGGGCTGAACCTGTGGTTCTGCCGCGTGCTCTTTGTTGCACGCGGACCGCGGGTATCAGCCGATACCCGGTCTTCCCTGCGCCTCTTCTTCAAGAGGAGAGGTCAAGCCAACGCAAAACTCGGGCGCAGGCCGTCGCGGGAACGCCTCGCTGCGTCTGCTGTCGTTCCGTGAGGAGGGCGTCGTCGTGGTGACGGGATGTTGTCGTCGCAGGCGGCCAATGCAGGCCGCGACCGGACGGCGCAGGCCGCGATCAGAACATTCTGACCGCAGTCTGCAGCGTCATCGCGAGGCCCCACACCAGGGGAATGCCGACCAGCACCCAGAACGCAGCTACCTTCGGCGCAAGGCCGCCGCGGCCGATGCCGAACGTGGCCTGATGGAGTTTGCCCGCGCTGCTCTCGGCGCGGGCCCGCTGCTGGGCCGCGTCGTTCCCGGCCAGGTGCCCTTTGTCGGCGAGCGGCTTGACCAGGAGGTTGGCGATCAGTCCGACGACGAGGAAGCTGGCCAGGACGTACATGGTGCGGTCATAGACCATCGCGCGCTCGACGCCGGCTTGCAGTTGCGCGTTGCGCAGATAGCCGACCAGCAGCGGGCCGGCGAGACCGGCGGTCGACCATGCCGTCAGCAGGCGGCCGTGAATGGCTCCGACGAATTTCGGACCGAACAGGTCGGCGACATAGGCCGGCATCGTTGCGAAGCTGCCGCCATACAGCGCCAGGATGAGGCCGAGCGCGCCGGCGAACGGCAGGGGGGAGCCCATATGCGCGAGGCTCGGCGCTGCCGCGCAGAGCAGCACGCCGAGGATGAGCATGATGGAGAAGATCGGCTTGCGGCCGATGCGGTCGGACAATGCGGCCCAGAACAGCCGGCCGGCGATGTTGAACAGCGACAGCAGGCCGGCATAACCGGTGGCGATCGCGGCGACCCTGGTTCGCTGGGCGTCGTCGAGCGCGGAGAACGCGATTTCGGGACGTCCGATCAGGGCACCGCCGAGGAGGTCCAGCAGCATCGGCAACGTCAGGGCCAGCACGCCGATGCCGGCCAGGACGTTCATGCAGAGCACGATCCAGAGCAGCCAGAACTGCGGCGTCTCGTGCGCGCTCTCGAAATGGACGTTGCCTGTCGAGATCATCGCGTCGGACGGAGCGCTCGCGCCCGGCGGCTGCCAGCGAGTCGGCGGGATCCGCAAGGCGAAAGCGCCGATCAGCATTACGACGAAGTAGACCACGCCGAGAACCAGGAAGGTCTCGGCGACGCCGATCGAGGTCGGCGTCTTGAAGGCGTCGATCAGCCGGGTCGCCAGCGGCGCTCCGATCGCCGCGCCGCCGCCGAAGCCCATGATGGCCAGGCCGGTCGTCAGGCCGCGCCGGTCCGGAAACCACTTCACCAGGATCGACAGCGGGGCGATGTAGCCGAGGCCGAGACCGGTGCCGCCGATGAGGCCGAGACCGATCCACATGATCCAGAACTGATGCACATGGACGCCGAGGGCCGCGATGATGAATCCGCCGCCCCAGCAGCAGGCGGTCGCGGCGCCCGCCTTGCGCGGGCCCGCGCGCTCCAGCCAGCCGCCGAACAGTGCGGCGGAGAAGCCGAGCATCACGAGACCGGTGGTGAAGATGGTGAGGAGATTGGTCACCTGCCAATCACAGCTGGTGGTGAAGAGGTCGCTGAGCAGCGAATGGCTGGCGCAGGCCACGGGCTTGTCGATGCCGATGGCGCGCGACAGCGGCAGCCAGAACACGCTCAGTCCGTAGGACATGCCGATGCAGAGCTGGATGCAGAGCGCGGCCGGCGGCACCAGCCAGCGGTTGAACCCGGCCGCCGCAATGGTACGCCTGCGCGCGAGCACGCAACCGCCGCGCCGGCCCTTTCTCGTGATCCGCTCCGTGGTCGAAACGACAGTCATGCTCAACCCCCGCACCACCCTCGTCGACGGGTGCTGCAATGTCGCTCATTTGGCATACGGAACCGCGACGCGAAACCATCTTGTTGGCCGTTTCGCGCAAGCGCTTGTCCCGATTGCGCATTTGGGTTGGGGGTCAGCGTTAACGTCAGGACCGAGCAACTCATCAGTCGATCTGCCCACGGCACGGGCAGCAATGCCGCTGGTGCTTGCAGTTCTCCCTACGCGACGCCGGTGGCCTCGCGGCGGCGGTAATATGACGCTTCCTGGCGGCTTCAAGACACCTCAAAACGCCTCAAGCGATGAGACGGGCGAGCGCCTTAGCTATAAAGGAGCATGCGTATTGCCGCTGATTTCTGGAGGACTTAGGTTCGCGAGGCCGGCTGCGGCGAGCCATCGCGGATGCCGGTACCGTACCTCAGAGATCGTGTCGGACTGATGAGATATACGCCGTTGCAGCATCAGGTGGCGAGCACCGCACTGCGGTTGAGCGGGACGGACTTCGAGTCGCTGCGGGCTCATCTTCGCAAGCATGTGCTGCCGATCAAGATCACGCCGCCGGATCCGCGCCGCAGCTTCGAGTGGCAGTCGGATTTTGCGCCTGGACCCGGGATCAGCATCCTCCGTGCCCGCTACAACAGCAGCCTGACCTATGGCTCCGACAGCGACGTCGAGAACCTCAATCTGACCTTTCTCTGCACCGGCGCCACGGTGTCGACGATCGGCCACCGCTTGATCGAACAGATGCCGTCGCGCGCGATGGTTCATGCGCAGCCGACGCTGGCACGACAGACCATGCACGCGACTGATGGCGAGGTCGCAGGCGTGATGTTGCGGTTCGATGCCGACCTGGTGAGCCGGTTGCTGACCGATATGTATGACGGCGCCAGGCTGACCAGCCTCGATCTTGCGCCTGTCATCGATCTGTCGACGACCTTCGGACAAACCCTGCGCTCGATGGCGCGTGCGCTGGACAGTGGTCTGCGCGACGCGGCGTTGCAGCGGCGTTCTCCGTTGGCGATGGCGCTGCTCGCCGAGAGCGCGCTGCGGCTGATCCTGACCGAGGTGCCGCACCGGCTATCGGAACCGTCCGTCACGCGCAACGGCGATCCGGCACCCGGTCAGATCCGGCGCGCGATGAGCTACATGCGCGCCAATCTGCACCTGCCGATCACGGTCAGCGACATCGCTGACGCTGCGGGGATCAGCAGCCGGTCGCTGCAGCTCGGCTTCCGCAGGTACTACGAGATGTCGCCGACGCAGTTTCTGCGCCGGATCAGGCTCGAGGCCGCGCATGCCGAGCTGTTCTCCGCGCGCAACACGCTGCCGGTCAGCGAAGTGGCGCTGAAATGGGGCTTTACCAATCTGGGCCGGTTCGCCGCGCAGTATCAGGCGGAGTTCGGCCATCTGCCGTCCGATGCCCTGAAGCGGGTCGGGCCGCGCCGCTGAGCATCCGATGGCGGGCATGGACCGGTCGGCGGCCTCAGCCCATCGTGGCCAGCCGCAGCGCCAGCGCGCAGGCGCGATCGTATTCGTCGAGGTTGATCCACTCGTCGATCGTGTGCGGCTCGTTCTGGCCGGTGCCGAAGGTGACGGTGGGAATGCCGTGGCGGACCATCCAGTTGGCGTCGAGGCCGCCATTGCCGGCGCGCAAGGTCGGCGTGCCGCCGATTTCGGTGACGGCCGCGGCGGCGCGCTTGACGACGGGGAGGGTGTCCTTGATCCGGAACGGATGAAATTCGGTCTCGGCCTTGAACTTGACGCGGCCGGACTTGCCGTCGCTGTTGGTGACGCGCTTGGCGGCGTTCTCGAACGCGGCCTTGTAGGCGTTGGTGATCTGGCGGACGAACTTGGCATCATGGCTGCGGCTCTCGCCGCTGACATGGATGTAGTCGGTGACAACGTTGGTGGCGTCACCCGCGGAACGGCCTTCGCCGCCGGTGACCGGGCCGACATTGCTGGTGCCAAGCTTGGCCTCCTTGCCCTTGCCTTTCACCACTTTGCCGAACCAGCCGCCGGCTCTGACCTCCGCGAGCGCCAGCGCCAGGATCATGGTGGCGCTGATGCCGCGCTCGGGAGCGACACCAGCATGCGAGGCACGGCCGAAGATCTCGACCTGCCAATGGTCGGCGCCGACGGCCCCGATGGTGACGCTGGAGGCGGAGCTACCGTCGAAATTGAAGGCCATCACGGGCGCGCCGAGCTCGTCGACCGCAACATGGCGCGCGCCGTGCAGCCCGCTCTCCTCGCGCACGCAGAACAGCAGCGTGATCGGCGGATGATCGAGCTTTTGCCGGATCAGTTCGGCCACCAGGGTGACGAGGATGCCGCAGCCGCAGCGATTGTCGCCGCCGAGCGCCGTCTTGGCCTGGTTGACGATCTTGCGGCCGGCGATCTTCGGCTGCGCGCCGGCACACAGCGGCACCGTGTCCATGTGGGTCATGAACATGATCCGCGGCTGGTTGTGCTGACTGCCGCGTCCCGGCAGCTCGACAATGAGATTGCCGGTCTCGGTCGGCAATGGGATGCGCGTGTTGGCATCGTCGAGCCGCATCGCCTTGGCCGGTACGCCGGCCTGCTTCAACGCCGCCATGATCTCCCGCCCGATCGCCTTCTCCCGACCGGTCACACCCTGCACGGCGAGAAAACGCATCAGACGATCGGTGGCGGCGGCGGTGTCGACGGACATGACGAATCCTTGTGGGAGCGTGGTCAACCAGCATTGCCCCTCGCGCGTCGGTGCGCAAGGCTGCCAGCGCAGAGCGGCATTTTGTCGAGAGCTCTGGCGTATGACACTGTGAGGCCACGCCCGGCCGCCGGCTTGAAACATCCTGATGTCACGTGCTTGAAACGCGCTTGCTGCACTGGGGCGAAGCCGGTGTCTGCGTGGGGACCGTACGACGTGACCTGTTGCCGCCGACAGCGGTCGGCTTGGAGAGGGTGATGAAGGCGCTGGCAGAGCTGTTCCGCGGTCAGGTCGCGATCGCGGCGTCCGCGCTCTCTGTTGGCGACGGCGAGCTTTATCCGGAGGAGCGCGCCCACGTGCAGAACGCGGTCGCCAAGCGTCGCAACGAATTCGCAGCCGCGCGCGTGCTGGCGCGCCAGGCGCTCGCGTCCCTCGGCGCGCCGCCGGTGCCGCTCGTTCCGTCGCCGGATCGGGCTCCGGTGTGGCCGTCCGGCTATACCGGGAGCATCTCGCACTGTGCCGATTACTGCGCCGTCGTCGTGGCCCGGTGTCGTGAGGTTCAATCGCTCGGTCTGGACGTGGAGGACCTGCGCGTGCTCGAGCCTTCGATGCTGGACCTCGTGCTCACGCCCGGCGAGCGGCAGTGGCTCGACGCGCAGCCGGCAGCGCTGCGGCCGATGCTGCCGATCGTGATGTTCAGCGCCAAGGAAGCCTACTACAAGTGCCAGTATCCGATCACGCGCGGCTTTCTCGACTTCCACGATGTCGAGCTCGCAATCACATGGGGGGCCGGGACGTTCGAGGCTCGCGTCGTCAAGGCCGGCTGGCGCGCCGCCGTCGCCCGGCTGACCGGGCGCTTCCTCATCGCCGAGGACCGGGTCGCCTGCGGGGTCGAATTGAAAGCCGGCTGAACGGCTTTGCTACCGCGACAGCGCCTCTCAGGCAGCCGCTGCCTGCTGCTCGAACTGCTCGAACGCCGCGATCGCATCGGCGGCGTACATCAGGGAGGGTCCTCCACCCATGTAGATCGCCATGCCGAGCGTTTCCTCGACCTCTTGGCGCGTGGCCCCGAGACGGACGAGCGCCTCGGCATGAAAGCCGATGCAGCCGTCACAGCGAACGGCAATGCCGATCGCGAGCGCGATCAGCTCCTTCGTCTTCTTGTCCAGCGCGCCGTCGGCGCCTGCGGCCCGCGCCAGCGCGGAAAAGCCCTGCATCACGTCGGGGATATCCTTGCGCAAGGTCTTCAGATTGCCGGACAGATCCTTGCAGATCTCGCTGTACAGCTTGGTCATCAATCTCTCCTAGGACATCTTCGTGGTGGGTTTGCCGGGCTCGCGCAGCGCGATGTAGATCGCGGGAATCACGAGCACGGTGAGCAGGGTGGAGGAGGCCAAGCCAAACAGCAGCGAGATCGCCAGGCCCTGGAAGATCGGATCGAGCAGGATCGTCGCCGCGCCGATCATGGCGGCGAGCGCCGTCAGCAGGATCGGCTTGAAGCGCACCGCGCCGGCCTCGAGCACAACGTCGCGCAAGGTCTTGCCCTCGCCGCCGCTGTGCCGGATGAAATCGACCAGCAGGATCGAGTTGCGGACGATGATGCCGGCGAGCGCGATGAAGCCGATCATCGACGTCGCGGTGAACGGCGCGCCGAGCAGCCAATGACCGAGCAGGATGCCGATCAGGGTCAGCGGGATCGGCGTCAGGATCACCAGCGGCAGGCGGAAGCTCTTGAACTGCGCCACCACCAGCACGTAGATGCCGAGGATGGCCGCGCCGAACGCCGCGCCCATGTCGCGGAAGGTCACATAGGTGATCTCCCACTCGCCATCCCACAACAGCGTCGGATGCTGTTCGTCCTTCGGCTGGCCATGGAGGCTGATCACCGGCTTCGGCAGCTTGCCCCAGTCATGCGCATCGATGCGGTCGGCGACCGCGAGCATGCCGTAGAGCGGCGCCTCGAAGCGGCCGGCGAGCTCGGCCATCACCATGTCGGCGAAGCGGCCGTCGCGGCGGAAGATCATCGGCGATCCTTCTTCCATCGTCGCCTTCACGACCTGGCCGAGTTCGACCACGGTCTTGCTGCCGGGCAGGGTATTGGCCGGGACCGGCGTCGACGCGAGCGCCTGGCTCCAGCTCTTGGTGCGCTTCGGCAGCTTCACCGCGATCTCGATCGGATTGCGGTCCTCGCCACGATGCGAGTAGCCAACCGAGACGCCGCCGAACAACGTCTGGATAGTATCGTAGACGTCGCGTTGCTCGACGCCGAAGAATTCTAGACTGTCCTGGTCGATCGACAGCCGCAGCCGCGGCCGGCGCTGACCGATCGAGTCGTCGATGTCGACGATGAACGGGACGTCGGCGAACACCTTCTTCATCTCGGTGGTGACGGCGCGCCTCGTCGCGGCATCCGGGCCGTAGATCTCAGCGAGCAAGGTCGCCAGCACCGGCGGCCCAGGCGGCACCTCGACGACCTTGATGCTGGTGCCCGAGGGCACCGAGACCGCCTTCAGCCGCTGGCGCAGGTCGAGCGCGATGTCGTGGCTGGAACGCTTGCGGTCGCCGCGCGGGGCGAGATTGACCTGGAGTTCGCCGAGCTCCGGGCGCTCGCGCAGGTAATAGTGCCGGACGAGACCGTTGAAGTTGAACGGCGCCGCTGTGCCGGCATAGCTCTGCACATTCGTGATCTCGGGCAGCTGATGCGCGATGTCGGCCGCCGCGAACAGCGTTCGCTCGGTATCCTCCAGGCTGGCGCCTTCGGGCAGATCGACCATCACGGCGATCTCCGACTTGTTGTCGAACGGCAGCAGCTTGACGGTGACGGACTTGGTCGCGAACAGCGTCATTGACAGCAAGGTGGCGATGCCGACGCCGAGCAGGAAGATCCAGGCCGAGCGCTTGCTGGCGACGATCGGGCGCGCGACGCTGCGGTAGATCCGGCCGAGCCGGCCCTCGCCATGCGCGTCATGGCTTGCATCGTGATGAGCGCCGGCCGCGGCGGCGGTCTGCTTGGGGGCGAGGCGCAGCATCAGCCAGGGCGCCACGACCATCGCGACGAAGAACGAGAACAGCATCGCGGCCGAGGCGTTCGCCGGGATCGGTGCCATATAGGGGCCCATCAGGCCCGACACGAACAGCATCGGCAGCAGAGCGGCCACCACGGTCAGGGTCGCGACGACAGTGGGATTGCCGACCTCGGCCACTGCCTCGATGGTCGCCTGCAGGCGCGGACGGCCGTCGCGCATGCCCCAGTGGCGGGCGATGTTCTCGACCACGACGATGGCGTCGTCGACCAGGATGCCGATCGAGAAGATCAGCGCGAACAGGCTGACGCGGTTGATGGTGTAGCCCATCAGGTTGGCGGCGAACATCGTCAGCAGGATCGTGGTCGGGATGACGACGAACGTGACGAGCGCCTCGCGCCAGCCGATCGCGATCGCGATCAGTACGACGATCGAGATCGTCGCGAGACCGAGATGGAACAACAGCTCGTTGGCCTTTTCATTGGCCGTCTCGCCATAGTCGCGCGTCACCGTGACCGCGACATCGCTCGGAATGAGGCTGGTCTTGAGCCCTTCGAGACGTTGCGCGATGTCGTGCGACACCACGACCGCGTTGGCACCGGCGCGCTTGGCGAGCGCAAGGCTCACCGCAGGCACGCGGTGCCAGTCGCCCTTGTCGTTGCGCGCGTCGTCCCAGACGCGGTGCTCGGCGAGATTGGGACCGATGATGACGGTCGCGACGTCGCGCACATAGACGGGGCGGCCGTCGCGGGTCGAGATCAGCAAGAGGCCGATATCCGGAATGCCTGTCAGCGTCTGCCCGGCGGTGACGTTGCGGACGATGCCGCCGTCGCGGACGTCCCCGGCGAGGAAGGAGCGGTTGGCATCCTTCACCTTGGCAACGAGCTGCTGCAACGTCACGCCAAACAGCGACAGTTTTTCGGGGCTGGGCTCGACGCGAATCTGCTGAGCGCCACCGCCGGAGATGTAGGTCAGACCGATATTGTCGACCTTGGTCAGCTCTGCCCGCAGCTTGTCAGCGAGCTCATAGAGGTCCTTGTCGGACCAGCGCTCGGCGGCTTCCGGCTTCGGCGACAGGGTCAGCACGGTGACCGCGACGTCGTTGATCCCACGCCCGACGATCAGTGGCTCGGGGATGCCAACGGGGATGCGGTCGAGGTTGGCGCGGATCTTCTCGTGGACGCGCAGGATCGCATCCTCGAACTTGGTGCCGACCAGGAACCGCGCGGTGACCATGACGCGGTCATCCTCGGTCTGGCTGTAGACGTGCTCGACGCCGTCGATAGCCTTGACGATCGTCTCCAGCGGCTTGGTCACCAGCTCGACGCCATCCGGCGCACGCAGGCCGTCGGCGTTGACGCGGATGTCGACCATGGGCACGCTGATCTGCGGCTCTTCCTCGCGCGGGATCACGACTACGGCGATCAGGCCGACCACGAGCGAGGCGAGCAGGAACAGCGGCGTCAGCGGCGAGGCGATGGTCGCCTGAGTCAGCTTGCCTGAGAGTCCAAGTTTCACGGCTGCACCAATTGGTCGCCGGCGCGCAGGCCGGACAGGATTTCAAGTCCATCGGGAAGATCGGCGCTCGGCAGCGCGCGGCCGCGCTGCACCGGCACGCTCACCTGTTGCGCACCCTGCTGCAGCTGGACGTAGTCGATGCCGAAGCGGGTGATGACGTAGCGGGCGGGGATCACATAGGCGTCGCGCTGGCCGCCGGAGATCCACACCCGCAGCCGGTCGCCGACGAAGTACTGGCCGAGACCCTGGACGATCGCGTCGGCGACCACGCGGCCTTCCTCGATCTGCGGGTAGACGAGGTCGATCACGCCCCATTTGTCGCCGCTGTCGCCGAACTCGGCGCCATCGATGCGGATCTTGTCACCGGCTTTCAGGAACAGCGCATGGCGCTCGGGCACGCGCAGCCGCAGCTTGAAATTCTGCTGCGCCACGGTCACCACGGGGTCGCCGGGAAGCACCACGGATCCGACGACCACGAGCTTCTTCAGCACGCGGCCGTCGTCGGGCGCCAACACCTGGCCTTCGCTCATCTGCTGGTTGACCACGGCGCGCTCGGCGGTCTTGGCCCGCAACCCGTTCTCGGCCACGTTGAGGGCCGTGCGCGTTTCGTCGAGCTTCACGCGGGGAAGGGTGCCGCGCTCGACGAGCCCCTCGGTGCGGGTGAAGTCGATCTGCGCCTGGTTGGCCTGCGCCTGCAGCGCCTCGATCTGGGCGTCGAGCGACTTCAGCTGCAGCGCGAGCTTCTCGTCGCCGATCAGGGCGATCGGCTGGCCGCGCTTGACCGGGTCGCCCTCGCGAACGGAGAGCTGTGCGACCGTGCCGCCGATGCGGCCGCGCGCCGGAACGACGCTGACGCTTTCCACGGTCGCGAACACCGCCTTCTCGTCAGCGACCTGGCGCGGGGTGACCGTCATCGTTTCGGCAAGGGCCGGCGCGGTCTGCGAGCTCAGCTGGCAGGCCATCGCGGCGATCAAGGTCAGGAGCGATAATCTGCGCATCGGCGTAGTCCTGTTTCTTTTGAATCAAATCGGGTGGTCAGGCGAGCATCCGTAAGCGGTCTCTGACATCCCACCGGGATGCGGGTTCCCGCTTGATGTCGGTCAAGTCGGCAGCAGGGCGTCGTCATAGTCTCGATCCCGGTTTCGTCGGCCGCGCCGCGCAATAGACCTGATAGAGCGTCTTCAGGACCTCGCGGGCCGGCTCGCTGGCGATCGAGTAGTAGATGGTCTGCCCGTCGCGCCGGGCGGTGACCAGACCGTCCTTGCGCAGCAAAGCGAGGTGCTGCGAGACGGTCGAGTCGCGCAGGCCGAGGAATGCCGCCAACTCGCCGACCGACCGTTCATCGTCGACCAGCTGGCAGATGATCAGGAGCCGGTGCCGGTTCGACAGCGCCTTCAACAGGTCGCTGGCCTGGTCCGCCGCCACTTCCATGATGTCAGCATCAAATTTCATAGTTGCGTATATACAGATATTCGAATATATAGTCAAGGCCGGCCCGGGAGGTCGCGGCTGAGCGGGACAAGAACAAAGCAAGGCGATGGAGGACCCAAATGGCTGACGTAGTCGTGATCGGAGCGGGGCTGAGCGGCTCCCTGATGGCTTATGAATTGCTGCCCCAGATGCGAAAGGAGGATCGCGTGACCGTCATCTCGCAGGGGTCCTCGTATCATTTCGTGCCGTCCAACCCGTGGGTCGCCGTGGGGTGGCGCAAGCGCGACGACATCGAGATCGATCTCGTCGACGTCATGCAGCGCAAGGGCATCCGCCTGCTGACCCAGGGCGCCAAGCGCGTGCACCCGGACGACAACCAAGTCGAGCTGACGGACGGCACCATGGTCGCCTACGACTATCTCGTCGTCGCCACCGGGCCCGAGCTTGCCTTCGACGAGATCCCCGGCCTCGGGCCGGACGGCCATACCCAGTCGGTCTGCCATGTCGATCACGCCGCCCATGCCAAGGCCGCATTTGACAAGCTTGCCGAGAAGCCCGGGCCCGTCATCGTCGGGGCGGTGCAGGGCGCGTCCTGCTTCGGGCCGGCCTACGAATTCCTCTTCATCCTCGAGACTGAGCTGCGCCGGCGCAAGATGCGCGACCAGGTGCCGATGACCTTCGTGACCTCGGAGCCCTATATCGGCCATCTCGGCCTCGACGGCGTCGGGGATACAAAGGGGCTGCTCGAAAGCGAGATGCGCGAGAAGCACGTCAAGTGGATCACCAGCGCCCGCGTCACCAAGGTCGAGGACGGCCGCATGTTCGTGGAGGAGGTGGCCGACGACGGCTCGGTGCGCAAGACCCATGAGCTGCCGTTCGCCTATTCGATGATGCTGCCGGCGTTCCGTGGCGTCGGAGCCGTCCGTGGCATCGACAAGCTGACCAATCCGCGCGGCTTCGTCGTCGTCGACAAGCATCAGCGCAATCCAGCCTATCCCAACGTCTTCGCCATCGGCGTCTGCGTCGCCATTCCGCCGATCGGGCCGACGCCGGTGCCGGTCGGCGTGCCCAAGACCGGCTTCATGATCGAGTCGATGGTCACCGCGACCGCGCTGAACATCGGCGCGCTGCTGCGCGGCGAGGCGCCGAAGTCGCAGCCGACCTGGAATGCGATCTGCCTTGCAGACTTCGGCGATTCCGGCGTCGCCTTCCTGGCGCAGCCGCAGATCCCGCCGCGCAACGTCAACTGGTCGTCGAAGGGGGAATGGGTGCATTATGCCAAGGTCGCCTTCGAGAAGTATTTCCTGCGCAAGATGAGGCGCGGCACGCCTGAGCCGTTCTACGAGAAGTTCCTGCTCGACCGGCTCAACATCGCCAAGATCAAGGAAGTCAGGACGGGCACATGAGCGAGACCTTTCAACTGGTGTGCGGCCATTGCGGGCAGATCAACCGTCTGCCGGCGGGCCGGGCGCCCACCCAGGGCAAATGCGGCAAGTGCCACGCGCCGCTGTTCTCCGGTCATCCGATCGAGGTCGACCAAGCCGGGTTCACGCGCCACATCGCCAACAGCGACCTGCCTTTGCTGGTCGATGTCTGGGCGCCGTGGTGCGGGCCGTGCCGGGCGATGGCGCCGATGTTCGCGCGCGCCGCGCAAGAGCTCGAGCCGCGCGTGCAGCTTCTGAAGCTGAACTCCGACGAGGCGCCGGAGGTCTCGGCGAAGTTCGGCATCTCCGGAATTCCGACCCTGCTGCTGCTGCAGAAGGGGCGGGAGCTCCAGCGGATCTCGGGTGCGATGGACTCGCAACGAATCGTCGCCTGGACGATGTCCGGCCTGCGGCAGTGACGCTGCAGCACCGGCTTGATTACGCTCAAATGCAACCATGGAGGACCATGCCATGAACGTCGATAAAGCAGTTCTCACCTTCGCAGGGTTCGTCGTCCTGCTCAGCCTCGCGCTCGGCTGGTACGTCAATCCATATTGGTTCCTGCTCGCGGCCTTTGCCGGCGTGAACATGATCCAGGCCTCGTTCACCGGCTTCTGTCCGGCGGCGATCGTGTTCAAGAAGCTGGGACTTCGAAGCGGCAACGCGTTCTCCTGAGCGCGCCGAAACAGCAGAGCGAGATGAAGATGAAGCGGGGGTATCATGGCTGACTCGGACGAAACCTATATCGTCGGTCCGCTCTACAAGGCGCGCGACAAGGTCTATCCGGCGGCCGTGCATGGCCGCTTCCGCCGCATCAAGTGGACGATCCTCTGCATCACGCTGGGCATCTATTACCTGCTGCCCTTCGTGCGCTGGGACCGCGGGCCCGGAATGCCCAACCAGGCGGTGCTGGTCGATTTCCCGCACCGCCGCTTCTACTTCTTCTTCATCGAGCTGTGGCCGCAGGAGGTCTATTACTTCACCGGCCTGCTGATCATCGCGGCCGTCGCGCTGTTTCTGATGAATGCGGTCGCGGGCCGGCTGTGGTGCGGCTACCTCTGCCCGCAGACGGTGTGGACCGACCTGTTCTACGCGGTCGAGCGCTGGGTCGAGGGCGACCGGCGCGAGCGCATGCTGAGCGACAAGCGCGGCTGGACCTTCACCCACATCCGCCAGGTCGCGCTCAAGCACTTCCTCTGGATCATGATCGGCTGGTGGACCGGTGGCGCCTGGGTGCTGTATTTCGACGACGCTCCGACGCTGGTGAAGGATCTCGCCACCTTCCAGGCGCCGTTCACCGCCTATCTCTGGATCGGCATCCTGACCGCGACGACCTACGTGTTCGCGGGTCACGCCCGCGAGCAGGTCTGCATCTACATGTGCCCCTGGCCCCGCATCCAGGCGGCGCTGACCGACGAATGGGCGCTCAACGTCACCTACAAGGGCGACCGCGGCGAGCCGCGCATGTCGGTCAAGAAGGCCGAGGCGGCGCGGCTGCAGGGCGAGCCGGCCGGGGATTGCGTCGATTGCCATCAATGCGTCAATGTCTGCCCGACCGGCGTCGACATCCGCCACGGCATCCAGCTCGGCTGCATCCAGTGCAGCCTGTGCATCGACGCCTGCGACAGCGTGATGACCCAGATCGGCCGGCCGACCGGCCTGATCGGCTACGACACCGACATCAACGTGGGCAGGCGCAAGGAGGGCAAGCCCGAGATCTACCGAATCATCCGGCCGCGCACCATCATCTATGCGAGCTTCATCGCCATCGTCGGCGGCATCATGCTGTACTCCTTGGCAACACGGGGCACGATGGGCATCAACGTGCTGCATGAGCGCAATCCGCTGTTCGTGCAGCTGTCCGACGGCGGCGTGCGCAACGACTATACGGTCCGCCTGCTCAACAAGCGCGGCGCCCGCGACTTCGTGCTCGACGTCGTCGGCCTGCCGAATGCCAAGGTAACCGTGGCCGGCGAGGCGCGCGAGCAGGATGGCCGCATGGTCATCGATGTCGGCCAGGACCAGACGCGGGAGATTCGCATGTCGATCGAGGCCAAGGGGGCCGATCTTCCTTCGACCCCCGTCGACATCGAGATCAAGATCACCGACCCGGCCACCGGCACGTCGGTGAGCAAGCACGATCACTTCGTGCCGCCGACGCGATGACGCTGACGATCGAGCAGTTGCGAGGCAACGGCATCTGCCGTGTAGTTTGTAGCTGATGAGAGCAAGAGGGAGGAGCCGCCGCTCCTCCCTCTTTTGTCTGTTGTGCTTGTTCCAGATCAATGATGCGCGACAACGGCAGGCAGAGCATCGGCACGTCAAGGGATCGATATGTCCTAACGACGGAGAAGAAGAGATGTTCAAGGTCGCAATTCTCATCTGGGTCATGCTGGGTACGGTGCTGGCGGGCAGCGCGGTCACGGCATTGTTGACGGTGCAGGGGCTGGTCGCGAGCCCGATGAAGGACCTGCCGCTGGCCGCGCTGGTCGGCTTCGTCGTCGCGATGCCGCTGTCCTATGTCGTCGCAGCGAAGATCAGCCGAAGCCGGACCGCCTGACCGGCGCGAGGCAACTGGAGAGTTTTACGAAGTCAAACAGCACATCGGATGAGAGCCGCGGGATCGCGACGGCGTGAAGCATTCCCGCGGCGCAGATGCGTCCGGGTTGCTTCAGTCCGTTCCGCCCTCTGGAAGAAGAGGGCGCGGGGAATGCCGGGCGCTGGCCGCACCCATGGCCCGCCTGCGAAAAAAATGCAGGCGGCAGGAACCACAGGTTCAGCCGAGACATCCCGGCATTCCCCGCGCGATGGTTTTCACGCTTATCTCGCGCTCTTGTGTCTTCGAAATCGACCAGGATGTGCGAACGGGCGGTTCTGACCAACCGCCCGTCGCTGGATCTGAGCCCGATCGCGTTCAAAGGCCTTTGGAGCCTGTCGGGGAGCGTGGGACAGGTCCGGTGTCTTCCTTCAACCCGAACAGTTGCACGGGCTTCGAGCCCGCACCTTGCAAGGAAGGGAGCCGGATGATGGCACAGAATGATCTCGTTGTCGCGGGTGTCGATGTCGCCAAGGATAAGGTCGATGCTTGTACCCGAGCGCTTGGGTCCAAGCAGATGTTTGATAGGACGGAGGGAGGCCAGCGCGACTTCGTGGCGTGGCTGCGCCGGAACAAAGTCGCCAAAGTCGTGATGGAGGCCAGCGGCGGCTATGAGCGGGAGTGGGCCAAGCTGGCGCGGACCGCCAAGATCGACGTTCGAATCGTCGATCCAAAGCGGGTGCGGAGCTTTGCTCAATCGGCCGGACGCCTGGCCAAGAACGATAGCATCGATGCGGACACGATCGCCTGGTTCGCTGAGACCTTCAATGAAGCCGCCGAGCAAGCCTACGATGCGGCCCGGGAGACGCTTCAGCAGATGGTCAATGCGCGCCAGGCAACGAAGGACATGCTGGTGAGGTTGACGAACCAGGGCGAGCATGAATTGCCTGTGGCAGTGCAGCGTTTGCACACGCGCATCGCCAAGACGATCAGCACGGAGCTGGTCAAGCTCGAGGCCGACATCCGCCTTGATCGACAGCACGCCGCATTTTGCCGAGCTCGCCGATATCATTGAAAGCGTTCCAGGTATCGGCCGTACGACGTGCGCCACGCTGATCGCCACCATGCCAGAGCTCGGTCAAGCCAGCGACAAAGCCGTCGCGGCGCTGCTGGGTGTTGCGCCGTACGATGATGACAGTGGCAGGCGTCGTGGGGACCGGCACGTCAAAGGCGGACGCCGCAGAACTCGCAACACGTTGTACATGGCCTGCGTGGGAGCAGCCACGCGGTATAATCCAGTCTTGAAGGCCTTCTACGAGCGTCTGCTCGCCAACGGCAAATTGAAGAAGGTCGCGCTGACCGCCTGCATGCGCAAGCTGATCTGCATTCTCAACGTCATGGTCAAACGCCGCCAGAAATGGAATCCGGCGCTCCACCTTGTGAACGGATCGAGCGCCTCATAGCCGCTCGGGCTCCGACCGAGCGCATGCCAGACACACGAACCGGCGAGCGGAGGGGCTCAAGGCCGAAGCCGCCGGAGGCGGTGGCGCGCGTTCGCGCCAGCCTTGAACCCGGCCGATCACCGGTTCATAAAAACACAGTTGCTCCCCGGTGTCCGGCTTGTTAGCCACCGTCGCTTTCCGGATCATCATCACCAGAAAGCTTGGCGCCAGCCTCGGGGCGCCAGGACCACGCGTCTTCACGTCCGCAACCAGCCGTTCGTCCGCGAGCCCAAGACCCGCTGCGGCATGATTGCGGCCACCGCTTCCCACCTCGCGTGTCGTGACGATCGCGATGCGCCCCTCTTGCCGAGGCGGGACGGGGAGCATTCAAGCACGAATTCGGCAAAAGCGAAAGTG
Organism: Bradyrhizobium sp. HKCCYLS2038; assembly: GCF_051167655.1. NCBI lineage: Bacteria > Pseudomonadati > Pseudomonadota > Alphaproteobacteria > Hyphomicrobiales > Nitrobacteraceae > Bradyrhizobium > Bradyrhizobium sp. HKCCYLS2038. The sequence goes on along the minus strand of NZ_JBNPTM010000009.1, from coordinate 196,896 downwards.
TTATTTCGGCCCGCACGAAAATTCGGGCGGATCATTGTTCGGTCCCGTGCTGCCGTTTCCGAAGCGGACTTGTCTCAGCCCTGCTCGGCAACACTTTGCGACGTGCTCAGCCGGGGCGCCCGCCGGGCAGCAGGTCGGACGCGCCCGCCGCCGTCGGAGAGATGAGGCTTGCGAAGCCCAGCGCCTGTTGATCGCGGGCGACCGTCAGCGCCGTCGCAAGAGCGGCGCGGGCGTCCTCAAGCCGGCCCTGCGCGAGCAGCAATCGTGCACGGAGATGATGGATCTGCGACTCGTACCAGCGTTCTCCCGACCGCACGGCTTCGGCGATGGCCTTATCGATGGTGGCCAGAGCGATCGCCGGCTCGCCGGCTGCCGTCTCCATCTCGGCGAGGATCGACAGGAACCAGGGCAGGCCAAGGCGCCGGCCTTCGCTGCAGAGCTCCTGGACCGCGAGCCGCATCCGATGCGCGGCATCCGGGAGATGGCCGATCTGAAACCGCGTGGCCAGGTCGAGAACACGGGCGTAGCTGATGTGCGGCAACGCGTGATCGGTGCTGAGCCTGAGAAGCTGCGCGGAGAGTTCGACGGCGCGGCTGGCCTGTCTGCCGAACAGATGCAGCATCAGCGCATGCGTCAGCACGTAAGTCTGGGTCGGGACATGGGCGATGCGCTCGGCCTCAGTCAGCGCCGTCTCGGCGAGGCGCTGCGCTTCGCCGGACTCGCCGAGGGCGAAGCAGGCGAGGGCGAGGCAGATCCGCGCCGGAGGACCGGGAACGAGACTGAACCGGGTCGCGGCGCCGCGATCGCGCTCCGGATCGTAGATGTCGAGCGCACGTCGCAGGTGGTCACGTGCCGGCGCGAACTGCCCCATGAACCAGAGCGCCGAGCCGAGCGCGCGGTGCGCGATCCCGGTCTCGGTCGAAACATCGGCCAGACCGGTGTCCCGAACGAAGTCCTCTGCGACGGCATAGGCCTCGCGCATCCGCGCGTTCATCATGTTGCCGGCCCAGAGTCCGTAATAGGCCGCGAAGCGGATCGAGCTGTCGTCAATGAGGCCGGCGAATTCACGGGCGCGGGCGAAAGCCGCGATCGCTGATTCCATGCTGCGCACCCAGAGCAGGGTCTGACCGTAGGCGACTTGCAACGCCAGCCGCTCGGTTGCGGTGACCGGCGCGCCCGTGTCGTCGGACGAGACGTGATCGGCGATTTCGATCGCTTTGCTGAAATGGGCGAGGGCTTCCTCGAACGCCGCGTGATGCATCGACTCTTCACCGGCGCGGCGCCACCAGTGGAACGCCTGCAGCAGCGCGCCGCCGGACGCAAAATGCGATGCAATGACCTCCGGCGCGGCGCTCGTCGCGTGGGGATATTGTTGCTGCATGGCCTCGGCGATCCGAATGTGCAGGCTGCGTCGCTCGCGCTCGGGGATGGACGCGAGCGCGGCGTCGCGAAACAGCGTGTGGCGGAAGGTGAAAGCGCTGTCCGTGCGCGGCGGTTGCGCCAGGATCAGGCCGCTCTGCAGCAGCTGCTCCAGCGGCGGCATGAGCTCGGCAGCAGAGAGATCCGATATCGCGGCCAGCAGCGCTGCAGGGAACGTGCGCCCGATCGCGGCAGACAGCTGCGCGACTCCACGGGCCGACCCGAGTCGCTCCAGCCTCGTGATCAGGGACGCCTGCAGCGACGCTGGAACGTCCTGCGCCAGCGTGATGTCGCCGTCGAGAGCTGCGCGGGTCAGTTCCTCGACGAACAGCGGAACGCCGTCGCTGCGTTCAACGATGACATCGACGAGATCCGGCGCGATGCGCCCGGTGCCCGACAGACGCGCGATCAATGTCCGGCTATCCTGAGGGCACAGCCGGTTGAGCGTCAGCACGCTGACGTGGTGCTGACCGACCCAGGGCGGTGCGATCTCCGGCCTGAACGTCAGCACGACAAGGAGGCGAAGCTCCTTGGTGCGCTCGACCAGGCGGTCGAACAGCTCTAGGCTGGTCGGATCCACCCAGTGGAAATCCTCAACGATCGCGATGGCCGGAGCGATGCTCGCCTGCGCTTCGACCCGGTGGAGAAGGGCATCGAGCGTGCGCTGACGACGCTCCGGAAGGTTGGGATCCAAAGTCTCCGCGCCGTGATCGGCAAGCGACAACAACGAGGCGATCGTGGTGCGATCGGATGATGCGAGCGGCAGGCTCTCCAGAAAATGCGCGAGCTTGAGATGCCGAACCGGGGCGGGGTCGTTGGCCGTCACCTGCGCAGCAGTCTCAATCTCGCCAATCGCAGGATAATAAGCGCTGGTGGATCGTTCGGCGGCACAGGTGTAGCGAAGGCGTTGCCGGGGGGCGGTCGAGGTCCGTGCCAGGAATTCGGCGACCAGGCGCGATTTGCCGATGCCGGCCTCGCCGCTCAGCAAGATGACTTGCCCATAACCACTGCACGCTTCGCGCCAGCGTCGGAGGATCCAATCGAGTTCGTCGTCCCGGCCGACGATGGTCGTCGATTCCGACCATTGTCCGCGCGTGCGAGGGAGGTCCTCTTCTTCCCCGGCGGTGTCGGGCTTAGGAAGATCACCGGGCTCCGAATGTCCCTGTGATCTCGGAGAAGTGATCGGCGCCGCCCCTCCGCCGGGCAACACGGGCGCGCTGAAGCGATAGCCGCGGCCGACGATGGTCCGAATCAACTGCTGCTGCTCGTCTCGAAGCGCGAGACGGACCTCGCTGATGCATTGCGCGAGCGACGCATCGGACACGTCGGTCGTCGGCCAAACGGCCGTGATGATCTCGTCCTTGCTGACGAGCCGGCCGGCATTGAGAACGAGATGACGCAGGACGCCAAAGCTCTTTCGACGTAGCGGGATTTCGCCGTGCTGGTCGCGGACGCAACCACCTTCAAGGTCGAGGACGAACGTCCCGAACGACAGTCTGCTTTCACCGTCTTGTGGCACACGCCACGTCATTGCAGAACCTGCCTCATCGCAGTGCGCAGGTTGTGTCTCTGCGCGGCGCATCCGCCGAGCACCTGCATGAAGAGAAGTAGGGTAACGTGAAGGGGCTGACAATTCGTACGGCCAATATGTGTATTTCGAAAAAGCGTGCATTGGTTGTATAGTGACGGCTGGCTAGGAGTCCGTGCTGATAGCGGACGAACGTGCGTGATGAAATGTCCCTAGTTTCAAAGCGACAATCCTGCGGTGGCCTGCGGATAGGCAGATGGACGCTGTCGCTCTGCTCGATCTTTCAAGCATGACGTCGTCCGACCGGTGCGAGCTGCGCTCGGTTCAGAACGGCGTCGTTGTTGCAAGTTCGTCGTTGTAGCCTCGGTACAGGCGCGATCAGTATGGGGGACGATCAGGCGTGCGGCCCAAACAGCGCAAGCATTTGATCATACCCTGTGACCATACGCATCGCGCAGCAACCGAGGAGACATCATGCGCCGACGGCAATCCGATCGCGCGCGTCTCGTCGCCAGTGCACGCCGGTGCCGATCATCGCATCGCGATAGGCTGCGTAGCTCGTCGCGAACGCGCCCGTGGCCGGCCCCTCGGGTGGCAGGCCTTGTTGCCTGGGCCACCAGAACCAGCCACCGCCTCCCTTGTTCGTTTCTCGCAGCGCGTTGGCGAAATAGAACACTTCGAAGTGCATGCCTGTCGTCGGATGAATGTCGAAAATCGGGGAGTACTTCGAACATGACGGTTCTTCAAATGACTGCATGGAGGGCTTCTCCCAAATCGTAGTCTCTGCACCCGCGGAGGAAACTCTGCGCTCCGCCGCGAAACATCGCTTTCAAAATTGACACTGCGGACTTACCGAATGGGCGATCCGCTGCGTGCAGCAACTCAGGTTAATTTTCCCGCGTCTGACGAAAGCGGTCGATGCCGCCCGTCGTGCCGTTCTTAATGTCTTAATGTCGGCGGCTCACACCGCCAGATTGAATAAAACTCAATCGAAATAGATCAGGAAAATCGTACCGCGTCCTCAAATCCGCTTCAAAGAAACTTCAAGGAAATTTCAAATCGACACTGGCTGCGATGATTGGGCCTCATGCACGTGGGTGAGACCATCAGGCTGCACGGTCCGTCGCCTCTGCGTGATCAGCTGCATCGTGGCACACGCCATGGACAACGTGTATGATGCGCATTCGGTCTGGCGTGCTCGCGGAGAGCCGTGACCGTGCTGCTATGATCGGCGCTTCGGCATGGTTGCGCAATCATAATTTGACGTCGGTCTCGCGGTGTTCGAGAAGCCGCGGAAGCGTCAGTCGTGCGCCATCGAGGAAGAGCTCAATCGCGTCGCGCACGGTCTGTTCGATATCGGATGGAACCGGCGTCGCGTAGATGAACTTCCGGATCGCCAGATAGAAGATGCGGCCATGCAGGCCCCAGAACATTTCGGTCTCGCGGCCGCTCAGCGGGCTGATCTCGATGCCCGGCAGCTTGAGCTCGTGGCGCAGCTCGATGGCGGCGGGCTCGATGATTTCCCGGCGGACGAGATCGAGATAGCGTCCGGCAATGCCGAACGACTTCATCCCGGAGAACACGAAGATCCGGACCCAATTGTACTCGAACACGCGCGCCACGTAGTCGAGATAGAAGCGGGTGAGCCGCACCTGCAGCGGCAGGCCGCGATCCCGAATCAGGGGGGACCAGTCCTGCGACCAGCGGCTGAGATAGACCTCCTGGTAGACGCGCTCGATCAGCGCCTCCTTGCTCGGGAAGTGGCGGTAGATCACCGAATGCGCGATGCCCATGCGCTTGGCGAGCTCGCGGGTCTGGCCTTCGAAACCGTGTTCGGCGAAAAATCGGATGGCCTCGTCGACGATCAGCCGCTCGCGCTCGGGCGCGCGTAGGTTGCGCCGCTTCGCCTGCGGTGCGCCGCCGGTCTTGCTGCTCCGTCCGGCGTCGCTTGTGGCGGTCGTTGCGCTCGTTGTCTTCGAATTCCTGGTCATTGTCTGAACCGATTGCCGCACCGGACTGCTTGATAGCCGAAACCAGATTTGCGACCAATCGTTCGTTTCCGGTTGACCGCCGCGGCTGCGACGTGCAACTGTTTTGAGACCAGATGGTCACAAATCTGGAATCCCCGGGCTGCCGATGGGCACCCGCAGCGAGGAAGCGGATGAAAGCGAGGGCTTTCAGCTACGTCCGTGTACGCACGGTCGACGAGGCGCTCACCGCGCACGCCGGCGCCGGCGACGACGCGCGATTCATTGCCGGCGGCCAGAGCCTCGTTCCCGCGCTCGCATTGCGGCTGCAGGCTCCGAAAATTCTGATCGACATCAATCACATCGCGGAGCTCCGCGGCGTCAGGCGCGAGGGCGAATGGCTGCGCATCGGCGCACTGACGCGGCATCGCGAGATGCTGTCCGAGCCGCTGATCGCGCAGTTTGCGCCGCTGCTGCGCGCCGCAGCGCCCCATGTCGCGCACCCCGCGATCCGCAATCGCGGCACCCTCGGCGGCAGCGTCGCGCTGGCCGATCCGGCGTCCGAATTTCCGGCGATGGTGCTGGCGCTCGATGCCGACATCGAGATCGCCGGTCCGGCTGGACGGCGCCGCGTCCGGGCCGAGGACTTCTTCACCGGCCTGTTCGAGACGGCGCTCGCGCCGGGCGAGTTGCTCGTCGCGGTCCATGTGCCGCTGTTCAAGCCAGGGCAGCGGATCGCGTTCGACGAACTGGCGCGACGGCGCGGCGACTACGCGCTGGTCGGCTGCGGCATGATCGCGACCTGCACGGACGATCTGATCGAGAGCATCCGCATCGCGTTCTTCTCGGTCGGCGATGTGCCGACCCGCGCGCGACGGGCCGAGCAGGCGATCGCCGGCTCGCGCCTCGATGCGGGACGGATTGCGGCGGCGCAGGCCGCGCTCGTCGATGATCTCACGCCTCCTGACAGTGACGACGTGCCGCCGGCGATGCGGCTGCATCTCGCGCGCGTGCTGCTCGGTCGGCTGCTCGGACGACTTGGAGAGCCGGCATGAGCGGCGGTCCGGCTGATACGATCGAAGATGACGAGGCCGACGCGACGATGCGCGTGCGGTTCGTCGTCAACGGCCGCAAGGTCGCCTGCGATGTCGCGCCGCGCGAGACGCTGGTCGACTGCCTGCGCAACCAGCTCGAGCTGACCGGCACCCACGCCGGCTGCGAGATGGGTGCCTGCGGCGCCTGCCTGGTTCAGCTCGACGGCCATGCCGTGCATGCCTGCCTGATGTTCGCGGTTCAGGCCGATGGTGCGCGCATCGACACCATCGAGGGACTCTCCGAGAGTGGGGCGATCGCCGATCTGCAGGCTGAGTTTCATCGGCGCAATGCCCTGCAATGCGGGTTCTGCACGCCGGGCATGCTGATCAATGCGCAGGAGCTGCTGTCCAACGTGGCGCAGCCGAGCCGCGACGCCATTCGCGATGCGCTATCCGGCAATTTCTGCCGCTGCACCGGATATGAAGCGATCGTCGATGCGATCGCCGCCGTCGGCGACGCGCGCGCCACACAGGCGTCGCGGCGGACAGAGGAGGCTTCGCGATGACGGCGCCGCTGACGTCCCTCGACCGCCCGAACTCCTACATCGGCCGATCCGTGCCGCGGCCCAACGCCAAGCGACTGCTCGCCGGACGCGGACGCTACGTCACCGACATCCGCCTGCCGCGCATGCTGCACGCGGCCTTTCTGCGCAGCCCGCACGCGCATGCCAGGATCATCGGCATCGACCTCGATGCGGCGCGGGCCCTGCAAGGTGTGCATCTGGTGGCGACCGGCGCTGATCTCGCGAAAATCTGTACGCCCTGGACCGGCACGCTCGATCATTTCAAGGGCATGGTGTCCGAGCCGCAGCTGCCGCTGCCGCTCGATCGCGTGGTCTGGGCCGGGCAGGCCGTCGTCGCCGTGGTGGCTGAGAGCAGAGCGGTCGCCGAGGATGCGCTGGAGCTGATCGCGGTCGATTATGAGGAGCTCCCCGCGGTCGTCGATCTCGACGCGGCGCGTGCGCCCGATGCACCGCGCGTGAATCGCTCCGCTTCATCCAATATCTGCTTCCGCGCCCAACTCGACAGCGGCGACGTCGATGCGGCGTTTGCCGCCGCTGCACATACGATCGAGCAGACATTCAGCTTCGGACGGCATACGCCGGTCACGCTGGAGCCACGCGCCATCGTTGCCGATTACGAGCCTGACAGCGGCCTGCTGACGGTGCATCACGCGACGCAGACGCCGTATCAATTCCAGGACCTGTATTCCCGCCACTACGGCATTCCCGAGGCGCGGGTGCGGGTCATCGCGCCGGACATCGGCGGCTCGTTCGGCATGAAGCTGCATGTCTATCACGAGGACATGGCTGTGGTCGGGCTGTCGGTCCTGCTGGGACGCCCGGTGAAGTATGTCGCCGACCGCATCGAGTCGTTCGTCTCGGACATCCATGCCCGCGATCACGACGTGCGGGCGCGCATGGCCGTGGATGCCGAGGGACACATCCTCGCCATGGACGTCCATGACGCCACCGCGATCGGTGCGTTCTCGACCTATCCGCGCACCAGCGTGGTCGAGGGCAATCAGGTCATCCGCCTGATCGGCGCGCCCTATGGCTTCAAGTCCTATCGCGCGGCGCTGGAGGTCGTGTTCCAGAACAAGGTGCAGACCAGCCAGTATCGCGCGGTCGGGCATCCCATCGCCTGTGCCGTCACCGAGCGCATGGTCGACCTCGCAGCTCACCGCGTCGGCCTCGATCCGCTGGCGATCCGCGCCCGCAACGTCATCCCGGATGACGCCTATCCGACGGCGTCGCCGACCGGCTACAAGTTCGAGGCGCTGTCGCATCAGGCCTGCCTGCAGCGGCTGCGCGACATCATGGGCTACGACGCGTTGCGCGCGGAGCAGGCGGAGCTGCGCCCGCGCGGCATCCATCGCGGCATCGGCATCGCCACCTTTGTCGAGATCACCAATCCGAGTCCGGCCTTCTACGGCGTCGGCGGCGCGCGCATCTCCTCGCAGGATGGCGCAACCATCAGCCTCACACCATCAGGCGAGGTGCGCTGCGCGATCTCCGTGACCGAGCAGGGGCAGGGCACCGAGGCGATCATCAGCCAGATCGTTGCCGATCAGCTCGGCCTCGCCCAGCAGCACGTCAAGGTCCTCACCGGCGACACCGAGGTCACGCCGCATGGCGGCGCGACCTGGGCCTGCCGCGGTGCGGGCATCGGCGGCGAGACCGCGCTGCAGGCGGCGCGGCAGCTGAAGGCCAACATTCTCGAGATCGCGGGCCTGATCCTGCAGGAGCAGCCGTCCGCGCTCGACATCGTCGACGGTCAGGTCGTGAGCCGGGCGGGGCAGCAGCCGCGCCTGCCGGTCGCTGAGATCGCCCGCATCGCCTATTTCCGCTCCGATACGCTGCCGCCTGGCACGCAGGCGCAGCTCACCGTCAGCCACCATTTCGCGCCGCAGGGCTACCCATTCGCCTTCACCAACGGCATCCAGGGCTGCTATCTGGAGATCGATGTCGACACCGGATTCGTCAAGCTGCTGAAGCACTATGTGGTCGAGGATTGCGGCCGCATCATCAATCCGATGCTGGTCGACGAGCAACTGCGCGGCGGCGTCGTGCAGGGCCTTGGCGCGGCGCTGTTCGAGGAATGCCGCTACGGCGAGACCGGGCAGCTGTTGAATGGATCGCTCGCCGACTATCTCGTGCCGATGGCGATGGAGATGCCTGACATCGTCATCGATCATGTCGAGACGCCGACGGCGGACACCATCCTCGGCGCGAAGGGTTGCGGCGAGGCCGGCACGGCGGCGGCCTCGGCCTGCGTGCTCAATGCCGTCAACGACGCGCTGGCGCCGTTCGGCACGTCGATCAATGCCATTCCGATCACGCCCACGCGTGTGCTGAAGGCGCTCAACCGCTACTAACAAAACAGGATGAGGGAGGACATCATGCCAGTCTACGAGACCAGGTCGCGACGCGCAGGACTATCCCGCCGCAAGGCACTGATGGCCATGTCGGCTGGAGCCGCAGCGCTGGCCATGCCACGCCTCGGCCGCGCCGCCGATGACACCATTCGTATCGGCTTTCCGACGCCGCTGACCGGTCCGTTCGCGGCCGAGGCGCGCGATCAGGTCAAATGCGCCGAGCTGGCGGTCAAGCTCGTCAACGACAAGGGCGGCGTCGCCGGCCGCAAGGTCGAGCTGCTGGTGCGTGACGACAAGCTCAACGCCGGCGAGGCCGCGACGCGCACGCTCGAGCTGATCGAGAAGGACAAGGTGCACGCCATCGTCGGCGCGCTCTCCAGCGCCGTCCAGCTCGCCGTCAACGAGGTGACGCGCGCCCGCGGCGTGATCTACGTCTCGATCAGCCAGTCCGACACCATCAACGAGGCGAAGGATTTCAGCAAATACACTTTCCACGAGGCGCTGAACCCGCACATGACGACGGCGGCGGTGGCGCGGCAGACGATCAAGAAGGGCATGAAGGTGGCGCACCTCGTCGCCGACTATGCCTACGGCCATGAGATGCTGCGCGGCTTCAAGCGGGCGCAGGCCGCGATCGGCGCCGAGAGCGTCGGCGAGATCCTGCATCCCTTCGGCGCCGCCGACTATTCCACCTTCATGCCGCGCTTGATGTCGATGCGGCCGGACGTGCTGTGCATCAGCAATTTCGGCCGTGACCAGGCCAATGCGATCAAGCAGGCGGTCGATTTCGGCATCAAGCAACAGATGAAGATCGTGGTCCCCGTGATCCTGCACAACCAGCGGCTCGCGGTCGGCCCCGACGTGTTCGAGGGCGTCGTCGGCGGCGCCAACTACTATTGGGGGCTGGAGACGCAGAACAAGACGGCGGCCGAGTTCAACGCGGCGTTCAAGGCGGCCAATGGCGGCGCGATCCCGACCGACTATGGCGCCTATGGCTATTCCGGCGTCGGCTCGCTGCTGCAGGCGATGCAACTCGCCGGCGGCACGGACACCGACAAGGTCGTCGCGGCGCTGGAAGGCCTGCAATATGATCTGACCAAGGGCCCGCAGCACTATCGCAAGTGCGACCACCAGTCGGTGCAGTCGGTGCTGGTGCTGGAGTCGAAGAAGAAATCGGCGATGGCCAACGACAACGATCTGTTCGCGATCGTGGCCAGCGATCCCGGTGCGGAGGAGATGCTGCGCAGCTGCGGCGAGCTCGGCCACCCGACCTGATCCGCCGGCATGGACCTCTCGCTGATCATCATGCAGCTGTTTTCCGGCATCGCCCTCGGGGCGGTGCTGGTGATCACGGCGCTCGGCCTGACCATCGTGTTCGGCATGCTGGGCGTGGTCAATTTTGCCCATGGCGCGCTGTTCATGATCGGCGCCTATGCGGGGCTGTACCTGGCGTCGCTGACAGGCAGTTTCTGGTGGGGGCTGTTGCTTGCGCCCGTTCTGGTCGGCGCGTTCGGCATGCTGATCGAGTTTGTCCTGGTCCGCCGCCTGTATGGCCGGTCGATCGACGATCCGCTGCTGCTCACCTTCGGCCTCAGCTACATCCTGGTCGAGGGCGTGCGCATCGTGTTCGGCAGCGACGGCATCCCGTTCCCGACGCCATCGCAGCTGATCGGCGTCGTCGATCTCGGCGTCGGCTTCTTTCCCAAATATCGCCTGTTCGTGATCGCGCTGGTGGCGGTCGTGCTGCTTTTGCTTTGGCTGATGCTGGAGAAGACCCGCGTCGGCCTGATCGTCCGCGCCGGCGCGCGCGATCCGCAGATCATGCGCGTGCTCGGCGTCGATATCGGCAAGGTGTGGCTGGCGATCTTCGGCCTCGGCGTTGGCCTGGCTGCGCTCGGCGGCGTGCTGGCGGGGCCGATGCGCAGCGTCAATCCGGAGATGGGAACGCTGGTGCTGGCGGAAGCCTTCGTCGTCACCGTGATCGGCGGCCTCGGCTCGATCGTCGGCGCCGTCGTTGCCGGGCTGATGGTCGGCATCTGCATCAGCATGGTGGCGCTGTTCGCGCCAGAAATGGCGACTATCGTTATGTTCGCGCTGATGGCCGCCGTGCTGCTGGTCCGGCCGCAGGGCCTGTTCGGCCTCAAGGGGAGGGCGTGATGACGGTGCAGTCCACCGGCGAAGCATCGCCGATTCCGCAGGGCCGGCGCCTGTTCGCGATCCTGTCGGATCATCGCGTGCTGGTCTCGCTCGCAGCGCTCGCGCTGCTGCCGTGGCTGCTGCCCTCGAAGGCGCTCGCCGTCAACGTCCTGATCTACGGCGTCGTGGTGATGGGCTACAATCTGCTGTTCGGCTACACCGGGCTGCTGTCGTTCGGCCACGCCGCGTTCTTCGGCACCGGCGCGTATCTCACCGGCATCGCCATCGGCCGCTGGGGCCTGCCCTGGTTCGCCGCCGTGCCGCTGGCGATCGCCGCGAGTACCGTGCTCGCCGCGCTGATCGGCACGATCTCGACGCGCACGCGCGGCATCTATTTCTCGATGGTGACGCTCGCGCTGGCGCAGCTCGTCTATTACGTCGCGTTGCAGGCCTCGTCCTTCACCGGCGGGGAGAACGGGCTGCGCGGCTTCACCGTCGACCGCATCAGCCTGCTCGGCTGGCAGGTGAACTTTCTCGATCCGGTCAACAAGTATTACATCCTGATGGTGCTTGCGGCGCTGGCGCTCTGGGTGCAGTCGCGGATCCTCAATTCGCCGTTCGGCGCCGTCATCGAGGCGATTCGCGAGAATGAGCAGCGAGCGCGGGCCTGCGGCTACGACGTCGAGCGCTGCAAATTGATCGTGTTCATGCTGTCGGGGGCGATCTCGGCGGTGGGCGGCTGCATGTCCGCGCTGCATCTGTCGATCGTCCCGCTCGACATCCTGCAGTACCAGACCTCGGGCACGATCGTGATGATGGTGCTGCTCGGGGGCGCCCGCAGCTTCTTCGGTCCGTTCATCGGCGCGGCGACCTTCCTGATCCTGGAGGACATGGTCTCGCTGTGGACGCCACATTGGCAGATCGTGGTCGGCGCGATCTTCGTCGTGTTCGTGCTGTTCCTGCCGAAGGGCATCTGGGGCACGTTTCTCGACGCGCTGCCCTTCGCGAGGGAGCGCCGATGAGCACCGAACTGTTGCGCGCGGATGGCATCGGCCGCCGCTTCGGCGGCTTCACCGCGCTCGAAGACATCTCGGTGTCGTTCGCGCGGGGCGAGCTGACCTCGATCATCGGGCCGAACGGCGCCGGCAAGAGCACGTTCTTCAACATCCTGTCCGGCACGTTGTCGCCAAGCATGGGGACGTTGACGTTCAAGGGGCGGACGCTGAACGGCCTGCCGCAGCACCGCTTCGTGCACCAGGGCATCTCGCGCTCATATCAGATCACCAACATCTTCCCGGACCTGTCGGTGCACGAGAACGTCCGGGTCGCGGCGCAGGCGATGCGCGTCAGCTACGACATCTGGCGCAAGCGTGCCGATCTCGTCGAGCTGAGCCAGCGCGCCGATGCGGCGCTGGCGGCCGTGGGCCTGATCGGCAAGCGCAGCGAGCTGGCAAAATTCCTGGCCCATGGCCAGCAGCGCGCGCTGGAGATTGCGATCGCGCTGGTGTCTGAGCCGGAGCTGCTGTTGCTCGACGAGCCGACCGCCGGGATGGGGCCGGAAGAGACCAAGGAGATGGTCGCGCTGCTTGAGCGGCTGGCCGAGAAGCGCACGGTGCTGCTGGTCGAGCACAAGATGAAGATGGTGCTGGGTTTGAGCCAGCGGGTGCTGGTGCTGCATCACGGCCGGCTGCTCGCCGATGGCCGGCCGGAGGACATCCGGTCGAACGCCGACGTGCGCCGCGTGTATCTGGGACAGAGTGAAGGCTATGGCTGAAACCGCGTTGCTGGAGCTTGATCACGTCCAGGCCTGGTATGGCGCCAGCCATGTCTTGCACGGCATCTCGCTGCGCGTGAACGAGGGCGAAGTGGTCGCGCTGGTCGGCCGCAACGGCGCCGGCAAGACCACGACCTTGCGTACCGTGATGGGGCTGATGCCGAAGGCCGAGGGGCGCGTGCGCTTCGCCGGCCATGACCTGCTGCCGTTGCCAGCGCATCGTCGCTTCCACCTCGGCCTTGCTTATGTGCCGGAAGAGCGACGGATCGTGCCCGGCCTCTCGGTCCGCGAAAATCTCCGCCTCGGCCTCGTTGCCGCCAAGGCCGAGATCGACGAGCGCGTAGCGATTGCCGAGATCGCAGGGACCTTTCCGCGCCTGCGCGAACGGCTCGACCAGGAGGGCGTCACGCTGTCCGGCGGCGAGCAACAGATGCTGGCGATCGCGCGCGCTTTGATCGCGCAGCCGCGCATGGTGCTGCTTGACGAGCCGTCGGAAGGCATCATGCCGGTTCTCGTCGAGGAGATGGGCGTGCTGTTCCGCCGGCTGCGCGACCAGGGCAAGACGCTGCTGCTGGTCGAGCAGAACGTCGAATGGGCACTGCGGCTGGCCGACCGCGCCGTCATCATCGACCAGGGCGAGGTCGTGCACGAGAGCAGCGCTGCGGCGCTGCTGGCCGACAAGGACATCCAGGACCGCTACTGCGCGGTTTGATGGTCTCGGCGTGGTCAGGCGCTGCCATCCTCCGGTGCTGGCAATTGCGGGAGGCGCGCGAGCGCGATGCCGGCGGCCTGATGCTGGAACATGCGGGCGATCAGCTCGGCCGCCTGCCTGGCGGCATCCACCGGAGCCAGCCCGCCCTGGCGGACATTGGAGATGCAGTTGCGTTCGGAATCGACGCGGCCTCGGCGCGGCATCCAGGTGAGATAGAGGCCGAGCGAGTCGGCCGCGCTCAGGCCCGGCCGCTCGCCGATCAGGACGATCGAGGCGGACGCGCCGAGCAACTCGCCGACGTGATCGGCAAGCGCGACGCGGCCCTGTGATGCGACCACGATCGGCGACAGCCGCCGGCCGGTCGCTGTGATCAGCGGCAGCAGCGCCTCGAGCACGGGGAGGGCGTTGACCTGCACTGCGCGGCTACTCAGCCCATCGGCCACCACCAGCACGATGTCGGCCGGCGCGCGCGGCTGTGACAACAGTGATTCAGACGCCGGCGAGAGCAGGCGGCCTGCGTCGGGGCGCTGCAGATACGCGCTGCGATCAGCAGCCTGGCTGTGCACCGTGAGCGCCGGCCAGCCGCGGGCGGTGATGTCGGCGGCAAAGCTCTGGGCGTCGAACGGCTTCAGCACCGCGTCGCGGGCCTCTGCATGCGCAGCCTGGAAAGCGAGGTGCGCGGATGTCGGCAAGCCGGGTCCGCAACGGCCGAGGGCAATGCGCGCTTCGGTGTAGCGCGACAGCCAAGTCCAGTCGTCCGCTGACGAGGTTGCAAGTGTCCTGTCATCTGCGCCGCTCATCCCTCGGCTCCCAGCAGCGGCAGCGCCGGCATCAGCCGCGCGGGATCGAAGCGCAGCTCGCCTTTGGCGTCGCTGATGCCGGTCGCTGCGAGCCAGGCCTCGAACTCCGGTGCCGCGCGCTTGCCGAGCACCTTGCGGACATAGAGCGCATCGTGGAACGAGGTGCTCTGATAGTTCAGCATGATGTCGTCGGCGCCGGGCACGCCCATGATGTAGGTGCAGCCGGCGACGCCGAGCAGCGTCAGCAGCGCGTCCATGTCGTCCTGGTCGGCCTCGGCGTGATTGGTGTAGCAGACGTCGCAGCCCATCGGCAGCCCCAGCAGCTTGCCGCAGAAATGGTCCTCGAGGCCCGCGCGCAGGATCTGCTTGCCGTCGTAGAGATATTCAGGGCCGATGAAGCCGACGACGGTGTTGACCAGCAATGGCCGGTAGCGCCGCGCCACCGCGTAGCAGCGCGCCTCTAGCGTCTGCTGATCGACGCCGCAATGCCCCGCTGATGACAGCTCGCTGCCTTGCCCGGTTTCGAAATACATGACGTTGCCGCCGTCGGGGCATCGCTGCAGGCTCTGCGCAGCAGCATACGCCTCATCCAGCAGCGACAGCGTGATGCCGAAGCCGCGATTGGCCTCTTCGGTGCCGGCGAGCGACTGGAACACGAGATCGACCGGCGCGCGGCGCTCGATCGCCTTCAGCGCGGTCGTGACATGCGCGAGCACGCAGGACTGGATGGGGGCATTCGACGCGAGCCGCAGGGCCTCGATCATGTCGAGCAGCCGCACCATGGTGTCGACGTCGTCGCTCGCCGGGTTGATGCCGATCGTGGCGTCGCCGACGCCATACATCAGCCCGTCGAGGATCGAGGCCGCGACGCCCTTGGGATCGTCGAGCGGATGGTTCGGCTGCAGCCGCGTCGACATCCGCCCGGGCAGGCCGATGGTGCAGCGGAAGCGCGTGACCACCTCGCATTTGGCGGCGACCGTGACGAGATCCTGCAGCCGCATGATCTTGCAGACGGCCGCGACCATCTCGGGCATGAGGCCAGGTGACACCGCAGCGAGCCTTGCGGCGTCGGTCGCATCCGACAGCAGCCATTCACGGAAGGCACCGACCGTCAGGCTTGCGATGGGAGCGAACGCGTTGCCGTCATGCTGGTCGACGATCAGCCGTGTGACTTCGTCGCTCTCATAGGGAATGACGGCCTCGTTGAGGAATTGGCGGAGCGGCAGGTCGGCGAGCGCCATGCGCGCGGCGACGCGCTCGGCTGCGTCCTGCGCAGCGAGGCCGGCGAGCACGTCGCCCGAGCGCAGCGGCGTTGCCTTCGCGAGCAGCGTGCGAAGGTCGTCGAAGCGATAGGTCGTGCCGCCCAGCGTGTGTGAAAAAACCATTGGCCTTCTGTCCTGCGTCCTCACGCCGTCTGGTGACTATCAGCGGCACGTGTCGTCATCACAACCAACGCCTCCGCGATCCCCGACCTGCAAACCGCGTGCACGAATAGGCGCTCGCCATGCCTGCTCAAAACGTAAGCAGTTGCTGATTTGCACGACATGTGCGCAATCAGCGTAGACGCGGTTCCACAAATTTGCAAATAATCACTCAAATCCACACCCGGCAGGGCATGAACAGTCCCGCGCCGCAGCCGTCGAAGGACACCCTCATGTCGCAGCTGTTGAAAGGCCTCTCCGCGAGTCTCGCTCTGCTTCTGTTCGGCGCCGTCGCGCAGGCGGGGACGGTGACGGTCTACACCGCGCTCGAGGAGGATGAGATCGCCGACTACGTGAAGGCGGCCAAGACGGCGCTGCCCGATGTCGACCTCAAGGTGCTCCGGCTGTCGACCGGCGATCTCGGTGCCCGCATCATCGCCGAGGCCGGCAATCCGCAGCACGACGTCATCTGGGGCTGGGCCGTCACCAATATGCTCGATCCGCGCATCACCGCGCTGCTCGAACCCTATGAAGTGAAGGGCGCCGACAAGCTGCCGGCCTCCGCCAAGGGCGCCGATTCCAGCTGGTTCGCAGCGACCGGCTACGTCACTGCGTTCTGCGTCAACACCGAGGTGCTGAAAGCCAAGAACCTGCCGATGCCGACCTCGTGGAAGGATCTCACCAACCCCGTCTACAAGGGCGAGGTGGTGCTGCCGAATCCGGTCTCGTCCGGCACCGGCTACATGCAGATCGCCGGCATCCTGCAGTCGCAGGGCGAGGAGAAGGGCTGGCAGTTCCTGAAAGCGCTCGACGGCAATGTCGCCCAATACATCAAGTCCGGCTCGCGTCCCTGCAAGGCGGCGCGCGGCGGTGAGTTCGCCATCGGCGGCTCGCTCGCCTTTGCCGCGATCAAGTCGATCGAGGAGGGGTTTCCGATCAAGATGGTGATCCCGACCGATGGCGCGGGCTATGAGCTGGAGGCGTCCGGGCTGATGAAGGCGGCCAAGAACAAGGTCGACGCCAAGCGCTTCCTCGACTGGACCTTGTCGCCGGAGGCGGCCGGCCTCTACACCAGCTACAAGGAGCTCGTGACCATCGCCGGCAGCGCGCCGTCGAAGGCCGCGCAGACCGCGGGCTTCCCCGCCGATGTCGCCAAGGCGGTGTATCCGATCGACTTCGCTCGCTCCGCCAAGGAACGCGACGGCATCCTGAAAAACTGGCAGACCAGCATCGGCCGCTGAGCAGGTCGCGCCATGACGCTGGAGCTCGACCGCCTGCACAAGACGTTCGACGATTTCACAGCTCTCGACCGCATCTCGCTCAAGGTCGAGGGCAGCGAGTTCGTCTGCCTGCTCGGGCCGAGCGGCTGCGGCAAGACCACGCTGCTGCGCATCATCGCCGGCCTGCTGACCCAGGACTCTGGTCGGCTGCTGCTCGACGGGCAGGACCTCAGCGCGGTGCCGGCGCGCGAGCGCGGTTTTGGCATCGTTTTCCAGTCCTACTCGCTGTTTCCCAACATGACGGTGGCCGAGAACATCGGCTACGGCATGCGCATCCGCAAGGTCGAGCGAGGCAAGATCGCGGCGCGCGTCGCCGAGCTGCTGGAGCTGATCAAGCTGCCGCATCTTGCCGATCGTCTGCCGTATCAGCTCTCCGGCGGCCAGCAGCAGCGCGTCGCTTTGGCGCGGGCCGTCGCGGTCGATCCGCGGCTGATCCTGCTCGACGAGCCGCTGTCGGCGCTCGACGCCAAGGTGCGCGCCGACCTGCGGGTCGAGATTCGCGAGTTGCAGCGCCGGCTCGGCATCCCCACCATCATGGTCACCCACGACCAGGAGGAGGCGATGATGCTGTCCGACCGGATCGTCTGTATGAATGCCGGCCGCATCGAGCAGGTCGGCGCCCCGCACGAGCTTTATCTGCGTCCCGCAACGAAGTTCGTCGCCGACTTCATGGGCAGCAGCAACCTGCTGCCGACGGACTGGGTGCGCGACGCGATGCCGGCGCTGCTGACCTCGCGGCCCGATGGCGCCGATGCGGAGTTTCTCGCCTGCCTGCGTCCCGAGCATGTGCGGCTTCAACCGCTCGCGTCGGGCGAGGCGAGGGTGGTCGACGTCACCTTCCTCGGCAACATCAGCCGCACCCGCGTCGCCTGGAAGGGCCGTGAGCTGATGGTGCAGACCGGTCCTGTCGACGGCGTCACGCCGGGCGCCGCGGTTGCCGTCTCAGCCGATGCCGCCGGCTGCGGCTGGGTGCGCGCGTGAGCCTCGCCGCCGTCGAGATCGCCGAGCGCAGCGGTTTCCGCCTGCGGCGCGCCGGCAACGACCGGTTGCTGATCGCGGCCGCCATCGCGCTGCCGTGCCTCGCGCTGCTGATCTTTTTCGTCTTCCCCTTGGCGATGATGCTGTGGCGCAGCCTCGTCGCCGACGACGGCAGCATCGGCTTTGCCAACTATCTCGCGCTGCTGCGCACGCCCGGCATCCTCAAGGCCACGCTCAACAGCCTGACGCTCGGCATCGCCACGACCGCTGTCTGCCTGATCCTCGGCTTCGTGCTCGCCTACACGATGACCCGCACCCGCGTGCCCGGCGGTCGCGTCGTCTCTGCGGTGCTGGCGCTGCCGATGCTGGCGCCGTCGCTGGTGCTCGGCCTCGGGCTGATCTTCCTGCTGGGACGCAACGGGCTGATCAGCGGCATGCTCGGCAAGCGCATCGACATCTACGGCTTTCCGGGCCTGCTCATCGCCGACGTGCTCTACGCGCTGCCGCAGGCGGTGCTGATCCTCAAGGCCGCGCTCGCCCATGCCGACGCACGCTATTACGACGCCGCCGAGGTGATGGGGGCCGGGCGCTGGCGGCAGTTCTTCGACATCACCCTGCCGAACGTGAAGTTCGGCCTGCTGAGCGCCGGCTTCGTCGTGTTCACGGTCACCATCACCGATTTTGGCAATGCCGCCGTCATCGGCGGCGACTATGCCGTGCTGGCGACCGAGATCTACAACCAGGTCACCGGGCAGATGAAGTTTGGCATCGGCGCCGTCGTCGGCCTGCTGCTGCTCGCGCCGACTGGCCTTGCCGTCTACATCGAGCGCGTCGCCGCGCAGCGCCAGTTCGGTGGTGGCGCCGAGGGTGCGGTGCCGCCGCAGCTGAGCTTCGTCCCGGCGCGCGACATCCCGCTTTCGATCGTGACAGGCCTTGCGACTTTGTCCGTGCTCGCCGTGATCGGCGTCGTGATCTATGCGAGCTTCATGCGTCTGTGGCCCTACCGGCTGAGCTTCACGCTCAAGCATTACGACATCACGCTGAGCGGCGGCTATGCGCCGCTGTGGACCTCGCTCCTGGTGTCGCTGTTCGCCGCAGGCCTCGGCACCCTGCTGCTGTTCGCGCTGGTCTATGGCCTGCGCCGGCTGCCGTCGTGGCCGGCCAAGATCGTCTATCTCGTGGCGGTCATGCCGGTCGGCGTTCCCGGCCTGGTGCTCGGCCTGTCCTACATCTTCGCCTTCAACATCGCGGGATCGCCGCTGTCGGTGCTGTACGGCTCGACCTTGCTGCTCGCGCTGTGCAACTTCTATCACTACCATACCCAGGGCTTCCTCACGATGGTCACCGGCATGCGCGCGGTGCCACCGGCGCTGGAGGAGGCGGCGACCTGCCTCGGCAGCGGCGCGGCGCAAGTGCTCGCCAACGTCATCATTCCCGTGATGTCGCCGACGCTGGTCTCCGTGTTCTTCTTCCTGTTCATGCGCTCGATGGTGACCTTGTCGGCCGTCATCTTCCTGGTGACTCCGTCGCTCGGCATTGCCGCCGTCTCGGTGATGCGGCTCGACGAGGCCGGCTTCGTGTCGCAGGCGGCTGCGTTCTCGACCTGCATCATGGCGGTGGTCTGCGCCGCCGCGCTGGTCATGCAGCTGTCGCTGAAATGGCTCGCAGCGCGGAGCGGGCCGCGGTGATGCTGCAGGAGGATCGCCACCAGCGCATCCGCGCGCTGCTCGCTACCGTCGGGCGCGCCACCACCGATCGCATCGCCACCGATCTCGGCGTCTCCCGCGAGACCGTGCGCCGCGACGTGCTCGCGCTCGAAGCGCGCGGCGAGTTGCGCCGCGTCCATGGCGGCGTCGCCGCGATCGCGCCGGAGGCCGAGCCGCCGATCACCGTGCGTGCCCGCGTGCGGCTGGCCGAGAAGACGCGGATCGCGCAGGCCGCAGCGCGCATGGTCAGTCCCGGCCAGACGCTGTTTCTCGACGTCGGCTCGACGGTCTCGATCCTCGCCCGCGAGCTCGCGACCCTGTCGGGCCTGACCATCGTTACCAACTCGTTCGAGGTCGCGACCATCATCGGCGGCGCGCAGGCTGAGCGCAGCAACCGCGTCATCGTGCTCGGCGGCGAGCTGGGCCACACCTTGCCGGCGACGTTCGGTTCGACCACCGTCGCCGAGATCCAGCGCTTCCAGGCCGATGTCGCGCTGCTGTCGCCGGTCGGCGTCGATCATCGCTATGGCGCCACCAGCTTCGACATCGAGGAGGCCAACGTCGCCCGCGCGATGGCGGCGGCGGCCAGGCGCGTGCTGATCCTCGCCGATCACAGCAAGATCGGCCAGACCAGCCGTGTCGCCTATTGCGCGCCCGATCGCATCGACAGCCTGATCACCGATGCGCGCGCCACCGACGAACCCGCGCTCGGCGCGCTGCGCGGCGTCGTCGGCGAGGTCGTCATCGCCTGAGCCGCGATGGTCTGAGCGTCGCCTTGGTTGCGCTTCGCGAGCGGCGCGCTATGGTCGCGCGCCAAACGATCCATGCCAGCCGAGAGGGAACACACATGGCACGCGTCCGCTGTATCACCGAGATGGGCATGGGTGTCGACGTCCATGGCCGCGACGCCACCAAGGCGGCGAAGCGCGCGGTCTCCGATGCGATCCGTCATTCCAGCCTCGGCTTCTTCCGCATGGTCGGCAAGACGCCGCAGGACATGCTGGTCGACGTCACGATCGGCGTGCCGAATCCGGAGGCCGTCGATACGGCCGCGGTGGCCAAGGAACTGCCCTATGGCACGGTCACGGTGACCGCGGTGAAAGGTGGCCTCGAGATTCCTGCCGAGGCCGGCAGCGACGCCATCATCATCGCCAATGCCGCGGTGCTGGTGCATCTCGACGACGGCAAATAGGTTTCGGAAACGCCGGTGCCTGCATCGGCGCGGGCGTGTCTGCTGCAGATGTCAAACAGCGGGATGTGCAATCGCGATCCCGCGGCGCGTTGCGCGCCCGGGTGATGTCCGAACGATGTCCCTCTTTTGAACAGAGGGCGCAGGGAAGACCGGGTATCCGCTGATACCCGCGGCCCCCGTGCGTGAAGAAGTGCACGGGGCAGGAACCACAGGCTCAGCCGGACATTCCGGCCTTCCCTGCGCAACGGTTTTCCGGCTTATACGTGCTCTCCCCGGGGACCGGCTTGTTTGCCCCCGTCGCCAGCCGATCATCATCTCGGCCGGCTTGACCTCAGCGTCGGGAGGTCAGGACCACACGATTTCGCCGGCGCATTCTGCCGTTCGTCCGCATGCCAAGCCACGCTGCGGCAGAACGCGCCCGTCGCATCACCGCCTCCACGTTCGTGACGACCGCGAAGCGCCCCTCATGGCGAGGCGGGACGGGGGCAGTGTTTCATGAAATTCTGAAAAATGGAAGCAGGAATTTCGTCGGCGTCAACTGGTGACGGCCAACGCCTTGATGATGCGGCTGGAGAAATGCTTTCTGCGCTTCGGAGAAGAGGCACGCGACGCGCAGCCGAAGCCTGCCGACACGAAGAAATCGATGTTTGAGTCGCCCGTCGGGCAGAGCGGCAAGAGACCGCGGTCCGTCGCATGGAACGGCCCGTGCACGCGAAGCGTTTGAGCCTGGAGTGACCGGCTGGGGCCGGAGACGATGCCAGGAGACATCTGATGGAACGCACGATCATCGGTCATTTCGCGACGCGCCGGGAGGCCGAACTCGCCGTCGAGCATCTGGTGCAGGATCACGGCATCGCCCGCACCGACGTGGTCGTCCGCGCCGCAGGTGCGGCCAACAGTGCCGGTTCGCAAGCCGCCGGCGCTGACGTCGAGAGTGGCCATCCCGGGGTCGATAAGCGGGGTGCGCCCGAGCTCGAAGGTGATATCGAGGTGTCGGTCGGCGGCGGTGCTGCCGGCTCGGCAGATGTGGCGGGAATATTGAAGGAAGCGGGGGCGCGGCAGGTGAGGACGCAGTAATGCGCCGCGCGCCTTTCTCCGCCGGTTCGACGAATTGGTCGGCGCTGCGCCGTCAGGGCAGGACGACGTCCTTCTCGCCGTCGGAGTCGATCAGCGTGAGAAGCCCCGGCTCGCCTTCACCGTTGGCGAGATATCGAAAGCTGTCCAATACGGATCCGCTTGGAATGCCGAGTAACTCGGCCAAAGCAGTCAATCTGTCGTCTTCAAGCAGGAAGGGTGTTGCTGAGGCTGGCCCGGTGGCCTCGGCGACCGGCCGCAAGGCAAAGCGCCTTTCGACCTCTGCCAGAAGCTGCTCCAGGGGCGGCGTATCAGGATGCTCGGCAGCCATTTTCGGATAGGACTGGATGATTTTCGTGCGCACGCCTTCGAGAATATCGTTCTGCGGTTGTTGCGCGTCCGCATCGTTCCGAGAATGAGTCGGGGGATGCAGCAGGCGTGACAACCGATCATGAGCATCATCCGCCTCGCAGTAGGCCGCGAGGACATCCGGCTGTCCGCCGGTCGGAGGCAAAATCTGTTCGGTGAAATAGCCCGGTGCCGAATTGTAGCTGTCGAGCAGCTTCCCACGATCGATCAGGAAGTACAGCAGGATGTCGCTGTCATGAACGATGAACGCGATCACCGGCCGCTGGAGCGCAGCCGAGAGCGCGTGGCCGAGATCCGAAAGGCCGACTTCATCCTGGAAGGCGGCTTCGGGGTAGATGCTGGTCCATCCATCCCCAGGCGCCCGGCGCACATAGGCAGGAACGACTGCAAGCGATCTGAGCGCGTCGATGACGGCCGCAGGCTCAGCATCGCGAACATGCAGGTTGGTGATGAACGATCCCATGATCCCGTCTCATTGGCAGTGCCCGCCCGCGGCGGAGCGTCGCTCTCTCCATGGCTGGGGACACGATTGTCCGTCGGAACAAACCTGACACACGCGAACCTCGGCTGCAATGAGATGATCCGCTCAGACGGTCAAGCAGCGTGCGATCGCGCGCCTTCGGCGACGGCACCGCATCGCGGCGGGCGCTCAGCCCGCGGACTTGCAGTCGCGGCGCGGGGTTGGTCAGTCGGCCAAAGTCTGGCATATCCGCGCATCCGTGAGGACTTGCGACATGCCGATCGACAATATTGAGACCCTGAAACGAGAGTTTGCAGCCGGCCGCACGAGGGAGTTGCTGCTGTTCTGGGGACACACGGCCAAGGGCAACGAGGTCGGCAAGCACGTGCTCAGCCAATGGTGGCCCGCGCCGTTCTCGCTTGATGGCATATCGTATCCGACCGCCGAGCACTACATGATGGCACAGAAGGCCGCGTTGTTCGGCGATCAGGCGACGCGCGAGGCAATTCTCGCTGCGCCCGGTCCGTCGCAGGCGAAGAAGCTCGGGCGCGAGGTGCGCGGGTTCGACGACGCGCGCTGGATTGCAAACCGCTTCGACATCGCGGTGCGCGGCAATGTGGCGAAGTTCGGTCAGAACCCTGAGCTTGCGGACTGGCTGCGCTCGACCGGTGAGGCCGTGCTGGTCGAAGCCAGCCCGGTCGACCGCATCTGGGGCATTGGCCTCGCCGCCGACGATCCGCGGGCGCGCGATCCCGCCGCCTGGCTCGGCCTCAACCTGCTGGGCTTCGCGCTGATGGTGGCGCGCGCCCAGCTCGGTTGAGGTCACGCAGCTACAGCCGCGGATCGATCGGCTCGCTCTCCAGCGCCAGCACCGCGAAGACGCATTTATGCACGCGGCGCAGCGGCTCGCGGGCGATGAAGCGGGTCAGCGCTTCGTGGCCGAGCGCGAATTCGCGCAGCGCCAAATTGCGCTTGCCGTCGAGCTTGCGCTGACGCAGACGGGCGATGTGCTCCGGCGCATCATATTCGGGACCATAGATGATGCGCAGATACTCACTGCCGCGCACCTTCAACGCCGGCTGGATCAGGCCTTTTGGTCCGCGCGCGACGAAGGCCCTCGGCTTCACCACCATGCCTTCGCCGCCGCCGGCCGTGAGTTGCTCCCACCACGCGGTGGCGTCGGCGACGGCCTGCTCGTCGGCCAGCGCCACCGTGCGCCATTGCGTGCGGGTGACGACGGAGGCTGATGCGGCGGCCATCCGATCGGCGAGCGTCATGTGCCAGACATGGTCCTGATCGAACCAGACGCGGCCCTCGCTGGCGAGCAGATGGAACGGCGCGACCTTGAGATCATCGATGCCGCCGACCGGCCAGACATAGGGCGCCCAGGCCGCGCCATAGCGCTTTGCGCGCGCGACACGGCCGCGGATATGGTCGCCGAGTGCCGCGACATCGAGGCCACGCGCCGCCGCGCGCGCCAGCGCATCCGCCGCCGCTTCCAGGCCCGCGACCGATGAAGCCGCCACCGGCGCGTACTGGCTCTCGATCAGGCTGCCGGCCTTCGCCGACCACGGCATGATCTCGGTGTCGAGCAGCAGCCAGTCGGTTTGCAGCTCCTGCCACAGGCCGGCGCGTTCGACCGCATCGCGCAGCCGTGCCAGCAGCGCCTCGGTCATCGCCGCGTCGTTGAAGAAGGCGCGGCCGGTGCGCGTCCAGATCGCGCCGCTCTCGTCGCCTGCGATTCCGAACCGCGCCTTCGCAACAGCGGCGCTCTGGCACAGCGCGATGACCGCGCGCGAGCCCATGTGCTTCTCCTCGCACACCACCTCGTCCACGTTGCGCGCGCGAAAATGCGCGAACGCCTCCTCGGGCCGCTCCAGCCAGCCATCACGCGCGCTCGTCTCCGATGGCGACATGGTCGGCGGCAGATACATCAGCCATTGCGGAGCGAGCGCAAAGCGGCTCATCACCTCCAGCGCGGCGGCGGCGTTCTCCTCGGCGACGACCATGCGACCCCTGAGCGCGGTGTCGATCCAGCGCCGGCCGCTGACGTCGTCGATGTCGAGCAGCTGATCCGCCTCGGCCTGCGCCGAGTTGGTGCCGGCGCGCACCGCGAGCGGCCGCACCGGCTCGCACCAGACGCGCTCGGCCTCGACCTCGACGAGGTCGCGCTCCGGCCAGCGCAGCGCCGTCAGCCGCCCACCGAACACGCAGCCGGTGTCGATGCACATCGTGTTGTTGACCCATTCGGCATGGAGCATCGGCGTGTGGCCGTAGACCACGGCGGTCGCCCCGCGATAATTCGCGGCCCAGTCGGCGCGGACGGGAAGACCGAACTCGTCGATCTCGCCGGTGGTCTCGCCATACAGCGCGAACTCGCGCACCGCGCCGGAGCCGCGGCCGATCATCTCCTCCTTCAGCCCGGCATGCGCCACCGCGAGGCGGCCGCGATCGAGCCAGACATGACTGCGCAAGCCGTCGAGAAAGCCGGGCAGGCTGTCGCGAAAGCGCTCACCTTCCAGGGCGAGCTGATCGATCGTGGCCTGCAGGCCGTGCGCGATCGTGACCTTGCGGCCCGCCAGCCAGCGCTGGAACTTGCGGTCGTGGTTGCCTTGCACGGCATAGGCGGTGCCGGCCGCGACCATGCTCATGACGATACGCAGCACGTCGGGGGATTGCGGACCGCGGTCGACGAGATCGCCGACGAACACGACCTTGCGTCCGGCGGGCGGCGTCACCGCGACGCTGCGCTCGCCATCCTCGTCGTGCCACGTGACCTGATAGCCGAGCTTGGCCAGCAGCGCCTGCAATTCGCTAGCGCAGCCATGGACGTCGCCGATGATGTCGAACGGGCCGCTGTCGTGGCGCTTGTCGGTCCACAGCGGCTGGCGCGCGAGCGTCGCGGCTTCGATGCGCTCGACGCTGTCGAGCCTCCAGACCTGGCGAAAACCTTCGCGTTGAAGACCGCCGAGGCCGCGCCGGATCTCCTGCACCATGCGCTGCACGACCGGGCCGCCGAAGCTGCGCTCGGGGCGGGTCTTATTACGCTCGATGCAGACGTCGATGCCGGGATCGAACACGATCGCGACCGGCAGCGCATGCCATTTGCGCGCGAGCTCGACCCAGCCCTTGCGGTCTGCGGGCCGCACGTTGGTGGCGTCGATGACCGCGAGCCGGCGGTGCTTCAGCCGCCGGCCGGCGATCTCGCGCACGATGTCGAAGGCGTCGGCGGACACGCTCTGATCGGTCTCGTCGTCAGCCACCAGCGCGCGGCAATGATCCGAGGAGATCACCTCGGTCGGCAGGAAGTGTTTGGCGGCAAAGGTCGACTTGCCGGAGCCGGTCGAGCCGATCAGCACGACCAGTGCGAAGTCGGGAATGTCGATGTTCATGAAAATTGCTCAGCGGGTGAAGACGGCCATCTGGGTCGGCGCACCCCGAGTCTCGTCGTGGTGGCCGATGCCGGAAAGGGCGACTTGATAGGTGTAGGTCTCGCAGATGTTCTGCGTCCAATTGGCGAAATCGGTGCGCGACCATTCGAAGCGGTGATCGCGATGCCTGAACTGGCCGGCGGGCAGGCTCGGAAATAGCGCGTTGTAGTCGGCATTCGGCGTGGTCACGATGACGGTGCGGGGGCGTGCCGCGCCGAACAGGACGCGCTCCAGCATCGGCAGCCGGTCGGGATCGAGATGCTCGATCACTTCGACCAGGGCCGCTGCATCGACGTCGGCCCAGCGCGCATCGCGATAGGTCAGCGACCCATGCAGCAGCGTGACGCGGCCCTCCGGCGGGCCGCCCGGCGCGCCCAGCTTCAGCCGCTTGGCCGCCCGCTCCAGTTCGCGCGCGGCGGGATCGAGACCGATCAGGCTGACAACCCAGCGCTCGCGCACCAGCAGCTGCAGCAGCTTGCCTTCACCGCAGCCGAGATCGGCGATGGTCTTGGCGCCGGCCGCGCGCAGCGCCTCGACGACGGCGCTCATGCGCAGGTCGTTGAGCCGGGTCGGCGCCTCCAGCGTGTCCTCCGATGGGCCTCGCGTCTCGGTCTCCAGCGCCTCGTCCTGCGTCTCCGGCGCGAGCCGCGCCAGCGCCGCGCGCGCCAGCACGCCGCGGTGGCGCAGGTAGCGGCGCACGATCAGCTCCTTGGCGGGGTGGGTGTCGAGCCAGCCCTCGCCGCGCTTGAGCAGCTTGTCGATCTCCTCGTCACCGACCCAGTAGTGCTTGGCGTCGTCCATGACGGGGACCAGCACGTAGAGATGGTTCAGCAGCGCGCTGAGCATTGCAGTGCCGCGCAGAGTGAGGCGCACGTAGCGGCTGGTCGGGTCACCTTGGGGCCCCGCGATCGGCGCAACGATGACGTCCCAGCCCAGCGGCTCGAACAGCTGGCGCAGCACGGTTTCGCCGCCGCGCAAGGGCAGCGGCGTCACGACCGCTTCGAGCGGAATGGCGCTGTCAGCGAGCTCCTGGCGCGCGCTGCTGACGCCGTTCATCGCGGTCCGGAACGCCTTGTTGAGCGCGACCGACAGGAAGGACGATGCGGCGTAGGGCCGGTCGTTGACATATTGATCGAGCAGCCCGTCGCTCTGGCCCTTGCCGCGGACGAGCCCAATCGGATCGACGTCGAGCACCAGCGCTGCCTCGCAGCGGGTCGCGCTGGCCTCGGGATAGAAGATCAGCGCCTTACCATAGGTGAGTTCGAGCTCGTGCAGCCGCTCCGGATGCTTGTTGAGCAGATAGCCGAGATCGGTGGCGGGCTGATGGGTGGTCGCGATGGAGAGGTACATGGTGTCACTTAAACCGATCGGCGTGGTTTGATCCACAGCTTGTGGAATGAGACCCGGGCGCGTCTGTGACGCGTCCGGGTCATTTGTCGTTCAGTCATTCGTCGTCAGTGCAGGGTGGCGCCGCGCAGCGTTTCCTCCTGCGCCGCGATCCAGGCGATCACGGCCTCGGAGAAGCCGTCGACCCGCGTCCAGGGCCCGTATCCGACCCCGTGCTGGTACGACGCCACGTTGACCATGGTCCCGCGCGCCCGAGGCGACTGCACCGGATCGTGGCTCTGCTCGTCAGTGAAGACGATCAGGCGGTCGCCGTTGCGGTCGACCTCGCTGACCGCACGCCCGAGATAGGTCCCGGAATGCGGCTGCGAGGCGAGGATCGCATCGCGCAGCGCGAAGCCCCGCCGCGGCGGCACCTTCACGACCTTGTCGCTGAACGTGAAGATCTCCACCGCGTCGCAGACCTCGCGGGCCAGAACCGCCAGCCCGCACGCCGCGTCCGCGCGCGTCATCTCCGACTTCGCGGACAGCGCCGCGAACATCGAGCCGGAGACGTCGATCAGGAGTCGCGTACGGCCCGGAAGCCGCCGATAGCCCTTGATCGACCGGAGCATCGCGGCCTCGAGTTCGGGCTCGAAGTCCGGCGCGTGCCGTGCCGCCGTGATGAACCGATACGGCAGCACCCGGTCCGTCCGCATCGCCGCGATCGCCTCCGCGATCGTTGCGCGCGGCACTCCGGCCTGCCGCATCAGGCGCAGGTTGCGCAACAGCGCCAGCGCTCCGAGCCTGTTCTCACCGAGCAGCCGCTCGAAGCTCGCACGCTTGTCCGCACCGGCCGACAGCGCGACCTCCCAGGTGTCGGGCGAGGCCAGCTCGCCATCGACGAGCTGCTTCCACACCGCCTCCTGGGCGGCGTCCTTGGGCCTGGCGTGAACCAGGAACAGGACGTCGCGCAGCCGCACCGGCCCCTCGCGGTCATACTTCGCGAGCTGATAGGCGTCGAACTTACCGAACGCCTTGGCCAGCCCCTTCTTGACCTGCGCCGAGACTGCCTGCCGCTTGCGCTGCTGCTGCGGACCGAGAGCGTCCGCCCAGTAGATCGCGAGCAGCTCGGTCATCTCGTCCGGCCGCTGGATGATGCGCGACAGCGTCTCGGCAACCAGCGCACGATGTGACGGCAGCCGCGCCATCTCGCGGGCGACGAGCAGCGGCGCGTGCCGCAGCTTCATCTCCTCGCGCGCGCGGATCGCGAGCTGAGCCACCTCGCGCGGCTCGACCTGCGGCACAAGCGCCTTGATGCGATCGGCGATCGCGACCCCGTCCTCGTAGAACTGGTCCTCCCAGAGCAGGCAGCTCATCAGCGTACGCTGCAGCGCCTGTGCCGGCGCGAGCTGTCGGGACGGCGCACCCTCGTGGGTGAAGGCGCGCAGGAACGTGTTGAGCTTGACCATGCCAGGCCTCCTGTTGGGTTGATGGTCGATGGATGGAATGGCCGGGAGCACCGGCCGGCACGCGTGATATCGTCTGAGATCACGCGTGATGGGGACCACACGCCGGGAACGGGCGAATGCTGAGCTCCGCGCCACTCGCGTGGAGCGGATAGTGCTCTACCGCTGAGCTACCGGCGCATGGAACGCCGGGTGGGACTCGAACCCACGACCTCTCGATTCGAAGTCGAAGTATCAGCACTCTTCACCACGGCGCGTGGAAGAAGGAGCGCAGAGCGTATCTGCGCCGTTGCGGTGACCGGCTGTCGAGACGATCACCGGTTGAGATGGACCACGAGCCAGGAACAGGCGATGACTGAGACCCGGTCCCACTTTCGCGGACCGGACAGCGCTCTGACCTCTGAGCTACCGGCAAGCCGCCGGACGGGATTCGAACCCGTGACCTCTGGCGTGGCAGGCGAAGTAACAGTCGTCTTCACCACGGCTCGTGGATGCGTGCGGCGGGGAACGGGTGATGCTGTTGCTGCCCTCGGGGGCAGCTGTCGCTGCTTCCTGGGGGCGCTCGGTTTCAACGAAGTAACAGACATCCTCACCCACCGCCTTGCCGTCCGGCGGTCGCCGGACGACGTTGATGGTTTGCTGGGGAACGGGCGATATCAGCGATCAGTGACGCCAACGCAGGTCATTCGAGAGACGAACAACCGAACCCGCGACTCGACGGCTTTCGCTTCGCCGCCTCCACGGTACGTGACGCCAAGGGCGGGATTCGAACCCGCAACACCATGGTACGAAGGAGCCGATACCTTCACCACCAGCAGCTCCCGGCCGCGAGCGGCCGGGAATTGAAACAACTTGTCTGCGGCGCTCGACGGCGCCGCTGTTTGCGAGCTCCGGGGAAGCTCGCTCTGTCATCGGTGTCCGGCGTGACCGCCTCGTTCCCTCCGACAGGCCCCGCGCGCTTGGGCCACGCGCATCACCAGCGCGAGCCCCGGGATCCGGGTCTCCCGTTCCGGCCGATGGCCGGGACATTGGTCGTTCGCCGTGCAGCCGCATCGCGCGAGGGCAACAAAAAACCCTCCGGAGCGGCTGGCTCGGGAGGGTCCGTGTGATGCGGACTTGGTGGATCCTGCCTCAAGCAAGACCGCTCCCCCGAGCAAGGCGTGCAGCATCCATCGGCGAACTGCCGCGGGATTTGCAAATCGGATGTTCGTAGTTGAAGGACATCATCGGGCTCTTGTCGGTCATTTCGCTCGCGATGTTGCTCGCGAGGCCGGGGGACATACGCGCGTTTGCTGTTGCTGTCAACGTCGTGTCCTGACTTTTTTTCGTGGCCTTGTTTCGCAGTTGATCTGAAACAACGTGATCGCGTGATGCGAAACTATTGTGATCTCATCATCATTCCGGCTGATCTTGCGAGCGCGTTGTCATGAACAGACGGCAGATTTTATTAGGAACGGGCGGAGCGTTCGTGACCGCCGCGCTCGGCGCAGTCGCCTGGCGCGCGTCCACGGGCACGATGGCGGAGTACGAGGACTACACGGCGCGACTGCGCGCGCCGTTGTCGCCCGACATCGCCGACGTCATCCGCCATGCGACGCTCGCGGCCAACAGTCACAACACCCAGCCCTGGCGCTTCCGCGTCACGCCGGATGCGATCGAGCTGCGGCCCGATCCGTCGCGGCGGACTCCCGCGGTCGATCCGGACGATCATCATCTGTTCGTCAGCCTCGGCTGCGCAGCGACCAATCTTGCGATCGCGGCCGGCGCGAGCGGCCGTCCGGGCGAGGTGACGATCGACAACGAGATGGTGCGCTACGGCTTCACGACGACGAGCCCGCATGACGACCCGCTGCTCGCCGCGATCGTCCGCCGGCAGTCGACGCGATCAGTGTATGACGGACGTGCCGTGCCGACGGCCGACCTCGCCACGCTGCAGGCCGCGGCAGCGGTGCCCGGGGTCGATCTCGTGATCGTCACGGACCCGGCGCGGGTTGCGGCGATCCGCGATCTCGTCATCGCCGGCAACGACGCGCAGATGCGCGATGCCGCGTTCATGCGCGAGCTGAAGAGCTGGATCAGGTTCAACCCGCGCAGCGCGATGGCGAGCAGCGACGGCCTGTTTGCGGCTGCGAGCGGCAATCCATCATTGCCGACGGCGCTCGGCGGCGTCGCGTTCGATCGCCTGTTCGAGGCGTCCACCGAGAATGACCGCTACGCGCGGCAGATCGCATCTTCGGCAGGCCTTGCCGTGTTCGTGGCGGAACAGGCCGACCCCGCGCACTGGATCAAGGCGGGGCAGGCGTGCCAGCGCTTTGCGCTCGAAGCGACGCGGCTCGGGCTCAAGCTCGCGTTCGTCAATCAGCCGGTCGAAGTGGCCGCGCTGCGCCCCGAGCTGGCGCGTCTGATCGGGACCACAAGGCGGCCGGATCTGGTGCTGCGGTTCGGCTACGGTCCCGCACTGCCATTCTCGCCGCGGCGACGTGTCAGCGAGGTGCTGGGTTCATGAGTCGTTCTTGTCAATCTTGACGGAATCCCGACTCGGTGCATTGCTTCGAAACATGTTCGAGAACACCCGATTGGCACGCATGAGCGATGGGCATTATTGCCTGGTGCGCGACCTTGGCCTGGTCAAGGGCGGCAAGGGCATGCGCTATCACGAGGTGGTGGTGGACTTCAGCGCGCGCGGGATGAAGGCTCTGGCAAAGCAGGGAGCGTCGTCGCTGATGCGCCGCGTCGCCACCAAGCTTGCGCAGCACGAGGCGACCTCGAAGCTGCCGGCGCTGCTGCGCGTGCGCCTGCGCGAGCCGCAGTAACCTCACCGCTTGCGCTTAGCCAGCGTCGCAGTCCGCTTCGGATCGTAGGGGCTGTCCGGATTGACGTCGAGGTCGACCTCGGCGACGCAATATTGCGGTTGGCTGTGGCTGCGCCCTGCGTGCCAGCGGCCCTCGCGCAGCTCGACCTCGCTCATCTCGGCGACATCGAAGCACTTCCACTGGCCGCCCGGCGGCAGGCCGCGGCTCGCGCCACCGGCGAACTGGAACGCCAGCACGCGCTCGCGGCCCGCGGTGTGGCCGAGAATTATCGGGCAGGCCGCGCGGGCGAAGCCACGGTACATGCAGAGAAGCTGCTGGCGCGTGATCATCGCCTGCACGATCAGGTCATAGGTTGCACTCGGCATGCTGGATATCCGCACATCTGCTGCAGCATAAGATCGTCCCGCAGGACTTGTTCCCGGCTCCTGGCTTGCGGCGCGGGCACGCGGGCTTAGATTGAGGCCTCAACACAACAGGCGAGCGATAGCCATCATGTCCGACCTCTCCAGCTTCCCGATCACCAAGCGCTGGCCGGCGCAGAATCCCGACCGCATCCAGCTCTATTCGCTGCCGACGCCGAACGGCGTGAAGGTCTCGATCATGCTGGAGGAGACGGGCCTGTCTTACGAGCCGCACACGATCGATTTCGGCAAGGAGGATCAGAAGACGCCGGAATTCCTGTCGCTCAATCCGAACGGCAAGATTCCGGCGATCATCGATCCCGACGGTCCTGGCGGCCAGCCGCTCGGGCTGTTCGAATCCGGCGCGATCCTGCAGTATCTCGCCGAGAAGACCGGAAAATTTCTCCCCGCCGATCCGGCGCGGCGCTGGCAGACAATTGAGTGGGTGCACTTCCAGATGGGCGGCATCGGGCCGATGTTCGGGCAGCTCGGCTTCTTCCACAAGTTCGCCGGCCGCGAGTACGAGGACAAGCGGCCGCTGCAGCGCTACGTCGCCGAGAGCAGGCGGCTGCTCGGCGTGCTCGAGACGAGGCTCGATGGTCGGCAGTGGATCATGGACGGCGACTACACCATCGCCGATATCGCCTCGCTCGGCTGGGTGCGCAACCTGATCGGCTTCTACGGCGCGCGTGAGCTCGTCGCGTTCGATGAGCTCAAGCACGTGCCGGCCTGGCTGGAGCGTGGGCTGGCGCGGCCGGCGGTGCAGCGCGGGCTCGAGATCCCGAAGCGGCCGTGATCGTCGGCGAGGCCGAGTTCGAACGCTGTATGGAGGCCGCGTTGTCCGCGCCTGCGACAGCGGGCGACGGCGTGCTCGGGCCTGATAGCGTGATGTGGCGCGTGCATCGCGAGGCGGCGCTGTTTCTCGGCGCCGGCCGCGCGCTGCTGCTGCAACTCGCCCATCCCTGGGTCGCCGCCGGAATCGCCGGCCAGTCGAAAGTGTTCGCCGATCCGCTCGGCCGCTTCCACCGCACCTTCGGCATCGTCTACACGATGGTGTTCGGCACGCGCGACCAGGCCGTCGCCGTGGCGCGGCGGCTGTATCGGCGTCACGCTGCGGTCGACGGCGTCATGACGGAGACCGTCGGACCCTTCGCGGCCGGCTCGCGCTTTCTCGCCAACGATGTCGAGGCGCTGCGTTGGGTGCATGCGACGCTGGTCGAGACCGCGATGATGTCGTACGGCCTGCTGTGTCCGCCGCTCAGCGAGGCCGAGCGCGAGCAATATTGGCGCGAGGCGATGCGCTTCGCCGGCCTGTTCGGCATTCCGCGCGACGCGCTGCCGCCGGACTGGACCTCGTTCAAGGCCTACACCGCCGCGATGATGGAATCCGAGACGCTGACCGTCAGCACGGCCGCACGCGACATCGCGCGGCGGATCTTCGCGGGCGAAGCGACGTGGATCGGGCCGCCGCGCTGGTTCAACGCCCTCACCGCAGAGATGCTGCCGGAGCGGCTGCGCCTGGCGTTCGACCTGCCATATGGCGAGCGTGAACGACGGAGCGCCGCGCGGGCCCGCATCTGGCTGCCGCGCGTCTACGCAGCGTTGCCGGACAGGCTGCGAACGGTCGGCCCCTATCAGGAAGCGATAGCGCGTATCGAAGGGCACGCCTGTCCGCCATTCACGCAGCTGCTCAACCGCGCCTGGATCGGACAGCCGCTGATGCCGGCTGCGAGCGGCGTTTCACGGCCGTCGCCGACGCCCGGAGGCGGTCACCGCAAGGTGTGATCGAGTTCATAGCAGCCGACTCTCGTGCGAGCTACGATCGTCATACTGAGATCGCGACCGCATGCGGGAGACTGCAATGGATGCGCTGACGCTTTTGATCATCCGGCACGCCGAGAAGCCCGACGGCGATGCCACGGGCCCCGGCCTGACACACAAGGGCAAGACGGATTCGAAATCGCTGGTGATCTCAGGCTGGGAGCGGGCAGGGGCGTGGACGGCGCTGTTCGGCAGCGGACTGGGCGGCACGACCTATCCGACGCCGCAGGCGATCTACGCCGCCGATCCCGACAGCACCAAGGATGCCACTGAACCGAGCCGGCGACCCTATGAGACGGTGCTGGAACTGGCCGCGCGCGTCGGCCTCGCCAAGCCGGATGTGTCCTTTGCGAAGGGACAGGAAGCGGCGCTCGTCGCAGCGCTGTTGCCGCTCTCCGGCGCGGTGCTGGTCGCCTGGGAGCACAAGGCGATCATCGCCGACATTCTGCCGCGTCTGCCGGTGAGCAACGCCGATCGATTGCCGACCCACTGGTCGGGCAAGCGCTTCGACGTCGTGCTGCGCTTCGACCGCGCAGGGGGCGAAGACGAATTCGCGTTCACCGAGCTGTATCCGTGCCTGATGCCGGGCGATTCCACCAAGCCGCTGAAGAGCGATCCGAACGACAATTGAGCCGTTCGGCTGCCGCGCACCGCGTGCGCGTGGCATACATTATGCGATGCATCTTCACGCCCACGTGCTCGTCATGCCACCGCAATGCGTTCGCGATCGCTGACGTCCTCGACCCAGGCATGGGCGGCGAACCATTCATGGTAGATGCAGCAGTGCGGGCAGTAGGTGCGGGAGAAGAACACGGGCATGCGCTGAAAGCGCTCGGCGTCCATTTCCATCCCTGTCTCGATGCTGCGGCCGGTCTGCGGACAACGTACCATGATCATGCCCATTCGCGGTCTCCTGTTCGCGCGCCAGATACGCCGGGGATGCGAAGAAAATGTAATGCCCAGCCGACAGTTTCATGGCAAAGGTCGGAGTGAATTCCGATTGTGGAACGGAGCGCGCTTGCGCATCAAAAGCAGGTGAATCGCACTGCAAAATGCGGGGCCGATTGTCGCAACATGGGACATCGCGCGCAGCCGGACACGATGGTTTGAGGACGATGGCCATGAGCATCACGATCTACGGAATCAAGAACTGCGACACGATGAAGAAGGCGCGCGCCTGGCTCGACGAGCACGGCGTGGCCTACGCCTTTCACGACTACAAGACGGCCGGGATTGACAAGACGACATTGAAGACGTGGAGCGACGAGGTCGGCTGGGAAGTTCTGCTCAACCGCGCCGGCACCACGTTCAAGAAGCTGCCCGACGCCGACAAGGAAGATCTGACCGAGAGCAAGGCGATCACGCTGATGCTGGCGCAGCCCTCGATGATCAAACGCCCGGTGCTCGATCTCGGCGGCAAGCGCGTGGTGGGCTTCAAGCCGGATGTCTATGCCAAAGCGGTCAAGGGCGCGAAATAGGCTGATCTGCAACCGCCCGGATGGGGCGGCGTCAGCAGATGAAGCCGCCGCTGGCCGTCGTTTTACACGGCCCAATGGCGGTGCTCGACGGGAAAGCTGTTGCCGGAAACTTGTGATTGAGCGACAATATGTAACGCTACATAGCTCGATTGCAAGGACGGATCATGGACGCCAGCCTCCCCGAACTCGGCGACCTCGAGCGCGAGGTCATGCAACTGGTCTGGGAGCATGGTCCGGTCACGGCCGAGACCGTTCGCGAGAAGCTGTCGCGCAAGCTCAAGGAATCCACCGTGCGCACGGTGCTGCGCCGGCTGGAGGAGAAGACCTATGTGACCCATACGGTCGACGGCCGCACCTATGTCTACACCGCCGCGGAGCCGCGCGCGCGGGTCGCCGCCAAGGCGGTGCAACGGATCGTCGACTGGTTCTGCGACGGCTCGGTCGAGGAGGTGCTGGTCGGCATGGTCGACAACGCGATGCTCGATCAGCGCCAATTGCAGGCGCTGGCCGACCAGATCGCCAAGGCAAAGAAGGACAAGTCGTCGGGCAAGCCAACGGGAAGGTCAACGAGCGGGAGGAAATGATGCTCGCTGTTCTGGCGGAAGCGGCGCTGCGCACCATTCTGCTGGGAGGTGTCGTCGGGCTCGGCCTTTGGCTTTGCCGCGTGCGCCACCCGCAACTGCAGATGACAGCCTGGCTGGTCGTTCTCGTGGCGTCGCTGGCGATGCCGCTGGCGATGCATTGGTCCACCGTCACGATCACCGTCAAGCCGGCGGTGGCCCCGCTCGCTCAAGCCGGCTGGCTGCCTGACGACGCCATTCCAATGTCCGCAGCACCTGCGGCGGAGCCCGCGCCTGATGCGGCGCCGAGTACGCGTCCGGCGCCGCTCGCGGCCGATAACGCCATCAGCCTCGGCATAGTCGCAACCCTGATCTATCTGGCCGTCGCCGGATTCATGTTGCTGCGCCTCGCGATCGGTCTGGTCCTGACCTGGCGGCTGGCGCGCAATGCGCAGCCGCTCGACGGGACGATGCGGCTGCGCCTGAGCGAAGCCATCGCAAGCCCGGTCACGATCGGATCGACCGTGCTGGTGCCGCCGCAATGGCGGTCGTGGGATGCGCGGAAGCAGGAGGCCGTCCTCGCCCATGAGGCCTCGCACATCGCGAACCGCGATTTTCACGTGCTGATTCTGGCCGCCGTCAATCGCGCGCTGTTCTGGTTCAGTCCGTTCGCCTGGTGGCAGCATCGCCGGCTGGCCGATCTCGCCGAGATGATCAGCGACGCCAGCGCCATCGCGGTGCTGGACGATCGCGTGTCGTATGCCGAGATTTTGCTCGACATCGTGCAGGCGCCGCGCCGCCGCATGGTTGCGCTGGAGATGGCCCGGCCGTCGACGGTGCTGGCGCGGATCGAGCGCATCCTGTCGGACGCGAATGCCTGGCCGAAGCTCGCACCGAGCCGCCGCGTGGCCTTTGCCGTGCTGATGGTGCCGCTCGCGGTGCTGTCCGGACTGGCGGTCGCCACCCGCACCGACATCGCCGCGGCCAAGGCCGTGCCCGGCCCGAATGATCTCGCCGCCCCGGCCGGGCGCGCCGAGCACGTCGCCTTCTACGCTGCCGGCGCACGCGGCGTATTTGCGATCTCCCGGCAGGGCGATGGGCTGTACGGCCAATTGACCGGCCAGCGCCGCCTGCGGCTCGCCTCCGCCGAGCCCGGCCACTATGCGTATGCCGACAGTGCGGGGCTGCTCAGCTTCGTGCTGGGCGAGCCTGCACCGCGCGAACTGGTGCTGAATCAGCTGGAGCGCGATCTGAAGGCGGCGCGCATCACCGAGTTCTCCCCGTGCGAAAGCCCGGTCGCAGCCGCGGCCGCCGACGATTATGCCGGCTGGTACGAGCTCGGCGGCAGCCGCGTGCTGACGGTCGGCGCCGCTGCTGCAGGCTTGCAGATGTCGGAGACCGGACGCGGCAGCTTCGTGGCGTCGGCCGACTGCACGGATTCCTTCACCGGCCAGAGCGGCGATCTCGTGTTGTTCCTGCGCGACGGCAAGGGGCGGGTGAGCCGGGTTCTGCTGCAGGATCCGCTGCTCGGCGCGCGGGTGGCGCGCCGTGTCGACGAAAAGAGGGCCAAGGCGGTCGAGGAGACCTTCGCGCGCCGCATCGCCGAGGTGCCGGAGCGCTTCCGCGAGCAGGCTCCGACCGCTGGCAGCCGTGAGATGGTGCTGCGGGGCATTGCCGACCTGCGGCGCGGCGCGCCGAACTACGCGCTCATGAGCCCGTCGCTGGCCGCCAACATCCGTCAGCATGCGACGTGGCTGCAGAGCACGTTCAACACGCTGGGCGAGGTCGAGACGATCTTCTTCCGCGGTGTCAGCCCCGGCGGTTACGACATCTACGGCGTGAAGTTCGTCAACGGCACCGCGGAGTTCCGGCTGCTCATGATGCCCGATGGCAAGGCCGACGACGTCGTCTTTCGCCCCGACGGCAACCAGGCCCCGGGCGAGGTGCTCGACTGCGGCAGCGAAGCCTCGTTGCGCGCAGGGCCGGATGCGACGCCCATCCGCCTCTCCGTCTACAATGCGAGCCGTCAGGACGTTCAGCTGTTCCGGCTGGACGACCGGGGCCGGCGGGTCGCGCATGCGGTGGTCGGCGACGATCAGTCGGCGTTCTTCACCACCGAGATCGGCACCCCCTGGGTGATGGCCGATGCGTCGGGCCGCTGCCTCGAGGTCATCCTGCCTGGACGTCGCACGCGCTTTCACACGGTGGAGGTCGCTCGGTCGGGCGCGGCCGGCGCGCAGCGCTCGGCCCCGCTACCGGACACCGAGGCGAAGCTGCGCGACTACATCGCGGCCGTGGTGCGCGGTGAGCCGGACTACGCGCAGATGGCGCCGGAGGTCGCGACCTGGACGCGGCAGCAATTGTCGATGAACCAGGCCATCCTTGCCCGGCTCGGCGAGATCAGGGCCGTCAGCTTCCGCGGCGTGTCGGGGCTCGATAACGACATCTACATGGTTCATTTCGTCAACGGCACGGCCGAGTGGCGCATCGGCCTGGCCCGCAACGGCAGCATCGGCCGCATCGCGCTCGGCCCTTCTTTCTGATCGCAACACAGCGGCTGCGACGTCACGACGTTTGCAGCCGCGGAACCGCCGCGAGCTGATGACGGCCGCGACCACAATCACGGCTTGAACATGGCGATCCGTAATGCTACGGTGTGTAGCGCTACGTTTCGTCATGAAAGGATGCGGCCGTGATGAGCTCAGGCAAGGCTGCCGCGCTGATGGCGCTGAACCGCTTCGGCATGGGACCGCGGCCGGGCTCGATCGCCGCCATGGCCTCGGACCCCCGGGGCGCGCTGCTCGAGGATCTCGATCGCCACGCCGTGAGCCTCGCGACGGCGGCAACGCTGCCGAGTGCGGCCAAGGCGTTTCGCGCGGTCAACGATGCCAACGCCCGGCGGCAGGCCAAGACGGTGGCGGCCAGGAAAGCACGCGAGGAGGCGAAGAAGCGGGAGACGGCGTCAGCCTTGACGGTGCCGGCGGTTGCCGCGGCCGAAACCGACGCCGATGCCAAGGCTGCGGCCGAAGCGGTGCCCGATCCCGGTCGTCAGTTCTATCTCGACGAGACCAAGGTGCGGACCGAGGCGGCGCTGATCGCTGAGATCGGTTTCGCTGAACGGCTGGTGTGGTTCTGGTCCAACCATTTCTGCATCTCGGCCGACAAGATCCAGAGCATGGCCGGCGCCTATGAGCGCGAGGCGATCCGCCCGCACGTGCTCGGCCGCTTCGCCGATCTGCTGCTCGCCGCCGAGAGCCATCCGGCGATGCTGTTCTACCTCGACAACACGGTGTCGATGGGGGCGGGCTCGATCGCCGGCTTGAACAACAATCGCGGCCTCAACGAGAATCTCGCGCGCGAGATCCTCGAGCTGCACACGCTCGGCGTCCGCAGCGGCTACGGCCAAGCCGACGTCATCGCCTTCGCCAACATCCTGACCGGCTGGAGCCTGCTCGCGCCGGGCGCCGATCCCGAACGCGGCGGCGAATTCATCTTCAACCCGCGCCTGCACGAGCCGGGCGCACAGACCGTGCTGGGGAAGAGCTATGCGGATGAAGGCGTGGAGCAGGGGCGCGCCGTGCTGCGGGATCTCGCTGTCCATCCCGCCACGGCTGATCATGTGGCTGGCAGGCTGGCGCGTCATTTCATCGCCGATCAGCCGCCTCAGGACCTGGTGGATGAGCTGGCCCGGGTTTTCCGAGACACCGCTGGTGATCTCAAGGAAACGGCCAAGGCGATGGTCACGTCGGCCGCGGCCTGGACTGTGCCGCCGTCCAAGCTGAGGCGGCCGTCCGAATGGGGCGTCGCCATGGTGCGCGCGACCGGTCTCACCGACGTCGATGCGCTGCGCTTCACGCAGGCGCAGCGGCTGCTCGGCGAGCCGCTGTGGCGGCCATTGTCGCCGAAGGGCTACGCTGATGACGAGCCGAGCTGGATCGACGGCCTCGGCCGGCGCATCGACATCGCCAACGTGTTCGCCGAGCGCATCGGCGGCCAGGTCGACGCGCAATTCGTCACCGAGACCGTGCTGCAATCCTGCGTGACCGCGGAGGTGACACATGCGGTCGCGCAGGCCGAGAGCCGTCAGCAGGCGCTCGCGCTGCTGTTCATGTCGGCGGACTTTCAGAGGAGATGAGCATGACGCACCTTCATCTGCCGAGCCGGCGCGACGTGCTGCGCGGCTCCGGCGCATTGTTCGCCTGGACCCAGATGCCGCGCCTGGCACGCGCGGAGGGCCGCGATCCGCGGCTGCTCGTGATCGTGCTGCGCGGTGCGCTGGATGGACTTGGGGCGGTGGCGCCAGTCGGCGATCCCGACTGGGTGAGACTGCGCGGCGATCGCGCGCTGCTGCTCGACGGCAAGCCGGCGGCGCTGCCGCTCGACGGCTTCTTCGCACTCAACCCGGCGATGCCCAACCTGCACCGGCTGTATGGGGCAGGGCATGCGGCGATCGTGCATGCGACCTGCACGCCGTATCGCGACCGCTCGCATTTCGACGGCCAGGACGTGCTGGAGAGCGGCATGATCCGTCCTGGAATGACGGATAGCGGCTGGCTGAACCGCGCGCTGGTCGAGATGGACTCCGACGGCCGCGTCAACACCAATGGCGGCCGCGTGCTCGGCATCGGCGCCGTCACGCCGCTGGTGGTGCGCGGTCGCGCGCCGGTGCTGTCCTGGGCGCCGCAGCGTGTGCTGCCGGCGAGCGACGACACCCAGATGCGGCTGCTCGATCTCTATCGCCACACCGATGCGCGGCTCGCCGCGGCGATGCAGTCGCGCATCGAGCTCGCGGCGATCGGCGGCACGGCGGGAGGCAATGCGGCGATGACCGACGAGCCGCCTGCCGAGCTGCTCGGCTTCGCCCGTGTGCGCGCGTACTTCGCCGAAACGGCGGGCGCGGCCGGTCGCTTTCTGGCGCGGGCGGACGGACCGCGGGTCGGCGCGCTCGGCTTCGCCGGCTGGGACACGCATATCAACGAGGGCGCCGGCGCCGGACAGCTGGCAAATCTGCTGGGCGCGCTGGATGGCGCGGTCGCGGCGATCGAGACAGCGATGGGGAGCGCCTGGCGCGAGACCGTCGTGGCCGTCGTCACCGAGTTCGGCCGCACCGCGCAGATCAACGGCACCAACGGCACCGATCACGGCACCGGCACGGTGGCTTTGCTCGCCGGCGGCGCCGTGAAGGGCGGGCGGGTCATCGCCGACTGGCCGGGTCTCAAGCTCGCCCAGCTCCATGAGCAGCGCGATCTCAGGCCGACCACCGATCTGCGCGCCGTGCTCAAGGGCTTGTTGAAAGACCAT
The DNA here is from genome assembly GCF_051167655.1 of Bradyrhizobium sp. HKCCYLS2038. Classification (NCBI taxonomy): domain Bacteria; kingdom Pseudomonadati; phylum Pseudomonadota; class Alphaproteobacteria; order Hyphomicrobiales; family Nitrobacteraceae; genus Bradyrhizobium; species Bradyrhizobium sp. HKCCYLS2038. Next base: position 155,511 of record NZ_JBNPTM010000009.1, on the reverse strand, counting down.
CTGCGCGTCGATGGCGCAGCACTCGACAGCCGTGTCTTTCCCGGCAGCGCCGACGTGCCGGCGATGCCGGGACTGCTGATCTGATGCCATGCGCGCCGCTCGCGCATTCGCCGACATCCGTCTCCGAGCGGCCCCGCGAGGTGCCGCGCACTCATGGGTTTGACGATGACCAAAGCTCTCATTCCGCGCCGCGTTCTGTTCGGCAACCCGACGTTTCTCGATGCCCGGCTGTCGCCGGATGGGCGGCTGCTGTCGTGGCTCGCGCCGGTCGATGGCGTGCTCAATTTGTGGCTCGCGCCGTTCGATCGCGTCGGTGACGCAGAGCCGTTGACGCGCACCCAGGGGCGGCCGATCGCGTGGCAGGAGTGGAGCCCGGATGGCCGCTATGTGATGTTCCTGAAGGACGACAACGGCGACGAGAACTTTCATCTGTTCGTCGTCGACGTCGCCACGCGCGAGGTTCGCGACCTCACGCCCTATCCGGGCGTCCGTGCAATTCCGACATTCTGGTCGCACGTCACGCCAAACAAAATCGCGCTGACGCTCAACGACAGGGATCGCGGCAGTCCGGATGTCTACGCGCTCGATCTCGCCAGCGGCGAGCGCACGCTGCTCTGGCAGAACATCCAGCAGCTGGATTTCGTCGGGCTCGACTGGCAGCTCCGCCCGCGCCATGCCCGCAGCAACGCACCCGATGGCGGCGCGCGGCTGTGGCGCATCGAGGACGGGATGCTCGTGCCATGGTGCGACGTGCCTTATGAGGCGAGCTGGAGCACGCGCGCCTGGACGTTCGACGCCGCCGGACATCACCTGCATCTGTTCTCGTGCCTGGAGCGCGAGACCGCGGCGCTGGTGCAGATGGACTGGCTCACCGGTGAGCAGCGGGTGTTGTTCGAGAGCGAGGCGGCCGACGTGACCGCATGGATCTGGGATGCACAGACCTTGCGGCCGGTGGCCGTGGCGATCGATCCGGGACGACAGTCTTGGCACGCGCTGACGCCGGACCTCGCGCAGGATCTCGCCGTGATCGGCGCGGCGCTGCCTGGCCACGCGTTCCACGTCACCAGCCAATCCGACGACGATCGTCGCTGGATGCTGATGAGCTCCACGCCGCAACAGCCGGGGACGTTCCATCTCTATGATCGCGATCGCGGCACGGTGACGGAGCTGTTCACGGCGCGGCCGGATCTGAAGCGCTATCGGCTGGCGCCGATGCAGGCCGTGAAGACCAAGGCGCGCGACGGCCTCGATCTGGTCTCCTATCTCACCCTTCCGGCGGACATCGCCGGCGATCGTCCGCTGGCGCCGCTGCCGATGGTGATGGTCGTGCATGGTGGGCCCTGGGGGCGCGACAGCTACGGCTATCGCGGCGATCATCAATGGCTCGCTGATCGCGCCTATGCGGTTCTGTCGGTGAACTACCGCGGCTCGACCGGCTTCGGCCGCGCCTTCGTTGCCGCGAGCGAGAAGGAGCATGCGCGCCGCATGCATGACGATCTCATCGACATGGTCGAATGGGCCGTCGCGCAGGGCATCGCGCAGCGCGACAGGATCGCGATTACCGGCGTGTCCTACGGCGGCTATGCGAGCTTCGTCGCCGCCACCTTCACGCCGGACGTATTCTGCTGCGCGGTGCCGGTCGTCGGCATCACCAACCTGCAGACGCTCCTTGAGTCGATGCCGCCTTACTGGTCCGGCTTCGCCGAGTTCATGTACCGTAGCTATGGCGATCCGCGCACGGCCGAGGGCAGGGTGCTGCTGGCGGAGCGCTCGCCGATCCACAAGGTCGACGACATCGAAAAGCCGATGCTGATCTTCCACGGCGCCAACGATGTCCGCTGCCTGATGGCCGAAAGCGACACGATCGTGTGTGCCATGCGGCAGCGCCGGATTCCGGTGACCTACATCGTCTATCCTGACGAGGGACACGGCTTCCAGAAGCCGGAGAACCGGCTGTCCTACATCGCCATCGCCGAAGCCTTCTTCGCGCATCATCTCGGCGGCGCCTGCGAGCCGGTGGGGCGCGATTTCGACGGATCGAGCCACGAGGTCCGGGCCGGCGCTCAATTGTTGTCGCATTACCTCTCGTCCCAGCTTGGTTCGGATCAGCCACGCTGCGCCTGAGCGGCTATCGGGGCCGGCTGCTGGTTCGAGGGCGGGTGGTGCAAAGAATGGCTTTCTCTGCGGGCGGGAAAGCTGGAACGACTTCAACGTCAGGTCCGCCAGCCGGACAGCGATTCCGCTGCCCAGCTTTCCGCCTTGCCTAACTCCCTCGATTGACGGCATATTCCGGCGCGAAGCGGTCGCGCGCGCCGGTTGGCATGGTCCAGTCGTCGCAGAGCCGCGTTGTCATAAGAAGCGAGGGCCGGGCGCGGGGCGCGCCGCCGGCTCGGGGGGATTCTGATTGGCCGACGAGTTCATTCTCGAGACCCACGGATTGACGAAGGAATTCGCGGGATTTTTTGCCGTTCGCGATGTTTCGCTCAAGATCCGCCGGGGCACGATTCACGCGCTGATCGGCCCGAACGGGGCCGGCAAGACCACGTGCTTCAACCTCCTGACCAAGTTCCTGCGGCCGTCGGCCGGCACGATTCTGTATAAGGGTCAGGACATTACGGCGACCGCGCCGGCTGACGTCGCCCGCCTCGGGCTGGTCCGCTCGTTCCAGATCTCGGCGGTGTTTCCGCATCTGACGGCGCTGGAGAACGTCCGCGTCGCGCTGCAGCGGCAGCATGGGTCCTCGTTCGACTTCTGGCGCTCCAAGAGCGTGCTGAACCGCTTCAACGGCCGCGCGCTGGAACTGCTCAACGACGTGGGCCTCAGCGAGTTCGCGAATATTCCGGCTGTCGAAATGCCCTATGGACGCAAGCGCGCGCTGGAGATCGCGACTACGCTGGCGCTCGATCCCGAGATGATGCTGCTGGACGAGCCGATGGCCGGCATGGGCCATGAGGACATCGACAAGATCGCAGCGCTCATCAAGCGCATCTCCGCCAAGTACACGATCCTGATGGTCGAGCATAATCTCAGCGTCGTCGCCAACCTCTCCGACACCATCACCGTGCTGACGCGCGGGCAGGTGCTGACCGAGGGACCCTATTCCGAGCTCTCCAAGGACGAGCGCGTCAAGGAAGCCTATCTGGGAGCCGGACATGCCTGAGGTGATCACGGCCAACAAGCCCGCGTCGGCGGCGGCCACCAGCACCATTCTCGACGTCAAGAATCTCGAGAGCTGGTACGGCGAATCGCACATTCTCCACGGCATGAACTTCACGGTGAATGCCGGTGAGGTGGTGACCCTGCTCGGGCGCAACGGCGCCGGCAAGACCACGACCTTGAAGTCGATCATGGGGATCATCGGCAAGCGCACCGGCTCGGTTGCCTTCAACGGCCAGCAGCTGATCCGCATGACGTCCGACAGGATCGCGCGACTCGGCATCGCGCTGTGCCCGGAGGAGCGCGGCATCTTCGCCAGCCTCGACGTCCGCGAGAACCTGCTGCTGCCGCCGGTGGTGCGGCCGGGCGGGCTGACGCTCGAGCAGATCTTCGAGCTCTTCCCCAACCTGAAGGAGCGGCTGAAGAGCCAGGGCACCAAGCTCTCCGGCGGCGAGCAGCAGATGCTGGCGATCGCGCGCATCCTGCGCACCGGCGCGAGCTTCCTGATGCTGGACGAGCCGACCGAGGGTCTCGCGCCGGTCATCATCCAGCAGATCGGCCATACCATCGCGCGGCTGAAGAAGGAGGGCTTCACGATCCTCCTCGTCGAGCAGAACTTCCGCTTCGCCTCGACCGTCGCCGACCGCTACTACGTCGTCGAGCACGGCAAGGTCATCGACGGTTTTGCCAATGCCGATCTGTCCGCCAACATGGACAAGCTGCATACCTATCTCGGCGTCTGACCGGCACCGCGGATTTTACTTGGAAAGTTCTGGAAAGTTGGAAATGAAGAACAGGTTCATCGCGTCATTGCTGCTGGGAACGGCGCTCACGGTTGCCGCCGGCAGCGTGGCTTTTGCCGGGGACAAGACGGTCAAGATCGGCGCGCTGTCCGATCAGTCCGGTCTGTATTCGGACCTTGGTGGTCCCGGCTCGACGCTCGCGGCGCAGATGGCCATCGAGGATTCCGGCCTCACGGCGAAAGGCTGGAAGATCGATGTGATCTCCGGCGATCACCAGAACAAGCCTGATATCGGCACCTCGATCGCGCGGCAGTGGTTCGACGTCGACAAGGTCGACGTCATCGTCGACGTGCCGAATTCCGGCGTGGCGCTGGCGGTGAACAACGTCGTCAAGGAGAAGAACGGCGTCTACATCAATTCGGGCGCGGCGACCTCCGATCTCACCAACGCGCAGTGCTCGCCGAACACGGTGCACTGGACCTACGACACCTACATGCTCGCGCACACCACCGGCCAGGCACTGGTGAAGGCGGGCGGCTCGACCTGGTTCTTCCTCACCGCTGACTACGCCTTTGGCGCCGCGCTGGAGCGCGACACCACGGCGGTCGTGACCGCCAACGGCGGCAAGGTGATCGGCGGCGTCAAGCATCCGCTCAACACCTCCGACTTCTCGTCGTTCCTGCTGCAGGCGCAGTCGTCGAATGCCAAGATCATCGGCCTCGCCAACGCTGGCGGCGACACCACCAACACCATCAAGCAGGCGGCCGAGTTCGGCATCACCAAGGGCGGCCAGAAGCTCGCCGCGCTGCTGTTGTTCCTCACCGACGTCAAGTCGATCGGGCTCGACATCGCGCAAGGGCTGAACTTCACCGAGACGTTCTACTGGGACATGAATGACCAGACCCGAGCGTTCTCCGATCGCTTCGCCAAGCGGATGAAGAACGGCGCGCCGCCGACGATGGTGCAGGCCGGCGTCTATGCGGGCCTGGCGCATTACTTCAAGGCGCTGGACGCGCTCGGCGAGAACCCGCATGACGGCGTCAAGGTCGTCGACAGGATGAAGTCTGTCCCGACCGAGGATGCACTGTTTGGCAAGGGCGAGATCCAGCCCAACGGCCGCACCATCCACACTGCCTATCTGTTCGAGGTCAAAAAGCCGTCCGAGTCGAAGGGGCCGTGGGATCTCTACAAGCTGGTCGGCTCGGTGCCGGGCGACCAGGCCTTCACGCCGCTCGACAAGAGCGCGTGCGCCCTGTTGAAGAAGTGAGCCGCTGCAGCTCCGGCGCTCGCTGTCGGAGCTGATGTGTTTTTGGGAAACGCCGAGAGAAACAGAACAAGACGATGCAGGCCCTCTACGCACAGCTCCTGGTCGGACTGATCAACGGCTCGTTTTACGCGCTGCTCAGTCTCGGGCTTGCCGTCATCTTCGGCATGCTCAACATCATCAACTTCGCCCATGGCGCGCTCTACATGATGGGCGCGTTCTGTGCGTACTTCCTGCTGAATCTCGGTGGCATCAATTACTGGTGGGCGCTGCTGCTGGCGCCGATCATCGTCGGCATCTTCGGCATGATCCTGGAGCGGACCCTGCTGCAGTGGCTGACCGGGCTCGACCATCTCTACGGGCTGCTGCTCACCTTCGGCATCGCGCTGATCGTGCAGGGCGTATTCCAGAACTATTTCGGCTCGTCGGGCTTGCCTTACGCCATCCCCGATCAGCTGCGCGGCGGCATGAATCTCGGCTTCATGTTCCTGCCGGTCTACCGCGGCTGGGTGGTCATCTTCTCGCTGGTGGTGTGTCTGGCGACCTGGTTCCTGATCGAGCGCACGCGCCTCGGCGCCTATCTGCGCGCGGCCACCGAAAATCCCACGCTGGTGCGCGCCTTCGGCATCAACGTGCCGCGCATGATCACGCTCACCTACGGCCTCGGCGTCGGGCTTGCCGCGCTCGCCGGCGTGCTGTCGGCGCCGATCAACCAGGTCCGGCCGCTGATGGGCGCCGACCTGATCATCGTCGTGTTCGCGGTGGTCGTGATCGGCGGCATGGGCTCGATCATGGGCTCGATCATCACCGGCTTCGCGCTCGGGGTGATCGAAGGACTGACCAAATATTTCTATCCCGAGGCTTCCAACACCGTGGTCTTCGTTCTGATGGTCCTGGTGCTCCTGGTGAAGCCGACGGGTCTGACCGGACGGGCGGCCTGACATGACATCGATCACCGACGAGACCCTGCCGACCACGCCGCGCGCCATTCGCGACGAGATGATCGTGTTCGTCATCATGGCGGCGCTGCTCGCCATCGTGCCGTTCACCGACCTGTACCCGTTCTTCGTCATGCAGGCGCTGTGCTTCGCGCTCCTGGCTTGCGCCTTCAACCTCCTGATCGGCTATGGCGGCCTGCTGTCGTTCGGCCACGCGATGTTCCTGGGCACCGCGGGCTATTGCAGCGCGCACGCGCTGAAGGTCTGGGGTCTGCCGCCGGAGCTCGGCGTCCTCACCGGCATCGCCGGCGCCTTCGTGCTGTCGATCATCACCGGCTACATCTCGATCCGGCGTCAGGGGATCTACTTCTCGATGATCACCCTGGCGCTGTCGCAGCTGCTCTACTTCGTCTATCTGCAGACGCCGTTCACCCACGGCGAGGACGGCATCCAGGGCATCCCGCAGGGCAAGCTGTTCGGCTTCATCGACCTGTCGAAGCCGACCACGCTGTACTATGTGGTGCTGGTCGGCTTCCTCGCCGGCTTCCTCTTGATCTTCCGCACCATCAACTCGCCGTTCGGCGAGGTCTTGAAATCGATCCGGGAAAACGAGCAGCGCGCGATCTCGCTGGGCTACAAGACCGACCAGTACAAGCTGCTGGCGTTCATCCTGTCCGGCACCATCGCCGGCTTCGCCGGATCGCTGAAGGTGTTCGTGGCCCAGAACGCCTCGCTGACCGACGTGCACTGGTCGATGTCCGGCGAGATCGTGCTGATGACGCTGGTCGGCGGCCTCGGAACGGTGTTCGGGCCGGTCGTCGGCGCCTTCGTCATCATCGCCATGCAGCAATATCTGGCCGGCTTCGGCCAGTGGGTGACGGTCATCCAGGGCGTCATCTTCGTCTCCTGCGTGCTCACCTTCCGCCGCGGTGTGGTTGGAGAAATCGCCCATCTGTTCAAGCGTTCTCTCTAAGTCATTGATTTAACGAGAGATCGTCGAAAAGGCAGAAAGCGGTGGATGATCCGCCCGCCGCTTCTGCTGCGGCGTGATCCGGAGTATGACACTTCCGTGACGGGCCAGCCCTGGCCCGTTTCGGAATGGATGGATCTCGTCCCATGCTGAACTGGTTTCGCGCCGTCCTCCCTAAGGAGGAGCGGTTTTTCGATTTGTTCGCCCGCCACAACAAGGTGGTGATCCAGGGCGCGCATGCGCTGCAGGACATGCTCAAGGGCGGCGACGACATTCTGGTCCATTGCCAGCGCGTCAGCCAGTTCGAGAACGAGGCCGACAACATCACCAGGGAGGTGCTGACCGCCGTCCGCCGCACCTTCATCACCCCGTTCGACCGCGGCGACATCAAGAACCTGATCACCTCGATGGACGACGCCATCGACCAGATGCAGCAGACCGCCAAGGCCGTGGTGCTGTTCGAGGTGAAGGAGTTCGAGCCGACTATGCGCGAGATGGGCACCTTGCTGGTCGAGTGCGCCAATTTGATCGGCAAGGCGCTGCCGCTGCTGCAGGCGATCGGCCAGAACGTGCCGATGATCACCGCGATCACCGAGGAGATGACCAAGCTCGAGGGCCGGGTCGACGACCTCCACGACATCGGCCTCAAGGAGCTGTTCCTCAAGCACCGCAACGCCAACACGATGGATTTCATCGTCGGCGCCGAGATCTACGACCATCTGGAGAAGGTCGCCGACCGTTTCGACGACGTCGCCAACGAGATCAATTCGATCATGATCGAACAGGTCTAGGGTAGGGCCGCGCCGTGGACGCTCAACTCGGCCTTCCCATCCTGGTCGGCCTCATCGCCGTCGCGCTTGCGTTCGACTTCCTGAACGGCCTGCATGACGCCGCCAACTCGATCGCGACCATCGTCTCGACCCGCGTGCTGCGGCCGCAATATGCGGTGTTCTGGGCCGCGTTCTTCAACTTCGTCGCCTTCGGCGTGTTCGGCCTGCACGTCGCCCAGACCATCGGCACCGGCATCATCGATCCCGCCATCGTCGATGCGCAGGTGATCTTTGCAGCCCTGGTCGGCGCCATCGTCTGGAACCTCGTGACCTGGGCGGCCGGCATTCCCTCCTCGAGCTCGCACGCGCTGATCGGCGGCCTGGTCGGGGCAGGTTTCGCGAAGGCCGGCATCTCGGCCACGGTGTGGAGCGGGCTGTCGAAGACGGTGCTGGCGATCGTGCTGTCGCCGCTGGTCGGCCTCGTGCTGGCGATGATCCTGGTCGCGATCGTGTCCTGGGCCTCGGTGCGCTCGACGCCGTTCGCGGTCGATCGCGCCTTCCGCATCCTGCAGTTCGCCTCGGCCTCGCTTTACTCGCTCGGCCATGGCGGCAACGATGCCCAGAAGACGATGGGCATCATCGCCGTGCTGCTGTACTCGCAGGGCCATCTCGGCGAGCATTTCACGGTGCCGTTCTGGGTGGTGCTGTCGTGCCAGACGGCGATGGCCTTGGGCACCCTGATGGGCGGCTGGCGGATTGTCCGCACCATGGGCCTGCGCATCACCAAGCTGAACCCGATGCAGGGCTTCTGCGCCGAGACCGGCGGCGCCATTACGCTGTTCCTGGCGACCTTCCTCGGTGTTCCCGTCTCGACCACCCACACCATCACCGGCGCCATCGTCGGCGTCGGCGCCGCCCGCCGTGCCTCGGCGGTGCGCTGGAACGTGGCCGGATCGATCGTCTACGCCTGGATCTTCACGATTCCGGCTTCGGCCATCGTCTCGGCCGCGACCTTCTGGCTCGTCTCGGTGCTCCGGCACTGATCCGGGCTGGGTGGAGGCCGGTTAACTCCCCGGTTGGAGTTGCGGTGCAAAACGCCTATATGGGGGGCGCGCGGCGGCCGTGAGCCCGCGCCTTTCCCGTACATCGCCGCTCTCCGGCCCGAAACGACGTCCGCCGCCCCATGTCCGATATCGCCGTCACCACCGACCAGCCGTCCCGCTCGCCTCTGTCCGACGAGGTCGCGCGCCGGCGCACCTTTGCCATCATCTCGCATCCGGACGCCGGCAAGACCACGCTGACCGAGAAGCTGCTGCTGTTCGGCGGCGCCATCAACCTGGCCGGCCAGGTCAAGGCCAAGGGCGAGCGCCGCAACACTCGCTCGGACTGGATGAAGATCGAGCGCGAGCGCGGCATCTCGGTTGTGACCTCGGTCATGACCTTCGAGTTCGAAGGCCTCGTCTTCAACCTCTTGGACACGCCGGGCCACGAGGACTTCAGCGAGGACACGTACCGCACGCTGACCGCGGTCGATTCCGCCGTCATGGTGATCGACGCCGCCAAAGGCATCGAGGCGCGCACGCGAAAGCTGTTCGAGGTCTGCCGCCTGCGCGACATCCCGATCATCACCTTCATCAACAAGATGGACCGCGAGAGCCGCGACACCTTCGATCTGCTCGACGAGATCGAGAAGACGCTGGCGCTCGACACCACGCCGATGACCTGGCCGGTCGGCCGCGGCCGCGACTTCATCGGCACCTATGACGTCAGAGACGGCGGCGTGCGCCTGCTCGAAGGCGGCGGTGCCAAGACCGGCGCGGCGCAGCAGATCGACATCGCCGAGCTCGGCAAGATCAACGCCAATCTCGACATGGGCCAGATCACCGACGAGCTCGAGCTGGTCAAGGAAGCCTGCAAGCCGTTCGAGCTCGACGCGTTCCGCGAGGGCCACCTGACGCCGGTCTATTTCGGCAGCGCGCTGCGCAATTTCGGCGTCGGCGATCTGCTCGAAGGCCTCGGCCGCTACGCGCCGTCGCCGCGCGCGCAGGATTCCAATTTGCGCAAGGTCGATGCCGCCGAGCCGCGCATGAGCGCCTTCGTGTTCAAGATCCAGGCGAACATGGATCCGAACCACCGCGACCGCATCGCGTTTGCGCGGTTGTGCTCGGGCAAGCTCAACCGCGGCATGAAGGCCAAGCTGGTGCGCACCGGCAAGACCATGCCGCTGTCGAGCCCGCAATTCTTCTTCGCCCAGGACCGCTCGGTGGCTGACGAAGCCTTCGCTGGCGACGTCGTCGGCATCCCCAACCACGGCTCCTTGCGTATCGGCGATACGTTGACCGAGGGCGAGGATCTCACATTCGTCGGCGTGCCCAGCTTTGCGCCGGAAATCGTCCGCCGCGTTCGTCTCACCGACGCGATGAAGGCGAAGAAGCTGAAGGAAGCCCTGCAGCAGATGTCGGAGGAGGGCGTCGTGCAGGTGTTCCGTCCGCGCGACGGTGCGCCGGCGCTGGTCGGCGTCGTCGGCCCGCTGCAGCTCGACGTGCTCAAGGCGCGGCTCGACGCCGAGTATTCGCTGCCGGTCGAGTTTGAGATCTCCGAGTTCTCGCTGGCGCGCTGGATCTCCTGCGACGACAAGAAGAAGCTGGAGGCGTTCATCGCCTCCAATAACTCCGGCGTCGCCGACGACGTCGACGGCGATCCGGTGTTCCTGGCCAAGAACGAGTTCTATCTCGGCTACACCAAGGAGCGCGCCGAAGGCATCGTGTTCTCCAACGTCAAGGACGTGAAGAAGAAGGCGTAGTGCCGCCTCTCGCCGCACCCCGTCTTTTCCTGCCGATGAAGCTGCGCTACCCTCCTGGCTCAAACGGTGGGGAGAACGAAATGCCCGCGGTATCTTTCGGCCAGCAGGCCCTGCGTCTCACGATCGTACTGTTCGCTGCGTGCGGGCTGATGGCCGCGACCGCTGCCGACGCCGCCGAGGTTGTCGCGCTCGGTGCCAGCAACACCTATGGCAAGGGCGTCAACCGCGGTGAGGATTTTCCGGCGCAGCTCGAGGCGATGCTGCGCGGCAAGGGCGTGCAGGTCAGCGTCGCCAACGCCGGCATCAATGGCGACACCACCGGCGGGATGTTGTCCCGCTTCGACGGCGCGGTCGATGGCTCGACCCGCGTCCTGGTGCTGCAACCGGGCGGCAACGATGCCCGCAGGGGCGTCGGCGATCAGCGTGCCGGCAACGTCAGCGCCATCATGGCCAAGGCCGCGCAGCGCCGCATCAAGGTCGTGATGGTCGAGAACGGCATGCTTCGCGGCCTGCCGCATCAGGTCGACGGTCAGCACCTCACGCCCGACGGCTACCGCATGCTGGCGGCAGCGCTGCTGCCCCGGGTGATGTCAGGCTTGCGCAAGTAATCTGCCTCGCTGCGCTGAGTGAACTGCTCACAGCTCGATGATCCCCCGCCGCGCCGCATGCGCCACCGCATCGGTGCGTCCCGTCGCGTCGAGCTTGTCGAGCAGCGAGCCGACATGGAACTTCGCGGTGTGGACTGAAATGCCGAGGCTGCGCGCGATCTCCTTGTTGGAGCAGCCTTCGGCCATCAGCGCCAGCACGTCGCGCTCGCGCGCGGTCAGCTGAAACGCGTCGACGCCCTCGCTCTTGCCGGCATCATTACTACGCGGCGTCACCACCGCGACGTCGGCATCAGCGCCGGTGGCGACGAGCCGCAGGCCCGGGACGCCGCCGAGCAGCACGGCCAGGCGATCCGCGAGTTCGGCATCGTCGACCGCGATCGCGATCGTGATCGGCGCGTCGTCTTGCGCGCTCACGCCGGCCGCTCACCGATGGTCAAGGCCATCCGCACCGGCTCGCCGGCACGCAGCGCTGACACCTCGACGACAGCACCGACGCTGTCGGGGCCGAGCTCGCGCATCAGGGCGCGCATGCCGCTGAAGGGCGCGTTGTTGAGGGCGGTGATGACGTCGCCCTGGCGCAGGCCCGCGGCGGCGGCGGGACCGGCCTTGTCGACGCTCATGATCATCGCGCCGATGCCGTCGTCGAGCTTCACCGGCTGCAGCGCCGCGCCGAGATAGCCGCGCGCGATCCGGCCATGGCTCTCCAGCCGCGCCGCGACGCGGGCGATGGTCGCGCCGGGAATGACCAGGGTGCGGCGCGGACCTCGCACGGCCATGCCGACCGCACGTCCTTCGGCATCCAGAACGAGACCGCCTTCGGAGCTGTGGCGCAGCCGCGTGTCGAGCTCGATCCGCGCATCGATGTCGCCGCCGCGCAGGCTGCGCCAGTGCCCGGCCGATTTCGCCACCATAGCCAGTGCCGCGACCGGCGTGCCCTGGTCGGCGGCGACGATGACGGCGAGGGCGCCGAGCGGCGGCACCTGCGCGGCCATCGGCATGACCGGGGCGTCTGCGCCTTCGACACGCAGCAGCGCGATGTCGGTGGTGTGATCGCGCCCGACGATGCTTGCGGGACGCGTGGTGCCGTCGGCCAGCGCCAGGATGACGTCACCCTCGTCGGCGAGCGCCTCGTCGGCGGTGACGACGAGCCCCGGCTTCCAGAGAAAGCCCGACGCACGCGAGCGGTGCGAATGGACCGAGACGAGGGAGGGCGCGGCGGCGGCGACGGTGGCGGCCAGCGCGGAGGAAAGCGAATTGAGAGGTGACAGGTCGGACATCGACGGCTCCTGGGTTGCCCTCAATGTGGAGCGCCGGCGGGTTTTTCAAAACTCCCCGGTTGGGCAGGATATGCTCTGAACCGGACGGCCATCGCTATAGACCTAGCTGCTGAGACGTCTCACGACATGCCGAGCCGAGGGCCCCGATGCGATACTGCCTGACTGCCGCAGCCCTGCTGCTGGCTGCTCCCGCGCTGGCCCAGACGGCGGCGCCGATGGAAGGGCCGATCAGCTGCACGCTGCCCGTCGCAGCGACCGATTCAGCCCAAATCCTGAAGCAGCGCTATGGCGCCGAGGCTGTCGTGCAGGACCTTCCGGGCGCCGAGGGCGAGACGTATAAGGGCCTGGTGCTGTTTCCGCGCGCCATGGATCGCCGCATCGAGGTCGCCTTCATCGACGACAAGAAGATGAGTCCGGTCTCCGGACTGACGTTGCGCGACAGCGCCAAGACCAGCCGCTGGAGCGTCGCCGGGATCACTATCGGTTCGAGCCTCGCTGCGGTCCAGCAGGCCAATGGCAAGCCGTTCGTCGTCGCCGGCTTCGGCTGGGACTATGGCGGCTTCGTCACCGACTTCAAGAACGGCGCGCTCGGACGCATGCTGCCGGGCGGCTGCTCGATCACGCTGCGCTTCGGCAAGGACGGAAATGTGCCGCGCGCGCTGTCCGGCGACGGGGTGAAGGCGTCATCCGACAATCCGGCGCTGGTGAAATTCGCACCCGTCGTTACCGAGATCGGAGTGAATTTCGCTGCGAAGTAATCGCAGCCGTCCCCGCCGCGGGCGAGCGGCACCGGCCGTCGGGAGGATCCGCAATGGCCCTGAAATCGCGCAAGGTGATCTTTGTTCACGGCATCTTCGGCTGGGGCGAGGGCGAGTTGCCGTTCTCATACTGGGGCGACGCGCTCGCGCAGTTCGCTGGCTCGCACTTCCAGGCACACGAGGTCAAATGTGGACCGATCAGCTCTTTCCATGACCGGGCCTGCGAAGTCTTCGCTCAGATCAAGGGGGGAAACTTTCGCTATGGCAACGCCGCGGAAGGCAAGCGCCCCGAGGTGCTGCGGAGCGAGAGACAGGTTCCTCCACCGTTGTTGCCGGAGTGGTCGGCGGACGATCCTGTGATCCTGGTCGGCCACAGCGCCGGCGCTCATACCTGCCTCGCCTTGCAGCGGCTGCTTGCGCAGGACTTTTTCGGCGTCGGGTCGAATGCCGACTGGGTCGAGGCGGTGATCTCGATCTCCGGTGTGCTGAACGGATCAACGCTGACCTACATGTTCGGCTGCGACCCGGTCACGGGTCAGCTCGGGCCCAATGCCGGACGGCTGATCGACGGCGCGCTCGCGCTGGTCAGGGCGGTGTCGGGAGGGCCGATACCGGACTTGTGGCTGGAACAATGGCCGGACGACACAGTCTTCGTGAACGGCCGGGACAATCTCGCCTGCGATCTGACGCTGTCCGGCTGCCATGCCGCGAACGCCAAATTTTCCAGCAACCCCAACACCTACTACCTCTCGCTCGTCACCAGCATGCCGGAGAACCGGCCGGTGTTCGGCATCGAACTGCCTGTCCGTTACGTCAGGATCAACCCGCTGCTGCACGCGTCGGCGATCTATCAGGCGGACAGGGAGGACTTTGCACCCGGCGAGCGGCCGTTCGACCATTGGGGTACGACGTCGCGGCTTCGGATCGATGCCTGGCACGAGAACGACGGCGCCGTCAGCGCGATCTCGCAGGAGTTTCCCTTCACCGATCATCAGGAGCCGCTTGGCGGCGAGGGATTTCTGTCCCGTGCTACGATCGAAAAGGGCAAGTGGTACTTCGAATACGTCGGCAAGGTTCTGAAGAAAGACTTCGATCACCTCGACCCGGCGTTCGGCGCCAAATTGCCGGGCGCCCGCGCGGCGCAGCAGCAGCTCTATCAGAAGCTCGTGAAGCGCCTGGAGACGATCTGACCTGCGCCGATTGCACGAGAGACAAACGAGATCAGGACAACGGCGAACTTGCCGTTGTGCGTTGATCCTCATGGACGAGAATTGACGCGCGACACGCAGCAGCGACCGCGCTCCACCGCATCCACTACACGATGTTTGCAAACAGCCCGCCGCAGCCCCGCGGCGCTTCCGCGCCCGGGTGATGCTGCCGTCATCGCCCTCGATCATGAGAGGGCGCGGGGAAGACCGGACCTCGACTGAGGCCCGTGGCCCGCCTGCAGAAAAAAATGCAGGCGGCAGGTACCACGAGTCCAGCCGGACGACCCGGCCTTCCCCGCGCGCTGGTTTTAACGGCTGCTTCGCGATCTCCCCGGGGACCGGGCTTTCTTGCCCCCGTCACCGCCGAGACGCCATTAGGCATCATCGACCGGCTTGACCTCAGCGTCGGGAGGCCAGGACCACGCGACTTGACCGTACGTCCCGGGCTCGTACGTCGGCCTGCATAAGCAAGCCCCAGCCCGACACGTCCACCGCTCCCCGCTGCTACGCTCCGTGACGATCGGCCGAAACGCCCCTCTTCATCGCGAACGGGATGGCCGGAAACATCGTCCTGATTTGCCCGACGGCACAAGCCGGACATCATGCGACAAACTGGCTCGACGAGCAATTTGCGCATGAGAGGGATGCGGGAATGCCCGTCGGGTGCGAAGAAAAAGCCGAGAGGTGAGGGGCTCTCTCCGCGAGCAACGCACGGGGAGAGAGACCCCTCACCCAACCGAGCCCGTTGCGCTGTCCTACATGCCCTCTCCCACAAGGGGAGAGGGCGCAGTCACGGCCACCGCGCTCGCAGTAACTTTGTTAGTCTCTCTCTGCGATCGTGGTCGATTTTGATCGAGCGCCAACGGCTCTAGCCTCCGCGACGCTGCGCGATAGAGTGCCCTCGCCCCTTGTGGGAGAGGGCAGCACCGGCCCGTCCTCGGGCTCGATCGGGTGAGGGGTCTCTCTCCGCACGTGACGCTCTGAGTACAGTGACTCTGCATAAAGCTCTTCGCGAAGTTTCATCCACTGTCGTCGAACAAGCTATCAGCAAACAAACCATTGTCGGATGCCAATTGGACCGCACCTATTGATTGATCGAGCCGTCCGCTGGCACACTGGAAAGATGAGGTCCGAGACTGCAAGGCTCCCCAAGGGACAAGGCTATCCGCTTCGCCCATCAACGCTGGAGGATGCGCTTAAGCGCGCCGGTGTTTCAATCGACGTCCACCTCATTCGACAGCCTGGCGCACTATTTGACGCACACTTTTGGCCGCCCAATCCCAATGCTCCCTATGAACGCCTTTACGTTCGTGTGGGCTCGGTCCCGGTAGAACAGGTCGGTGCTATGCGCCGCGAGTTTGAGGCGACGACACTTCCTGTGCTCATGAAATGGATTGCGAGCATTCTGGCGCAGGACCCAAAATCACCCATGCGGGGTGAAGAGCAGGTGCTCGACCTTCGGATGCGTTAGCCTAAGGTCCGCAATTGGCCTTCGCCTATCGCGTCACTTGCAGCGGTGGAAAGCAACGGTGACGCTGCACAAAACTCATCCCTGACGTTTGGTACACGATCGCCAACGCCTGTTACGGCACTCACCACTCACCCCGCCGCAAACCCGTACAGCCGCTGCGCGTTATCCGCGAGCACGCGGTCGCGCGCGACGGGATCGGGGACCCAATCAGCCAGCAAATCGAGCAACTCGCCGACGTTCATCATGTGGCCGCGGTGTGCGACGTGCGGCCAGTCGGAGCCCCAGACGCAGCGGTCGGGGGCGGCCTCGTGGAGGCGGCGGACGAAGGGCACGGTGTCGGCATAGGGCGGGCCTGCGACCGTGTTGCGGTAGGCTCCGGACAGCTTGACCCAGGCGCCGTCGCGCACCAGTGAGACCAGCGTCTGGAAGCCGGGATCGTCGGTCCCGCGCGACACGGGGAAGTGGCCCCAGTGGTCGATCACGATCGGCACCGCCAGCCCCTCCAGTCGCGGTGCCAGCGCCGGCAGGTCGGCGGCGTCGATCAGGAACTGCAGGTGCCAGCCGAGCTCGCGGGCCAGTGCGGCGTAGTCGTGCAGCTGATCGAAGCCGATGCCACCGCCATAGAGGACGTTGAGGCGCAGACCGACGAAGCCAGCCTGCTGCAGCGCCGCCAGTTCGCGGTCCGGCAGGCCGAGCGGGATCACCGCGATGCCGCGCAGTCGCTCGCGGTTGGCGCGCAGCGTCTCGACCATGAGGCTGTTGTCGGTGCCGTGGACACTGACCTGGACCAGCACGCCATAGGTCATGCCGGTGGCATCAAGCATCGCCAGATAGGAGGCCGCGGTGGCCTCCGGCGGCGTGTAGCTGCGCGAGGCCACGAACGGATGGCGCGGCGGCAGCCCGATGACATGGGCGTGGGTGTCGACCGCGCCCGGTGGCACGACGAAGCGGGTGGGCCTGCGCGGATGCGGATCGGGCCCCGCGCAGGCGGGAGCCCGATCCGTTGCGGACGCGATCTCACGCATCGGCGTGCAGCACCTTGCCGCGCGTCTCCGGCAGCGCGTAGGCGGCGACGAAGAACAGCGCATAGGCGAACACGGCGAACAGGCAGATCGCGGTGGCGAGCGACGTCATCTGCGAGAGATAGCCGACCAGGAACGGAAACAGTGCGCCGATGCCGCGGCCGAAATTGTAGCAGAAGCCCTGGCCGGAGCCGCGCAGCCGCGTCGGATAGAGCTCGGTCAGGAACGCGCCCATGCCGGAGAAATAGCCCGAGGCGAAGAAGCCGAGCGGAAAGCCGAGCAGCCACAGCACCTCGTTCGACAGCGGCAGCTGGGTGTAGGCGGCGACGACGACCATGGCGCCGAGCGAGAACACCAGGAACAGATTGCGCCGGCCGAAGCGGTCCGCGTACCAGGCGCCGACGAGATAGCCGACGAACGAGCCGATGATGAGCGCGGCGAGATAGCCGGTCGAGCCCACGATCGAGAGCTTGCGCTCGGTGGTGAGGAAGCGGGGCACCCAGAAGGTGATCGCGTAGTAGCCGCCCTGGCAGCCGGTGGCGACCAGCGAGGCGAGAATGGTGGTTTTCAGGATCGGCCCCTGGAAGATCTCAAGGATCGACGGGCTCTGGCCCGCGGCGGCGATCTTGGCGCGCGCGGCGGCAGCGACCTCCGGCTCCTTCACAAAGGCGCGCAGATACAGCACCAGCAGCGCCGGCAGGGCGCCGATCGCGAACATCCACCGCCACGCCTGATCGGCCGGCATCAGCGAGAACAGAGCGGCCTGCGCCAGCACCGCGAGGCCCCAGCCGACGGCCCAGCCGGACTGCACGCTGCCGACGGCGCGGCCGCGATACTCGGCGCGAATGGTCTCGCCCATCAGCACCGCGCCGGCGGCCCATTCCCCGCCAAAGCCGAGGCCGAGCAGGGCGCGGAGCACCAGCAATTGCTCGAAATTCTGCGCGAACGCGCACAGCAGGGAGAACAGCGAGAACCAGATGATGGTGAACTGCAAGGTTCTGACACGGCCGATCCGGTCGGCGAGATAGCCCGCCGCCCAGCCGCCGAACGCCGAGGCGAGCAGCGTCACCGTTCCGGCGAGGCCCGCGGTGCCGGCATCGACCTTCCACAGCGCGATGATCGTGCCGATCACCAGCGGGTAGATCATGAAGTCCATGCCGTCGAGCGCCCAGCCCGTGGCGCAGGCCCAGAAGGTGCGCCGCTCGGCCGTGGTCATGCCGTTGTAGAAGCCGGTGAGGCTCGTGTCCTCGATCGGCACCACCGTATCCGTAGCTGTCGACATGCTTCCCTCCCATGCGCCGCTCTTGTCGGGCGGTCGATCCCGGAGAGATTGCTCCGAAAGACCTCGCGGCGTCTGTCAGAAAATCGCCGGGACGGAGTCGGTTGCTGCTGACTTGTCAGAAAATCAGCGGCCGCCGCGCTGCAGGCGGCGATAGCGTGCGGGGCTCTCGCCCGTCACCGTCCGGAACGCGGCGCCGAAATGCGACTGCGAGGAGAAGCCGAGCGACAGCGCGATCTCCACGATCGGCAGGTCGGAGGTCGAAAGCAGCCGGCGCGCGGCCAGCACGCGCTGCTCGACGACGAACCGGTGCGGCGTCGTTCCGGTCGCTTGCTTGAAGCTGCGGATGAAGGAGGAGGGGCTCATCCCGGCCACCTCCGCCATCGCAGCGAGGGTCATCGGGGCGCCGGGATCGGCGCGCACGAACTCCGTGACGCGCGCCCGCATCTGCTCGTCCAGCGGCTGCGTCCGCTCCGATTCCGTCGGGCGCTGCGTCGCGTAGCGGTCCGAGACGTGCAGCGCCAGCGTGTAGGCGAACTGCTCGGCGAGCAGCCGGCTCGGACTGCCGCCATCGCCGCAGCTCTCGACCAGCCGCTTCGCCGCGGCTTCCAGCATCGGATCCTCGGTGTCCCAGGCCTGGTGCGTGAGCGTGACGGGTCCTGCGGAGCCGCGGGACGCCGCGACCTCCTTCAGCAGAGCATCGCCGAGATACAGAATGAGCAACGGGCCCGAGCGGACCTCGGGCACGGCATCGACCACCACGCTGCAGCCGGGCTGGCCGATGCGGAAACGCCCCGCACTCACAGGTGCATCGCGCCGGACCATGCCGTCCTCGATCAGGACGTGGCGCCGGACGTCGTACAGCGTGATCGCCACCGTCGGAACGGGCAGCTCGCCGTACTCGTAGAGATGAGGCCCGGTGACCTCGCTGACCGCCGCGGCAAATCCCGCCGTCGACCACAGGTCGATCAGCGCCGACTGCCGGCGTCCTGTGACGCGCTCGGCATGGCGAAGGGGATGGAGCTGCATGGAAAGGGTCGTCTGGCTGAAGGCGAACGCGAATTTAGCATTGTCTTGCCGGGCTGGCGACCTCAGGGCGGGCGAGGACGGGGCGTTCTCCAGCCTCGCGAGTCGAAGCCGCCCTCCATGGGCGCCTGGATTTCGGCAAATATTATCCGGGTGATATTTACAAGGCATATTTTACCCGGATATATATCCTCTGAAGCACCAGAGGATCGAAAGCCATGACCAGCACATTCCACCTCGTCTGCGGCGCGACCGGCGCCGGCAAGACCACCTACGCACGCGACCTCGTCAGCCGCTGCAACGGGGTGCATTTCTCGATCGACGAATGGATGGTGGAGCTGTTCGCCAGCGACCAGCCCGAGCCGCTGCGCGTCGACTGGATCACTGAGCGGGTCGGGCGCTGTGAACGTCAGATCGGGCGCATGGCCATCGGCTGCGCCCAGGCCGGCATCGCGCCGGTGCTCGATTTGTCGTTCCTGCGCGCCAGCAGCAGGGCGAGCTTCGCCGCGCTGGCCCGGCAATCCGGCTTCGACGTCACGCTGCATTTTCTCGACGTGCCCGCCGACGAACGATGGCGGCGCGTCAACTCCCGTAACGCAACGCGCGGCGAGACCTTCTCGCTGACCGTCACGCGGCCGATGTTCGACTTCATCGAAAGCATCTGGGAGCCGCCGACAGCGGCCGAGATGAGCGCTCACCAGGGCGTTCACGCTCGGGCAGCGCCCAAAGGTTCGCGCGTCGACGGATGGGGTGCGGCGTAGACGGCGTGACGGGGGCTGCGCAGCGATTTTAACCTCGCGCGAGTGAGGAGCCGCCGTGCGTCGTTCAATCGTTCTCTTGATGTTGCTCGCCACGCCGGTGTCGGCGCAGCCGATGCCTCCGGCCGGCGGGCCGATCACCTGCACCTCTCCGGTGTCGGTGGGCGATTCCGCCAAGAGTCTGATGCAGCGCTATGGCGGGGAGGCGGTGGTTCAGGACGACATCCGCGCGGGGGTCGAGGAGATCACCTATCGCGGTGTTGCGCTGTTTACCGGACAGCCGGATCGTCGCATCGACGTGGCTTTTGTCGACGAGGACGCGTTGCGCGGTGTATCGCGGCTCACGCTGCATGATGCACGCACGAGCCGCTGGAGCGTCGCCGGCGTGACTCTGGGTGCCACCCTGGCCGAGGTGCAGCGGATCAACGGTCGGCCGTTCCGGATCATCAGCTTCGACTCGGAGCTCAACGGCTTCGTCGCCGATTGGGGAGGCGGCATGGTCGGGCGCGGCCTGCCCGGCGGCTGCACGCTCAAGCTTCGCTTCGGCGCTGATTCCCGGGTGCCGGCGGCCTTGGCCCGCGAGGGCAGGGGAAGGATCTCGTCGGATGACGCCATGCTGCGCCGATGGGCGCCGGTCGTGGAGCAGATCAAAGTGCGTTTCGCCACGAAGTGAAGTCATGGTCGTGACACCGCGCACGGAAGGGGACGAGGGGGAATGGATCGACTTATGGGCTGGGTGATGATCGTTGCGATGCTTCTTGCTGCTCCAGTCTCCGCGCAGACGCTGCCTCCGGCCGACGGGCCGATCACCTGCACCTCTCCGGTGTCGGTGGGCGATTCCGCCAAGAGTCTGATGCAGCGCTATGGCGAGGAGGCGGTGGTCGCGGATGATCTCTACACTGGCGTGGAGGACATCACGTATCGAGGCGTGGCCCTGCTGCCGCAGTCTCCGGACTGGCGCATCGACGTGTTGTTCGCGGATGATGCGATGACCCGCGTTGCACGATTGACGGTGCGAGATGCCGAGAGCAGTCACTGGAACGTGGCTGGGGTGACGATCGGTTCGACTTTGGCACAGGTTCAGAAAATCAACGGCAAGCCCTTTCTCGTCACCGGGATCGACTCGGATTTCACCGGTTTCGTCATCAACTGGAAGGGCGGCGTGTTGGGCCGTCCGCTGCCGGGTGGATGCGAGATCGTGGTGCGCTTCGGGCGGGGCAAGGACATCAGAAGCGCGCCCAGTGGCGATCCAGTTGCGTCCGACAACGCCACGATGCGCAAATGGGGCCCGGTGGTCGAACAGATCGAGGTTCGATTCCCCGAGAAATAGCGCTGGTCTGGCGGCCGGGCCTCATGGTTCTCAAGGCGATGCGAGAGCATCGCCTGAACGCGCCGCATACGGCGATCTCGCTTTGATTCGAGGCGGCGTCGCGCAGGGCAAGTCCCGCGCACGGGGGACTCGGTCTTGTTAGTTGCGGACTCGCATGAAGGCGCGAGCGTCTCGTGTCAGTCCGTCGTTCTGAATTGCCGATGCTGCCGCGCACAACAACAAGTCACGGCAGGAATCGGCAACGCGCTTGACATGTGAATCGCTTCTCACGCACATTCTTGCACTAAGTAAGAATGATGCGAGGGAGGGACATGTCGGAGCAGCCGCGAAGCCGGCGGCAGACGCGCGCGGCCATCCTGGGGCAGCTGCTGCAGTCCGGCGGCATGTTTCGTCCGCCCTTGGCGAAGGCTGTGCGTCTCTCCGAGGCGAGCCTGTCGCGCATCCTGTTTGACCTGAAGGCGGAAGGTCTGGTCGAGGAGATCAGGCGGCCGGTGCCGTATTTCGGCGGTCCCAGCGCGCTCGTGTCGCTGGATCGTTCCGTCGCGCTCGGTGCCATCGAGATCGCGGGGCAGTGGCTCAGCGTCGGCATCGGCGCGCTGTCCGGCGAGTTGCAGGAGACGAAACGACTGGCCCTGCCGGAACATCCGACGGTTCAGTCCGTCGGGCGCGTCTTCCACGAAGGGCTGACCGTGCTGCGCGACTGGACGCGACGGCGCCATGTCAAGCTCGCGCAGATCGGGATCAGCGTTCCCGGCCTTGGCCGCCTGGGCGTCTCGGGCAACGCCATCATTCCCTGCGACATCGCCAGCATCCGTGCCATGCTGAGTGAGATGTTCAGAGATGTGCCGGCCGAGTTCACCAATTCGGTGGTGGCACACGCCACCTTTCATCGCTGCCGCATGGAGGGCTATCCGTTCAGCGGCGCGCATCTGTTCGTCTTCGTCGGACAGGGCGTCGCGGGCGCCTGGATGGATGATACGATCGCGACGGATGGCGCGCAGGTCGTCGAACTCGGCCACATGGTGTTCGGCGATGGCGGACCGCTTTGTCGCTGTGGTCATCACGGCTGCGTCGAAGCCTACGCCTCGCTGCCCGCCTTGGCCGCGCTGCTCGGGTTTCCCGAGCCGGACTTGCACGAACTCCACAACGACTGGGTGACGACGGTCGCGTTCTCGTCGCAGGTGCGCCAGGAACTGCGACTCCGGCTGTTTCGACTTGGGCTCGCGATCGGCAATACGCTCAACGTGAAGCCTTCGCGCGCCATCGCCATCAGCGGCTGGCCGTCACTTCTTCCGCCGGACGATCGGACGGCGCTGCTTCAGGGAATCGATTCCAGCCTGCTCGGCGGGCTCGACGCTGCCGCGTTGGCGGTCGCGTTCGTGCCGCCCTCGACCGGCCACGACCCGCGTGCCGCATTGGCCTTCGCCGCTTGCTGCCTCGCCAGCCGTGGCGGGATGCCGGCCGAAGCGACGGAGGCTGCCTGAGATGCCGTCAACCGCGCGGCCCCAAAAGCGGATCAACTACAAGCCCGGGAGGAACATGCCATGCCGACTATCACCACGAGGCGTCGTCTGCTCGCTGGATCTGCAGCCGCGCTCGCGCTGCCCGCCTTCGCGCGCGCGCAAAGCGGACCCAAGCCGCGCCTGACCCTGATCTCGCAATGGTCCGCCGGCAGTGACGGCGCGGCGATCACGGCGCTCGGCAAGAAGTTCGAGGAGAAGGGCGGCGTCTGGCAGCACTCGCCGGTCCCGGGCTTTACCACGGAGATGATGAACAAGCTGCGCGCGCAGATCATGGCGGGCGATCCGCCGGCCTGTTCGCAGCTCAAGGGTCCCGAGATCGCGGCCTGGTCGAAGATTGCTCCGACCGTCAATCTCGATGCGCTGGTCGCGGCGGCCGGCTACGAGAAGGTCATCGCTCCCGACCTCGCCAAATTGCACAAGCCGGACGGCAAATGGATTGCGCTGCCGCTGCAGATCTACAGCACCAACATGCTGTTCCTTTCCAAGCGCGCGATGGACAAGGCCAATGCCGACAAGATCCCGGTCACATGGGCCGACTTCAATGCGCTGGCGGAAAAGATGAAGGCGGCAGGCGTGCCATATCCCGTCGGCAACGGCGGCACCCGCCCCGATGACGGACAGAAGTTCGAGGCCGCTCTCGCTGGCATCAGTCCTGCGGCCTATCGCGCGGCGATCATGAATCTCGACGAGAAGGCGCTGAAGGGCCCCGAGATCAAGGCGGCCTTCGCCCAGCTGCGCAAGATCGCCGACTGGATGGATCCGAACGTCGGTGCCCAGCACTTCTCCACCAACCTCAAACGCTTCATTGAGGCCGACATGGGCATGATGATCCAGGGCGGGTGGGCGCAGGGCGTGCTGCGCAACGCCGGCTTCAAGTTCGAGGACTTCATCATCGCGCCGGGTCCCAGCGACAATGGCAAACCAGTGTTCCTGCTGAATGCCGATGCCTTCATCTTCTGGCAGCGCAAAGACGCCGATCTGCAGGCCGGGCAGACGCTGATGGCGCAGCTCGTCATGGATCCCGCGATCCAGACCATGTACTCGCAGATCACGGGATCCATCCCGGTGCGGACCGATGTCGACCTGTCCGGGGCCGGCTGGTCGGATGGCCAGCGGCTGACCGCCGCGGCGCTGAAGGACGCCGTCGCCAGCAACCAGGCCGTGCTCAGCCTCGCCCACAACATGGCGCAGGAAAACGGCATGACCGCCGCGATGATCGACGTCATCACGGAATATGTGAAGAACAAGGCGATGACGCCGGAGCAGGGCGCGGCCCGACTCGGCGACGCGGTCGAGGGCGCACGTTGAACGGCGAGCTCTCCATGTCGACACGGCCAGGCCGGACCGCGCTGTCCGGCCTGCTGGGCCGGCTGGCCGAGCAACTGATGATCTGGGTGCCGCTGCTGCTTGCCGCGGGGCACCTGGTCTCGTTCGCGCTGTGGACGCTCTGGATCTCGTTCACGCCATCCACGCTGGTTCCGATGTCGGGCTGGGTCGGTCTGCGCAACTACACGGCCGTGCTGGCGTCGCGGAACTGGCAGATCGCCTTCAACAATCTCTTGCTGTTCGGCAGCGTCTTCGTGCTGCTGAGCCTGCTGATCGGCCTGCTGCTCGCGATTCTGCTCGACCAGCGCATTCGCGGCGAGAACGTGCTGCGATCGATCTTCCTCTACCCGCTGGCGGTCTCGTTCGTCGTCACCGGCACGGTTTGGAGCTGGCTGCTCAATCCTGGCCTCGGCATCGAGAAGCTCGTGCACGATCTCGGCTGGGCGTCGTTCCGGTTCGACTGGCTGATCGACCGCGACATGGCGATCTGGACCATCGTCATCGCCGCGGTCTGGCAGTCCTCCGGTTTCGCCATGGCGCTGTTTCTCGCCGGCCTGCGGTCGGTCGACAACGAGCTCGTCAAGGCGGCGCAGATCGATGGCGCCGGGCCGTTCCGCCTGTACGCCCGCGTCATTCTGCCGACGCTCTGGCCGATCACCGTCACTGTCGCCGTCATCCAGCTGCAGTTCGCGATCTCGACCTTTGACCTCGTCCGCGCGCTCACCAATGGCGGCCCGGGAATCGCCACCCAGCTGCCGGCGCTCGTCGTTTACGATCTCATGTTCCAGCGTAGCCAGCTCGGCCGGGGTGCGGCAGCGGCGGTGTTGATGCTGCTCATCCTGCTCGCGGTGCTGCTGCCCTATGCGGTGTGGCAGTCCATCCAGCGCCGACGGGGCGGTCATGCGTGAGCGCAGCGCCGGGCCAGGCCGGATCCTTATCTATCTCGTGGTCATTCTGATCGCTGCCGCCTATCTGGCGCCGCTGGTGGTGGTCGTGCTGAACTCGTTGCGCAGCAACGAGGAGATCGCGCAGGCCTCGATGATCGGCTGGCCGAAACATTGGGCCTGGAGCAACTACGCCGCCGCCTGGAGCGGCTTCTGCGTCGCCGAGACCTGTGCCGGCATCCGTCCCTACATGCTGAACTCGGCGCTGGTCACCATCCCGGCGACGATCATCTCCACCCTGCTCGGGGCGGTCGCCGGCTACGCCGTGTCGCTATGGCGCTTCCGCGGCGACAGCTGGATCTACGGCATCGTCACCCTCGGCCTGTTCCTTCCGCAGCAGATGCGGCTCTTGCCCTGGACCATCGTGCTGCGGGACATCGGGCTGATCAACACGCTTTCGGGCCTGGTGCTGGTGCACACGATCCAGGGCCTGTCCTTCACGACGCTGTTCTGCCGCAACTACTACGTCGCCGTACCGCGTGAGCTGATCAGCGCTGCGCGCATCGATGGCGCCGGGTTCTTCCGCATCTTCTGGCGCATCATCCTGCCGCTGTCGTCGCCGATCCTGATCGTCACGGTCATCTGGCAGTTCACCCATATCTGGAACGAGTTCCTCTACGGTGTGACGTTCACGACCGGCCAGCAGCAGCCGGTCACCGCCGCGCTGATCGCGCTTTCCGCGGCGATCGCCGACATCCCGCAGCACGGGGTGCAGAGCGCCGCGGTGCTGATCGCGGCGCTGCCGACGCTTCTGGTCTATTTCTTCGGTGGCCGATACTTCGTCCGCGGCCTTACCGCGGGCGCCGTCAAATAGGGATCCACATGTCAGCGCTCACCGTCCGCGATCTGCACAAGACGTTCGGCCCGATCGAGGTGCTGAAGGGCATCGGCCTCGAGATCGGCAAGGGCGAGTTCATCGTGCTCGTGGGACCGTCCGGCTGTGGGAAGTCGACCCTGCTCAACATCATCGCCGGCCTCGAGCGCCAGAGTTCGGGCAGCATCGAGATCGGCGGCCGACTCGTCGACGACGTCGCCCCGAAGGATCGCGACATCGCGATGGTGTTCCAGTCCTACGCGCTATATCCGTCGATGACGGTGCGTCAGAACATCACCTTCGGCATGGAATGCCGGCACGTGCCGAAGGCCAAGCAGGACGACGCCGTCGCCCATGTCGCGCGGCTGCTGCAGATCGAGCCGCTGCTCGGCCGCAAGCCGTCGCAGCTGTCCGGCGGACAGCGGCAGCGCGTGGCGATCGGGCGGGCGCTGGTCCGCGATCCCCTGCTGTTCCTGTTCGACGAGCCGCTGTCCAATCTCGACGCCAAGCTGCGCGTCGAGATGCGGATGGAGATCAAGCGCCTGCACCAGCGCATCGGCGCCACGATCGTCTACGTCACGCACGACCAGATCGAGGCGATGACGATGGCAACACGGATCGCGGTGATGCATCAGGGTTCAGTGCAGCAGTTTGCCGATCCCGACACGGTGTACCGCTATCCGGCCAATCTGTTCGTGGCGCGCTTCATGGGCTCGCCGCCGATGAACACCATGCCCGCGCGGCTCGAGGCCGAGAACGGCGCGCCGGTCGTCGTGATCGGCGAGGGCCGGCCGGACGAGGTTCGCCTGAGGCTGCAGGGTTACGATGCCGCGGCGCCCTTCATCGGCCGCGACGTGGTGCTTGGCATCAGGCCGGAATGCATCGCCGAGGGCAGCCGCGCATTTTCGGCAGACCCGCCGATCCTGGTCAATGCGCCGGTGGAGATGGTCGAGCCGACCGGTGCCGAGACCATCGTGCTGCTGCGCCTTGGAGGCGAGGCGGCCATGGCGCGGATCGCGCCGGACGTTCGTCCCACGCCGGGAGCCTCCGCGGCTTTTGCGCTCGACACCCGCCGCGTGTGCCTGTTCGACCCCGAGACGGAGCGACTGATCGCATGACACAAACGAGTTATTCAGGGCTGGCGGGACGCGTCGTCCTGGTGACGGGAGGCGCAAGCGGCATCGGCGCCGCGATCGTGCGCGCATTCGCGGCGCAGCAGGCCCGTGTCGCGTTCCTCGACGTCGATGCCGAGGCCGGCAAGGCGCTGGTCGAGGAAGCCGCCGTCGCGTCCGGCCACGCGCCGCTGTTCCTGCCCTGCGACCTGCTCGACATCGAGGCGCTGCGCGAGGCCATCGCCGAGGTGCGCGGCCGGCTTGGCGATGCCGCGGTGCTCGTCAACAACGCCGCCAACGACCAGCGCCAGGTCCTCGCGGAGGTGACGCCCGCCGAGTTCGACTGGATGATCGGCGTCAATCTGAAGCACGTCTTCTTTGCCGCGCAGGCGATCGTACCGCAGATGCAGGCCCGGGGCGGCGGCTCGATCATCAACATGTCGTCGATCGCATGGATGCGCGGCGCGCCGGGGCTGCAGGTCTATGCCGCGGCCAAGGCGGCGGTCGTCGGTTTCACCAACTCGCTCGCGCGGCTGGTCGGCCCCGACCGCATCCGCGTCAATGCCATTGCCCCGGGCATGGTGATCACCGAGCGGCAGCGCCGGCTGTGGTATCCGGACGAGAAGACCATCGCGGATATGCGGTCGCGCCAGATCATCCCCGATGCCGTGACGCCTGAGGACATCGCGCGTATGGCCCTGTTTCTCGCCTCCGACGACAGCCAGCGCATCACGCGCCAATGCTTCCAGGTCGACGCAGGTCTCGCCTAGGGCGGGCTCAGATTCAGGGTGAACGCGCAAGATCTGGCCAGCTCGCCGTTTCCTCAAGTCATGAAAAAGTAAGGGCGCCCCGCGAGGGGCGCCCTGATGTCGTGTCCGCCGATCGGTCGAGCTTGTCAGCCCGAGTAGTACATGTCGAACTCGACCGGATGCGGGCTCATTTCGAAGCGCTCGACTTCGGTCATCTTCAGCGCGATGTAGCTGCCGCGGCGTAGACGGTCGGGATCCGCTTGCGCTCCCGCTTCGCTACCGAGCATCTGCTAGCGCATGTGCGGTTCGTTGGCTGAATGCGGACCGATCGTCAGCGCAGGATTTGGCGTTCGCCGGAGTCGAGATAGTGAAAATGTGCGCGGGTCCAGTCGCCGTTCCTGAGAACTCCAGCGGTCCCGACCAAAGTCTCGGTTTTCGTCCCCGGGAGCTTGATCGCATTGATCAGGATGATCGCGTCCTCAGGAGGCGCCGTCGTTACAGCCGCTTCACGCGCTGCAGCGACAGATGCGGTCCAGGCGGCGGCCTGCCGGGCGGAGCTCGCGAAGCGCTTGGCGAACGCCCCTAGCGCATGATCGTAGATCGGCTGCATGCTGCTGACAGGATCGGTCGGGTACTCCGAATCGAAATAGGCGAGCGTTGCGGCGAGGTCGCCGAGGGTGTCCGGCGCAAGCTGGATCGCGGCAGCTCTGGCGCGCCGGAGCCGCGGATTGGTAAATATCAGGCCACCGGGCTTGGCGTCCTGCGCCTTCGCTGCAGCAATCGCTTTGCCGACGAAACGCAACCACCAGATGCCGATCTCGATGAGTTGAAGCCTGATGTTCTCCCGCTCTCGCACGAGGTCATCACGGTCAAGTTGCGCGAGCGTGGTCAGGCGGCCGCATTCGAGCAATCGGAAGCTGCAGGCGGCCGCCGCCGCACCCGCGCCGAGGTTGATCAGGAGCGCGGACGCACGCTCGTGATCCTCGAGCATCGCGTCGGTCAGCCCCTCGTTCACGATCGCCATGTCGAAGAGCAGGTTGGCAATCACCAGCCGCACCAGGGCGTGATCCTGATCTTTTGCGAATTTCGGCGCGGCGCTTCGTGGCACGTAGCTCGCTCCGCCCGCGGCGCTACCGAAATAGTTGAGGACCAGGGCGGCTTGCAACTGCTTCGCGCCGTCGGTGAGATGGGCGCAAAGTGAAAAGAACGGAGCCATCAGGCACTCCGCGCAGATCTGCTCGGTGGACGCCGCGAGCGCGTCGCCTGTGAGCGGTGCTGCGGCGCGGCGTTGGACCTCGCGAGGCGCGGCTGCCGCGAGCGATGCGCGCACCGCACCGTTACCCGCTGGCGTCGCGTAAGCGCTCTTCGTCCCGAAGAAATAGAGCCCCCGCAGGGCCGTGCCAGCGCGCATAACCGCGAGTTCGGGCGCCACAAGCATCGTGCGGTGTCCGCTGGAAGTGCTCAGGTCCCAGCGGATCCCGTCGCTCTCGGGAATCCCGGCGTTCAGTCTCTCGAACGTGATGCCCTCTTGTGCGCAGGTGGCGCGGGCCGCCACTTGGACCGGATCGGTCGCCTTGAAGCGGTCCTGGGTACCCTCCAGGTAAGCGATCCGCGCATCCAGCATCTTGTTGGCCGCGACGAGCCTGTCACGGGCGGCCTCGAGATCATTTTCCGGTTCGATTGGAAGCGGCCGAAGGCTGGGGAGCGTCCGCAGCCATGCTGCGTTGAGCGCGGTCATGTTGCGCAGCTTGAAAAAGCGGTCGTCGAGCGCGCGGATATCCGGATCGATGGTCTGGAAGCGGATGCGGTCGCGGATCGCCTCGGCACGCTCGGGCTCACCTTGCATGATGGCGAGAAACTCGTTGAAGATCACCAGATAGTCGGAGGCGCCCATTGCCTCGAGCCCGCGCCGGCAGTTGTCGAGCGCGGTCTCGTTCATGTCGCTGTTGAAGGCGAACTGGCTGTGTCCGCCATTGTTGACCTCGGCGCGATAATAGTCCGCGTAATAGCTCCAAAATGCCTCGGGCGCGATCTCTCCAGGGACGAGATAGGCGGATTCGAGCGCCCAGTTCACGAAATCGACGACGTCCTCGACGAGGTCTGCATCATTGGCGGCGCGATCGGCGTCCACCAGGATCTCCGGGGCGATCAGGCCTTGCGGATCGAACTCACGACCAACCTCGTCGTTCAGCAAGCCTTCAGTGCTCATGGTTGTGTTTCTTGGTCCGGAGGTATGGGTGCCCTTCTTCAATCATGTCACAATGCGCATGAAAACAAAAAAGGCGCCCCGCGAGGGGCGCCTTCGTGATCCGCCGATCTTTGCCGGGCCTTAGCCCGAGTAGTACATG
The DNA here is from genome assembly GCF_051167655.1 of Bradyrhizobium sp. HKCCYLS2038. NCBI lineage: Bacteria > Pseudomonadati > Pseudomonadota > Alphaproteobacteria > Hyphomicrobiales > Nitrobacteraceae > Bradyrhizobium > Bradyrhizobium sp. HKCCYLS2038. Next base: position 125,314 of record NZ_JBNPTM010000009.1, on the reverse strand, counting down.
TCGAATTCGACCGGATGCGGGGTCATTTCGAAGCGCGCGACCTCGGTCATCTTCAGCTCGATGTAGCTGTCGATGAAGTCGTCGTCGAACACGCCGCCGGCCTTCAGGAAGGCGCGGTCCTTGTCGAGGTTCTCGAGCGCCTCGCGGAGCGAACCGCAGACGGTCGGGATCTGCTTCAGCTCTTCCTTCGGCAGATCGTAGAGGTCCTTGTCCATCGCCGGGCCTGGATCGAGCTTGTTCTTCACGCCGTCGAGGCCGGCCATCAGCATCGCGGCGAAGCCTAGATAGGGGTTGGCGAGCGGATCGGGGAAGCGGACCTCGACGCGCTTGGCCTTTGGCGAGGAGGTGTAGGGGATGCGGCACGAGGCCGAGCGGTTGCGCGCGGAGTAGGCGAGCAGCACCGGCGCCTCATAGCCCGGGACCAGACGCTTGTAGGAGTTGGTCGACGGGTTGGTGAAGGCGTTGATCGCCTTGGCGTGCTTGATGATGCCGGCGATGTAGGACAGGCAGGTCTCCGACAGGTCGGAATACTTGTTGCCCGCGAACACCGGCTTGCCGTCCTTCCAGATCGACTGGTGGACGTGCATGCCGGAGCCGTTGTCGCCATAGACCGGCTTCGGCATGAAGGTGGCGGTCTTGCCGTAGATGTGCGCGACCTGGTGGATGCAGTACTTGTAGATCTGCATCTGGTCGGCCATCAGCGTCAACGTGTCGAACTTCATGCCGAGCTCGTGCTGGGCCGACGCCACCTCGTGATGGTGCTTCTCGACCTTGACGCCCATGCGGGCCATCGCGCCGAGCATCTCCGAGCGCATGTCCTGCACCGAGTCCTGCGGCGGGACCGGGAAGTAGCCGGCCTTGGTGCGGATGCGGTGGCCGAGATTGCCGCCCTCATATTCGGTGTCGGAGTTGGTCGGCAGCTCCGATGAGTCGAGGCGGAAGCCGGTGTTGTACGGCGAGGAGCTGTAGCGCACGTCGTCGAACACGAAGAACTCGGCCTCGGGGCCGACGAACACGGCGTCGCCCACGCCCATCGACTTCACCATCGCCTCGGCCTTCTTGGCGATGCCGCGCGGGTCGCGATTGTACGGCTCGCCGGTGGTCGGCTCGAGCACGTCGCAGGTGATGATCATGGTGGTCTCGGCGAAGAACGGATCGATCGTCGCGGTCACCGGGTCGGGCATCAGGCACATGTCGGATTCGTTGATCGCCTTCCAGCCGGCGATCGAGGAGCCGTCGAACATCGTGCCTTCGGCAAAAATGTCTTCGTCGATCATGCTGACGTCGAAGGTGACGTGCTGCCACTTGCCCCGCGGATCGGTGAAGCGGAGGTCGACGTATTTGACGTCGTTGTCTTTGATTGCCTTCAAGACGTCCTTGGCGGTCTTCATGAATACCCCTCTTGTCTGAAACGTCACGGCCCGGCGCGGGACGGCGTCCGCGGGTCATGCTCCATAGCCTCGCGCGGGGGCCAAGACAATATCGGAAACGCCAAAAGGGCCGCGTGCAAGCGCCTCGCAGAGGACACTCGCGCTGCCGTCTGGCTGCTGGCGCAGCAGATGTTCTCCCGGAGGCTTGGGGGCGGCGGCGCCGTTCCAAGCCTCCCGCAGAGCGTTTAGATCGCGTCCAGTCCGGATTCCCCGGTTCGGATGCGAATGGCTTCCTCGATGTTGGAGACGAAGATCTTGCCGTCGCCGATGCGGCCGGTCTGGGCCGCGCGGCGGATCGCCTCGATCGCGCGCTCGACGAGGTCGTCGCCGATCACGATCTCGATCTTCACCTTGGGCAGGAAGTCGACGATGTATTCGGCGCCGCGATACAGTTCGGCATGGCCCTTCTGCCGGCCGAAGCCCTTGGCCTCGGTGACGGTAATGCCCTGAAGTCCCACCTCCTGAAGCGCCTCCTTCACCTCGTCGAGCTTGAACGGCTTGATGATGGCTTCAATTTTCTTCACTGAGCGCCTCCCGGGCATTCCGCTATAAAAAACAGGTGGGTCATCGTCAGGCTGCGCCCAATACGCAGGTCTCTCGATCGTTTCGTTACCGGACCTGACACTCTCCGGTGGAGGCCGGTGATTGACAGCCTGTGTTGCCCCGTGCCGAAGTGGCTCCACAAAAGCAGGGTCTATGCCAAGTCCTTACCGAGCCTGAATCGAGCCGATAATCCGGCATTTCGCGATTGCCCGACGATTCCCTCAGGGAGTGCCCAGAATACCGGAGCCTTGAGATTAGGCAAACAGATGAAACGTTGGGCAGGTGTGGACGGGGCGATCGCGCCTTGGCGGAAATGCCCAGTGAAAAGGCGGGACTGCCGAATTCTGCACCCCTCTGTGGGGCCGGCACGCTCTTGGAAGTTGCCTTCGGGCGCGGCAATAGGAGATGAGGGATCAGCGGCGCGTTCCGGCTTGGGAGCCACGCGCCGACGTCCCACGGAGCATCGCGCAGCCGGCGGACATCGGCTGCTGGGGACATGAGTTGCCATGGAAGTCTTGACCACGAGCGAAATGGAGCGGGCCGACCGGCTGACGATCGCAGCCGGCACGCCGGGCTTCTCGCTGATGCTGAGCGCCGGCCAAGCGGTGGCCGAGGCGGCGATGGACCTGGCGGAAACTGGGCCGATCCTGGTCGTCTGTGGCCCCGGCAACAATGGCGGCGACGGTTTTGTCGCGGCGGCCGAGCTCGCCGCGCAGGGGCGCGACGTCTCGGTGATCCTGATGTGCGAGCGCGATGCGCTGCAGGGCGACGCGGCGTCCGCCGCCAAGGGCTGGAAGTTTCCGGTGCTGCCGTTCACGCCGCAGGCGATCGGCAGGCCGGCCCTGATCATCGATGCGCTGTTCGGCGCCGGCCTCAGCCGTCCGGTGACCGGCGAGCCGCATGACGTCATTGCCGCGATCAACGCCAATGGCGCGCCGGTGCTGGCGGTCGACCTGCCGAGCGGCATCAACGGCACCACGGCCGCGGTCATGGGCATCGCGGTCAGGGCGACCGAGACCGTGACCTTCTTCCGCAAGAAGCCGGCGCATCTGCTGCTGCCGGGGCGGACCCATTGCGGCAGGGTCCGGCTCGCTGACATCGGCATCGCCCCGCAGGTGCTCGGCGAGATCGGCCCGCAGGCGTTCGAGAACGACCCCGAGCTGTGGCACGGTGGTTTTCCCGTGCCGCGCATCGACGGTCACAAATATGCGCGGGGCCACGTGCTGGCGATGTCCGGCGACGTGACCGCCACCGGCGCCTCGCGGATGGCCGCGCGCGCAGCTCTGCGGGCAGGCGCAGGCCTCGTCACGCTGGCCTCGCCGCGCGACGCGCTGGCAGTGAATGCGGCGGCGCTGACGGCGGTGATGGTGCGCGCGGCCGAGACCGCGATCGACTTCGGCGAGCTGCTCGGCGACAAGCGCTACAATACCTGCATCATCGGCCCCGGCACCGGCGTCAGCGAACGCACGCGCGACCTGGTCTTCACCGCGCTGACCGCGAAGCGTCATCTGGTGCTGGATGCCGATGCGCTGACGAGCTTTGCCGATGCGCCCGAGCGGCTGTTCGAGCAGATCAGGGCGACACCGGACGCGCAGATCGTGCTGACGCCGCACGAGGGCGAATTCCCGCGGCTGTTCTCCGACCTCAGCAACAAATATCCGGGCCGATCCAAGCTCGAGCGCGTGCGTGCGGCCGCGGCACGCTGCGGCGCCGTGGTGCTGCTGAAGGGCGCCGACACCACGGTGGCCGCGCCTGACGGCCGCGCCGCCATCGCCGCCAACGCGCCGCCTTGGCTCGCCACCGCCGGCGCCGGCGACGTGCTCGCCGGCATCATCGCGGGAATGCTGGCGCAGGGCGTGCCGGCCTTCGAGGCTGCCTGCATCGGCGTCTGGATGCACGGTGAGGCCGGATCGGAGGCGGGGCCGGGGCTGATTGCGGAGGATCTGACCGAGACGCTGCCGGCGGTGTTCCGGCGGCTGTATGACCGGTTGGGGATCGAGTATTGATCAGGGCCGAGCCGTTGCCCAGCAAACATTGTCATGCCCGCGAAGGCGGGCATCCAATACGCCGCGGCTTCTCAGTATGATCACAGACGTCTCGGCGTACTGAATCGCCCGGTCAAGCCGGGCGATGACAGTTGAGGGTGCGGAGACGTCTTCGCGTCTCGCTCGCGCCGATTCGATTCACGTCACCTGATACTTCGCCACCGCGCTCTCGTTCCACGCAAGGCCGAGACCGGGGCCTTTCGCCGTGACCTTGCCGTCGACCACCGCGAGCGGGTCGGCCAGGATGGCGCCGGCGAAATCGAGCACTTCCAGCCAATGCGCTGACGGCGTCACCGGCAGCACGTGCGCGCTGGCTTCGGGCAGGATGTGGCTCGACATCGGGATCGAGGCGCCGTCGGCTTGTCCTGCGACGTTGAGCCAGCCGGTAATGCCGCCGACCTTCATCAGGTCGGGCATGATGAAGTCGGAGGCGCCGGCGGCGATCGCTTCCGCGAAGCCGCGCGGAAACCACCAGTTCTCGCCGGCCTGGATCGGGATCTCCGAGCGCTCGCGCACCCGCGCATGGCCGGAGAGATTTTCCTGCGGCACCGGCTCCTCGATCCAGGTCAGATCGAACTCCGCAAGGGCGGTAATTCGGCGTGTCGCCTCAGCGGGATCGAGCGACTGGTTGAAGTCGAGCATCAGCCTCACATCAGGGCCGAGCAGCGCGCGCAGGCCCTTGATCATCGCGACGTCGGTGGCGAGATCGCCATGGCCGCCCTTGGTCTTGATGGCGCGGAAGCCGTGCTCGTCGCAGGCGATGCGCAAGGTGCGCTGGTCATCCCTGGCGTCGAGCACGCCGTAGCTGTCATAGGCCGGGATCGGGCGCGCGGTGCCGCCGAGCAGCTCGACCACCGGCTTGCCCGCGAGCTGTCCCAGCGCATCCCAGAACGCCATGTCGAGGCCGGAGACGGCCATGCCGATCAGGCCCTGCCAGCCGAGCAGGCGGAATTTGGCGTCCATCAGCTTCATCAGGTCGAACGGCACCAGGGCCTTGCCGGCGAGCTCGCGGCCGATCTCCTCGACCAGCAGCACCAGCGGTTTCAGGGCGAGCCTGCTGTAGGCGAACAGGTAGGAATGGCCGGTCACGCCCTGATCGGTCGCGACGTCGATCAGGACCAGCGGCCCGGTGTCGATGACCCCGAAGGCGTTGCGAAGCGGGCGCTTCATCGGGGTGACGACGGCGCGCGCGGTGACGCCGGTGATGGCAGTCTGGGTCATGGGACTTCTCCCTGGTTCGTTTCCTCAACCAATCTCATACCACCGCAAAAGCCGCGGCGCCGCCCACTCCGTGGCCATGCTCTCGATCAGAAACCGTCCGGCGGCCTCGGCCTGAAACGCGATGCGCTGGGTCTGGCCGGCCTCCAGCGCCAGCGTGTCCAGCCAATATGGCTTCCAGCCATCGTCGAGCCGGTCGAGCAACCGGAACGGCTGGCCGTGCAGATGCGCCACGGTGGTGCCGGCCGTCTTGTTGGCGAGCGCCAGCACGACGGTGCGGCCGGCCTTGGCCCGGAACGCCGGGGCAGCACGAGCGTCGAATTTCACCGGGATGCGCCAGTCGGCGCCGTCGAGCGCAATGTCGGCGCGAACCGCGTTGCGCAGGTCGAGCTTGTCCGGCAATCCGTTCGCGGGCAGGGCGGCGGCGGGCGGCAGCGGTGTGGCGCGGAGCGGCGGCTCGCCGGACAGCGTCAGGCGCGCGATCGGCCGCGCATCGCGGCCGTCATGCAGCAGCACCGGCAGCGGAGCCTTCGCGGGCATGTCGATGAAGACGTCGGTGCGGCCGCCCGGCGGCAGGACCACGGCGCCGTTGCGGGCCAGGAACGGCTCCGCCGGCTGGCCGTCGATCGCCATCACCCGGGCGGCCTCCAGTTCGGCGATTTTGACCGCGATCACAGCGCGCTGGCAGCCGTTGATGAACCTGAGCCTCACCCGCGCACCGGCCCGCAGCGCGAGGTCCGGCTGAACTTCGCCGTTGACGGTATAGATGATCTCGGCGTCCCTGGCGTCTGCGCCCGGCGCGACGGCGGTGCCATCGCTCTTGAGCCGGAAGTCTTCGATCAGGAAAACCTCGTCACGGTCGGCGGTTACCGCGGGACTTTCATCGACGACGATAGCGAGCGGCCGGATCGGCGCGGCGGCGCCGTCGCCGAGCAGCCGAAGGTCGAGCAGTCCGGTCCCGGCCCGCGCCGCCGCCGCTGCAATGGTGAAACGGCCGCCGGGGCCGGCCGCAGGCTGCACCAGCAGCGGTGCGGCCATGGCGAGGCCGCGGCCGGCCAGCGCGGCCGGAATCGACAGGCCGTTCGCCAGGGTGAGATCGAGCACGGCGCCACGCGCCAGGCGCAGCACCCGGCTGCCTCCCGCCAGCCCCCAGACCGGAGAGGGCGGCCGGCCGGAGCGGAGTGCGACAGATTCGGGCCGCGCCTCCAGCGCCACGGACATCCGTTCGGCGGCCGGCGCTGCCTGCGGCCAGGAGGCGGCGCAGGCTGCGGCAAAGCCGCCGAGCACGGCACGGCGGCTGAGCCCTTGCGAGGCCTGCGTCATGCGACAAAACATTGTGCGTTGAGGGGGATGCGGATCATCTCGTTTTCCCTTATGTGTGCCGCGAGCTTGGCCGATAGGCCGGCCGCGGGCGCCGTCGAGGCCCCATTTTTTTGCTGCGGACGGTTTCGCGCATGGTATAAGCCGCGCCGCCCGCGGCATCGCGGCCGGGCTATCGATGCAGTTCACGCGGGCGTGGCGGAACTGGTAGACGCGCTGGATTTAGGTTCCAGTGACGAAAGTTGTGGGGGTTCGAGTCCCTCCGCCCGCACCAAGCGCTACCTCAGCGTTTGCCCAAAGTTTCACGGCGCACTCGTTCCCCGGACATGGGGAGCGGGGGCACCGATCCCACCGGCGCAAGGCTCGTTGCCGCGCGTCGTCCACAATTGAATCAGGTGTGTTCGGATCGCAAGGGTCCGGACCGAAGCGGAAGAAGATTGACGCCATGCAGGTCACAGAAACCTTGTCGGAAGGCTTGAAGCACGAGTTCCAGATCAGCGTTCCCTCGGCGGATCTCGACGCCAAGGCGGATGCCAAGCTGGTCGATCTGAAGGACAAGGTCCGCATCAACGGCTTCCGTCCCGGCAAGGTGCCGGTGGCGCACCTGAAGAAGATCTACGGCAAGTCGGTCATGGCCGAGACCATCGACCAGACCATCCGCGACACCAACACCCAGATCTTCACCGAGCGCGGCTTCCGTCTCGCCACCGAGCCGAAGGTCACGATGCCGACCGAGGAGGCCGAGGTCGAGAAGATCCTCTCCGGCCAGTCCGACCTGACCTACACCGTGGCCATCGAGGTCGTCCCCGCGATCGCGCTGGCCGACTTCAAGACGTTCGCGGTCGAGAAGCCGGTCGCCGACATCACCGACGCAGATGTCGACGAGGCGATCAAGCGCCTGGCCGACGCCAATCGCAGCTTCGCCGCGAAGGCCGACGGCGCGAAGGCCGCGAGCGGTGATCGCGTGAAGATCAACTTCAAGGGCACGATCGACGGCGTCGCCTTCGAGGGCGGCACCGGCGAGGGCATCGATGTCGTGATCGGCTCGAACACCTTCATCCCCGGCTTCGAGGATCAGCTGGTTGGCATCGGCGTCGGCGAGACCCGCACGCTCAAGGTCTCGTTCCCGGCCAACTATCTGAACAACGAGCTCGCCGGAAAGGCCGCGGAGTTCGAGACCACCGCGACCGCGATCGAGGCGCCGGAGGACAAGGTCGTCGACGACGAGTTCGCGAAGACGCTCGGCCTGGAATCGCTCGACAAGCTGAAGCAGCTGATGCGCGACCGTCTCGCCGGCGAGTTCAGCCAGGCGACCCGCCAGCGCGTGAAGCGCGCGCTGCTCGACCGCCTCGACGAGACCCACAAGTTCGATGCACCCCCGTCGCTGATCGACGAGGAGTTCAACCTGATGTGGAACTCGGTTCAGGCCGAGATGAAGTCCAGCGGCAAGACCTTCGCCGACGAGAACACCACCGAGGACAAGGCGAAGGAAGAGTATCGCACCATCGCCGACCGCCGCGTGCGCCTCGGCCTCGTGCTGTCGGAGATCGGCGAGAAGAACAAGATCACCGTGACCGACGACGAGGTCAGCCGTGCCGTGATCGAGCGTGCGCGCTCGATGCCGGGCCGCGAGAAGGAGGTCTGGGACTTCTACCGCAGCAACCCGCAGGCGCTCGCGCAGCTGCGCGCGCCGATCTACGAGGACAAGGTCGTCGACTTCATCCTCGAGCTCGCCAACGTGACCGAGAAGAAGGTCTCCAAGGACGAGCTGTTCAAGGACGACGAGAACGACAAGGCGGCCTGATCCGGCCACCTCTGGTCGGGTTCGCGACATAAGCGCAGGATTAAGGTTGACCGGCGAAAGCGCCGGTCGGCCCGGTTCCGGCGCTGGCCGTCGCCGCGGGAATCAGCTTGAACAGGACAACGACCTCGCTCGCGGCTCGCCACGGTCACCGGTCTTGTCACCGGGGAATTGGTCCATATCTGTGGGCTCGGTCTTGAAGTTCTGCATCACGGGGCCACTGTCCGTCGCTGCTCGCTGAACGAGCCTCACCTGCGGCGGCCGGTCGTCTTCAACTGCTGGTCCAAACCTTGGGTGATTCATGCGCGATCCCGTCGAAACCTATATGAACCTTGTGCCCATGGTGGTCGAACAGACCAACCGCGGTGAGCGCGCGTACGACATCTTCTCGCGGCTCCTGAAGGAGCGCATCATCTTCGTGACCGGTCCGGTCGAGGACGGCATGGCGACCCTGATCGTCGCGCAGCTGCTCTTCCTCGAGGCCGAGAACCCGAAGAAGGAAATCGCGATGTACATCAACTCGCCGGGCGGGGTGGTGACGTCGGGTCTGGCGATCTACGACACCATGCAGTTCATCCGGCCGGCGGTGTCGACGCTGTGCACCGGCCAGGCGGCCTCGATGGGCTCGCTGCTGCTCTGCGCCGGCCACAAGGACATGCGCTTCTCGCTGCCGAACTCCCGCATCATGGTGCATCAGCCGTCCGGCGGCTTCCAGGGCCAGGCGACCGACATCATGCTGCACGCCCAGGAGATCCTCAGCCTGAAGAAGCGGCTCAACGAGATCTACGTCAAGCACACCGGCCAGTCCTACAAGGCGATCGAGGACGCGCTGGAGCGCGACAAGTTCCTCACGGCGGAGGCCGCGGCGGAATTCGGCTTGATCGACAAGGTGATCGACAAGCGGCCGGAGGATACGGGCCAGATGACCAAGGCGTCTTGAGACGTTACGGTCTGATGGGGCCCGGTTCGCCCCGGACAGGTACTGAGGTGCGGCCCGATTTGGCCGCAACCTCGCCGTGCGCCTGTCGAACAGGCGTGGCAAACGCGCAACGTTCCTTCGATTTCGCTGGCGCTCACCGTGTCAAGCCCTAAAATCACGGTAATGTCACGGTCTAGGGTCTGTGGTCCGATTAGCGAATTCTTGATAGTCGGATGACAGCATGATTGGCTAGAGTGCCCAGTTATGGATCGTGGGGGATTCGCGTAGGCCGTGGTGCACGGCGGGTGAAGAACAAGGTCTTAATTTTGGTACGAAATTTGCTCTTTCACCAGGCTGGTCCGGCCCGTGCCGGACTGGAACGAACGAGCGGACAAGAGCGAACCGCGGACGGAGACAGGAATGAGTAAGGTCGGCACGAGCGACTCGAAGAACACGCTGTATTGCTCGTTCTGCGGCAAGAGCCAGCACGAAGTCCGCAAACTGATCGCAGGTCCCACCGTCTTCATCTGCGACGAATGCGTCGAACTCTGCATGGACATCATCCGCGAGGAGAACAAGTCCTCGCTGGTCAAGTCGCGCGACGGCATCCCGACCCCGAAGGAAATCTGCAAGGTTCTCGACGATTACGTCATCGGCCAGAACCATGCGAAGAAGGTGCTGTCGGTCGCCGTTCACAACCACTACAAGCGGCTCAACCACCAGACCAAGCACTCGGACGTCGAGCTCGCGAAGTCGAACATCCTGCTGATCGGTCCGACCGGTTCGGGCAAGACGCTGCTCGCGCAGACGCTCGCCCGCATCCTCGACGTGCCGTTCACGATGGCGGATGCGACGACCTTGACCGAGGCCGGCTATGTCGGTGAGGACGTCGAGAACATCATCCTGAAGCTGCTGCAGGCCGCCGACTATAACGTCGAGCGTGCGCAGCGTGGCATTGTCTACATCGACGAAATCGACAAGATCAGTCGCAAGTCTGACAATCCCTCGATCACCCGCGACGTGTCGGGCGAGGGTGTCCAGCAGGCGCTGCTCAAGATCATGGAAGGCACCGTCGCGTCGGTGCCGCCGCAGGGGGGCCGCAAGCATCCGCAGCAGGAGTTCCTGCAGGTCGACACCACCAACATCCTGTTCATCTGCGGTGGTGCGTTCTCCGGCCTCGAGAAGATCATCTCGGCACGCGGCCGCTCGACCTCGATCGGCTTCGCCGCCCAGGTGCTGGCGCCGGAAGACCGCCGCACCGGCGAGATCTTCCGTCACGTCGAGCCTGAGGATCTCTTGAAGTACGGCCTCATTCCGGAATTCGTCGGCCGTCTGCCGGTCGTGGCGACGCTCGAGGATCTGGACGAGACCTCGCTGAAGAAGATCCTGACCGAGCCGAAGAACGCGCTGGTGAAGCAGTATCAGCGGCTGTTCGAGATGGAGAACATCGAGCTGACCTTCGCCGACGAGGCGCTGGGCGCGGTGGCTCGCAAGGCCATCGAGCGCAAGACCGGCGCGCGCGGCCTGCGGTCGATCCTCGAGAGCATCCTGCTCGAGACGATGTTCGATCTGCCGGGTCTGGAAGGCGTCGAGGAAGTGGTCATCTCGCGCGAGGTGGTCGAAGGCACGGCCCGTCCGCTCTACATCTACGCCGATCGGTCCGATCGTGCGGTGGAAAGCAGCGCCAGCGCGTGACGCGCGCTGGTACGATAGACAGAAGACCTCGATTTATCAGTTCAGCGATCGCTGCGGACGACATGTCCGCGGCGTCGCAGCGTTTCAGTATCCCGCCGCGTAAAGCCATTTTTGGCGGGTGTTTACCGATACTTGACACCCCCCGGGTCGATAGCCACCTAATGTCGCGTGGCGATACACATCTCAATCCCGGGATTCGCCTCACCATACGATCCGAAACAATCCGACGATTCGATGCGTCGGTGAAGTCCGGATCAGATCGCACCTTGTGGCGGTTGCGCACGATGGCGGACTGCGTGCAAGGGGGCTAAACAAAAGGAACAGGCCATGACGACCCCCAAACCCCGGCCGACCATCGTTTACGGCGAGAGCCACGCCTATCCGGTTCTGCCGCTGCGCGACATCGTCGTCTTTCCGCACAACATCGTTCCGCTGTTCGTCGGCCGCGAGAAATCGATCCGCGCCCTCGAAGAGGTGATGAAGAACGACGCGCTGGTGATGCTGGCGACGCAGAAGAACGCGTCCGACGATGATCCAGCTCCAGAGGCGATCTACGAGACCGGGACGCTCGCCAGCGTGCTGCAACTCCTGAAGCTGCCCGACGGCACCGTGAAGGTGCTGGTCGAAGGCCTGGAGCGCGCGCGCGTCGAGAAGTACACCGATCGCGCCGACTACTACGAGGCCACCGCCGTTGCGCTCGAGGACACCGATGCCAAGTCGGTCGAAGCCGAGGCGCTGGGCCGCTCCGTCGTGTCGGACTTCGAGAGCTATGTGAAGCTGAACAAGAAGATCTCCGCCGAGGTCGTCGGCGTCGTTCAGTCGATCACGGATTTCGGCAAGCTGGCCGACACCGTTGCCTCGCATCTCGCCGTCAAGATCGCCGATCGCCAGGGCATCCTGGAGACGCTGTCCGTCACCACGCGCCTGGAGAAGGTGCTAGGCCTGATGGAGAGCGAGATCTCGGTGCTGCAGGTCGAGAAGCGCATCCGCTCGCGCGTGAAGCGCCAGATGGAGAAGACCCAGCGCGAGTACTACCTGAATGAGCAGATGAAGGCCATTCAGAAGGAGCTGGGCGACGAGGACGGCCGTGACGAGCTGGCCGATCTGGAAGAGCGCATCAACAAGACCAAGCTCTCCAAGGAAGCACGCGAGAAGGCCCAGCATGAGCTGAAGAAGCTGCGCCAGATGTCGCCGATGTCCGCGGAAGCGACCGTCGTGCGCAACTACCTGGATTGGCTGCTGTCTATACCGTGGAACAAGAAGTCCAAGGTGAAGAAGGATCTGGAGGCTGCGCAAGCGGTTCTGGATGCGGATCACTATGGTCTGGAGAAGGTCAAGGACCGCATCGTCGAGTATCTCGCCGTGCAGTCGCGCGCCAACAAGCTGACCGGCCCGATCCTGTGCCTGGTCGGACCTCCCGGCGTCGGCAAGACTTCGCTCGGCAAGTCGATCGCGAAGGCCACCGGCCGCGAGTTCGTTCGCGTGTCGCTGGGCGGCGTGCGCGACGAGGCGGAGATCCGCGGCCATCGCCGGACCTATATCGGCTCGATGCCCGGCAAGATCATCCAGTCGATGCGCAAGGCCAAGACCTCGAATCCGCTCTTCCTGCTGGACGAGATCGACAAGATGGGCTCGGACTTCCGGGGTGACCCGTCGTCGGCGCTGCTGGAGGTCCTCGACCCCGAGCAGAACACGACGTTCAACGATCACTATCTGGAGGTCGACTACGACCTGTCGAACGTGATGTTCATCACGACCGCGAATACGCTCAATATTCCCGGTCCGCTGATGGACCGCATGGAGATCATCCGCATCGCGGGCTACACCGAGACCGAAAAGCTCGAGATCGCCCGCAAGCACCTGATCCCCAGCGCGATCTCCAAGCACGGCCTGGACTCGAAGGAGTGGTCGATCGACGACGACGCGTTGCTGCTCGTGATCCGGCGCTACACCCGCGAGGCGGGCGTGCGTAACCTGGAGCGTGAGATTTCCACACTGGCCCGCAAGGCCGTGAAGGAGCTCATGATGTCCAAGAAGAAGTCGGTCAAGATCACCGAGAAGACCGTTGAGGAATTCCTCGGTGTTCCGAAGTATCGCTTTGGCGAGATCGAGAGCGACGATCAGATCGGCATCGTGACGGGCTTGGCCTGGACCGATGTCGGTGGCGAGCTGCTGACGATCGAAGGCGTCATGATGCCCGGCAAGGGCAAGATGACGGTGACGGGCAATCTGCGCGACGTCATGAAGGAGTCGATCTCGGCGGCGGCCTCGTTCGTCCGCTCGCGTGCGATCAACTACGGCATCGAGCCGCCGTTGTTCGACCGGCGTGACATACACGTCCACGTGCCGGAGGGGGCGACCCCGAAGGACGGCCCCTCGGCCGGCGTAGCCATGGCGACGACGATCATCTCGGTGATGACCGGCATCCCGGTCCGTCACGACGTTGCGATGACCGGCGAGATCACCTTGCGTGGTCGCGTCTTGCCGATCGGCGGTCTGAAGGAGAAGCTGTTGGCTGCGTCCCGCGGCGGCATCAAGACGGTGCTGATCCCGGAGGACAACGCCAAGGATCTCACGGAGATTTCCGATGCGATCAAGGGCGGCATGGATATCATCCCGGTCGCCCGTCTCGACGACGTCGTCGCCCGGGCCCTGGTCCGCAAGCCGGTGCCGATCGTCTGGGAAGAGGACACCAAGGTGCCCGTGAAGGCCGATGGCGACGAAGCCGCCGGCGGCCTGACCGCCCACTGAGGCCAGAACCCATCCAAGGAAACGGCGCCCGAAGGGGCGCCGTTTTCGTTTCAATGCTCGGAAGTCTCTGACCGCTTTGGTCGGCAGCCCACCGCCGGGGCCAACGCGGCTTTCCGCCTCGTGGTGCGGTTCCGGCGTTGATTGCGGGTCGGGCAGGGGGTAAAGAAGCGCGACGTGAGGGCGGCTAGCTCAGCTGGTTAGAGCATCTCGTTTACACCGAGAGGGTCGGGAGTTCGAATCTCTCGCCGCCTACCATCGCCGCGGAGGCCGGCGACAGTTTGCAGCGTCCGTGCTGCCGTCATCAATTTCGTGAAGATCACCGGGGTGCCGCGACTGCTGCCTGCCTGTCGTCCGGCCGCAGATGAGTCTGCGTCGCGCCGCCTCCTGCTGCCTCCGGTCATTCGATGAAGGTGTTTGCGACCCGGCGGGAGCGCATGACGTAAGGAATTGAAACGGCGGTGATCGTGCTGGCTATGAACAGCCTCGCGTCGCGTAATCCGATAGAGATGAAGTCAACCACCGGATGGTTGAATGTGTTGGACGCTGCCGTCGCTTCTGTCAGCAACAAGCCAATGGGCAGCAGAATGAGGCAGATCATCTGGGCCACGAACATGCGCGGAAAATGCCGTGAGTGAGTGAAGAGCAGCACCGTCGTGAAGATGCAGAAGGCGATCAATGCGACGTTGAGCGCGACTTGCACCCAGATTGGGATCGCGGAAGGCTCCGAAAGGCCGTCTCGCAAAGACAAGCCAAATTGAGCGAAGCTCATCACGTAGCGCGCGCTACTGGCGAGCTGGCCGTAGGCAAGCAGCCCCAGCCAACCTTCTATGCCTCGCGGCTCACGCGCGCTCTTGCTCAGATCGGTCCTTGTTTTCCCGAAGATGGTCGAATTGGTTTCGATCGGCAGGCGCGTTGATAGCGCTGGTTCTGATTGCCGCGGCTGTGAAGGCATGAGCCGACTTGCAATCTCCTGCACCTGAGTTCGAAGCTTTCTTCGCCTACCATTTTCTCCCAGATCACTCGATAGGTTCTCCATTTTGGGCTAGCTTTCAGCTGTGCTGTTTGCACAGACTTTGGAGGAGCTATCGAGTGCCGGGACCTGCCGCTCGCATCACTGGCTACTTGATCATGAGGGTGGCCTTGGCGGTCGGGATACCGGTCCTGTCTTTTCTCGCATTCAAAGCGAAGTTTTGGGGCGACGTCATGTGTGACAATCCCGAGGTCGCTACCGCCATCTATAATCGCGGCGTGGTTTCTTCGATCTCCAACGTGCGTGAAATAGCGTTTGATGGCCCCCATGGGTTGCGCACATGCGGCGCAGACGCGCTTAATGGATCGCGGGTGCGTAAGCTTGAATTCATCATCAACACCGCGCGTCGTGGGGTGATGGATCCAGTTTCCGGAATCACACGGAAGTTTGAGGTCACCTTCACGCTGGCTGAATGAGCCCGAGCAAACGCGGCGTTTCTTTTCGGCGGTCCCTCCACAGTATCAGGTTGATTTCGCGTGGCGACCGGCCTTTCGTCGGTTGGGCTCGCAGGCCGTTAGTGGGAGCCGATGATCGGGGGGCAGCGCTAGCGCCGCTGCTGCCGTGACGGATAACGCGGCTGCTGCGTCGGCCGGATCTGATAGGATGGGTAGCTCGGCGTGTAGGGCTGGATCAGCGGGCGCGATGGCGTGATCGGCTGGTTGAGCGGATCCGAGAACACCGGGTTCTGCCCGGTCGGCACCGGCGCGCCGCTGCGCCCGCCGGCCGCGGTTGCGCTATCGGCCGCTGCGCAGGACAGCGCTGTCATCAACACCAGCAAGGGACCATGTCGCGCCATCATCGTCCTCTCCCTCGTCGGGGTCGGTTGGGCCAGGACGAGGAATGCCCGATCCGGCGTCCCGTTCCCTTCGGGATATGGGGACGTTGTCGCAGCTCACAACGGACGCAGCCGGATCCAGGCCGTCGCGGGTTCGTGCCTTGACAGGCGAGGCTGCCGCATGCGGCGATGCAGGTCTCACGAGACATTCGGACGACACGCATCATGCCCTTGCCTGCAGAGAACGACGCCAACGCCGACCAGATCGCGTATTGGAACGGACCCGGCGGCCAGCGCTGGGCGGAGCGCCAGGAGGCGCAGGACGTTCTGCTGGCGCCGGTCTCGCGGATCCTGCTTGAGCGCATCGCGGCGAAGCCGGGAGAGCGCGTGCTCGACATCGGCTGTGGCTGTGGCGGCCTTGCGATCGCGCTGGCGCAACAGGTCGCGCCGAATGGATCGGTGCTCGGGGCTGACATCTCCGCGCCGATGCTGGACCGGGCGCGCGCGGTGACGCCTGCGGGGCTCGCGGCGGAGTTCGTGCTGGCGGATGCCACCGTGCACCCGTTCGTGCCCGCGAGCTTCGAAGTCATGGTCTCGCGCTTCGGCGTCATGTTCTTCGCCGATCCCGTCACGTCGTTCGCCAACATCCGCCGGGCGCTGAAGCCGGGCGGGCGCGTCGTTTTCGGGTGCTGGCGTGAGCCCAAGGCCAACCCCTGGATGATCGCACCGCTGCAGGCGGTGTATCGCCACGTGCCGAAGCTGCCGGAGATGGCGCCCGAGGATCCGGGACCATTCGCCTTCGCATCCGAGGCGCGGGTGAGGCGCATCCTGAGCGAGGCCGGCTTCAGCGACGTGGCGCTCGAGGCCCATGCGCTGTCGCTCGACATCGCGCGCGGGCAGGGCTTGGACGTGGCCGTGCAATCGGCGTTCGAGATCGGCCCGGCCAGCCGTGCGCTGGAGGGGCATCCGGCCGACACCCGCGAGGCCGCGCGGCAGTCGGTCCGCGAGTTGCTGGCACAGTATCAAGCCGGCGACAGCGTCACGCTGTCCGGTTCGATCTGGCTGGTGACGGCGCGCGCCTGAGGCCCGCGCCGCGCTGCTTCAGGAGCGCTCCTCCCAGATCATCGCGAGATGCACGATGGTCTGCACCGCCCTTTCCATGTCGCGCACGCTGACCCATTCGAGCCGCGAGTGGAAGGCGTGCTCGCCGGCGAAGATGTTGGGGCAGGGCAGTCCCATGAAGGAGAGGCGCGACCCGTCGGTGCCGCCACGAATCGACGCGCGTACCGGCGTCAGCCCGGCGCGGCGGATCGCCTCCTCGGCATAGGTCACGATCTGCGGGTGGCGATCGATGACCTCCTTCATGTTGCGATACTGTTGCCGAACCTCCATCCGGTAGCTCGAACGTGGATAATTCTTGATGACGTCGCGGACGATGTCCTCGAGCAGGGCCTCCTTCTGCCGCAGTCCCTGCTCGTTGAAGTCGCGCACGATGAAGTCGATCCGGGCCTGCTCGAGCGTTCCGGAGATCCCGACCGGATGCAGGAAGCCCTCCTTGCCCTCAGTCGTTTCCGGCGAGCAGGTGTCCTTGGGCAGGCGATCGACGATGGCGGAGGCGATCTTGATGGCGTGCTCGATCTTGCCCTTGGCAAAGCCGGGATGGGCGCTGACGCCGTTGATGATGATCGTCGCGCCGTCGGCTGAAAAGGTTTCGTCCTCGATGTTGCCGGCGGTCTCGCCATCCATCGTGTAGCCGAAATCGGCGCCGAGCTTCTTGAGGTCGACGCGGTCGACGCCGCGGCCGATCTCCTCGTCCGGCGTGAACAGGATCTTGATCGCACCGTGCTTGATCTGCGGATTGCTGATCAGGAACTGCGCGGCATCCATGATCTCGGCGATGCCGGCCTTGTTGTCGGCGCCGAGCAGCGTCGTGCCGTCGGATGTGACGATGTCGCTGCCGATCTGGTCCTTCAGCGCCGGGTGCTCTTCCGGGTGGATCACCTGGCTCGAATCGCCCGGCAGGACGATGTCGCCGCCCTGGTAGTTGCGGACGATCTGCGGCTTCACGTCGGTCCCCGAGCAGTCGGGCGACGTATCCATGTGCGAGCAGAAACAGATCACCGGAACCTTCTTGTCGGTGGTGGCCGGGATCGTTGCGTAGACATAGCCGTGTTCGTCGAGATGAGCATCGGACAGGCCCATCGCCTGCAGTTCGGCGGCCAGCAGGCGGCCGAGGTTCTTCTGCTTCAGGGTCGAAGGGCAGGTCGGCGATGACGGGTCCGACTGCGTGTCGATGACGACATAGCGGAGGAAGCGATCGACGACCGCGTGGGTGAAGCGAAGCGGGGAGGCGGACATGGGCACCAGGGCAAGCGGGAGGATTATATTACCGTCAGAGAGTCGGGTACTGGTATATTAGCGTAGCACCTGCTGGTGCGGCTGGGCAGTCCGTCAGGCGCAACCAATGGCCTGCTTGGCGCGTCCTCCGAGAGAACGAGCGCTCCGCAGGCCGTCGTTGCAGAGCCGAGGCTCGGACTCCAAGAGATCCGTGGCGCCGTCTGGGGCGTAGGGCAGGTTGGACGAGTTCGGCCGTCGGAAGCCCGTTGGGGGCTCATCAAGGACTTCTCGACATTCTGGTTTCATTGTCCTTGACTTCGAAACATCGCCCCTTTAAGTCGCACTCCTCCGCGGATTTCGCGATCACGCGGGAGTAGCTCAGTTGGTTAGAGCGCCGGCCTGTCACGCCGGAGGTCGCGGGTTCGAGCCCCGTCTCTCGCGCCATTTTCAATGGCTTAATACCCCCGTCCCCTCCGACATCACCCGAGCTGTCCTTCCGAAGCGCTTTGCTGCGACATCGCAGGTGCGTTTGCCGGGCTGCAAGCGAGCAAAAGCAAAAGGCCGCCATCGCGGCGGCCTCCGGGGCATCTCTGGAATGGAAGCGTTTCGGTCAGCGCACCATCGAGCCGTTGGAACTGGTCACGACCACCGGCTTGCCGGCCTTCACGACCTGGGCCGTGGCGGTCTGACCTTCGTCGCCAGTGGTTCGGGCCGCGATGCCAAAAGCGGTCACGGCGATGCCTGCGACCAGAGCGACCACGACGATCTTCAGGTGGGTCGAACGATCAGCGGAATGGAGAGAGTGGTTCATGTCAGCCTCCCGGCGTCTCAGAGCGCCACTTTGTTGCCTGGAGTTGTACAGCCGCTTTGTTTCGATCCGGTTTCCTCGTTCCGTCAAAATGGTTTCATGGGTTGCAGCACTTGCCGCAGCAATCGGGAGTATGCGGCGGGCATCGTCCGGCTCGGCAGGTGCCGGCACAGGTCTGCCGCTCGACGTCGCTATCCCAGCCCGGCGATCTTGATTCGCCTGCTTCTCATGACCATTTCGTCGGCATTGGCAGACGCGTACGGAGCCATGAGCTGCTCCTGACAGATCGATCGCGCTTCGCCCTCCGTTTCCAGCTGTCTTCAGCCATCTTGGGCCTGCGCACAACGTCGTGCGTGTTCGCGATTCTGACCACGTCAGCATCAGCTGCAGCATGCATGACACCGTAATGCTCCGGGTCTGCGACGTGACGGCCATACCCGTGTTGCGGCTGCCTGACGTCCCTGTGTGTCCGGGTTTCCGCAATGTGGGGAGGGATGACAGCGTTGAGACGGCTTGTCTTGCGCGGCTTGGTGCGCTGCGCTAAGGCTTCGACCAATTCCAATGCAGCGAGTCTGCGGTTTGCACCGAAACCGCAGAGGAAAGTGGCGCCGATGACCGGCATCCTTCAGAACTATCTCCCCCTCGTCGTTTTCATAGGTGTCGCAGCCATCATCGGGGTGGTTCTGCTGATCGCGCCTTTCCTGGTCGCCTACCAGCAGCCCGATCCGGAGAAGCTTTCCGCGTACGAGTGCGGCTTCAATGCGTTCGACGACGCCCGCATGAAGTTCGACGTCCGCTTCTACCTGGTTGCCATCCTTTTCATCATCTTCGACCTCGAAGTCGCCTTCCTGTTCCCCTGGGCAGTCGCATTCGGCAAGCTCGGTGCCGCCGGCTTCTGGTCGATGCTGGTGTTCCTGGCCGTGCTGACGGTCGGGTTTGCCTACGAGTGGAAGAAAGGCGCGCTTGAATGGGATTGAGCCCGACCCCGTCCTCTGGTCCGGTGATCGCACCGGCCCCGAAGGGCATTCTCGATCCCGCGACCGGCAGGCCGATCGGTGCCAACGACCCGTATTTCCTCGAGGTCAGGCACGAGCTGTCGGACAAGGGATTCTTCGTTGCCACTGCTGACGACCTCATCACCTGGGCCCGTACCGGCTCGTTGATGTGGATGACGTTCGGCTTGGCCTGCTGCGCCGTCGAGATGATGCAGGTCTCGATGCCGCGCTACGACGTCGAGCGCTTCGGCTTCGCGCCGCGCGCCTCGCCGCGCCAGTCGGACGTGATGATCGTCGCCGGCACCCTGACCAACAAGATGGCGCCGGCGCTGCGCAAGGTCTACGACCAGATGCCGGAGCCGCGCTACGTCATCTCGATGGGCAGCTGCGCCAACGGCGGCGGCTACTACCACTATTCCTACTCGGTGGTCCGCGGCTGCGATCGCATCGTCCCCATCGACATCTATGTGCCCGGCTGTCCGCCGACCGCGGAAGCGCTGCTGTACGGTGTTCTGCTGTTGCAGAAGAAGATCCGGCGCACCGGCACCATCGAACGCTGAAGGTTTTTCGTTATGGACGACGGCAGGCTCGACGCCCTTGGGCAGACGATCGTGAGCGCGCTCCCGGGCGCGGCGATCGGGCATTCGGTTGCTTTCAACCAGCTCACGGTGACCGTGGAGCCCGCCCGGATCGTCGAGGTCGTGAAGTATCTGCGCGACGACCCGGCCTGCCGTTTCATCAACTTCACCGACATTACGGCGGTCGACTACCCGGAGCGAACGAAGCGTTTCGACGTGGTCTATCACTTCATGTCACCGACGCTGAATACGCGCATCCGCCTCAAGGCGGAGGCTGACGAGACCACCCAGGTGCCCTCGCTCATCGAGGTGTTTCCCGGCGCGGACTGGTTCGAGCGCGAGACCTACGACCTGTATGGCGTGATCTTCGTCGGCCATCCGGACATGCGCCGCATCCTGACCGACTACGGCTTCGACGGCCACCCGCTGCGCAAGGACTTCCCGACCACCGGCTTCGTCGAGGTGCGCTACGACGACCAGGAGAAGCGGGTGATCTACGAGCCGGTCAGGCTCAACCAGGAATTCCGCAAGTTCGATTTCCTCTCGCCCTGGGAAGGCGCGGACTATCCGCTGCCGGGCGATGAAAAAGCGAACAAGTGAGTGGGAGCGCGAGCATGAACGAGCAGAGCCCCGCACTTCGCAACTTCACGATCAATTTTGGTCCGCAGCATCCGGCCGCGCATGGCGTTTTGCGCCTCGTTCTGGAGCTCGATGGCGAGGTCGTCGAGCGTGTCGATCCGCATATCGGCCTGCTTCATCGCGGCACCGAGAAGCTGATCGAGACCAAGACCTATATGCAGGCGATGCCCTATTTCGACCGGCTCGACTATGTCGCGCCGATGAACCAGGAGCATGCGTTCTGTCTTGCGGCCGAGCGCCTGCTCGGGATCGAGGTGCCGCGCCGAGGCCAGCTGATCCGCGTGCTGTATTGCGAGATCGGCCGCCTGCTGTCGCATCTCCTCAACGTCACCACGCAGGCCATGGACGTCGGCGCGCTGACCCCGCCGCTGTGGGGGTTCGAGGAGCGCGAGAAGCTGATGGTGTTCTATGAGCGCGCCTCCGGCTCGCGCATGCACGCCAACTACTTCCGCATCGGCGGCGTCCACCAGGACCTGCCGACGAAGCTGATCGACGATATCGATGCGTTCTGCGATCCTTTCCTGAAGGTGGTCGCCGACCTCGACCAGCTCCTGACCGCCAACCGCATCTTCAAGCAGCGCAACGTCGATATCGGCGTCGTCACCCTGAAGCAGGCCTGGGAATGGGGCTTCTCCGGCGTGATGGTGCGCGGCTCGGGCGCGGCCTGGGACCTGCGCAAGTCGCAGCCTTACGATTGCTACGCCGAGATGGAGTTCGACATCCCGATCGGCAAGAACGGTGACTGTTACGACCGCTACCTGATCCGCATGGAAGAGATGCGCCAGTCCGTGCGCATCATGAAGCAGTGCATCCAGAAGCTGCGCGCGCCGGACGGGCAGGGCCCAGTTGTCGTCGCCGACAACAAGATCTCGCCGCCGCGCCGGGGCGAGATGAAGCGCTCGATGGAAGCGCTGATCCACCACTTCAAGCTCTACACCGAGGGCGTGCACGTGCCGGCCGGCGAGATCTATGCCGCCGTCGAGGCGCCGAAAGGCGAGTTCGGCGTCTACCTGGTCTCCGACGGCACCAACAAGCCGTACAAGTGCAAGATCCGCGCGCCGGGCTTCGCCCATCTGCAGGCGATGGACTTCCTCTGCCGCGGCCATCTGCTGGCCGACGTCTCGGCCATCCTCGGCTCGCTCGACATCGTGTTCGGAGAGGTGGATCGCTGATGGGCCATGCGCCGATCCAGTTCGATCGTGCGTCCGGAGCGCTCGAAGGAGCGAACCTCTGGGAGCGCACGGCTGCATTGGCGCTGTCAACCGGCTCGAAGATCTCGTCGCACTTCTCGCACCGCGGCTACAATCGTTGCGCCAATCTGCTGCGCATGGCTCTGCCGGAGCGCAACCTCGCGGTGAAGCTCAACCCCGACGCCGTGTTCGAGTTCCCGTATGGCGACGGCTATTGGAGCAAGCTGCTCAATCGCGATTACCACTATGAGGACGAGCTCGAGCTCTTGTTCCTCGGGGCCGTCGACGTCGACTATACCTTCATCGATGGCGGCGCCAATTACGGCTACTGGTCGGTGCTGGTCTCCAGCGCACCGTATGGATCGCACAAGGCGATCGCGATCGAGCCGTCCTCGGCAAACTTCGCCAAGCTCGCCAACAACGCCCGCATCAACGCCGGCCGCTTCGAGGTGATGAAGTGCGCCATCGGCGCCAGCCGCGGCACGGCCTATCTGACCGGCACCAAGCACGAGGCTTTCAGCATCGCTGGCGGCAGCGCCGGTGGCGAGCAGGTGCCGGTAATGGCGCTCGATGACCTCATCGACGACGGCAAGGTCGCAGCGTCCGGAAAATACCTGATCAAGCTCGACGTCGAGGGCGTCGAGATCGAGGCGATCAAGGGCGGAGCGCGGCTGCTGGCGACCGACAGCATGATCCTGTGCGAGGAGCACGGCCAGGACCGCAATCATACGGTGTCGCGCTACATCCTCGAGCAGACGCCGATGCAACTGATGGTCTACGACCCCGCGAGCCGCCGCTTCGAGACCGTGACCGAATTGTCGATCCTCGACCGCATCAAGGTGTCCGCGCACGTCGGCTATAACGTGTTCGGAACTGCAAGTGCCTTCTGGCAGAATCGCGTCGCAGCGCTCAATGCAAGTGCCGCGCGCCGCATGCAATGAAAGACTAGAGAGCCATGTCCGTCCGCCGTCTTGCCCCGAAGGAAGTCCAGCCCGCGAGCTTTGTGTTCACGGACGAGAACCTTGCCTTCGCCAAAGCGCAGATCGCGAAATATCCCGAAGGCCGCCAGGCTTCGGCCGTGATCGCGATCCTTTGGCGTGCCCAGGAGCAGAACGAGGGCTGGGTGTCGGAAGCCGCGATCCGCGTCGTCGCCGACATGCTGAGCATGCCCTACATCCGCGTGCTCGAGGTCGCGACCTTCTACACGATGTTCCAGTTGCAGCCGGTCGGCAAGAAGGCGCACGTGCAGGTCTGCGGCACCACGCCGTGCCGGCTGCGCGGCGCCGAGGAGCTGATCGAGGTCTGCAAGCACCGCATCCATCACGATCCCTTCCATCTGTCCAAGGACGGCGACTTCAGCTGGGAAGAAGTCGAGTGCCTGGGTGCCTGCGTGAATGCGCCGATGGTGCAGGTCTGGAAGGATACCTATGAGGACCTGACGCCGGAAAGCTTCGGCAAGTTGCTCGACGGCTTCGCGACCGGCAATTTGCCGACGCCGGGCCCGCAGAATGGCCGCCAGTTCTCGGCGCCGGCGGGCGGACCGACGACGCTGAAGGAGAAGACATGAGCCGCAATCGCATCCGCGTTGCGGCCCTGACGGAAGAGGGCGCCGCGATGAAGAACTGGCGCTATGTGGCGTTGCACACCGTTGTTGCCGCCGCTTTCATTTTCGTACTGCAGCGGTTCGCGCTGAACGCGACGCTGGAGTCCAGTCTGCTGTGGGCCTTGGTGTTTGGCGGCTGCGCCGCCTTCGTCGCCAACATGCAGTCGAACCGCTGATGTCAGAGGAAGCCGTCTGATGCTCGACGACAAGGACCGCATCTTCACCAACCTCTACGGCCTGCATGATTGGGGCCTCGAAGGCGCGCGCCGGCGCGGCAGCTGGGACGGCACCAAGGGGCTGATCGAGAAGGGCCGCGACTGGATCATCAACGAGATGAAGGCCTCCGGCCTGCGCGGCCGCGGAGGCGCTGGCTTCCCGACCGGCCTTAAATGGTCGTTCATGCCGAAGGAATCGACCGACGGCCGGCCGAGCTATCTCGTGGTCAACGCCGACGAGTCCGAGCCCGGCACCTGCAAGGATCGCGAGATCATGCGGCACGATCCGCATCATCTCGTCGAAGGCTGCCTGCTCGCCAGCTTCGCGATGAATGCGCACACCTGCTATATCTATGTGCGCGGCGAGTTCATCCGCGAGCGCGAGCGGCTGCAGGCGGCGATCGACCAGGCCTATGAGGCGAAGCTGGTCGGCAAGGACAACATCCATGGCTGGCCGTTCGACATTTATGTCGCGCATGGCGCCGGGGCCTATATCTGCGGCGAGGAAACCGCGCTGCTGGAGAGCCTCGAGGGCAAGAAGGGCCAGCCGCGGCTGAAGCCGCCATTCCCGGCCAATGTCGGCCTCTATGGCTGCCCGACGACGGTGAACAACGTCGAGTCGATCGCGGTCGCGCCGACCATCCTGCGCCGCGGCGCCTCGTGGTTCGCCGGCATCGGCCGCCCGAACAACGTTGGCACCAAGCTGTTCTGCATTTCCGGTCACGTCGAGCGGCCCTGCAACGTCGAAGAGGCGATGGGCATTCCGTTCCGCGAGCTGATCGAGAAGCACTGCGGCGGCATTCGCGGCGGCTGGGACAATCTGAAGGCCGTGATCCCCGGCGGTTCGTCGGTGCGCATGGTGCCGGCCGAGCAGATCATCGACACGCCGATGGATTTCGACAGCCTGTCGAAGCTGCGCTCCGGCCTCGGCACCGCCGCCGTGATCGTGATGGACAAGTCGACCGACCTGATCCGGGCGATCGCGCGCATCTCGTATTTCTACAAGCATGAGAGCTGCGGCCAGTGCACGCCGTGCCGCGAGGGCACCGGCTGGATGTGGCGCGTGCTGACGCGCATGGCCGAGGGCCGCGCGCACAAGCGCGAGATCGACATGCTGCTGGAAGTCACCAAGCAGATCGAGGGTCACACGATCTGTGCGCTGGGTGACGCTGCGGCCTGGCCGATCCAGGGCCTGATCACGCATTTCCGTCACGAGATCGAAGCGCGCATCGACCAGTATTCGCACAAGGCCGATGCCGACGATGTCGGTCTGCGCGATCCCGCGCACATGGTGGCGGCGGAGTAGGCGGTGGCGGTCCGGTCCGCCAGCAAGGTTTTCCCCCGCGCTTGCGCCCTCACGGCGCGCAGCGCGGCGGTCCGTGGTTTGAGAGAGATGTGAGGCAATGACCAAGATCATCATCGATGGCAAAGAGATCGATGTGCCGGCGGAGTACACGCTGCTGCAGGCGTGCGAGGCGGCGGGCGCCGAGATTCCGCGCTTCTGCTATCATGAGCGGCTGTCTATTGCCGGCAACTGCCGGATGTGCCTCGTCGAAGTGAAGGGCGGACCGAAGCCGGTGGCGAGCTGCGCCTGGGGCGTGCGCGACTGCCGGCCGGGTCCGAAGGGCGAGCCGCCGGAGATCTCGACGCGGTCGCCGATGGTCAAGAAGGCACGCGAAGGCGTGATGGAATTCCTTCTGATCAACCATCCGCTGGACTGCCCGATCTGCGACCAGGGCGGCGAGTGCGACCTGCAGGACCAGGCGATGGGCTATGGTGTCGACACCAGCCGCTACGCCGAGAACAAGCGCGCCGTCGAGGACAAGTATCTCGGCGCGCTGGTCAAGACCTCGATGACCCGCTGCATCCAGTGCACGCGCTGCGTCCGCTTCTCGGCGGAAGTGTGCGGCGTGCCGGAGATGGGCGCGATCGGCCGTGGCGAGGACATGGAGATCACGACCTATCTCGAGCAGGCGCTGAGCTCGGAGCTGCAGGGCAATCTGGTGGACATCTGCCCGGTGGGCGCGCTGACCTCCAAGCCCTATGCCTTCGCCGCGCGTCCCTGGGAGCTCGGCAAGACGCAGTCGATCGACGTCATGGACGGCGTGGGCTCGGCGATCCGAGTCGACACCCGCGGCCGCGAGGTGATGCGCATCCTGCCGCGCATCAACGACTCCGTGAACGAGGAGTGGATCTCCGACAAGACCCGCCACGTTGTCGACGGCCTGCGCACGCAGCGGCTCGATCGTCCCTACGTGCGCGAAGACGGCAAGCTGCGCCCGGCGTCGTGGCAGGAGGCGTTCAAGGCGATCGCCACCAAGCTGGCGCGCATCGACGGCAAGCGCATCGGCGCGATCGCCGGCGATCTCGCGGCGGTCGAAGAGATGTACGCGCTGAAGGATCTGCTCGCCAAGCTCGGCTCGACCAATGTCGCCGTGCAGGGCGGTGACAGCTTCGATGCCAAGCTCGGCCGCGCGTCCTATTTGTTCAACCCGACCATCGCTGGCATCGAGCAGGCCGATGCGATCCTGGTCATCGGCGCCAATCCGCGCAAGGAAGCGGCTGTTCTCAACGCCCGCATCCGCAAGCGCTGGCGCTCGGGCCAGCTCAAGGTCGGCGTGGTCGGCCCGAAGGTCGATCTCACCTATGCCTATGAGCACATCGGCGCCGGCACGGACTCGCTGAGCGACGTCGCTGCCGGCAAGCACTCCTTCGCGACGACGTTCCGCAACGCCAAGAACCCCATCGTGCTGGTCGGCGCCGGCGCTGCCGCGCGTCACGACGGCGGCGCGATTCTGGCGCTCGCCGCCAAGATCGCGATGGACGTCAACGCCGTGCGTGACGACTGGAACGGCTTTGCCGTGCTGCACGACACCGCCTCTCGCGTCGGCGCGCTCGACATCGGCTTCAACGGCACTGGCCTGACCGGCGCCCAGATGACGACCTTCGGCACCATGGACGCGATGTTCCTGCTCGGCGCCGACGAGGTCGAGGTGCCCGAGGGCGTGTTCACCGTCTATATCGGCACCCATGGCGATCGCGGCGCGCACCGCGCCGACGTCATCCTGCCGGGCGCCGCCTACACCGAAAAGTCCGGCCTCTACGTCAACACCGAGGGCCGGGTGCAGGTGACGGGGCGGGCGTCGTTCCCGCCGGGCGAGGCGCGCGAGGACTGGGCGATCATTCGCGCATTGTCCGACGTGCTCGGCCGTAAGCTCGGTTATGACTCGCTGGCCGCGCTGCGTGCCGAGATCGTCAAGGCGGTGCCGCATCTTGCCCGCATCGACCAGATCGAGGCCGGCAAGATCGCCGACATCAAGAGCCTGGCAGGCAAGGGCGGCAGCCTCGAGAAGGCGCCGTTCAAGCCTGTCATCAATGATTTCTATCTCACCAACCCGATCGCGCGCGCATCGGCGGTCATGGCGGAATGCTCCCGCCTGGCCTCCGGGCAGATGCTGACGGCAGCGGAGTGAGCGTGACCTGATGGCTGATTTCTTCGCAAGCTCATTCTGGACCGGCTTCCTCTGGCCGCTGATCGTCATGATCGCGCAGAGCGTGCTGCTCCTCGTCGTCCTCCTGGTCGCGATCGCCTACATTCTGCTCGCCGACCGCAAGATCTGGGCAGCGGTGCAGATCCGCAGGGGTCCGAACGTGGTCGGGCCCTGGGGCCTGTTCCAGTCGTTCGCCGACCTGCTGAAATTCGTGCTCAAGGAGCCGATCATTCCGGCCGGCGCCAACAAGGGCGTGTTCCTGCTGGCGCCGCTGGTGTCCTGCGTGCTCGCGCTCGCGGCCTGGGCGGTGATCCCGACCAACCTCGGCTGGGCGATCGCCGACATCAATGTCGGCATCCTCTTCATCTTCGCGATCTCGTCGCTGTCGATCTACGGCATCATCATGGCCGGCTGGTCGTCGAACTCGAAATACCCGTTCCTGGCGGCGCTGCGCTCCGCGGCACAGATGGTGTCCTACGAGGTCTCGATCGGCTTCGTCATCATCACCGTGCTGCTCTGCGCCGGCACCTTGAACCTGTCGGGGGTGGTCGAGGCGCAGCACGCCCGCGGGCTCGCCAGCCTGATCGGCCTGCCGCAGCTGACGATCCTGAACTGGTACGTCTGGCCGCTGTTCCCGATGTTCGTGGTGTTCTACGTCTCGGCGCTCGCCGAGACCAACCGCCCGCCGTTCGACCTCGTCGAGGCGGAATCCGAGCTCGTCGCCGGCTTCATGGTCGAATACGGCTCGACGCCATATCTCTTGTTCATGCTCGGCGAGTACGTCGCGATCACCACGATGTGCGCGCTGGCGACGATCCTGTTCTTAGGGGGCTGGCTGCCGCCGATCGACCTGCCGCCGTTCAACTGGGTGCCGGGCGTGATCTGGTTCGCGCTCAAGCTGTTCTTCATGTTCTTCCTGATCGCGATGGCGAAAGCGATCGTGCCGCGCTACCGCTACGACCAGTTGATGCGACTCGGCTGGAAAGTGTTCCTGCCGCTGTCGCTGGCCATGGTGGTGATCGTCGCGGGCGTGCTGCAATTCGCCGGCATCGCGCCGAAATGAGGCTGTCATGAACATCTCCGCCACTGCACGGTCGCTGCTGCTGCAGGAGTTCGTCTCCGCGTTCTTCCTCGCGATGCGCTACTTCTTCCAGCCCAAGCCGACCCTGAACTACCCGTTCGAGAAGGGCCCGATCTCGCCGCGCTTCCGCGGCGAGCATGCGCTGCGCCGCTATCCCAACGGCGAAGAGCGCTGCATCGCCTGCAAGCTGTGCGAGGCCGTCTGCCCGGCGCAGGCGATCACCATCGAGGCCGGCCCGCGCCGCAATGACGGCACCCGCCGCACGGTGCGCTACGACATCGACATGGTGAAGTGCATCTATTGCGGCCTTTGCCAGGAAGCCTGCCCGGTGGACGCCATCGTCGAGGGACCGAACTTCGAGTTCGCGACCGAGACCCGCGAGGAGCTGTACTATGACAAGGCCAAGCTGCTCGCGAACGGCGACCGCTGGGAGCGCGAGATCTCCAAAGCCATCGCGCTCGACGCGCCGTACCGCTGAGGCCGTCCGATGATCCTTCCTGCGCTTTTCTTCTATCTCTTCGCGGCGGTCTGCGTGGCCTCGGCCGTGATGGTGATCGTCTCGAAGAACCCCGTTCACTCGGTGCTCTATCTGATCCTCGCCTTCGTCAACGCCTCCGGCTTGTTCGTGCTGATGGGCGCCGAGTTCCTGGCGATGATCCTGGTCGTCGTCTATGTCGGCGCGGTCGCGGTGCTGTTCCTGTTCGTGATCATGATGCTCGACGTGGACTTCACCGAGCTGCGCGAGGGCTTCCTGCAGTACATGCCGATCGGTCTCGTCATCGGCGGCATCTTCCTGTTCGAACTGCTGCTGACCGTGTCCTACTGGGTCATCAACCCGACGACGCCGAAGGCGATCACGGCGGCGATCCCGACCAACGTCACCAACACCGAGGCGCTCGGTCTCGTGCTCTATACGAAGTACATTCATTACTTCCAGCTGTCGGGCATGATCCTGCTGGTGGCGATGATCGGCGCGATCGTGCTGACGCTCCGCCACAAGGCCAGCGTCAAGCGCCAGGACATCAACGTCCAGAACGCGCGTACGCCTGAGATGGCGATGGCGGTGCGCAAGGTCGCGGTCGGGCAGGGGCTGCAGGATACGGATGCCGCGGAGTGGGTGAAATGACCATCGGACTGGGACATTACCTCGCGGTGGCCGCGATGCTGTTCACGCTCGGCATCCTCGGCATCTTCCTGAACCGCAAGAACATCATCGTCATCCTGATGTCGGTCGAGCTCATCCTGCTCGCGGTCAACATCAACCTGGTCGCGTTCTCGACCTTCCTCGGCGACATCGTCGGACAGGTGTTCGCGCTCTTGGTGCTGACGGTGGCGGCGGCCGAGGCTGCGATCGGTCTCGCCGTGCTGGTGGTCTACTTCCGCAACCGCGGCTCGATCGCGGTCGAAGACGTCAATCTGATGAAGGGCTAAGGGCGCATGAACCGCATCTGTGGGGGCCGGCTCGCCGGCAAGGTCATGCGTAAGGGAACGGGCGAATGATCCAGGCCATTGTCTTTCTGCCGCTGCTGGGCGCGATCCTGGCCGGCCTGATCGCGCTGCTCGGGGCGCATGGGCGCCATCCGAGCGGCGACGAGGTTGAGCATCATCACGACGGCCATGGCCACGGCGCCGCCGACGCGCACGCCCATGCGCATGACGATCACGGCCATGATGATCACGGTCATGGGCACGACGACCATCACGTCGCCGAGCCGCCGGCGTCCGGCACCTGGGCCGCACAGGCGATCACCACGGCGCTGCTGTTCGTCTCGGCTGCGCTGTCCTGGGCGACCCTCGTCAGCGTCGGCTTCATGCACCACGAAGCCGGGGTGAAGGAGCTGCTGCCCTGGATCAACTCCGGCGAGCTGCAGGTCGCCTGGTCGCTGCGCGTCGACACGCTGACGGCGGTGATGCTGGTCGTGGTGACCAGCGTGTCGTCGCTCGTGCATCTCTACTCGATCGGCTACATGGACGAGGATCCGAACCGTCCGCGCTTCTTCGCCTATCTCTCGCTGTTCACCTTCGCCATGCTGATGCTGGTGACTGCGAACAATCTGGTGCAGCTGTTCTTCGGCTGGGAAGGCGTCGGTCTCGCCAGCTACCTGCTGATCGGCTTCTGGTTCCAGAAGCCGTCGGCGAACGCTGCGGCGATCAAGGCCTTCGTCGTCAACCGCGTCGGTGACTTCGGCTTCGCGCTGGGAATCTTCGCAGTCTTCCTGCTGACGAAGTCGACCGACTTCGAGACCATCTTCGCCGCCGCGCCGAGCATTGCCGGCAAGACGACCATCAACTTCCTCGGCTGGCATGCCGATGCGCTGACGCTCACCTGCCTGCTGCTGTTCATGGGCGCGATGGGCAAGTCGGCGCAGTTCCTGCTGCACACCTGGCTGCCGGACGCGATGGAAGGTCCGACCCCGGTGTCGGCGCTGATCCACGCCGCGACCATGGTCACCGCCGGCGTGTTCATGGTGGCGCGCCTGTCGCCGCTGTTCGAGCTTGCGCCGAACGCGCAGGCCGTCGTGATGTTCTTCGGTGCCACCACCGCATTCTTCGCGGCCACCATCGGCCTCGTGCAGAACGACATCAAGCGCATCGTCGCCTATTCGACCTGCTCGCAGCTCGGCTACATGTTCGTGGCGATGGGAGCAGGGGCCTACTCGGTCGGCATGTTCCATCTGTTCACGCATGCCTTCTTCAAGGCGCTGCTGTTCTTGGGCTCCGGCTCGGTGATCTATGCGATGCACCACGAGCAGGACATCCGCAACATGGGTGGCCTGTGGAAGAAGATCCCGTTCACCTTCGCGGTGATGACGGTGGGCACTCTGGCGCTGACCGGCTTCCCGGGTTTTGCCGGCTTCTTCTCCAAGGACGCGATCATCGAGTCCGCGTATGCCGCGCACAATCCGTTCGCGACCTATGCCTACTTCCTGACGATCGTTGCGGCCGGCCTGACGTCGTTCTACTCCTGGCGCCTGGTCTGGAAGACCTTCTTTGGCGCGCCGCACGACCAGCATCATTACGATGCCGCGCATGAGAGCCCGATCTGGATGCGGATTCCGCTGTTCGTGCTGGCGATCGGCTCAGCCTTTGCCGGCTGGGTGTTCAAGGACTATTTCGTTCACCCGCACGGAGTCGAGGAGTTCTTCAGCGAGTCGCTGAAGATGAACCCTCACATCCTCGAAGACATGGAGCACATGCCGTTCTGGCTGGGCCAGCTGCCGTTCGTCATGATGGTACTCGGCTTCTTCATGTCCTGGCTGTTCTACGTCAGCCGTCCATACCTGCCGGAGGAACTCGCCGCGCAGCAACCGCTGCTCTACAAGTTCCTGCTCAACAAGTGGTACTTCGACGAGCTGTATGACTTCATCTTCGTCCGTCCGGCGAAGTGGCTCGGCCGCTTCCTCTGGAAGAAGGGCGACGGTTTCGTCATCGACGGGTTCGGTCCGGATGGCGTTTCGGCGCGCGTGCTCGACGTCACGCGCAACGTCGTCAAGATCCAGACCGGTTATCTCTATCACTATGCCTTTGCCATGCTGATCGGCGTCGCCGGCCTGATCACCTGGTTCATGTTCATGGGGGGCCAGCAATGACCACCTGGCCAATTCTCTCCGTCGTCACCTTCCTGCCCGTCGTCGGTGCGCTGCTGATCTATCTGGTCCGCGGCGACGACGAAGCCGCCCGGCGCAACGCGCGCTGGATCGCGCTGTGGACCACGCTGATCACCTTCGCGGTGTCGGTGATCCTGGTGCTGCGCTTCGACCCCAACCTGACCGACTTCCAGTTCGTCGAGAAGAAGAACTGGCTGGCGGCCGGCATCAGCTACCACATGGGCGTCGATGGCATCTCGCTGCCGTTCGTGATCCTGACCACCGCCTTGATGCCGTTCTGCATCATCGCGAGCTGGAAGTCGGTCACCAACCGCCTGCGCGAATACATGATGGCGTTCCTGATCCTGGAAACGCTGATGGTCGGCACCTTCTCGGCGCTCGACCTCGTGCTGTTCTACCTGTTCTTCGAGGGTGGCCTGATCCCGATGTTCCTGATCATCGGCGTCTGGGGCGGCCCGCGCCGGGTGTATGCCTCGTTCAAGTTCTTCCTCTATACCTTGCTCGGCTCGGTGCTGATGCTGCTCGCCATCATGGCGCTGTACTGGAACGCAGGGACGACTGACATCCCGACGCTGATGCACACGGCGGTGCCGCGTAACCTGCAGACCTGGGCATGGCTGGCCTTCTTCGCCTCCTTCGCGGTGAAGATGCCGATGTGGCCGGTTCACACCTGGCTGCCGGATGCGCACGTCGAGGCGCCCACGGCGGGTTCGGTGATCCTGGCGGCGATCCTCTTGAAGATGGGCGGCTACGGCTTCCTGCGCTTCTCGCTGCCGATGTTCCCGCTGGCCTCGCACGACTTCGCGCCGCTGGTGTGGACGCTCTCTGCCGTCGCGATCATCTACACCTCGCTGGTCGCGCTGATGCAGGAGGACATCAAGAAGCTGATTGCCTACTCGTCGGTGGCGCATATGGGCTTCGTGACGATGGGCATCTTCGCCGGCACCATGCAGGGCGTCGCCGGCGGCGTGTTCCAGATGATCTCCCACGGAATCGTCTCGGGCGCGCTGTTCCTCTGCGTCGGCATCGTCTACGACCGCATGCACACTCGCGAGATCGCGGCCTATGGCGGCCTCGTCAACCGGATGCCGGTCTACGCGCTGGTGTTCATGGTCTTCACCATGGCCAATGTCGGCCTGCCCGGCACCTCCGGCTTCGTTGGCGAGTTCATGACCTTGCTCGGCACCTTCAAGGTGTCGATCCCGACGGCGTTCTTCGCGACGTTCGGTGTCATCCTCTCGGCCGGCTATGCGCTGTGGCTGTACCGCAAGGTGGTGTTCGGCGCGCTGACCAAGCCGTCGCTCGCGAGCATCAAGGACCTCACCTTCCGTGAAGGTGTGATCCTGTTTCCGCTGGTGGCGCTGACCATCCTGTTCGGCGTCTATCCGAAGCCGATCCTGGACATGTCGGCCGCCTCGGTGCAGCAGCTCGTGACCAACTACAATACCGCCGTGACGGCCGTGAAGGCCGCCGCGCTGCTCCAATGATGAGACCCTTGGGGTCGGGACAGAGACGATGATCGAGAATCTTGGGCCTCAGCTTTGGGTGGTGCTGCCGGAGCTGCTGCTGGCCTTGGGGGCCATGGCGCTGTTGATGCTGGGCGCGTTTCGCGGGCAGGGGACGACGGGGATCGTCACCGGCCTCGCGGTCGCGCTGCTGATCGTGGTGGGCATCGTGGTGCTCAGGCAGCAGGGCGGCCAGGCTTTCGGCGGCAGCTTCATCGCCGACAGCTACGCGCGCTTCCTGAAGATCCTGGCGATCATCGGCTCGGCCGCAACCTTGATCATGTCGGCGGAGTTCCTGTCGAAGCCGGACCGCCGCATCTTCGAATATGCGATCCTGGTGCTGCTCTCGACCTTGGGCATGCTGGTCCTGATCTCGGCCGGCGACTTGATCACGCTCTATCTCGGCCTCGAGCTGATGTCGCTGGCGCTCTACGTCGTCGCCGCCAGCCATCGCGACAACGTCAAGTCGACCGAAGCCGGCCTGAAGTACTTCGTGCTTGGCGCGTTGTCGTCCGGCATGCTGCTGTACGGCGCCTCGCTGATCTACGGCTTCACCGGCACGGTGAGCTTTGCCGGGATCGCCGCGGCGACCAAGACCGGCAGCGTCGGCATCATCTTCGGCCTCGTCTTCCTGTTCGCCGGCATGTGCTTCAAGGTCTCGGCGGTGCCGTTCCACATGTGGACGCCGGACGTGTATGAGGGCGCGCCGACCCCTGTCACGGCGTTCTTCGCCTCCGCGCCGAAGGTCGCGGCGATCGCCGTGTTCGCCCGCGTCGCGCTGACCGCGTTCCCCGGCATCACCTTCCAGTGGCAGCAGATCATCGTGTTCGTCTCGATCGCCTCGATGGCGCTCGGCTCGTTCGCCGCGATCGGCCAGACCAACATCAAGCGCCTGATGGCCTATTCGTCGATCGGCCACATGGGCTTCGCGCTCGTCGGCCTCGCCGCCGGCACGGTGGAGGGCGCGCAGGGCGTGCTGACCTACATCGCGATCTATGTCGCGATGACGCTGGGCTCGTTCGCCGTGATCATGGCGATCAAGCGCAACGGCCAGTCGTTCGAGAAGATCAGTGATTTCT
Organism: Bradyrhizobium sp. HKCCYLS2038; assembly: GCF_051167655.1. Classification (NCBI taxonomy): domain Bacteria; kingdom Pseudomonadati; phylum Pseudomonadota; class Alphaproteobacteria; order Hyphomicrobiales; family Nitrobacteraceae; genus Bradyrhizobium; species Bradyrhizobium sp. HKCCYLS2038. Next base: position 90,658 of record NZ_JBNPTM010000009.1, on the reverse strand, counting down.
CAGGTCTCTCGCGCACCAACCCGCTGCTCGCCTTCTTCTTCGCGATGCTGCTGTTCTCGCTGGCCGGCGTTCCGCCGCTCGCGGGCTTCTTCGCCAAATGGTACGTGTTCGTCGCCGCGATCAAGGGCGGGCTGTTCACGCTGTCGGTGATCGGCGTGCTCACCAGCGTCGTTGGCGCCTACTACTACCTGCTGATCGTCAAGACGATGTATTTCGACGAGCCTCTCGCCACGCTCGATCCGGTCCGGATCGAGCTGCGCACCGTGCTCGCCGTCTCCGGCATCTTCAACATCCTGTTCTTCGCCTATCCCGGCCCGCTGGTCAGCGCTGCCGCGGCCGCGGCGAAGTCGCTGTTCTAGATGTCGTTTACTCTTGGAGCCCGTGCCGCCGCTGACGGTTACGGGCTCGTGGCCTTCGATCAAGCCGGCTCCACCAATGTCGAGGCCCTGACCGCGGCACGGCAAGGCGCGAAAGCGCCGTGCTGGTTCGTCACGACCGAGCAGACCGCCGGGCGCGGCCGTCGCCAGCGGCCATGGATTGCGCCGCGCGGCAATCTGGCCTCGTCGGTGCTCGAAGTGCTGAACGTCGGACCGGCCGTTGCCGCCACGCTCGGCTTCGCTGCCGGTCTCGCGATCTCGAGCGCGCTGCGGCAGGTGAGCCGGGAGGCGGTGTTGCGGAGCGGCGGCAGTTCAGCGCTCGATTTCGAGGTGAAGTGGCCGAATGACGTGCTCGCCGGCGGTCGCAAGATCGTCGGCATGCTGCTCGAGGCGGAGCAGGTGGCCGGCGGGCTGGCGGTGGTGGCCGGCATCGGTACCAATGTGGTGGCGGCGCCGACCGATACCCCGACACCTGCGGTCTCGCTGCGGGATCTCGGGGTCGAGGTCAGCGCCGAGGATCTGTTCACCGCGCTGTCCGACAACTGGGTCGAGTATGTCGGCATCTGGGACGAGGGGCGCGGCTTCGGTGATATCCGCAGGTTGTGGCTTGAGCGCGCGGCGGGCCTCGGCCAGCCGGTCGCCATCAGGTCCGGACATGCTATCATCGAGGGGATTTTCGACACGATCGACGAACAGGGTTGTATGCTGGTGCGGACCGCGGAGGGACGATTGGAGCCGATCACGGCCGGTGATGTTCATTTCGGCTCGGTTGCATCCAAGGGAGCGGTCTAGATGGCGCGTCCGGACGAATTGACATTTGCGCCGCTCGGCGGCGTCGGCGAGATCGGCATGAACCTGTCGATCTACGGCCTCGGCAATCGCCACCAGCGCTCCTGGCTTGCGATCGATCTCGGCGTCTCCTTCGGCGACGAGGAGCACTTGCCGGGCATCGACCTGATCATGCCCGACGTTGCTTTCCTGGAGAAGGAGGGCAAGAACCTCGTCGGCCTGGTGCTGACGCACGCGCATGAGGACCATTTCGGCGCCATCATCGATCTCTGGCCGCGGCTGAAATGCCCGATCTACGCGACCAAGTTCAGCGCCGCCTTGTTCGAGGCCAAGTGCGAAGCCGAACGGCTGCCGGCGAAGATCCCGGTCAAGGTGATCCCGTCGGGCGGCCGCGTCGACATCGGGCCGTTCAATGTCGAGTTCATTCCGGTCGCGCATTCGATTCCGGAATCGCATGCGCTCGCCATCCACACCGAGGTCGGCACCGTCCTGCACACCGGCGACTGGAAGATCGATCCGACGCCGGTGCTGGGCGCGCCGACCGACGAGAAGCGGCTGCGCGAGCTCGGCGATGCCGGACTGCTGGCGTTGATCGGCGATTCCACCAATGCCGTGCGCGAGGGGCGCTCGCCGTCCGAGGCGGAGGTCGCCAAGACGATCGCAGCCCTCGTCAAGGAAGCCAAGGGCCGCGTCGCCGTCACCACCTTCGCCTCGAACGTCGCCCGCATCCGCGCTGTCGCGGAAGCCGCGCGCGAAGCCGAGCGCGAGGTCGTGATCGTCGGCCGCGCCATGGAGCGCGTGGTGCAGGTCGCGCGCGAGACCGGCTATCTCGACGGCGTACAGAACTTCCGCGGCATGGATCTCTACGGCCATTTTCCGGCGGACAAGGTGCTGGCCCTGTGCACCGGCAGCCAGGGCGAGCCGCGTGCGGCGCTGGCGCGAATCGCCAATGACGATCATCCGCTGGTGACGCTGAACAAGGGCGACACCGTCATCTTCTCCTCGCGCACCATCCCCGGCAACGAGAAGGCGGTCGGCGCCGTCATCAACGGGCTGGTGCAGCAGGGAATCGAAATCATCACCGATCGCAATCATCTGGTCCACGTGTCGGGCCATCCGCGTCGCGACGAGCTGCGCGACATGATCGCGTGGACGCGGCCGCAGCTCTTGATTCCCGTGCACGGCGAAGCGCTGCACCTGCACGAGCACGCGCAGCTGGCGCGCGCCTGTGGCGTGCCCAAGGTGATCACCTGCCGCAACGGCGACCTCGTCAAGCTCGGCCCTGGAGATCCCGGGATCATCGACCAGCTGCCGTCAGGACGCCTCTACAAGGACGGCAACATCCTTGAGGATTCGAAGTCGCGCGCCGTCGTCGAGCGCCGCAAGATCAGCTTTGCCGGCTGCATCTTCGTGGCGCTGGCCATCACCGAAAAGGGCGAGCTGGCCGACGATCCCGAGGTCGACATGGTCGGCATTCCCGAGAAGAATGCTGCCGGAGAGGAGATGGACGACATCGTTTTCGATGCCGTGGTCTCGACCTTCGAAGGTCTGCCGCGGGCGCGGAAGCGCGATCCCGATGCTGCCGCGGAATCGGTGCGGCGGGCGGTTCGCTCGACCGTGAACGAGCAGTGGGGCAAAAAGCCGATCTGTATCGTCCACGTGCTGGAAGTCTGAGCGCACAAGGCCGCATTGAACGGCCGAACAATCGACAATGGAGGACGCAATGCTGGGCCGGCTCAACCACGTCGCCATCGCCGTCAAGGACGCCGAGAAGGCCGCCAAGATCTATGGCGCGGCGTTCGGCGCGGAGATCTCTGCCGCGGTGCCGCTGCCGGAGCACGGCGTCATCACCGTGTTCGTCACGCTGCCCAACACCAAGATCGAGTTCATCCAGCCGCTCGGCGACGCCTCGCCGATCGCCAAGTTTCTCGAGCGCAATGCCGATGGCGGCATCCATCACGTCTGCTACGAGGTGGCCGACATCATCGCCTCGCGCGACACGCTGATCAAGGAGGGCGCCCGGGTGCTCGGGGATGGCCAGCCGAAAATCGGTGCGCACGGCAAGCCCGTGCTGTTCCTGCATCCGAAGGATTTTTCCGGCGCGCTCGTCGAGATCGAGCAGTCCTGAGGCATCGGCACGATCATGGCCTATACGATCTCAACCTGGCTCGCGATCTACTTCGTCCTGTGGTGGGTGACCCTGTTCGTGATCCTGCCGTTCGGCGTCCGCAGTCAGCATGAGACCGGCGGCGCGGCGCCCGGCACCGATCCGGGCGCGCCGACCATCAGTCTGATGGGCCGCCGCCTGATCTGGACGACGCTGGTGTCGGCCGTCATCTTCGGCCTGGGCCTGATGGCCTATCAGGCCGGCTATCTCAACATCGAGCGGCTGTCCAGGCTGATGGGGATGCCGTTCTAGTCCGCTTGCATCGCACAACAGCCCTCCCGAAGCCGATGCGCGGACGCGCGTCGGCTTTTTTGCTATAGGGAGCGAAACGAGATCGACAGGGAGGTTGCGCGTGACGACATCGGCCGCCGCTCGGCAGCAGACGCCATCGGACTATCGCATTCTGAACGAGGCGGATCTTCGCCTCTATCTCGCCGCGATACCGGCGGTGGCTGCGCAACTCGGTGGACCGGCCGAGCGCTGGACCATCGCCGAGGTGGGCGACGGCAATCTCAACCTCGTCTTCATCGTCAAGGGGACGACCGGCGGCCTCGCCGTCAAACAGGCATTGCCCTACGTGCGTCTCGTCGGCGAGAGCTGGCCGCTGCCGTTGTCGCGCGCCCATTATGAGCACCTCGCGCTCTCCCATCAGGGCCGGCTGGCGCCGGCGTCGGTGCCTGCGATCGTGCATCACGATGCCGCTTTGGCGCTGACCGCGATGGAGTTGCTGGAGCCTCACATCATCATGCGCAAAGGCATGGTGGCAGGCACGATCTATCCGGCCTTCGTCGATCACATCACGACGTTCATGGCGCGGACCTTGTTCCTCTCATCCGATCTTGCGCTGTCGGCTGCGGAGAAGAAGGAGGCCATTGCGAGCTTCGCCGGCAACCATGCGCTGTGCAAGATCACGGAGGACCTGATCTTCACCGATCCCTATCGGATCGCCGAGCAGAACCGCTGGACATCACCATGGCTGGACGCCACCGCGGCCGACATCCGCGCCGACATGGATCTGCATGTCGCGATCTCCCGGCTGAAGCTGAAGTTCATGTCGAGCGCCGAGGCGATGATCCATGGCGATCTTCACACCGGCTCGATCATGGTGACGGACACCGAGACCAAGGTGATCGATCCGGAATTCGCCTTCTACGGTCCGATGGGTTTTGACGTCGGCGCCGTGCTGGCCAACCTGCTGATGGCGTATTTTGCGTCAGCCGGTCACGAGCGGTCGCACGGTGACAGGCAGGCTTTCGAGGACTGGGTGCTGAGCACGGTCGATCAGGTCTGGACCGGGTTCGCAGGCAAATTTCTGGCGCTCTGGCGCAGCGAGGCGACCGGAGATGCCTATCCGCTGTCGCTGTTCCCCGGTGAGGCGGGCGCCGCGCGGCTGGAGACGGAGCGCCAGGCATACATGGCGAGGCTTTTCCAGGATGCCGTCGGCTTCACGGCCGCCAAGATCATCCGCCGCATCCTTGGTCTCGCGCACAACATCGACTTCGAGCTGATCGAAGATGCGAAGCAGCGCGCGATGTCCGAGGCAAGGGCGCTGCGGCTGGCGCGAACGCTGATGACCGAGACGGCATCGTTCACGTCCATCGATGCGGTGACGAAGGCTGCACGCAAACTGCGAGAATGGCAGCCGGAGTTCTAGACGTCGAAGCTCTCGTCATTGCGAGGAGCGAAGCGACGACGCAATCCAGAGTCGAGCGCAGCCCAGGATTGCTTCGCTGCGCTCGCAATGACGGAAGACGCCTCGTAGGGTGGGCAAAGGCGTGGCACGATGTGTCAGCCAGGCTTGGTTCTTTCGCGCGCCGTGCCCACCATTCGCGCACGAACTCGTTGATGGACGGTGGGCACGCTGCCGCCCTGCGGGCGGCGGCTTTGCCCACCCAACAGGATCCCGCTCAATCCGCCGCCTTTGCGCGCAGGCGCTGCGCGTAGACGTTGATCACCAGCGCTGCCAGCAGGATCAGGCCGCGGATCAGGATCTTCAGGAAGCTGTCGATGTTGACGTGGTCGAGGCCGTTGTTGAGGACGCCGAGCACGAACAGGCCGACGATGGTGTTGCCGATGCCGCCACGGCCGCCGAACAGGCTGGTGCCGCCGACCACGACGGCGGCGATCGAGTCGAGCAGGTAGGTGTCGAACTCGTTCTGCTGCGCGCTGCCGAAATGCGCCACGCCGAGCATGCCGCCGATGCCGGAGCAGACCGCCGAGATCACCATGACGCTGCCGAGGATGAGCTTGACGTTCAGGCCGGAATATTCAGCCGCTTCGCGGTTGCCGCCGACCATGTAGACGTAGCGGCCGAACCGAGTGTAGGTCAGCACGAGGTGCCCGAGCAGCAGCATCAGGGCGGCGACGATCACGATCCACGGGATGCCCGCGACGGAGCCGGAGCCGAGCGTGGTGATGATGGGCGGGACCTTGTAGGCGATCTGGCCGCGCACCAGCATCGCCGATACGCCGGCGGCGATCTGCATCATCGCGAGCGTCATGATGAAGGAGGGGATGCCGATCACCGTCAGGCCGAAGGCATTGACCACGCCGAGCAGGGCGCACAAGGCCAGCGCGAGCAGGATCGCGGCAAAGCCGGGCATCGGCACGTTGGCGATGTTGACGTAGGATTCCTGCAAGGTGAAGTAGGCCACCGCGATGCCGGTGACGTTGGCGATGGCCGCGATCGACAGGTCGATCTCGGCGCACAGGATCACGAAGGTGAGGCCGACCGCGATGATGCCGGTCACCGAGACCTGGGTCAGGATGTTGCCGACATTGTCGACGGTCGCGAACGAGGGCGAGGCGATCGCGAAAAACGCGCTCAGAAAGATCAGCGTCAGGAATGGGGCGATGTTGCGCATCTGCGAGCGCAGCATCGAGCCGATGCCGCCCGCGCGTTGCTGCTGCGCCTCCGGAATCGGAACGGTGTCGCCATGCGCCATGAGATTCTCCTTACGCCGCCTCGAGCAGACGGTCTTTGCTGATGGTCTCGCCGGCGAATTCGCGCACGACCTCGCCGCGCTTGAGCACGATGACGCGGTCGGCCAGCGACAGCACCGTCTCCGGCTCGGTTGATAGGACGATCACGGCGATGCCCTGGTCGCGCAGCTGCCGGACGATTCCGATCACGTCGCTCTTGGCGCCGACATCCATGCCGCGGGTCGGCTCGCACAACACCAGGAGCCGCGGCGGATGGCTGAGCCATTTGGCGAGCGCCACCTTCTGCTGGTTGCCGCCGGAGAGCAGGCCGAGGTCGATCTCGACGTCAGCGGGGCGGATCTGCAGCTGCTCGACCTGGCGCCGCGCGAGTTCGCGCTCGCGCGAGGGCTTCAGCAGCACTGCATTGATGCGGTCGAGAATGCTGATCGAGACATTCTTGTAGACCGGCTCCTGCAGGAACAGCATGTCGCGCCGGCTTTCCGGCACGAAGGCGATGCCGGCGCGGCGCGCATCCGCCGTGCTCTTGAAGCGGTTGCGCTCGCCGGCGACGCGCAGCTCGCCCGCATCGGGGGCGAGCTTGCCGAACAGGATCCGCGCCAGCTCGAGCTGGCCGCAGCCCATGAAGCCATAGATCCCGAGCACCTCGCCGGCATGAACCGAGAACGAGACGCGCTTGAGGTTGCGCGCCAGCGACAGGCTGTCGGCTTCGACCACCACCGGCTTGCCGGCCGGCGGCGCGGGCAGGGTGATGTCGTGGGTGTAGCTGTCCTCCAGCGCGTCGCGGCCCTTGCCGATCATGGCCTCGATCAGGGCCGCCTTGCTGGTGTCGGCCGCACGCGTCTCCATGATCTTGCAGCCATTGCGGAACACCGTGACCTCGTCGGAGATCAGCAGAATGTCCTCGATGAAATGCGAGATGAAGATAATCCCGGTGCCCTCTTCGCGCAGCTTGCGCAAAGCCGCAAACAGCCGCTCGACCTCGGGCGGCGACAATGCCGAGGTCGGTTCGTCCAGGATGATGATGCGGGCGCCGGAGAACAGCACGCGCGCAATCTCGATCAGCTGCTGCACGCCGATCGGCAGGTCGCCGAGGCGGCTCATCGGATCGGCCTCGATGCCGAGTCGCTTGAGCTGCTCGGCGGCCTCTCGCGCCATGCGTCGCCATTGCACGATGCCGAGCGCGTTGGTCGGCTGATTGCCGAGAAACACGTTCTCCGCCACGGTGAGATCAGGGGCGACGCTGAGCTCCTGATGCACCATGGCGATGCCGGCCGCGCGGGCATCCCGCGCGGAGTTGAAATGAACCTCGCGGCCGTCAAGCAGGAAACGGCCGGAGAATCCGGTGTGCACGCCGGCGATGATCTTCATCAGCGTGCTCTTGCCGGCGCCGTTCTCCCCGACGAGACCATGGATCTCGCCGGGGCGAAGCGTGAAGTCGACGCCGCGCAAGGCGGTGACGCCGCCGAACGACTTGGTGATGTCCTGCAATTCCAGAAGAGGCGGGCGGCTGTCCGACATGGGGAGAGACTTCAGATCAGGAAGTGATCCTCCATCCATTGCATGCCCGCGGCGTTGGCCTTGGTCACGACGGGGCCGTCGGTCACGACACTCTTCGGAATGCCCTGGCCGCTCTTTTCGCCGGCCGTGACGGCGGCGACACCCGCGACGATCGCGCCGCCGTGGATGCGGCAGGACGGATTGCGGACGGTTGCGAACATGCGGCCGTCGCTGACCGCCTGGATCGCCGGCGGCATGGCGTCGACGCCGCCGATCAGGATGTTGGTGCGGTTGCGCGCCTTCATGATGTTGTAGGCGGCCAGCGCCATGTCGTCGTTATGGAAGAACGCCGCGTCGATCTGCGGATACTTCGTGAGGTAGGTCTCCCACAGGCGTGCCGCCTTCGAGACATCCCAATCGGCCGGCTGCGTATCGAGTACCTCGATGTTCGGGAACTGCTTGATGACCGAGTTGAAGCCCTTGGCGCGGCCCTGGGCGCCGGTGTGGCCGAGCGCGCCCTGGGTCATGATGATCTTGCCCTTGCCGCCCATCGCGGTCGCGAGCGCCTGGGTCACCGAGGCGCCCATGAACTCGTTGTCGGGGGCGAGGAACGAGTGGACGTTGATCTGATCCAGCGGCGCGATCAGCGTGTCCATGTCGATCACGGGAATGCCCGCGTCGATCATCTTCTGCACGGGCTGCGTCAGGGTGCCGATGCCGAACGCCTGGATCGCGACGAAGTCCCATTTCTGCGACGCCATGTTGTCGATCGCCGCGCGCTGCTTCACCGCGTCGAGCTGGCCGTCGAACCAGGTCACTTCGACGTTGAGCAGCTTGCCCCACCATTCCGCCGCCTGCTTGCCCTGGGCGCACCAGGTCGCCTGCAGGCCGGCGTTGGAGAATGCAGCCTTGAGCGGCTTTTCGGAGCGGCCCATTTCAGCGGCCATGGCCGGATTGATGCCGAAACCGGCGAGCAGCGCCGCCGCGGAGCCGGCGGCCGTCGCCGCCTGGAGAAGATCGCGCCTTGTGCTGATGATTTTCTTGGACGTTTTGTCAGTGCCGGACATTCCGTGCTCCCTGTCCCATCGTTGTCTGGCGGCGTCATTGATTGCGCTACCAAGATCGACACTGTTTCACATCGCTTTGCATCTCGCTACAGCGACATGTTGTGCGCTGCATCCCAAATGTGTGGCGCTGCACGCGCGATGTCAGGAAGCTGTGATGTTGTGATGCTACGCGGCGCGTCACGCGCATGTGCCTTGCGCACTAGGAGATCAAGTTGAGTTCGACCCGCATCGCCGTGATCGGCGACATCCATCACGGCCGGGACACGCCCACCAAACGGGGATCAGCGGCGATGCCGCTGCTGAGCCGTTTTGTCGCAGAGGTCAATGCCGTTCGGATCGATGCGGTGATCGAACTCGGCGACCGCATATCGGATGAAAGTCCCGAGCGCGATCGCAAGCTGGCGGAGGAGGTCGCCGATCAATTCACGAGGCTGTCGGCGCCGCGTCATCATGTCAGCGGCAACCATGACGTCGCCATGCTGAGCCTTGCCGACAACGAAGCTATTCTGGGCCGGCCGACGGGATCGCGTGCGCTGGTGATCGGCAACGTCAGGTGCGCATTCTGGCAGCCCGATGTGAGACTCACGCGAGAGCGCGGTCTTCATCTCGCCGCGGATGACATCGCAGATCTCCAGCGACTGCTGGCGGACGAGCGTCCGACCTTGCTGATCAGCCATGTTCCCTTGTCGGGCCATGCGCAGACCGGCAATTTCTACTTCGAGCGCAATCCCGGCCACGCGACCTACGCCGAAATCGATTCCATCCGGGGTGTGATCGCGCAGGCGCCGTGTCCCATCATCGCTCTTGCCGGGCACGTGCATTGGAGCACTTTGACCACAGTGGACGGCACGCCGCACCTCACCCTGCAATCGCTGACCGAAACGTTCATCTCCGGTGAGCCGGCCGAAGCTGCGGGTCTGTTGGAGATCGACGGCGGCGTGGTGCGTTGGACCATTTCCGGGCGCGAGCCGCTTTCGGTCACGCTGCCGTGGCCGTGCGTGAAACCGCGCTGGCGGGCGCCATTGTCGTCGTTCACGTCAGCTGTCGGCGGATGAAGATCGGAAGCGTGTTCAGGTGGCATTCATGCGCAGACCGGTACCGTCTGCTCTGACACGTTGGCTGCCCAAAAATTGCTCAAAAAAATAGAGCAGGGCAGCGGGCCCTGCTCGGAAATTGTGTCGACCCTTTAAATATCCCGCAAGTTCAGATTTGATCTTGTTAAGCGGGGTGACGCTGCTTGTTGCGCGCCAGGGCTCCTCCCGAGACTTGGACCACCAGACTTCCGCAAGCGTTAGCCTGAGGCCCGAATTCGTAGACGATCTTTTTGCGTTTGTCATCCTTTTCGGCAACGATTGTTCAAATTTCGCGCACTTCCTGAAATGATCGATAAGTGCTTGCAATTGGCCGCTTTTGCTTTCGCGCTTTTTCGACCAAGGTGCTGAAATACCGCAATCGCGGACGGCTCTGGAACCTCGCCGTGCTTGTTCTTGGTCAACGACGGCCCGGCCAAATGTCCTGACTGTGCTCTCTGTGACCTCGACTCCCGGCGCGCGCTCGGGCACAACAGTTCCGTTCATTTGGCGAGCATCGATGCGGCAGCGGCTGCAAGCTTTTCTTCCGATCGTGCTGGTTGCACTCATGGTGCAAATCCTGGCACCGATCGGTGCTGCATGGGCTGCCCGCGCCGATCCTCTGCGTGGAATCGAGATCTGCCACGGGCAGGCTGGTTCCCCGGCTGATGATGAGTCGCGGGCCAAGCAAGTCCGGGGCGACTGTGCGCTGTGCTGCGCGGCTCAGCCGACCGCGCTGGATGCGCCGGCAAGGGTCGCCATCGGCCTTTCGCAACGCGCAGTCTCGGACATCGTCTGGCGCGCGCCTGCGCCGGATGTCCATGTCGGGCGGGCATTTTCCCACGCCCGGGCGAGAGCGCCACCACCGCTGTGACGCGTTGGCCGCCATGCGGCCGCTGTTTCCGTGAATGTGAAGTAGCCATCTGCATCATCGGCCTTGCCTTGTCCGGCGGGGGAGATGCGCCGACGAGTCGATCTGGCGCATCCAATGACCATTGAGAGGATTTATCGACATGACGTTCTTCAGACGCTCTCTGCTCGCGCTCGTTCTGCTATCGGCTGGCGCTCCCGCGGCCTTTGCTGCTGACGTGAAGGCGGGTGACCTCGTCATCGGCCAGCCGTGGAGCCGGGCGACACCGGGCGGAGCCAAGACCGGCGCCGGCTATCTGACCATCGAAAACAAGGGCACGGCACCCGATCGTCTGGTTGCCGCGTCGGGCGACGTGGCTGGCCGAATCGAGGTCCATGAGATGGCCGTCACCAATGGCGTCATGACGATGCGTCCGCTCGAGAAGGGCCTCGTCATCGAGCCCGGCAAGATCGTGGCGCTGGCACCCGGCGGCTATCACCTGATGATGATGGAGCTGAAGGGTCCGCTGAAGCAGGGCGACAAGCTGCCGGTCACGCTCGAGTTCGAGAAGGCCGGCAAGGTGGCCGTGACGCTCGACGTGCAGGCGGTCGGTGCCAAGGGGCCGGGCGGCGAGGGCGGCAGCATGATGAAGCACGAGCACAAGATGTAACGCGCTGTCCTAGGGTGCCTTCAATGGACCGACGCGCCTTTAACTCGTCCCTTCTGGCAGGCTCGCTCGCGGGCCTGCTGCTGCCGGGCGCTCGCGCCCAGCAGACGACGCACTCTGCCGGCAAGCCCGTCATCGGATTGCTGGTCTATCAGGGCATGATCCTGCTCGATCTCACCGGGCCGCTGACCGTCTTCAACATCATGCAAGCCGATATCCGCTTGATGGCGGCCTCGATGGCGCCGGTCATGACCGATGTCGGCATTCCCGTGGCTCCGACCCACAGCTTCGAGACGGCGCCGGCGGAGCTCGACGTGCTGTTCGTGCCGGGCGGGCTGAAGGGCACCGTCGACGGCATGAACGATCCGCGCACGATCGATTTCCTTGCCGCGCGGGGCGAGCGAGCGCGCTTCGTCACCAGCGTTTGCACCGGCGCGCTGTTGCTGGGCGCTGCGGGCCTGTTGAAGGGCTACAACGCCACCTCGCATTGGTACGTGCGCGATCTGCTGCCGCTGATGGGCGCGACGATGGTGGCCGATCGCGTGGTGGCTGACCGCAACCGCATCACGGCGGGAGGCGTCACGGCCGGCATCGACTTTGGCCTCGCTCTGGCTGCAAAGCTCACCAGCGAAGACACCGCCAGGCGCATCCAGCTCCTGATCGAATACGATCCACAGCCGCCCCTCGCATCCGGTTCGCCGGAGCGCGCCGGCGCGGACGCCACCAACGCGGTGCTGACCCAGCGCGCCCCGCTGATCCGGCAGGCCGAGCAGGCATCACGTTCCGCCGGTGCGAGGCTCGGCATTCCATGAGGTCAGGCCGCGCGATCATTGATGGTTTGCGCAAGCCGGTTGGCCGTGCCCGCGGCAATGGGCGGCGCCGATGGATCGCGCGCAGTCTGCCGCTGGCTCTGTTCGCACTTATCATTCAGGTTCTGGTGCCTGTGGCGGCGTCGGCGATGACGGCGGGAACGCTCGCAGCCGCCGCTCCGCTCGCCGGCGCAGTGATCTGCCATGCCGAAGCCGACGGCGCGCCCACGGATTCCGACGGCGACCGCGCGGCCTGCGGCCTGGATTGCGTCATGTGCTGCGTGGTCCATGCCGCGACAGCCCTCGATGCGCCGCCCGTTCCGACCCACGCAGCCCCGCCGCGCGGATGGGCGCGGATAGCATGGAGCGGGCGCGAACTCGGCCTGATCCATCTCCTCGCCCGCACGCAAACGCAGCCTCGAGCACCTCCCTCCCTGTCCTGATTACGACCGTCGCATCCGCAGCAGGCGCTTGCACCTCGCTGCATCAGATCAGGAAGACCGGCCTGTCGCCGGCATTGGGGAAGTCAAAACATGTTTCGTCGTCATGCCCTCGGTGGCGTGAGCGTCGTCGCCTTGCAGCTCGTGTTGTTGCAGCCGGCCACGATCGCCCACGCCCAGCCCGAGCGGGAATTGCCATCCGTCACCGTCGACGCGCCGCGTGCGGCGCCACAGCGGACGGTTCGAAATCCGGCCGCGCAGGTGCGCCAGGCCGGGGCGGCTCGGGGTCCGAAGCCCACCACCACGTCGCAGCCGCAGCCGGCGCCGGTCTCGACCGCCAACATCGACGGCGGCGGCGTCAAGGGTTCGTTCGAGACGCCTGCGGCCAAGCAGCGCTTCGCGTTGCCGCAGGAGAGCTTCAGCATCACGTCCAAGCAGATCGACGAGACCATCAATCTCAAGGATCCCCAGGACGCGGTCAAATACATGCCGAGCCTGTTCGTGCGCAAACGCAACGACGGCGACAACATGTCGGTGCTGGCGACGCGGACCTGGGGCGTCAATTCAAGCGCGCGCACGCTGATCTACTACGACGACCTCCTGGTGTCGGCGCTGCTCGGCAACAACAACACCAACGCCACACCGAAATGGAACCTGATCTCGCCCGAGGCAATCGCGCGGATCGACTATCTCAACGGCCCGTTTGCGGCCGCCTATCCCGGCAACTCGATCGGCGGCGTGCTGCTAATCACTTCGAAGATGCCGGACAAGCCGTTCGCGACCGCCAAGGAGACGGTCTCGGTGATGCCGTGGAGCCAGTACGGCACCAAGGACACCTACGTCACCAGCCAGACCAGCGCCTCGGCCGGCAATCGCGACGGCAAGCTGTCGTGGCTGGTGAGTGCCAACTATCTCGACAGCTATCAGCAGCCGCTGACGTATGTCACAAGCTCCGGCGTTCCGGGCGGAACGAACGGGACGTATATTGCGCAGAACAAGACCGGCGCGCCGGCCAACGTGATTGGCGCAGGCATCCTCGCGCATTCGCAGCAGACCTCGGGCAATCTGCGGCTGGCCTACGACATCACGCCCTTGGTCCAAGCTACCTATTCGCTCGGGATCTGGAACAATCACCAGGTCTCGAACCCGCAGACTTATCTGAGGCTCAACACGAACGCCCAGCCGACATTCGCCGGAAATTCGGGGTTTGCGAGCGGGCGCTACATCTGGGATCAGACCCAGCTGTCCAATGCCGTTGCGATCAAGAGCGATACCAAAGGGACCTTCGACTTCGATCTGTCGGCGTCGAGCTACAACTACCTGCAAGACACACAGCTCAATCCGTTCACCGTCACCGCAGCGGGCGTTGGCTATTCGCAGAATGGCAAGATCGCGCGACAAGACGGCACGAACTGGCAGAATGCCGACGCAAAGGGAATCTGGCGGCCGTATGGTTATGACGGGCCGCACGAGATCTCCTTCGGTCTTCACGGCGACCGATATCGTTTGGAGAACCCGACCTATGCTTCAACCGTCTGGGATCAGACCACGTCCACCGGCACCGGTCAGCTGTATTCGAGCGGCGTCGGCGAGACCCGGACCGGCGCGCTCTGGCTCCAGGATGCCTGGAAGATCCTCCCCAATCTGAAGCTGACCCTGGGCGGGCGCATGGAAACCTGGCGTGCTCTGGATGGCGTCAATGTGAACACGTTGACCAATGGAGCCGGCGTGATCACTCAGTCCGTCACGACCTCGCAGCCTCAGCTCAGCGCGACCAACTTTTCACCCAAGGCCTCGCTGTCCTACGACATCAATCGGGACTGGAACGTCACGGCCAATTTCGGAGAGGCGTATCGCTATCCGACGGTCGGCGAACTCTACCAGAACGTCTCGTCAGGGGGCATAATCTACACGCCCAATCCGTTGCTCAAGCCCGAACATGATTACACCGGCGAGCTGAATCTCGAACGTCACTGGATCGACGGCCGCGTGCGGCTGACGCTGTTCGAAGAGAAGACCTTCGACGCGTTGATCTCGCAGTCGAGCACCGTCCCCATCGCCGGTGGCGGGCAGGCGGTCCAGACTGCGGTCAGCAACGTCGACGCGGTCCGCATGCGCGGCGTCGAGCTGTCTGCCGATAAGGACAACGTCCTCGTCGATGGTCTGCAGCTGTTCGGCAGCGTGACCTATGTCGACTCAAAGATCCTGGCCGATGCAAACTGGAAGGGGGCCATACCCGTCGTCGGTAAGCGCGTTCCCTATGTCCCGGACTGGCGCGCCAAGTTCGGTGCGACCTATCGGCCGAACGAGAGCTGGGCCTACACGGTCGCGGCGCGTTACAGCGGCAAGCAGTACTCGACGCTGGACAACACCGATCTCGTGCCGCACGTCTATGGCGCTTTCGACAGCTTCTTCGTCGTCGACATGAAGATCCACTACAATGCGACGAAGAATTTCGCCTTCGATTTCGGCGTCGATAATCTGTTCGATAAGCAGTACACGTTGTTCCATCCCTTCCCCGGGCGCACCTTCGTGCTCGCCGCCAAATACACGTTCTGAGGTGATCATGAGCATTCGAAGCAGCAAGGTCTCGTTGCCGGCGCTCGCCGGTCTCGTGCTGGCCGCGGTCGCCGGGCCGGCAAACGCGCATGTGATCCTGGAGACCAAGGAGGCCGCGATCGGCTCCCGTGTCCAGGCGGTCTTCGTCGTCCCGCATGGCTGCGGCGAGTCCGATACGATCAAGCTGCGCGTCCGCATCCCGGAAGGCGTGATCGCGGCTGTGCCGGAGACCAAGGCCGGCTGGACGATCGAGACCAAGACGGGAGTCTATGCGGCCGCGTATGAGGACGAAGGGCGGAAGGTGTCAGAAGGCGTCCAGGAGATTGTCTGGTCCGGCGGCCGCGTGCCCGCCAAGACCCGCGAGCCTTTTCTGGTGGGGATGACGCTGACCACCGCGCTCAAGCCGGACTCCACCTTGTATTTCCCCGTGGTGCAGGAGTGCGAGGCCGACGTCAGGCGCTGGATCGAGATTCCGGCCGAAGGGACGGATCCGCACAGCTACAAGCAGCCGGCGCCGGGCATCAGATTGCTGCCGAAGCCGTGAGGCGCGGCCTCTCTGCCATCCTCCTCATCCTGGCGCTGGCCGTGGCCCTCACGACCAGCGCCGGCGCGCATGCCGTGCTGGTCTCGGCCGAGCCGGCCGACGGCAGCATTGTCGAAGCGGCGCCGCCAGCGCTCACCCTCCACTTCGATGAAGCGGTAGCGGTCGGCGCGCTGGTTCTGATCGACGCGCGTGGCCGCAAGCGCGACCGTCTTCAGCCGGAGGCTGCAGGCTCGGTCGTGGTCGTCAGATTGCCGTCCGATCTGCCGCGCGGCAGCCAACTGCTCAGCTATCGTGTGATCTCGGGGGACGGCCATCCCGTTGCGGGCACCGTGAGCTTCGCGGTGGGTTCACGGAGCAGCATGGATGCGGCGATCGAACGCGATCGTTGGCGCGACGGGCTGATCTGGTCAGCCCGCCTCGGCCTGTATGCTGGCCTGTTCTTTGGCGTCGGTGGCGTATTCTTTCTCAGGTGGCTGGGGCGAGCCACGGCCGCGCGCCCTCTCGTGATCGTCCTGCTCGCCGTGGGGCTTGCGGCCGCGCTGCTGTCGGTCGCGGGGCAGGGGCTCGACCTCCTGGACCTCCCGCTCGGCAGCCTGTTCACACCTGGCCCGTGGATCGCTGCCGCCGACACGAGCCTCATGTCGAGCGTGCTCGTCGCCGCTGCAGCGATGGCTGTCGCGCTCGCTGCCATGTGCATGGCGGGCGACCGTTGGAGCCGACCGCTCGCAGCCATCGCACTGGCAGGCGTCGGTGCGGCCCTCATGCTGAGCGGCCATGCATCGACGGCGGAGCCGCAATGGCTGAACCGGACGGCGGTCGTCATCCACGGCATGGCCGTGGCGTTCTGGCTCGGCGCGCTCGTGCCGCTGGCCATGCTCGTGGTGACGGCGGATGCCGATGCACGAACTGCGCTGCACCGGTTTTCCGTCACTGCAGTCCCCATTGTGGGCGTGCTTCTGTTGAGCGGCGTCTGGCTCGCTACGGCCGAAGTCAAATCCCTCAACGCTCTCGTGGAGACGACCTACGGGCAGCTGCTGGCGATCAAATTGGCACTCGTCGTGCTGCTGCTCATCCTCGCCGCTCTGAACCGCTACCGCCTCGTTCCCGCCTTTACGGCCGACCCTGCATCCCCAGCGCTCGGCCGCTCGATCCTGCTCGAATGCGTCCTCGGCGTGGCCATCCTCGGCGTGGTTGCCGGCTGGCGCTTCACGCCGCCGCCGCGCAGCTTCGTGCCCGAGGCGCCGCTCGGGCTCCATATCCACGGCGAGCGCGCCATGTTTCAGGTCGTCGTATTTCCAGGCCGGGTGGGGCTCGACCGTTTCCTGCTTCAGTTGATGAACGCCGATGGCAGCCGGCTCCAGCTCAAGGAGGTGACGCTGACGCTCCAGATGCCGGCGGGCGGCGTCGGGCCGTTCGAGCGCAAGGCGGTTCTGGGACAAGATCAGGACTGGCACGTCCGCGACGTGCCGCTGCCGCTGGCCGGCCGCTGGCATGTCCGGATCGACGCGCTGATCGACGATTTCGACCAGATCAGCCTGGAAGACGAGTTCGAGCTCAGGCCACGTTGAGGCCATCCGAAGGCCGCCAGCCGCCGTTCATCCTCCGCTTCAGCGCAGCCAGTAAAATGATTGGGAATCCGGCGGCTTAGCCGCTTTTTCTCAATCCCAGTCTTGTGTTTTGCCGCTCGATCCGGTTTGACTGCGCCAGCCCAAACCGAATCCCGAAGGCCTCGCCCCATGCGTCTGTCGCGGTTTTTCCTGCCGATCCTGAAAGAAAACCCGAAGGAAGCCGAGATCGTCTCGCACCGCCTGATGCTGCGCGCCGGCATGCTGCGGCAGGAGGCCGCCGGGATCTATGCCTGGCTGCCGCTGGGCTTCAAGGTGCTGAAGAAGATCGAGCAGATCGTCCGCGAGGAGCAGAACCGGGCCGGCGCGCTTGAGCTGTTGATGCCGACCCTGCAGCTCGCCGACCTCTGGCGCGAGAGCGGCCGCTACGACGCCTATGGTCCGGAGATGCTGCGCATCGCCGATCGCCACAAGCGCGAGTTGCTGTATGGACCGACCAACGAGGAAATGATCACGGAGATCTTCCGCGCCTATGTGAAGTCCTACCGTAACCTGCCGCTCAATCTCTATCATATCCAATGGAAATTCCGCGACGAGCAGCGTCCGCGTTTCGGCGTGATGCGCGGCCGCGAATTCCTGATGAAGGACGCCTATTCGTTTGATCTCGACGAGGCCGGCGCGCGGCGCGCCTACAACAAGATGTTCGTCGCCTATTTGCGGACCTTTGCGCGGATGGGCCTGAAGGGCATCCCGATGCGCGCTGAGACCGGCCCGATCGGCGGCGATCTCAGCCACGAGTTCATCGTGCTCGCCGAAACCGGCGAGTCCGGCGTGTATTGCGACCGCAACGTGCTCGACCTGCCGATCCCGCCGGCTTCGGTCGACTATGACGGCGACCTGACGCCGATCATCAAGGAATGGACCTCGCTCTACGCCGCGACCGAGGACGTCCATGACGGCGCCCGCTTCGAGGCCGAGGTGCCGGCGGAGCGGCGCGTCCACACCCGCGGCATCGAGGTCGGCCAGATCTTCTACTTCGGCACCAAATATTCCGAGCCGATGAAGGCGCTGGTCGCCGGGCCCGACGGCGCCGAAGTCACCGTCCATGGCGGCTCCTACGGCGTCGGCGTCTCGCGCCTCGCGGGCGCCATCATCGAGGCCTGCCACGACGACGCCGGCATCAAATGGCCGGAGGAGGTCGCGCCGTTCCGCGCCGTCATCCTCAACCTGAAGCAGGGCGGGGCGGACACCGACGCCGCCTGTGAGCAGCTCTATCGCGATCTCCTCGCCAAGGGCGTCGACGTGCTCTACGACGACACCGAGCAGCGTGCCGGCGGCAAATTTGCCACCGCCGACCTGATCGGCATTCCCTGGCAGATCATGGTCGGCCCCAAGAGCCTTGCCGAAGGCAAGGTCGAGGTGAAGACACGCAGCGACGGCGCGCGGCAGATGATGTCGCCCGCCGACGTCGTGGCGCGGCTCGGCGGAACTGTTTCGGGCTGAGCGGACGTTCGATCAGCGGATTATCCACCGTGGCAGCCAGCCCGCTCAAGGCCAATCCGGCCACATTCGGCCCGAATCATGGGATGATCGCGCGATGGATGACGCCATGACCGACCCCGTGCAGACTGCGCCTTTCGCCCCGTTCGAGTGGATGCTCTCGGGGCGTTATCTGCGCGCGAGGCGCCGCGAAGGGTTCATCTCGGTCATCGCGGGGTTCTCGTTCCTCGGCATCATGCTGGGTGTCGCGACCCTGATCATCGTGATGGCCGTCATGAACGGCTTCCGCAAGGAGCTGCTCGACAAGATCCTGGGTCTCAACGGCCATCTCCTGGTGCAGCCGCTGGAATCGCCGCTGACGGACTGGAAGGACGTCTCGGATCGGATCGCGCAGGTGCAGGGCATCCGGCTCGCCGCGCCCGTGGTCGACGGCCAGGGACTGGGCTCGTCGCCGTTCAACGCCTCTGGCGTCTTCATCCGCGGCATCCGCTCGCAGGATCTCGTCAACCTGACGTCGATCGCCAAGAATATCAAGCAGGGCACGCTCGAAGGCTTCGATGACGGCCAGGGCGTCGCGATCGGCCGCCGCCTCGCGGACCAGCTGTCGCTGCACGCCGGCGACAGCATCACGCTGGTCGCCCCGAAGGGCGCTGTGACGCCGATGGGCACCACGCCGCGGATCAAGCCCTACAAGGTCGCGGCGGTGTTCGAGATCGGCATGTCGGAATACGATTCCAGTTTCGTCTTCATGCCGCTCGCGGAGGCCCAGGCCTACTTCAACCGCAACAACGACGTCACCGCGATCGAGATCTTCACCAGCAATCCCGACAAGGTCGAGCAATTCCGCAAGTTGGTGACGGAGGCGGCCGGCCGGCCCATCTTTCTGGTCGACTGGCGCCAGCGCAATTCGACCTTCTTCAACGCGCTGCAGGTCGAGCGCAACGTGATGTTCCTGATTCTGACCCTGATCGTGCTCGTCGCTGCCCTGAACATCGTCTCGGGCCTGATCATGCTGGTGAAGGACAAGGGCCAGGACATCGCCGTGCTCCGGACGATGGGCGCCTCGCAGGGCGCCGTCATGCGGATCTTCCTGATCACCGGCGCCTCGATCGGCGTGGTCGGCACGCTCACCGGATTCATCGTGGGATTGCTGATCTGCCTGAACATCGAGACCATCCGGCTGTTTCTCTCGTGGCTGACCAATACGGACCTGTTCGATCCGACGCTGTATTTCCTGTCGAAGCTGCCGGCCGAGATCGATCCCGGTGAGACCAGCGCCGTCGTGATCATGGCGCTGACGCTGTCGTTTCTGGCTACCCTCTACCCATCGTGGCGCGCCGCCCGGTTAGATCCGGTCGAAGCGTTACGCTACGAGTGAGGCGCTGATGGACGAGCAGGGGGCGGAGGATGTACCGGTCGTTTATCTTCACGAGGTGAAGCGCCAGTACATGCAGGGCGAAAAGCCGCTGACGATCCTGGACGGCGCCAAGCTGGCGCTGTGGGCCGGGCAGTCGGTGGCGCTGGTGGCGCCGTCGGGCTCGGGCAAGTCGACGCTGCTGCACATCGCGGGCCTGTTGGAGAGTCCCGATGAGGGCGAGGTCTATGTCGGCGGCGTGCCGACGTCGCAGCTGACCGACATCGAGCGCACCCAGATGCGCCGCACCGACATCGGCTTCGTCTACCAGTCGCATCGGCTGCTGCCGGAATTCACGGCGCTCGAGAACGTGATGCTGCCGCAGATGATTCGTGGCCTGAAGCGGTCCGAGACGGTAAAGCGGGCGACCGAGATCCTCGCCTATCTCGGCCTGAGCGAACGCATCAAGCACCGGCCGGCCGAGCTTTCCGGCGGCGAGCAGCAGCGGGTCGCGATCGCGCGCGCAGTGGCCAACGCGCCGCGGGCGCTGCTGGCGGACGAGCCGACCGGCAATCTCGATCCCGCCACCGCCGATCACGTCTTTCACGCCCTGATGCAGCTCGTGAAGGCCACGCGGGTCGCGATGCTGATCGCGACCCACAACATGGAGCTGGCCGGCCGCATGGACCGGCGCGTCTCCATCGTCGGCGGCAAGGTCGTCGAGCTGGATTGAGTCGCCGCAAGGTCAGGGCGTGATCACGGTCATCTCGAACGGCTGGCGATGCGCGGCCGCATGGGCGACGGCGTCGTTGGCGCGATCGAGCTCGAAGCAGGTCGGCTTGAACTGCGTGAGATCGAGCAGTCCGGCCCTGATCAGCCCGACCATCCGGACCGCCGCGCTCGGCGGATACATCCAGACGCCGTGGATGGTGACGCAGTTGCGCATGATCCAGGGATAGGGCAGGTCGAGCCCGGTGCCGCCGAGCATGCCGACACCGCCCATCAGCACCACGCGCCCATAGGGCCGCACGGTCATCACGGCCGCGCGCACCACGCTGGTGCCGACCGACGGCGGCATGATGTCGAGCACGCAGTCGATCGGGCCGGGCGCAGCGCGCATCATGCGCAGGGTGTCCTCGCTCTCGTTGCCCGACAGTCTGACCGGGTGGACACGAGGGCCGAACCTGCGCTGGAGCTCAGCCAGCATGGCCTGGTTGCGGCCGGGCGCCACGACGGC
Source organism: Bradyrhizobium sp. HKCCYLS2038 (assembly GCF_051167655.1). Taxonomy (NCBI): domain Bacteria; kingdom Pseudomonadati; phylum Pseudomonadota; class Alphaproteobacteria; order Hyphomicrobiales; family Nitrobacteraceae; genus Bradyrhizobium; species Bradyrhizobium sp. HKCCYLS2038. The sequence goes on along the minus strand of NZ_JBNPTM010000009.1, from coordinate 69,223 downwards.
GGCTGCGCCCATCGCCAGGGCCACCGCGACGGCGGCGCTGCCGAACCGGCCGGTGGCGCCGCTGATCAGCACCGTCTCGCCGGCCTGCAGATTGGCGGCGAGAAGGCCGCCATAGGGCACGAGCAGCGTGCCGAGCGCGCACCATTGCGCGGCATCATCAGGGGCAATGGCGCCGATCGGCTTGGCATTCTCCGTCGGGATGCGCATGCGCTGCGCGAACGCGCCGTGCCGGAAATGCTGCTGCAGCTTCAAGCCGCCGGGGCCGCGTGCGCTCAGCCCCTGCAGCGTGATGTCGGGTGCGAGCGCATCGTCACGTGAGCGCACCGTCGGATCGCAATACACCCAGTCGCCGATCGCCAGATGCGTCGCATCGGGGCCGAGCGCGCTGACCCGCCCGATGCCGCCCGTCCCGGGGATGACCGGCAATTCGAGCAGATATTTGCGCTCGCCGCTGAACACCTCGTTCGCGTAGCTCAGCACGCCGGCCGCGGCGATGTCGACGATGACCTCCCCGGTGCCGAGCACGGGCTCGTCGACAGGCTCGATCGCAAGCGGCGATCCAAAGCGCTTCAGCACGGCTGCCTTCATGGTCCTTCTCCATTCGCTGGTGTCATGACCAAATCTGCCGGTCTATGCTGCGCGCAGGAAGGCCTGGTATTATCCTGGGATTGGATGAGCCCAGCCTGGCGTCTGGAGCGAGCCGTGAGTGATCCAAGACATAGTGATCCAAGACATCGTGATAGAAGACATGCCGAGCTCGGCAACTTCCTGCGCTCACGGCGTGCGAAGCTGACGCCGCAGGCGGTCGGGCTCGCGCCCGGGCGGCGGCGGCGCACCGCGGGGCTGCGGCGGGAGGAAGTCGCTGAGCTCGCCGGCATCGGCGTCGATTGGTACATCCGGCTCGAGCAGGGCCGCGCCGTGAAGCCGTCATCCTCGACGATCGATGCGCTGGCGCGCGCGCTGCGCCTGAACCGGACCGAGCATGCTCACCTCAAGGCGCTGGCGCGTGAGCCGGCGCGAAAGCCGTTCGTACGCGAACAGGTCCCGGCCCGATTGTGCGAGATGGTGCAGAGCTTGAATCAGCCTGCTTACATCTCCGGACGACGATGGGACGTCCTGGCCTGGAACGCTGCGGCGGATGAGATCTTCGGGTTCTCACAACTCGCCGACGAGGAGCGCAATACGCTGCTGCTCATGCTGTGCATTCCGCGCGTTCGCCGGCTGTTTGGCGGGCAATGGAAAGACCTGGCGCAGCGGATGGTCGCGCAGTTTCGGGCGACCTACGATCTGTTCGCGGGCGACCCTGCCTTCGTGGATCTGATCGAGCGGCTGCGACACGGGAGTCGCGAGTTCGACGAACTGTGGGCGGCTCACGACGTCACGCCGCTTGCGGCCGGAGAGAAGCTGCTCGAGCATCCGAAGAAGGGGCGCGTGAGGCTCCGCTACGCGACGTTCCAGTCCAACGACGATCCTGCGCTGAAGCTTGCGATCTACTACACGTGAATGCTGGCGCCGCTGCCGGCGTGTGGTTGCGTGTATTCGACGTGCGTACACGAATCGCGATCACACATTCGTCAGGTTTGCGTATGATGATGCCAAGCATTCGCAATTCTGTCGTGAAGCCCCGAAGAATTCACGATTCAGACGCGATGAGGCGGGTTCCGTTGCGGGGAGTTTCTCCGTCGGGCTTTTGTGCCGGTCGCATTGTGGCGGAGCGTGGATTCTGGTCACGACTCCTCCACACATCTTGTTAGTTGTTTGTTCGGTTTGCCACCAAAGCCTTTCAAAACAGGTATTTGCTGACCTCCCCCAAAAAGCCGGAAACGGCGGTTCTAATCTGGCACATCGGTTGATGTCGGCGAAGCGGCTGCGAAAGGCATGAACGCTTCGTCGCGTTGCATGCTTGTGCACGGAACAGAGAGTGTGGGGACCTTGGGACAGAAGCTACGGAGTTCGATGATGAAAACGCTTTTCGGCGCAACGGTGGGGCTCGGCGCGATGGCCGTGGCGACGTCTGCTTTCGCAGCGGATCTTCCGATGAAGAGGGCCTACACCAAGGCGCCGCCCGCCGTGATGGCGACGGTGTATGACTGGAGCGGCTTCTATGTCGGTTTCAACGCCGGCGGCGGCTCCAGCCGTGACTGCTGGAATCTGGTCGCGAACGCCGGGGTGGCGGTCAATCCAGCCGCGAATCGCGAAGGCTGTTCGGGCGGCGGCGGGGCGGCCGTCGGTGGCCAGGTCGGCTATCGCTACCAGATGGCGAACTGGGTGTTCGGTGCCGAAGCGCAGGGCGACTGGGCCAATTTCCAGGGCACCAACCGCAACCTGATTCTTCCCAACGTCAGCGACCGCTCGCGAACCAACGCGTTCGGCCTGTTCACGGGCCAGATCGGTTACTCCGTCGACAACATCCTGGGCTACTTCAAGGGTGGTGCGGCCGTCGTGAGTGACCGCTACGACACGTTCATGACCGGAACCAACGTCATGCTCGACCGCGCCAACACGACGCGATGGGGAGCAACGGTCGGTGCCGGCCTCGAATATGGCTTCGCCCCGAACTGGTCGGTGGGCGTCGAATATGACCACATCTTCCTGGGCACCAAAAATCTGAACTTCGTGGCAGCCGCGGGGCAGCCCGCGATGACCCATCGCATCAAGCAGGATGTCGATATCGGGCTCGTGAAGCTGAACTACAAGTTCGGCCCAGGTTTCGGAATGATGCACTAAGGCTTCGTTCTTACCGAGAACGGGCGTTCGTCGCGTCGAGCGGCGGACGCCCGTTGTCGTTTGGAAAGTCGGCAACGCGCCGCGCGCCGTCACCACTTCTCAGCTCTCTTCGAACACGCGCGGATTGGTCGCGGGCGGAGGGCAGCCGCGCTCACCGCGGCTTGATGCATTGCCGTTCGGAGCAGGACAGGGTGTGGCGTGCGAATCGTCGCTCACGCCGGCGAAGCATGAATTCTGCCAAGCCATAAACCGGCATCGCGAGGTCGTGACCGGGGACGGCGCACAAGTGTCGCAGGTCTAGTAGCCAAGCCGGGGGAACTCGTCGCAGCGTCGCCGCTCTCCCTCCCACATTTGTCGATGGCTAGAACCCGCGGCGTGTCACGGCGATGGCGTAGAAGCCGTTCGCCGACGCGTTACCTGTGCAGATATAAAAGTTCCATCAACTCACTGTGATTGCACAGTATTTCGGGTCATGTCCGGGCCGTTTCAAACGTCGGCTGTGACATCGCGGCTACAGCAATTGTGGCGCGGATCGGTAAGACGTGCGGCTGGCCTGGGGGCCAAATGAGACGAGACTGGACCTGTGATGAACAAACTTCTGTTGACGACGACGGCGCTCGTGGTGCTGGCCTCGCCGGCGCTTGCTGCGGATCTCGCCGCGCGTCCCTACACGAAGGCGCCGCCGGCGATGATGGCGGCGATCTATGACTGGAGCGGTTTCTACATCGGTGTGAACGGTGGCGGCGGTTGGAGCCACAACACGTGGGATCTGGTCGGCGGTGGCCGCGAGGGCTCGCACGATTCGACGGGTGGCACTGTCGGTGGCCAGGTCGGCTATCGCTGGCAGACCGGTCCGGTGGTGTTCGGCGTCGAGGCGCAGGGCAACTGGGCGGATTTCTCCGGTGACAATCTGAGCGCGGTGTTCGCAACCCGCAACCGCACCAAGACCGATGCGTTCGGTCTGTTCACCGGGCAGATCGGCTACGCCTGGAATAACGTGCTGCTCTACGCCAAGGGCGGTGCGGCCTTGACCAGCAACACGTACACCATAACCAACGCGGTGAGCGGGGCATTCCTCGCCTCGAACACAGACACGCGCTGGGGCGGCGTGGTTGGGGCCGGCCTCGAATACGGCTTTGCTCCGAACTGGTCGCTCGGCGTCGAGTACGACCATCTATTCATGGATCGCCATACCGTGAGCTTCGGGGCGTTCGGACCCGACAGCATCAAGCAGGACGTCGACCTGTTCACGGCCCGCCTGAACTATCGCTTCGGCGGCCCGACCATCTCCAAGTACTGATTGGCCATTTGAGATCGGCGGAATCGACCAGCCCCGGCGTTCGCGCCGGGGCTTTTTCGTGAGTGGACCCGTGCCGATTAACCACGTGCTGCACGGGTTGGTCGCTATGCCCTTCAGTGCTTGACCTGAGAACAGAAAAGGAACATTGTTCTTCATATGTTCTGACTCGGGGAGGTCTCCATGCTGAAGGTTTTCGTCGAAGAAGCCGCCGCACTGGCGTCGATCACGCTGTTCGTTGGGATGATTGCGCTCTGGGCCCAGATCATTCCGCAGCTGTAGTTTTTGCGGCCGTCGCTGCTGGGGAAAAGCCGGACAGCGCGCAGGACCGCCGGACTCGCTCGCGGGCGTCCGATATCATGCGTAGCGAGTCGGTCGGTGACATCGGTTGGCATCGGTTCATGACCTCGCCTGACGGCGGCGGTTCATGACACCGAAGCGCGCTCCCGGACCGCACCGTGATCTCGGAACGCCCCCAGGGAAGTCGCAAGTCGAGCATGTCCAGCGCCGGATTCGTCCATCTCCACGTCCATTCCGCCTATTCGCTGCTGAAGGGCTCGATCAAGATCGGCAAGCTCGGCGAACTCGCCAAGGCCGACCGCCAGCCGGCGCTCGCCTTGACCGACACCGACAACATGTTCGGCGGGCTGGAATTCTCCGACAAGATGGCCGGCTACGGCATCCAGCCGATCGTCGGCTGCGAGCTCGCGATCGATTTCGGCGATATGGACCCCAACGCCCGCAACGCCGGAGCGGTGGCGCAGCCGTCGCGAATCGTTCTGCTGGCTGCGCGCGAGGAGGGCTACCGCCACCTCATGCGGCTGAACTCGCGCGCGTTCCTGGACACGCCGACGCATCAGGCGCCGCACATCAAGTTCGACTGGCTCACCGAAGGCGTCGACGGCGTGATCGCGCTGACGGGCGGCCCCGATGGGCCGATCTCGCTCGCGCTCCAACACGACATGGCCGCGCTGGCAACGCAGCGCTGCGAGCGGCTGGCGAGCCTGTTCGGCGACCGTCTCTATATCGAGCTGCAGCGCCACGGCATCGATCGCGAGCGCCGCGTCGAGGGCGGGCTGATCGACATCGCCTACGAGAAGGGGCTGCCGCTGGTCGCGACCAACGAGCCTTATTTCGCAACCGCCGACGACTACGAGGCGCATGACGCGCTGCTGTGCATCGCAGGCGGCCATCTGATCGCCGACACCGAGCGCGTGCAGCTGACGCCCGAGCATCGCTTCAAGACGCGGGCGGAGATGGCGGTGCTGTTCGCCGACATTCCGGAGGCGCTGGCGTCGACGGTGGAGATCGCCGAGCGCTGCTCGTACCGGCCGCGCACGCGCAAGCCGATCCTGCCGTTCTTCACAGTCGGCGCGGGCAGCGGCGATACCGTGGACGCGGCGAGCGCCGAGGCCGCCGAGCTGAAGCGGCAGGCGGAGGAGGGACTCGCACGGCGCCTCAAGGTCCACGGCATGGCGCCCGGCATGACGGAAGAGGACTATCAGAAGCGGCTCGCCTTCGAGCTCGACGTCATCATGCGCATGAAGTACGCGGGCTACTTCCTGATCGTGTCGGACTTCATCAAATGGGCCAAGGCGCACGGCATCCCGGTCGGACCGGGCCGAGGCTCCGGCGCCGGCTCGCTTGTCGCCTGGGTCTTGACCATCACCGACCTCGACCCGATGCGGTTCGCGCTGCTGTTCGAGCGCTTCCTCAATCCCGAGCGTGTGTCGATGCCGGACTTCGACATCGACTTCTGCCAGGATCGCCGCGGCGAGGTGATCTCCTATGTGCAGCAGCGCTACGGCCGTGACCAGGTGGCGCAGATCATCACCTTCGGCACCTTGCAGGCGCGCGGCGTGCTGCGCGACGTCGGCCGCGTGCTGCAGATGCCCTACGGCCAGGTCGACAAGCTCACCAAGCTGGTGCCGCAGAATCCGGCCGCGCCGGTGACGCTGGCCGCGGCGATCGAGGGCGAGCCGAAGTTGCAGGCGTTCCGCGACGAGGACCCGGTGGTGGCGCGCGCCTTCGACATCGCGATGCGCCTCGAGGGCCTGACGCGGCACGCCTCGACCCACGCCGCGGGCATCGTCATCGGCGACCGGCCGCTCAGCGAGCTGGTGCCGATGTATCGCGATCCGAAATCGGACATGCCGGTCACCCAGTTCAACATGAAGTGGGTCGAGCCGGCCGGACTCGTCAAGTTCGACTTCCTCGGCCTCAAGACGCTGACCGTGCTCGACGTCGCGGTGAAGCTGTTGAAGCAGCGCGACATCCATGTCGATCTCGCGACCTTGCCGATCGACGACGCGCCGAGCTACCAGATGCTGGCGCGGGGTGATGTGGTTGGCGTGTTCCAGGTTGAAAGCCAGGGCATGCGGCGGGCGCTGATCGACATGCGCCCCGACCGGTTCGAGGACATCATCGCGCTGGTCGCGCTGTATCGCCCGGGTCCGATGGCCAACATCCCGACCTACTGCGCGCGCAAGCATGGCGAGGAGGAGCCGGAATATCTGCACCCGATTCTGGAACCGATCCTCAAGGAAACGTTCGGCGTCATCATCTACCAGGAGCAGGTGATGCAGGTCGCGCAGCAGATGTCGGGCTACTCGCTCGGCGAAGCCGACCTGCTGCGCCGCGCCATGGGCAAGAAGATCCGCGCCGAGATGGACAAGCAGCGCGTCCGCTTCGTCGAGGGCGCGGTCAAGAACGGCGTGCCGAAGGACCAGGCCGACACCATCTTCGATCTGCTCGCGAAGTTTGCCGACTACGGCTTCAACAAGTCGCACGCCGCCGCCTATGCGCTGGTATCCTACCACACCGCCTACATGAAGGCGCACTACCCGGTGGAGTTCATCGCGGCGTCGATGACGCTCGACCTCAACAACACCGACAAGCTCTCGGAATTCCGCGCCGAGGCGCAGCGCTTGGGCATCAAGGTCGAGCCGCCGTCGATCAACCGGTCAGGCCCGACCTTCGAGGTCAGCGGCAACACCATCTTCTATGCGCTGGCGGCGCTGAAGGGGGTCGGCCCGCAGGCGATCGAGATGATCGTCGAGGCTCGCAGCAAGGGTGGCCCGTTCACCTCGCTCGCCGACTTTGCCAGCCGCGTCAGTCCACGCGCGATCAACAAGCGCATCATCGAGACGCTGGCCGCGGCTGGCGCCTTCGACTGTCTCGACAAGAACCGCGCCCGCGTGTTCGCCGGAGCCGACGCGATCGTCGCCGCCTGCCAGCGCGCCAACGAGGCTGCGACCTCCGGACAGAACGACATGTTCGGTAACGCCGCCGATGCACCAGCGATCATCCTGCCGAACATCGAGAACTGGCTGCCGGCCGAGCGTCTCAGGCGCGAATACGACGCGATCGGCTTCTTCCTGTCGGGCCATCCGCTCGACGACTACGCCGCCGCGTTGAAGCGGTTGCGGGTGCAGAGCTGGGCCGAGTTCTCGCGCGCGGTGAAGACCGGCGCCACCGCCGGCAAGGTCGCCGCGACCGTGGTGTCGCGCATGGAGCGCCGCACCAAGACCGGCAACAAGATGGGCATCATGGGCCTGTCGGACCCGACCGGTCATTTCGAAGCCGTGCTGTTCTCGGAAGGGCTCGCGCAATATCGCGACGTGCTCGAGCCGGGCGCGGCCGTGCTGTTGCAGCTCGGTGCCGAGCTGCAGGGCGAGGACGTGCGGGCGCGCGTGCTGCATGCCGAGCCGCTCGACGATGCCGCCGCCAAAACGCAGCGCGGCCTGCGCATCTTCCTGCGTGACACCAAGCCGCTCGATTCCATCGTCAAGCGCCTGCAGGGGCCGGAAGCTTCCGGGGCGAACGGCAATGGAGGTCTTGCCAAGGGCGCTGCTGCACCGCCGCTGGCGCCCCGCGCTACGGCGGGCGAGGGCGAGGTCTCGCTGGTGATGATGCTCGACCTGGAGACCGAGGTGGAGATGAAGCTGCCGGGCCGCTTCAAGGTTTCGCCACAAATTGCAGGCGCCATCAAGGCGGTGACCGGCGTGGTCGACGTGCAGCAACTCTGACCGTCAGCGGTCGTGCCCGTCGGTGCAGCCTCGATCGCGCTTCTCTGACGGTCCGAACCGATGATGCGGAACGAAAAAGCTTTGCGCGGCCTGTCCTGACACGCCTCCGTTCAACCGCGGTTCAGCCATGCTCGCGCTGAATCCGGTTGATGGTGCCTTGAAAGGGCTAAGTGATGCGCACGGCCAAGATCATCTTGAGTGTCTCGTTCTGCCTGCTGGCGCTGGCCGCTCTGGCCAATCCTGCCGCAGCGCAGCAGCCGGGAACCGAAAAGCGCATCGCGCTCGTGATCGGCAACAGCGCCTATGCCAAGGGACCGCTGGCCACCGCCGCCAACGACGCCGGCCTGATCGCGCAGACGCTGCAGGCTGCGGGCTTCGACGTGGTGGGTGCCCGCGACCTCGATGCCGACACACTGCGCAAGAGCTTTCGCGATTTCATTCACAAGGCCCAGTCGTCGAATGGCGATACCGTCGCGATGGTCTATCTCGCCGGCTATGGCATGCAGCTTGCCGGCGAGAACTATTTCATCCCGGTCGACGCCAACATCACCGGCGACGTCGACATCCCGACCGAGGGATTGCGTCTCAGCGACTATGTCCGCCAGCTCTCTGCGGTCCCGCTGAAGGCGGGCGTCGTCGTTGTCGACGCGGCGCGCCAGCAGCCCTTCATCGCCAACGCCGCGACGATCGCGGGCGGACTGGCACTGGTCGAGCCCGACAACAACATGCTGATCGCCTTCAATGCGGCGCCGGGCACGATCGCGCCGAACGAGACCGGCGCCTACGGCGTCTATGCGCGTTCGCTCGCGGAGATGATCCGCACCGGCGGTCTGTCGCTGCCGGAGGTGTTCGACCGGCTGCGGCTGCGCGTCAACGAGGAGACCAAGGGCGCGCAGGTGCCGTGGGATGCGCAGAAGGTCCAGGCCGCCTTCACCTTCTTCGAGCGTGCGCCGGACGCGCCCGCGCCGCAGGCCTCGCCCGAGCAGACCGCGGCGCTGCGCGCACGGCCGATTCGCGAGCTGCCGGTGCAGGAGGCCTATGCCGCCGCGCTCGAGCGCGACACCCTGCAAGGCTACGAGGACTTCATGGCCGCCTATCCGGGCGATCCGCTGGCGCGGCGTGTCCGTGCCATCGTAGCCGCACGTCGTGAGGCGCTGACTTGGCGCCGGACCTATCGCAACGACAGCCCGGAAGCCTATTGGTCCTATCTGAAACGCTATCCGTACGGCGCGCATGCCGAGGACGCCCGGCGCCGGCTGTCGATGTTGTCGGCGCAGCTGGCGCCGCCGCCGAGCTTTGCGATGATCGAGTATGACGTGCCGCCACCGCCGCTCGACGAGATCACCTATGTCGAGCGTCCGGTGCTGATGTTCTCGGATCCCGAATTCGACTTCGTGCCGCCCCCGCCGCCGCCGGTCTACGTGCTGCCGCCGCCGCCGCCCGAGTTCATCGACCTGGCGCCGCCCTACGCGCCGGTCGGCGTCTTTATCCTGCCGCGGCCGGTGTTCGTGCCGATCCCGGTCTATGTCCGGCCGCCGGCGATCGTGGTGCCGCCGCCGAACAACATCATCTATCAGAACATCCACAATACGACGGTCATCAACACCGTGATCAACCGTCCTGCGCCCGCCGGGCCGGGAGGAGGGGGTCCGCTGCCAACCGGACCGGCTCCTGCGACATCGCCGGCCGTCGTAGCGACTCCGGCGTTGCCGCCCGCCGCCATGCAGCGCGCCACTTTGATCCAGCAGGGCAAGGCGCCGCTGCCCGGCGCAGGCGTTCCGCCGGGAGGACGTGGTCCGCTCGGAAATCCCGCGGTCGGCGGTCCCCCGCCGCAGGTGGGCCGGCCGGGCTCAGGCGCGGGTGGGCCGCCGGCTGCGAACGCGCTGCCGGTGCCGGGCCGCGGTGCGCCACCGGTTCCACCATCGGCCAACTCGCCGAACCCGCGCGCGCCGCTGACGGCCTCGCCATCACCCGCGCCGGGCCCGGCGCCGGCCAACCAGGCGGTGGGCCCGCCGTCGCGACGGCCGTTGTCGGGCCCGCAGGCGAACCGCACCCCGCCTGGCGCGGCCGCGCTGCCTCCATCGGCAACGCGACGCACGGAGCCGCCATCGGCTGGACCGCGCGGTCCTGACGCGAGGCGTATGCAGCAGGCCGCCCCGCCGCCGATCCAGCGTCGTGAACCGCCGCCACCGCGGTTCAGTGCGCCGCCGCCGCGAGCGCCGTCTGCGCCCGTGGCCCGTGCCGCTCCGCCCCGGCCAGCGCCTCCGCCGCCGATGATGCGTCCGCCTGGCCCGCCGCCGATGGCACGGCCGGCGCCGCCGCCGCAAATGGCGCGCCCGAGCCCTCCGCCGCAGATGGCGCGTCCCAGTCCGCCGCCGCCGATGGCACGACCGGCCCCGCCGCCGATGGCCGCCGTGGCGCGGCCGCCACCGCCCCCGCCGCCAATGGCGAGGCCTGCGCCGCCGCCTCCGCCGCGGCCGGCGCCCCCACCTGCGGCCGGCAAGAAGTGTCCGCCGAACGTTCCGCGTTGTTGATGCCGCGCGCGCCGCGTTGGCGGCGCAGCGGTTGCAACGCCGGCTCGTTTTCGATATTGGCCGGACCGCCGGACTGATCCATCGTGGGGCGCAGGACGTCGGCAGCCGACGACGTTTTGCGGGGGCATCAGTGGTTGCGTTGATCGGATCCTTGCGTCTTGGACTGTTGCGTCTTGGACTGTTGCGCGTTGGATCCTTGCGCGCGCTGGTGTGGCGATGCGCCGCCATCACTGCCGTCTGTTGCGCCGCCGTGATGGGTCTCACCTCGCCGGCCGCAGCCCAGGCGCTGCCCGGCGCGGACACCGTCTACGCGTCGGCACCGCCGCGCCTGCTGCAAATCCGCACGCTGCTTGCCGATGCCGGCCGCCAGACCTCGACCGGGTCCGGCTTCCTGGTCTCCGCCGACGGACTTGCGATCACCAACTACCACGTGGTCTCCGATGCCGCGCTGGAGCCGAAGACCTATCGGCTCGAATATACCGGGGCCGACGGCAGCCAAGGCGCGGTCACGCTGTTGGCGGTCGATCTTCCCAACGATCTCGCGCTGGTTCGCGTCGACAAACAGGATGCGCCGTTCTTCGCGTTCGACAAGGCCGCGCTGGACGGCGCCCTGCCCAAGGGCGAACGGCTCTATTCGCTGGGCAATCCGCTCGATCTCGGCTTCACCATCATCGAAGGCACGTATAACGGCCTCGTCGAGCACAGCTACAACGATCACATCCACTTCACCGGCGCGCTCAATCCCGGCATGAGCGGCGGTCCTGCGGTCAATGCGCAGGGGCAGGTGGTCGGCGTCAACGTGGCCACGCGCCGTGGCGGACAACTGATCAGCTTCCTGGTGCCGGCCCGTTTCGCCGCGGCGCTTCTCGAACGCGGCAAGGATGCCAGGCCGGCCGCCGGCGATCTGCGCAAGGACGTGATCGCGCAGCTCGCGAGCTGGCGCGTCGCGCTGTACAAATCCCTCGGCGACGAGGGTTTTCGCGATCGCGTGTTCGGGTCCTATCAGGCACCGGAGACCCGTGCGGCGTGGTTCGAATGCTGGGCCAGCACCAACGCCAGCGCCTCGCCGAAGCCGCGCGCCAGCATCAATTCGACCAGCTGCAAGGCCGATGCGAGCGTCTATGTCGCCTCCGACCTCAACACCGGCACCGTTGAGGTCAATCACTCCTACGCCAAGTCCATCGACCTCAATCAATTCCAGTTCGCGAACGCGCTGACGCAGCTGGCGCAGCCGCGGCTCACGACGGGCGGCTCGTTCCGCAAATGGTACACGCCGCAGCATTGCCACGAGGATTTCGTCGGCGTCACGCCTGCAGCCGATCATCCGCCGTTGCGCGTCATGTGGTGTGCGCAAGGCTATCGCGAGTTCGAGGGGCTCTATGACGTGGTGCTGGTCGCGGTGACGCAGGATCACCCCGACGAAGCCCTGGTGTCGCGGCTCAGCCTGCAGGCGATCGCCTATGACGACGCATTGCGGATCGGCAAGAGCTTCCTCGAACGGCTGCAGGTCGCGCGATGATCTGGATCGAGATCCTCTCCAAGCATCGCGACGTCGCCGGCCGCTTCCGCGTCGACGCCACCGAGATCAGCATCGGCCGCGGCTACGACAACCACGTCATCCTCGATGATCCCTATGTCGCCGCGCGACACCTCCGCATCTTCCGCGACGGCGAAGGCCGTCTCGTTGCCGAGGACCTCGGCAGCGCCAACGGCCTGTTTCTCGACCGGAGCAAGAGCCGCAAGCCGCAACTCGTGCTCGACGGCATCAAGCCGATCCGGATCGGCCAGACGCTGCTGCGGGTGCGCGACGCCGCCCATGCCGTCGAGCCGGAGCGGCTGGCGGGATCCGAGCGCAGCACGCTCCCGGTCGTCGCCGCCGTCCTGCTCGGCGCCGTGCTGCTTGCGATGAATGCGATCCTGGTCTGGTTCGCACAGGTCTCAGAGCCGCATCTGTCGGACTATCTCGTGCCGACGCTGACCATGATCGGGGTCGTCGTGGCTTGGGTGGGTGTCTGGGCGCTGCTCGCGCGGCTGTTCTCAGGGCGCTCGCATTTCCTCCGGCATCTCCTGATCGCCGAGGCCGGGCTCGTCGTGTTCTGGCTGTATAGCGAGCTCGCGCAGATCGCCTCGTTCGCGCTCAACTGGACGGCCGTCTTCACCTACGGCTACGTCGTTTCCTGGATCATCCTGGCGGCAGCGTGCCTGCTGCATTTGCGCGAGGTGGGGCGGACGCATCTGCTCGCCAAGGTCGTCGTTGTCGGCCTCCTGCTGGTCGTAGCGATCGCGGTGCAGACGCTGCAGCGGTCGGAAGCCTACGCAAATTCCGGACGGCCCAATCTCAGCCACCTGCTCATGCCGCCCTCGCTGCGCCTTGTCCCGCTGCGGAACCAGGAGGCCCTGTTCGACGATGTCAGCCGGCTGAAGGCCAAGCTCGACGCCGATCGCGCCGAGGCGCGGGGAGCGGGTGCGGACCGCTGAGCAGAGCGTGAGTCTCTTGGCCTGAGGTTCGAAGGTCCCGAGTTCCCGTCGTAGCCTCGTTCATGGTATCCAGATGCGCCACGGGTAAGGAAGGGACGGAATACGCGGCTGTCTCGCGCAAGATCGGTCCGCCCGTCGGCGGCCTGACCGGACCTTGGTGATGGCGGTTGCGAGTCCCAGCAACCCCAACCAGGGGCCGGTCGACATCTGGCCGCTGGACGAGCCCAGCGCCGGAATTGCGTTCGCGGAGCTGCTCGAGACGGAATAGGGCCCATTTTCCTTGCGTTGCGCCAAAATCCGGCTATATAGCGCGCCATCTCACACGGAAACTTGGCTCTCCTAGAGGGCGTCCGGTGGCAAACCGGGCCGAACGGCCTGTTTTTGCTCACGCGTTTCCGGAGGAATCAACCGGAGAATATTAGAATGGCGCTGCCCGACTTCACTATGCGCCAGCTGCTCGAAGCTGGCGTTCACTTTGGTCACCAGTCTCACCGCTGGAATCCGAAAATGGCCGATTTCATTTTCGGGACCCGTAATAACATCCACATCATCGACCTCGCCCAGACCGTGCCGCTGCTGCACACGGCGCTGCAGGCCGTCAGCGATACTGTCGCCAAGGGCGGCCGCATCCTGTTCGTCGGCACCAAGCGCCAGGCTCAGGACAACGTCGCCGACGCCGCCAAGCGCTGCGCGCAGTACTTCGTCAATTCGCGTTGGCTCGGCGGCACGCTGACCAACTGGAAGACGATCTCGGCGTCGATCAAGCGCCTGCGTCACCTCGATGAGGTGCTGTCCTCCGGCGAGGCGAACTCCTACACCAAGAAGGAGCGCCTGACCCTGCAGCGCGAGCGCGACAAGCTCGATCGCTCGCTCGGCGGCATCAAGGACATGGGCGGTCTGCCCGACTTGATCTTCGTGATCGACACGAACAAGGAAGACATCGCGATCCAGGAGGCTCAGCGCCTCAACATTCCGGTCGCCGCGATCGTCGACACCAACTGCGATCCGAAGGGCATCACCTACGTGGTCCCCGGCAACGATGACGCCGGCCGCGCCATCTCGATTTATTGCGACCTGATCGCGCGTGCCGCCATCGATGGCATCTCGCGTGCGCAGGGTGATCTCGGCGTCGACATCGGCGCCTCGGCGGCTCCGCTCGAGGAAGATCTTCCGGCCGCGTCCGCCTTCCAGGGGTTGCCTGGTCCGCGCGGCACCGCCGACGATCTCAAGAAGCTCACCGGCGTGTCCGGTGCGATCGAGAAGAAGCTCAACGACCTCGGCATCTTCCACTACTGGCAGCTCGCCGAGCTCAATCACGACACGGCGCACAAGATCGGCGAAGAAGTCGGTCTGCCGAGCCGTGCGGATGCCTGGGTAGCTCAGGCCAAGTCGCTCGCCGACGCCTAAGACGACACGACACGAATCTGGCCGGCGTCGCACGCCGGCCATCGCGACTGAGATGGGTGTTTCCTGGCAGCGGACGGCGATGAGCCATCCGCTGCGTCGCGCTTTGGACAGGCAAAAGGACGTTCAACAATGGCGAATATCACCGCAGCGATGGTGAAGGACCTGCGCGAGTCGACCGGCGCGGGCATGATGGATTGCAAGGCCGCGCTCACCGAGACCGGTGGCGACATGCAGGCGGCGCAGGATTGGCTGCGCAAGAAGGGCCTGTCGAAGGCTGCCAAGAAGGCCGGCCGCGTCGCGGCCGAGGGCCTGATCGGCGCGCTGACCGCGGGCAAGAAGGGCGTTGTCGTCGAGGTCAACTCGGAAACCGACTTCGTTGCGCGCAACGAGCACTTCCAGGGGCTGGTCAAGATGATCGCCCAGGTCGCGCTCGACGTCGGCGCCGATGTCGAGAAGATCAAGGCCGCCAAGGTCGGCAGCATCACGGTCGAGGCCGCGATTGCCGATTCGATCGCGACCATCGGTGAGAATCAGTCGCTGCGCCGCGCGGCCGCGCTCGAAGTGAGCGAGGGCGTGGTGGCGAGCTACGTCCATGGCGCGGTCATCGAGGGTGCCGGCAAGCTTGGCGTCATCGTGGCGCTGGAGTCGCCGGGCAAGACCGACGAGCTCGCGGTGCTCGGCCGTCAGCTCGCGATGCATGTCGCAGCCGCCAATCCGCAGGCGATCGATGCCGCCGGTCTCGATCCGGAGATCGTCAAGCGCGAGAAGGACGTGCTCGCCGACAAGTATCGTCAGCAGGGCAAGCCGGAGAACGTGATCGAGAAGATCGTCGAGTCCGGCCTGAAGACCTACTACAAGGAAGTCACCCTGCTCGAGCAGGCCTTCATCCACGACAGCGGCAAGTCGGTCGCGCAGGCGCTGAAGGAAGCCGAGGGCAAGGTCGGCGGTCCGATCAAGGTGGCCGGTTTCGTGCGCTACGCGCTCGGTGAGGGCATCGAGAAGGAAGAGACCGACTTCGCCGCCGAAGTCGCCGCCGCCAGCGGCAAGAAGTAACGACTGGGAACGGTCACGATCCGGCGCGGTCTTCGCGCCGGATCTCAACGCGCGGGATAGGAGAGCATTGGCACATGGCTGAGCCGGTCTATCGTCGCGTCGTGGTCAAGTTGTCCGGCGAGTATCTCGCGGGCCCGCATTCCTTCGGCATCGACCAGCCGACCGTCGATCGCATCGCCGACGACCTCATCGCGGCCCAGAAGCTTGGCATCGAGATCGCCGTCGTCGTCGGCGGTGGCAACATGGTGCGCGGCGTCGAGGTGTCGTCGCAAGGTGTCTCGCGCGCGACCGGCGACACCATGGGCATGCTGGCCACGGTCATGAACAGCCTGGCCCTGGAGGCGGCCTTGCAGCGCAAGGCAGCGCCGGCGGTGGCTCTGTCGGCCTTCGTGATGCCGCAGGTCTGCGAGCTGTTCACGCGCGCTGCGGCGCACAAGTCGCTCGCCGAAGGCCGTATCGTGGTGCTCGGCGGCGGCACCGGCAATCCGTATTTCACGACCGATACGACGGCGGTGTTGCGGGCCGCTGAAATTGGCGCCCAGGCGGTGCTGAAGGCCACCAATGTCGACGGCGTGTACAGTGCCGATCCGAAGAAGGATCCGGCCGCCAAGCGCTTCGACCGGCTGACCCATTCGCAGGCGATCGAGGGCGGCTACAAGGTCATGGACGCGACCGCTTTCGCCCTTGCCCGGGAAGCGTCGCTGCCTATCATTGTCTTCTCAATTGCCGAACCCGGATCGATCGTTGCGATGCTGCAGGGCGCCGGGCGCGGTACGATCGTCGCGGGGTAGGTCCCCGCGGCTGGCCGGTGTTGGACGGGTCTCCAGCCTACGGTAGAAGCGTAAGCGAGACAGGAATTCATCGGGGAGTCGCGTGAGTCCGGCCGCCAGCCCGTCAGGGTCCGGCAGAACCGGCCGCAGAGCCCCGGGTTGCAGGAAAGGAAAGCGTGATGAGCACGGGCAATTTCGACCTCAACGAGCTGAAGCGCCGCATGCAGGGCGCGACGCAGGCGCTGAAGCACGAGCTCGGCGGCCTGCGCACCGGCCGCGCCTCGGCCTCGATGGTCGAGCCGGTCCAGGTCGAGGCCTATGGCTCGCACATGCCGCTCAACCAGCTCGCCACGGTCTCTGTGCCGGAGCCGCGGCTGCTCTCGGTGCAGGTGTGGGACCGCTCGATGGTCAAGGCCGTCGAGAAGGCGATCGTCGATTCCAATCTCGGCCTGTCGCCGGCGACCGAAGGCCAGGTGATCCGCTTGCGCATCCCCGAGCTCAACCAGGAGCGCCGCAAGGAGCTGGTCAAGGTCGCGCACAAATACGCGGAAGCTGCCCGCGTCGCGGTGCGTCACGTCCGCCGCGACGGGCTCGACACGCTCAAGAAGCTCGAGAAGAATCACGAGATGTCCGAGGACGATCAGGAGCGCTTCGCCGGCGACGTGCAGAAGGCGACGGACAGCGTGATCTCGGAGATCGACCAGCTGCTGGCGGCGAAGGAAAAGGAAATCCTCACCGTCTGAAGGATGCTTTTCATGTCCAATGCCGCGGCCCCCGTGACGGAGGCGCCGGACCGGTCCGACGCGCCGGCCCATGTTGCCATCATCATGGATGGCAACGGCCGCTGGGCTGCGGCGCGCGGGCTGCCGCGCGCGGAAGGTCATCGCCGCGGCGTCGAGGCGTTGCGCCGCGTCGTGCGAGCGTCGCATGAGCTGGGCATCCGCTATCTCACCATCTTCTCGTTCTCGTCGGAAAACTGGTCGCGACCGGCGAGCGAGATCGGTGATCTGTTCGGCCTGTTGCGCCGCTTCATCCGCAACGATCTCGCGACCCTGCATCGTGACGGTGTGCGCGTGCGGGTGATCGGCGAGCGCGAGGGGCTCGAGCCCGACATCTGCGCGCTGCTGAGCGAGGCCGAAGAACTGACCCGCGGCAACACCAGGCTCACGCTGGTGGTCGCCTTCAATTACGGCTCGCGCCAGGAGATCGCACGTGCGGCACAGCGTCTGGCGCGCGAGGTGGCCGAGGGACGGCGCGATCCGGCCTCGATCGATGCCGACGCCATCGGGAGCTATCTCGATGCGCCCGACATTCCCGATCCCGATCTCATCATCCGCACCAGTGGTGAGCAGCGGCTGTCGAACTTCCTGATGTGGCAGGCGGCCTATAGCGAGCTGGTGTTCGTGCCCCAGCATTGGCCCGACTTCGACAAGGCCGCGCTCGAAGGCGCGATTGCCGAGTTCAGCCGGCGCGAGCGGCGCTTCGGCGGCCTCGTGGCGAAAACCGCATCGTGAGCAAGCGCGAGACCGCAGCCGTCGCATCCGCGCCGCCGAGGAAGGCCGGGCCAAGCAATCTGCTGTTGCGGATTGCCGCCGCGCTCGTGCTGGTGCCACTGGCGCTGGGCGCTGCCTATGCCGGCGGCGCATTCTGGACCGCGCTGGTGACGCTGGTCGCGGTTGGCCTCTATCTCGAATGGCTGATGGTGGTGGGCGAGGTCCGCACCACGAGCGTGGGCACGGTTGGCGCGTTGGCGATTACGCTCGCCGGCATCTGCTGTGCGTTCGGCCTGATCAACGTCGCTTTTGTCGTGCTCGCTCTCGGGCTCGTGCTGGTCACGATCCTTGCGGCCGGCCGCCGCCTGTGGAGCGCGACCGGATTCGTCTATGCGGCGGCCGCCGAGCTCGCCTCCGTGCTGGTGCGCTTCGATGCGTCCGAGGGATGGCGCGCGCTCGTGCTGGTGTTTCTGGTGGTGTGGGCGAGCGACATCGGCGGCTATGTCGCGGGTCGTGGCATCGGCGGGCCCAAGCTCGCGCCGCGGATCAGCCCGAACAAGACCTGGGCCGGCGCGATCGGCGGCTTCGCCGCCAGCCTCGCGGTCTCAGCGGGATGGTCGCTCGCCGGTGCCGGTGGTCTCGTCGTCATGCTGGCGGTGGCGGCGGTGCTCTCTGTGGTGTCGCAGCTGGGTGACCTCGCCGAATCCGCCGTCAAGCGGCGGTTCGGCGTCAAGGACTCAGGTCACATCATTCCCGGTCATGGCGGCCTACTGGACCGCCTGGACGGCTATGTCGCGGCGATCGCGCTTGCGGCCATCGTGGGTTTGCTGCGCGGCGGCCTCGACGGGGTCGGCCGCGGTCTTCTGGTTTGGTGACCGGCACTTGCCGACCGGTCGAGATTGTTTGGTGAAAACATGAGCGCAGTGCCATTGCGGAACAACAAGGCCGGGGCGGGGGAGGTGCGCAGCATCACCGTGCTCGGCGCCACCGGCTCGATTGGCGATTCGACCATGGACCTGTTGCGCGGCGCGCCTGAGCGCTACCGGGTCGAGGCGCTGACCGGCAACAGCAACATCGAGGGGCTCGCCAAGCTCGCGCGCGAGTTCAATCCCAGGTTCGTGGCGGTGGCCGATCCGGCTCGCCTTGGCGAGTTGCGCGAGGCACTCGCCGGCACCGGAATCGAATGCGGGGCCGGGGAGAGCGCCATCATCGAGGCGGGCGCACGTCCCGCCGACTGGGTCATGGCCGCCGTATCCGGTGCTGCCGGCCTGAAGCCGGCGCTGGCGGCGGTCGACCGCGGCGCGACGGTGGCGCTCGCCAACAAGGAATGCCTGGTCTGTGCCGGCGATTTCTTCATGCAGCGGGCCGCCCAGGCCAACGCCTGCATCCTGCCGGCCGATTCCGAGCACAACGCGCTGTTCCAGGCGCTGTCTTCGGGCAATCGCGAGGAACTGGTGCGGGTCATCATCACCGCGTCAGGCGGTCCGTTCCGCACATGGGCGGCGAAGGACATCGAGCAGGCGACGCTCGCGCAGGCGCTCAAGCATCCGAACTGGAGCATGGGGCAAAAGATCACGATCGATTCGGCCTCGATGATGAACAAGGGCCTCGAGGTGATCGAGGCGTCGTATTTGTTCGCGCTCAGCCCGGACGAGATCGACGTGCTGGTGCACCCGCAGTCGATCGTCCACGGCATGGTCGAGTTCTCGGACCGCTCCGTCGTGGCCCAGCTCGGCGCGCCCGACATGCGCATCCCGATCGCCCACTGCCTCGGCTGGCCGGAGCGCATCAAGGGACCGTCGGCGCGGCTCGACCTCGCCAAGATCGGCACCTTGACGTTTGAGGCGCCCGACTTTGAGCGGTTCCCGGGGTTGAGGCTGGCCTACGATTCGCTTCGGGCCGGCCATGGCGCCACGACGGTGTTCAACGCGGCCAACGAGGTCGCGGTGGCGGCGTTCATCGGCGGCCAGATCCGCTTCGGCGCCATTGCCCGCCTCGTCGAGGCGACGCTCGAGCATTGGGCCAGATCAGGTAGTCAAGCACCTCTTGGCTCGGCGGACGATGCCATCGCCATTGACCATGATGCGCGAAAAAGGGCGGCTAGCCTCTTGCCTCAAATCGCCGCAAAAGCATCTTAGAGGGTTGAGCGAGCCGCCGGCTCGCGGGAAGGTTATGGGATGTCCGAATTTTTCCACCACATTTTCAATACGTTGAGCAGCGGCCTGCTCGGCACCATCGTCCCGTTCCTGTTCGTGCTGACGATCGTCGTCTTCTTCCACGAGCTCGGCCACTTCCTGGTCGCGCGCTGGGCCGGCGTGAAGGTCCTAACGTTTTCGCTCGGATTTGGTCCGGAATTGATCGGTTTCAACGACCGCCACAACACCCGCTGGAAGATCTCGGCGATCCCGCTCGGCGGCTATGTGAAATTCTTCGGTGACGAGTCCGA
Organism: Bradyrhizobium sp. HKCCYLS2038; assembly: GCF_051167655.1. Taxonomy (NCBI): domain Bacteria; kingdom Pseudomonadati; phylum Pseudomonadota; class Alphaproteobacteria; order Hyphomicrobiales; family Nitrobacteraceae; genus Bradyrhizobium; species Bradyrhizobium sp. HKCCYLS2038. Next base: position 48,990 of record NZ_JBNPTM010000009.1, on the reverse strand, counting down.
GGCGTCGACCCCGTCGGCCGAGGCGCTCGCCAAGATGACCGCCGAGGAGCGGGCCGACAGCTTCCATCACAAGACGGTCAGCCAGCGCGCCGCCATCGTGGCCGCCGGCCCGATCGCCAATTTCATCCTCGCCGTCATCATCTTTGCGGGTATGGCGCTGTATTTCGGCAAGCCGAACACGACCCCCCGGGTCGATGCGGTTCAGCCGGACAGCGTCGCAGCCGCGGCGGGCTTCAAGAGTGGTGACGTGATCTCGGCCATCGACGGCCGGGCGATCGAGACCTTCGCCGATATGCAGCGCATCGTCTCGGTCAGCGCCGGCACCGAATTGTCGTTTCTGATCAAGCGTGAGGGCACGGAACTCACGCTGAAGGCGACGCCGGCGCTGAAGGAGGTCAAGGACCTGTTCGGCAACAGCCACCGAATCGGTGTGTTGGGCATCCAGTACAACGCCAAGCCGGACGAATCGCGCTCGATCCCGGTGGGTTTCTTCGAATCGATCAAGATCGGCTTCGAGCAGGTCTGGTTCATCATCGCCACAACTTTCAAGTTCATTGCATCGCTGTTCGCGGGTGCCGGGAGCGCCGGTGACGTCGGCGGACCGATCCGAATCGCACAACTTTCGGGACAGGCTGCGAGCCTGGGTTTCCAATTCGTTGTGCAGCTCTGTGCGACGCTGTCGGTGTCGATCGGGCTCCTGAACCTGTTCCCGGTTCCGCTGCTCGACGGCGGACACCTGTTGTTTTACGGGGTTGAGGCGGTCCGCGGCCGCCCATTGTCGGAGCGCGCGCAGGAGATGGGGTTCCGAATTGGGCTCGGGCTGGTCCTGATGCTGATGGTGTTCGCCACCTATAACGACATCCTTCATCTCGCCGGCTCTTGAACGAGGCATTTTTACGACGTGGCCGATAGGCAACGTTTTGAAACGAATTTGGAAATTCGGAGACATCCGGCGTTTGCCATAGGGTTCAAATTGGCTACAAGCGAACGACAAATGGGAATCTGTCGGTTCGGTAGGGGTACCAAACCGGCATCGGAATAAGGGCGCATAGCGCATGAAGTTCGGATTGCGGGTGCGGGGGGGCTTGCTGGCCGCCTCTATCATGTTCGCCGTTCCGGTGGCTCTGCCGCTGGCGAATGTGGTTCTGTCGTCGCCAGCTGCTGCGCAGTCGGTCAACGCGATCGAAGTGGTGGGCAACCGCCGCGTCGAAGTGGAAACCATCCGCTCCTATTTCAAGCCCGGCCCGGGCGGCACGCTGGATGCCGGCCGTATCGATGACGGCCTCAAGGCGCTGATCGAGACCGGCCTGTTCTCCGACGTGAAGATCAACCGCCAGGGCGCGCGTCTGGTCGTGACCGTCGTCGAGAACCCGGTCATCGGCCGCGTCGCGTTCGAGGGCAACAAGAAGGTCAAGGACGAGCAGCTTTCCACCGAGGTGCAGTCCAAGCCGCGCGGCACGCTGTCGAAGCCGATGGTGCAGTCCGACGCGCAGCGCATCGCCGAGATCTATCGCCGTTCGGGTCGCTATGACGTTCGCGTCACGCCGGAATTCATCGAACAGCCGAACAACCGCGTCGACCTGATCTTCACGATCGAGGAAGGCGTCAAGACCGGCGTGAAGTCGATCGATTTCGTCGGCAACAACGCATACTCGTCCTATCGTCTGAAGGACGTGATCAAGACCCACGAGACCAATCTGCTGAGCTTCCTCGGCTCCGGCGACGTCTACGATCCGGACCGGGTCGAGGCCGATCGCGACCTCATCCGCCGGTTCTACCTGAAGAACGGCTATGCCGACGTCCAGGTCGTCGCGGCGCTCACCGAATATGATCCCGAGCGCAAGGGCTTCCTGGTCACCTTCAAGATCGAGGAAGGCCAGCAATACCGGGTCGGTTCCGTCGACTTCCAGTCCTCGATTGCGACGCTCGACGCCAATTCGCTGCGCTCGTTCTCCCGCGTGAACGTCGGCTCGCTGTACAACGTCGAGAGCCTCGAGAAGTCGGTCGAGGAGATGCAGATCGAGGCTTCGCGGCGCGGCTACGCGTTCGCGGTGGTCCGTCCGCGCGGTGACCGCAATTTCGACGCGCACACGGTGTCCGTCGTGTTCGCCGTCGACGAGGGTCCGCGCACCTACATCGAGCGCATCAACATTCGCGGCAACACCCGGACCCGCGATTACGTCATCCGCCGCGAGTTCGACATCTCCGAGGGCGACGCCTACAATCGCGCCCTGGTCGATCGTGCCGAGCGCCGCCTGAAGAACCTCGACTTCTTCAAGGACGTTAAGATCACGACCGAGCCGGGCTCGTCGAGCGACCGCGTCATCCTGGTCGTCTCCCTGGAAGAGAAGTCGACCGGCGACTTCTCGGTCTCGGGCGGCTATTCGACCACCGACGGTGCGCTGGCCGAGGTTTCGATCTCCGAGCGCAACTTCCTCGGTCGCGGCTTGTTTGCCAAGGCGTCGGTGACCTACGGCCAGTTCGCGCGCGGCTATTCGTTGTCCTTCGTCGAGCCCTATCTGCTCGACTACCGCGTCGCGCTCGGTCTCGATCTCTATCAGCGCCAGCAGCTCGCCAACAACTTCATCTCCTACGGCACCAAGACGATCGGCTTCAGCCCGCGGCTCGGCTTCCAGCTGCGCGAGGATCTGTCCCTGCAGGTGCGCTACTCGCTCTACCGCCAGGAGATCCAGCTGCCGACGACGCTGTCGAACTGTAACAATGGCGGTGGCGGCAGCACGTTGCCCTTCAACCCGACGCCCGCTTTCATCAATGCCAACCCGGGCAATGCCGCCGCTCAGGCGATCTCTGCGGCGACCGGCGGCCTCGGGTGCTTCTCCGACGGCGAGGCTTCGCTGCCGGTTCGCCAGGAGCTGGCGAAGGGCGCCACGCTGACCTCGTCGCTCGGCTACACGCTGAACTACAACACGCTCGACAACAACAAGAACCCGACCGACGGTCTGCTCGTCGACTTCAAGCAGGACTTCGCGGGTGTTGGCGGCGACGTGTCGTATCTGAAGTCGGCGTTCGACGCGAAGTACTTCACCCCGCTGGTGTCGGACATCGTCAGCATCGTCCACCTTCAGGGCGGCATCCTGAACAAGATCGGCAATACGCAACTGCGCATGCTCGATCACTTCCAGATGGGTCCGAACCTGGTTCGCGGCTTCGCACCGAACGGCATTGGTCCGCGTGACATCAATCCGTTCGGCACGCAGGACGCTCTGGGCGGCACCAAGTACTGGGGCGCCTCTCTCGAACTGCAGATGCCGTTCTGGTTCCTGCCCAAGGAAGTGGGCCTGAAGGGTGCCGTTTACGCCGACGCCGGCGGCCTGTGGGGTTACCAGGGAACGACGGGTTGGGCGCTGACGGGTGAGACGAATGCCCCTGGCTGTACCCCGCCGAAGCGCGCAACCGGTACGACGCCTGCCAGTGCCGGCACCTGTCTCGGCCTGCAGTTCAATGACCAGAACACGGTTCGCAGTTCGGTGGGCGTGGGTCTGGTGTGGGCGTCGCCGTTCGGTCCGCTGCGCTTCGACTACGCGATCCCGCTCACCAAGGGCCAGTTCGACCGGACGCAGGAATTCCGGTTCGGCGGCGGCACCTCGTTCTAAGCCTTGGATCGTCCAAAACCGGATTGGCGTAGAGCCGCCGCACCGGTGTAAGAGATGGGAGCTCGGTTCCGGGAGACCGGAGCCGGGCTCTGACTTTTTGTCCTGAGAGTACTTTTGTCCTGAGAGTACAGCGGAATGGCTCAGCCGACCTTCTTCCAGTCCCCTCCGACGACGACGCTGGCTGCGATCGCGGCGGCCGTGAAGGCCACGCTGGTCGATCCCTCGCGCGGCGAGCAGGTGATCAAGGGATTGGCTGCGCTCGATGAGGCCGGCCCGATGCACCTGGCCTTCTTCGACAACCTCAAATACGCCGACCAGCTGACGCGCACCAAGGCCGGCGCTTGTCTGGTCAGCCCGCGCTTCGAGGCCCGGGTGCCGGCCCACGTCGCAATCGTCAGGGCCAACCAGCCGTTTCGTGCCTTCGTGCAGCTGGCGCGCGAGATGCACGCCGACTCGCTGCGCCCGTTATCCTGGTTCGGCTGTGACGGGATCTCGCCGCAGGCGATCATCGATCCCACCGCGCGGCTCGAGGATGGCGTCATCGTCGAGCCTCTGGCGGTGATCGGCGCCCATGTCGAGATCGGGGCAGGGACCATCGTCGGCGCCGGCGCCGTGATCGGTCCGCACGTCAAGATCGGGCGCGACTGCAACGTCGGCGCCCGTACCGTCATTCAATGCGCCCTGATCGGCAACGACGTGCTGATCCATCCGGCCTGCAGCATCGGCCAGGACGGCTATGGCTTCATCTTCTTCGGAGCGAACGGGCACACCAAGGTGCCGCAGACCGGGCGGGTGCTGATCCAGAACCACGTCGAGGTCGGCGCCGGCACCACGATCGACCGTGGCAGCCTGCGCGACACTGTCATCGGCGAGGGCACCAAAATCGACAATCAGGTCCAGATCGGCCACAATGTCACGATCGGACGGCATTGCCTGCTGGCGGCGCAGATCGGACTGGCAGGAAGCCTCACGATCGGCGACAACGTCGCGCTCGGGGCCAAGGTCGGCATCAACAACCACGTCACCATCGGCGACGGCGCGCAGGTGACCGCGATGAGCGGCGTCAAGGACGACATCCCGCCGAATGGACGGTGGGGCGGGTTGTTCGCCAAGCCGACCAAGCAGTGGTTTCGCGAGATCTTTGCGGTGGAACGGCTGGCGCGTGATCAAGCGGCAGCGAACAAGAACGAAGGACAGGAGTGATGGAGGAGTCACCCATCAGGTTTGCGGACATCGACGTCAACGAGATTCTCAAGACGCTTCCGCACCGTTACCCGTTTCTCCTGATCGACCGGGTGAAGAACATTCGCGCTGATTACAGCGGCATCGGCGTCAAGAACGTCTCGATCGGGGAGCCGTGCTTCCAGGGCCACTTCCCGGAGCGGCCGGTCTATCCGGGCGTGCTGATGATCGAAGGCATGGCGCAGACCGCCGGCGTGATCGGCATCAAGTCGGTCGAGGGCACCGAAAAGCCGCGCGCGGTGTATTTCCTAACCATCGACAAGTGCAAGTTCCGCAAGCCGGTGCTGCCTGGCCAGACCATCGAGTACCACATGCGCTCGATCGGCCGGCGCAAGGCGATGTGGTGGTTCCATGGGGACGCCAAGGTCGACGGCGTGGTTGTCGCCGAGGCCGATGTCGGCGCGATGCTGACCGACTGACGTTGCTGGCAGAGAGTTGATTGCGTCGAGATGAGTAAGATCGATCCCACCGCCCGCGTCGAGGATGGCGCCATTATCGGCGACGGCACCGTCATCGGGCCGTTCTGCATGATCGGCCCCAACGTCGTGATCGGGGCCAATTGCACACTGATCAGTCACGTCCAGATCATGGGCCACACAACGATCGGCGACAACAACGTGATCTCGCCCTTCGTCGTGCTCGGCGGCGCGCCACAGGATCTCAGTTATCGCGGCGAGCCGCATCGGCTCGAGATCGGCTCTGGCTGCACCTTCCGCGAAGGCGTGACGATGAACATCGGCACCACCAAGGGCGGCGGCCTCACCAGGGTCGGCGACGGCGGGTTCTTCATGAACAACGCCCATGTCGCCCATGACTGCGTGGTCGGCAACAACGTGATCTTCGCGACGTCGGCGACGCTGGGCGGTCATGTCGAGGTCGGCGATGCCGTCTACATCGGCGGCCTGTCTGCGGTGCATCAGTTCACGCGCATCGGCCATGGCGTCATGGTCGGAGGCGTCTGCGGCGTGCGCGGCGATATCATCCCGTATGGTCTCGTCAACGGCCAGTATGCCGCGCTGGAAGGCCTCAATGTCATCGGCATGAAGCGCCGCAAGTTCACCCGCGAGCGGCTCGCCGCCGTGCGGGCGTTCTATCAGAAGCTGTTCCATGGCCCCGGCGTGTTTGCCGATCGCCTGGCAGCCGTGCGGCCGCTCGCGGGCGAGGATCCGGCGATCGCCGAGATCCTGGCCTTCATCGACGGTGGCCGTCATCGCGCGCTGTGTCTGCCGGAGATCGGCCGATCCGCGCCTGCTGCCGAGTTCTGACGGTCATGGGCGGACCCGCTACCGAGACGCCCCCGCCTGTCGGCATCATCGCCGCCGGTGGCGTGTTGCCCTTTGCGGTGGCCGCTGAGATCGTCGCGCGCGGCCAGACCCCGCTGCTGTTCGCGCTGAAGGGCATCTGCGATCCCAGGCAGGTAGAACGGTTCCGCCATCACTGGATCGGCCTCGGGCAGCTCGGCAATGCGCTCAAGCTGCTCAAGACCGAGGGCTGCCGTGATCTGCTGTTCATCGGCAACCTGGTTCGTCCCGCCGTGTCGGAGATCCGGTTCGACTGGGGGACGCTGCGCGAGCTGCCCTACATCTGGTCGGCGTTCCGCGGCGGTGACGATCATCTGCTGTCGGGCATCGGGCGCATCTTCGAACGCCACGGCTTCCGCATGCTCGGGGTCAAGGACGTCGCGCCCAACCTGCTCGTTCCCGAAGGGCGGCTGACGCGCAGCTGGCCCAACGATCTGCTGACCGGCGACATCGCCAAGGGGATGGCCGTGCTGCGCGCGATGGCCCCGTTCGATGTCGGGCAGGCGGTCGTCGTGATCGACGGTCATGTCGTGGCGCTCGAGGATATCGAAGGCACCGATGGGCTCCTCGCCCGCGTGGCGCGGCTGCGTGCCGATCGCCGCATCCGGGCCGCGGCCGGACGAGGCGTGCTGGTGAAGGCGCCCAAGGCCGGCCAGGACCTCCGCTACGACCTGCCCACCATCGGCCCGCGCACCATCGAAGGGGTTGCGGCCGCGGGTCTCGCCGGCGTCGCCGTCGCTGCGGCGCATACGTTGCTGGCCGACCCGCAGGAGACGGTCTCGGCAGCCGATCGCGCCGGGGTGTTCATCACGGGCGTTGCTGCGTGACGGCGCGACCACCGGCCGGCCCAGCCATCCGCAGGATCTGCCTGGTCGCGACCGAGGAGTCCGGCGATCGCATCGGCGCCAGCCTGATGAAGGTGCTGCGCCAGCGGCTCGGTGATGGCGTCGAATTCTCCGGCGTCGGCGGACGCGGCATGATCGGCGAGGGCCTCGCCTCGCTGTTTCCGATCGAGGAGCTCTCGATCATGGGCTTCACCGCGGTGTTGAAGCAGCTGCCGAAGATCCTGCGCCTGCTCCGCGGCACAGTGGACGCCGTCATCGCCAGCCAGCCCGACGTGCTCGTCATCATCGACAGCCCCGACTTCACCCAGCGCGTCGCCAAGCGGGTTCGCGCCCGCGATCCCGCCATCCCGATCGTGAACTACGTCGCGCCGACCGTGTGGGCGTGGCGGCCGGGCCGCGCCAGGACGATGCGCGGCTACATCGATCACGTCCTCGGCCTGCTGCCATTCGAGCCTGACGCATTTCGCCGGCTGGGCGGGCCGCCCTGCACCTATGTCGGCCATCCTCTGATCGAGCAGCTTGCGAGCCTGCGGCCGAACCCGGCCGAGCAGGCGCGTCGCGACGCCAAGCCGCCGGTGCTGCTGGTGCTGCCGGGCAGCCGCCGCAGCGAGATCGCACGCCACATGGCGGTGTTCGGTGAGACGCTGGGCCGCCTGCAGGCGCAGGGCATCGCCTTCGAGGCCGTGCTGCCGACCACGCCGCATCTCGAACCCGCCGTCAGGGCAGGGGTGGCGAACTGGCCGGTGGTGCCCGTCATCGTCACCGGAGAGGCCGAGAAGCGCGCCGCCTTCCGGAGCGCCCATGCCGCGTTCGCCAAGTCCGGTACCGTGACGCTCGAGCTCGCGATCTCCGGCGTGCCGATGGTCACCGCCTATCGCGTCGGCGAGGTCGAGGCCTTCATCCTGCGGCGCGTCGTCAAGGTGTCCTCCGTGATCCTTGCCAATCTCGTGATCGGCGAGAACGTGATTCCGGAATTCCTGCAGGAGGCCTGCACCGCCGACAATCTCGCGCCGGCGCTGCTCGATGTTCTCGGCGACGGGCCGATCCGCACCCGCCAGGTCGCGGCGTTCAACCGGCTCGATGACATCATGTCGACCGGCGGCGTCCCGCCCAGCGTGCGCGCCGCCGACATCGTGCTGGTGACGATGCGCGGGGGACATCGGGACGTGTCCTGATGAGTTGGCCTCAGCTGCAAGGTGGGCGAAATCGGGACTTGTATCGTGTGTCGCTACTCAAGTCGCAGCCGGCCGGCGCTTCACGGCTCGAAGCTCTAAGAGTGCACCATTCGCACGAGATCTTTTCCGAGCTGTTCCAAGCTCAAGAACAGATTCGAGGCTTCGGCCAAAAAGACGAAAAGGAATGCGTGCACGAGGTACATGCGGTTGCCGAGCGCAACGAGGATCCGTTCGATCACGACGCGCGGATACGGAGGCTTGGTGAAAAGCACGACGAATGCCACGCCCAGAACCAGCGAGCCGGCGACATCGCTTGGATAGTGAAACGCAAAGGCCACCCTGGATAGCGCAACGACGACGGTCGCCCAAAGGAAGCAGAGCCATCCAGCGAATCTATTCTCGATGAACACCACCGTCGCAAGGCCGAAGAACAGCGTCGCGGTATCGCTTGGAAACGAGCTCTGGCGGTCCCAGCTCCAGGGGACGGCGACGGTGTTCAAATGCAGTGCTGGATCCAGAAGAGGACGCGTGTGGATGAAGACGTGGAATTGGACCCAGACGGACAGCACCGTCGCCAGGCAGACTCCGAACAGTCCTGCCAGCATTCGACTCCGGCGCCTCGCACAATCGTCGACGAACCACAGCGCGACGAGCGAGCCGAATATCGGGACGCCTCTGAACAGGGAATTGGTCGCAAGCTCATAGAAGCCGGCATGCGTTCCAGCGAGCGCGTTCAGCCCAAGTAACAGGTCCTGATCCAAACTGCCGGTCATCTCCTTAGCCAAGCCAAAATGTAAACGCTGGACAGCCATCCCTCGCAAACTGCGGCAATGGGCAGCAAGCACAACATCCGATCGTGGTTAACCCAGCGGGGCGCGTGGCCCGGTCGGAGCGGCATCGCGCGTGTGAATGGGTCTGCAGCCTCGTTCGGGTAGCGTCGACATCGAAGGCGCTCTTTCCAGACGATGGTGCCGTAGGGTGGGCAAAGACGCGGGCATGCTGCATCCATCAGCGAGATCGCAATGGCGTCGTGCCGACCGTCTTGCTGATTGGTTCGCTGATCGACGGTGGGCACGCTGCCGCCTTTCGGCGGCCGCTTTGCCCACCCTACGAAGCCGAGCGTTCCTCAAGATTCGGCGCAAGAATATCCAAGCGCAAAGCAAAAGGCCCGTCCAGCGCGGACGGGCCTTTCGTGATTGATTTCGTGCTGCTGCGATCAGCCGCGCTTGTCGAGGTCGACGTACTGGCGCGTGGTCACGCCGGTGTAGAGCTGGCGCGGACGGCCGATCTTCTGCTGCGGATCCTCGATCATCTCGCTCCACTGGCTGATCCAGCCGACGGTGCGGGCGACCGCGAACAGCACGGTGAACATCGAGACCGGGAAGCCCATCGCCTTCAGCGTGATGCCCGAATAGAAGTCCACGTTCGGATACAGCTTGCGATCGATGAAGTACTGGTCGCTGAGCGCGATCTTCTCCAGCTCCATCGCGACCTTCAGCATCTGGTCGTCGCCGTGGCCGGTCTCCTTCAGCACCGCGTGACACATCTTCTGCATGATCTTGGCGCGCGGATCGTAGTTCTTGTAGACGCGATGGCCGAAGCCCATCAGGCGGACTTCGCTGTTCTTGTCCTTCACCTTGGCGATGAACTCGGGAATCTTGTCGACCGTGCCGATCTCGGCCAGCATGTTCAGCGCCGCTTCGTTGGCGCCGCCATGCGCCGGACCCCACAGGCAGGCGATGCCGGCGGCGATGCAGGCGAACGGGTTGGCGCCCGAGGAGCCGGCGATGCGCACCGTCGAGGTCGAGGCGTTCTGCTCGTGGTCGGCGTGCAGGATGAAGATCTTGTCGAGCGCGTCGGCGAGCACCGGGTTGATCTTGTAGTCCTCGCACGGCACCGCGAAGCACATGTTGAGGAAGTTGCCGGCGAACGACAGCGAGTTCTTCGGGTACACGAAGGGCTGGCCGACCGAATATTTATAGGCCATCGCCGCGAGCGTCGGGATCTTCGCGATCATCCGCATCGAAGCAATCATCCGCTGCTTCGGATCGTTGATGTCGGTGGAGTCGTGGTAGAACGCAGCCAGCGCGCCGACCGAGGCCACCATGACCGCCATCGGATGGGCATCGCGGCGGAAGCCCTGGAAGAACCGGGCCATCTGCTCGTGCACCATCGTGTGATGGGTCACGCGATGGTCGAAATCCTGCTTCTGCGCCTTGGTCGGGAGCTCCCCGTACAGCAGGAGGTAGCAGGTCTCCAGGAAGTCGCCCTTCTCGGCAAGCTGCTCGATCGGGTAGCCGCGGTATTCCAGGACGCCGGCGTCGCCGTCGATATAGGTGATCTTGGACTGGCAGCTGCCGGTGGAGGTAAAGCCGGGGTCATAGGTGAACATCCCGGCCTGGGCGTAGAGCTTGCCGATGTCGATGACGTCGGGGCCCACCGTGCCGCTCAGGATCGGAAGATCGAAATTCTTGTTGCCGACGGTGAGGGTCGCGGTCTTGCTTGCGGATTTGGCGTCCATCGTTTGTCCCCGATGCGATCGTTAGGCTTGGCCCTTGTTCTTTGCGAGAGATGGCAGGGCGGGTGGACTTTATCTAGTGCGGCGGCTTTGACATTCGCGTCACTTCGCATCGAACCTTGCTGCGAACACCTTAAGCGACCGTCAAATCCGAAACCGTACTGGAATCTTATACTTACTAGTGTCCTTCAGCCCCTGACATCCGTAAACGAGCCCGCCGCAACGTGTCGTGAATGTCAAAGCCGGGGGCACCAGCTGTGGCGCACAAAATGCGTATCGTATTGCCCTGTGCGCTGCAAGATGGGCGGTATCAGACCTTATGAGGTGGCCTGGTCCTTGAGCCGGCCGAGGGATTCGTCACGACCGAGGATCGCCAGGACGTCGAAAATGCCGGGCGAGGTGGTCCGTCCGGTGAGCGCCGCGCGCAGCGGCTGGGCGACGGCACCCAGCTTGAGATTGTTGGCGTCGGCAAACGCACGCAGCGCGGCTTCCGTGGCCGGGCCGCTCCACGGCTCGACCGCGGCAAGAGCGTCGTGCAGCCGGCCGATCAGGGCACGGCTGTCCGGCGTCAGCAGGGCGGCCGCCTTGGCGTCGATCGGCAGCGGCCGGTCGGCGAAGATGAAGGCGGCGCCGTCGATCAGCTCTAGCAGCGTCTTGGCGCGCTCCTTCAGGCTCGGCATCGCCTGGGTGAGCTGGGCGCGGGTGGCGTCGTTGAGCTTGGCCTTCAACGCTGCGCCGTTCGGCACGTAGTTCAGCACATCCTCGAACTGGCGCGCCAAGGTGGCATCGTCGCTGTGACGGATGGTGTGGCCGTTGAGGTTTTCCAGCTTGGCGAAGTCGAACCGCGCCGCCGAGCGGCCGATCGCGGGCAGGTCGAACGCCTTGATCATCTCCTCGGTCGAGAAGATCTCCTGGTCACCATGGCTCCAGCCGAGCCGCACCAGGTAATTGCGCAGCGCCGACGGTAGATAGCCCATGGCGCGGTAGGCATCGACGCCGAGCGCGCCGTGGCGCTTGGACAGCTTCGATCCGTCGGGTCCGTGAATCAACGGGATGTGCGACATCGACGGCACCGACCATCCCAGCGCATCGTAGATCTGCTTCTGGCGCGCGGCGTTGATCAGATGGTCGTCGCCGCGGATGACGTGGGTGACGCCCATGTCGTGGTCGTCGACGACCACGGCCAGCATGTAGGTCGGATTGCCATCGCCTCGCAGCAGAACGAGATCGTCGAGGTTCTCGTTCTGCCAGACCACGCGGCCCTGCACCTGGTCCTCGATCACGGTCTCGCCGGTCAGAGGGGCGCGCAGCCGGATGGTCGGCTTGACGCCCTCGGGCGCCTCCTTCGGATCGCGGTCGCGCCATAGGCCGTCGTACAGCCGGGTGCGGCCCTCCGCGCGCGCCTTCTCGCGCATCGCGGCCAGCTCCTCGGCCGTGGCATAGCAGCGATACGCCATGCCGCTGGCGAGCAACTGCTCGGCGACCTCGCGATGCCGCGCGGCGCGGCTATATTGGTAGATGACGTCGCCGTCCCAATCGAGCTCGAGCCATTTCAGCCCGTCGAGGATGGCTGTGATGGCCGCATCGGTCGAGCGCTCGCGGTCGGTGTCCTCGATCCGGAGCAGCATCTTGCCGCCGCGGCCGCGCGCATACAGCCAGTTGAACAGGGCCGTCCGGGCGCCTCCGATGTGGAGAAAGCCGGTCGGGGAGGGGGCAAAGCGCGTGACGATCGGGGAGGTCATGGGCGGCAGCACGAAATCCAGGCAAGGGCTATGAAGGGCGGGGGGTGTATAGCAGGCCTATCGCATAACTAAAGCCTTCCTTGGGGGAGGCGGATTTGGCAGATAGGCTGGCAAATTCCGGAGCAGGATATTCTTGATGACCACGACGACAGATACGGCGGCGACGGCAGAGGCAGGGCGCGACTTCATCCGCGACATCGTCCAGGCCGATCTCGACAGCGGCAAGCACAAGACGATCGTGACCCGGTTCCCGCCGGAGCCGAACGGCTACCTGCATATCGGCCATGCCAAGTCGATCGGCCTCAACTTCGGCATTGCCCAGGAGTTCGGCGGCCGCTGCCATCTGCGCTTCGACGACACCAACCCGACCAGGGAAGAGCAGGAATACATCGATTCCATCCAGGCCGACGTGCGCTGGCTCGGCTACGACTGGGGCGACAACCTGTTCTATGCCTCGGATTATTTCCAGCGGCTCTACGACTGGGCAGAAGGCCTGATCAAGGCCGGGCTCGCCTATGTCGATGACCAGACGCAGGAGGAGATCCGGCTGTCGCGCGGCACGCTCACCGAGCCCGGCAAGAACAGCCCGTTCCGCGACCGTTCGGTGGAGGAAAATCTCGACCTGTTCCGACGCATGAAGGCCGGTGAATTCCCCAACGGCGCGCGCGTGCTGCGCGCCAAGATCGACATGGCCGCCGGCAACATCAATTTGCGCGACCCCGTGCTGTACCGGATCCTGCACGCCCATCACCCGCGCACCGGCGACACCTGGAAGATCTATCCGAGCTATGACTACGCCCACGGCCAGTCGGACGCGATCGAAGGCATCACGCACTCGATCTGTACGCTGGAGTTCGAGGATCACCGGCCGCTCTACGACTGGTTCCTCGACAAGCTGCCGGTGCCGTCGCATCCGCACCAGTACGAGTTCGCTCGCCTCAACCTGACCTACACGCTGCTGTCGAAGCGCGTGCTGACGCGGCTCGTGCAGGACGGCCACGTCTCCGGCTGGAACGATCCGCGCATGCCGACGGTGGCGGGCTTGAAGCGCCGCGGAGTGCCGCCGGCGGCGGTACGCGAATTCATCAAGCGCATCGGCATCGCGAAAGCCAACAGCATCGTCGATGTCGGCATGCTCGAATTCTGCATCCGCGAGGAACTGAACCGTACGGCCCAGCGCCGCATGGCGGTGCTGCGGCCGCTGAAGGTGGTGATCGAGAATTATCCGGAAGGCCAGGTCGAGGAGCTCGAGGCGATCAACCATCCCGACGATCCCTCCGCCGGCACGCGCAAGATCGCCTTTGGCCGCGAGCTCTACATCGAGCAGGACGACTTCATGGAGAACCCGCCGAAGAAGTTCTTCCGCCTGTCGCCCGGCAACGAGGTGCGGCTTCGCTACGCCTACTTCATCAAGTGCCGCGAGGTGATCAAGAACGATGCCGGCGAGATCGTCGAGCTGCGCTGCACCTATGACCCCGCGACCAAGGGCGGCAACGCGCCTGACGGACGCAAGGTCAAGGCGACGATGCATTGGCTGCCGGCGGCACAGTCACGCACAGCCGAAATCCGCATCTACAATCAGCTGTTCGCCAATCCGAGTCCGAACGCGGCCGACTTCACCGCCGACCTCAACCCGAACTCGTTGGAGGTGCTGACCGACGCGCGCATCGAGCCTTCGATCGCCGAGAGCAATTCGACCGAACCGATGCAGTTCGAGCGCCAGGGCTACTTCGTGCGCGATGCGGACTCGACGCCGGACAGGCTCGTATTCAACCGCACCATCGGCCTGCGCGACACCTTCGCGAAGGAAGTCGCGAAGGGGTGAACAAAATGAAGAAGGGCCCGTGCCGCCTCGTGGGCGGCATGGCCTGTGTGTGCTAGCGTAGGGCGGTGTTGATCGCGAAGTTGCGCCGCTTGGCCCGGGCAAACGTCTCCGGCGCGCGCTCCTTAAGTGACTCGACGTTGTTGGCCGGCAACTCTTCGATCTTGATGTGCGCTGCGTATTTGGGCCCATGGGTCCACCAGTCACCCGGATCGACCATGACGCGGTTGACCACGACATGGCCTGCGTTCACGATCTCTCCAGGAGCGAGCTTGATCTGCACGATTGGGCCGTTGAAGTCGTGGTTGTAGCAGCCCACCCGAACGATGGTCCACGTGCCCGGCCGCAGTGGCGCCAGCGCACCGCGGAAGTGATCGACGTTGAATCTTTGCATGGTGAAAAGGTTGACCTCGACCCGCTCTGAGCGTCCTTGCTCGGGCTTCAGTTCGACAGACAGAGGCACGCAACCGGGTTTGCCCTCCTGCATCATCGAAACGTTGAATATCAGCACAGCGGAGTCGGGGTGCTCCTGACGCTCCTTGGCGACCAGGATATCGCCTCGGGCTTGCGCGGAAGCCGGAGAGGTGGGACTGAAAAGACCCAGGGTGAGGGCGAGCAGCGCGAATCCGAGCAATCTCATGGGCACACGGGCCGGGGAACCCGGCGCGCCGATCGCGCCCAGTGCAGCTCCCCACCTAAGTTCCGTCGATTCCATATGCGGACGCCAGACACCGGCGGTCGCCATTGTAAGCGCGGCTGCAATCGCCGCGTGCATCGCGTTCGACTAACGTCCGGATGAGCACTAGCCGATCGCGTCCTGTCTAGAGGCCGTGTTCCCGTACCATCGGCTAAAGCAAGGCAGCATTGACCGCGAAGCTGCGCCGCTTGGATCGGGCGAAGGTCTGTGGCGCGCGCTTCTTCAGCGAGGCAACGCTGTCCGCCGGCAACTCCTCGATCTTGATGTGTGTCTCGGTTTTCGGTGCATTGGTGTTGCGATCGATCACGACGTGGCCCGCATTGACGATTTCCCCTGGCGCGATCTTGATCTGCACAATCGGTCCTTTGAAGTCGTCGTAGTCGCAGCGGAGAAAACTGATGGTCCATGTTCCCGGTGGGAGCACCAGCACCGCGCCGCGATCACGGCCGAACACCTGCTCCAGGTCGAGCAGGGGATCGGTGTTCACCTTAGCCACCTTTTCTTCCTTTTGCTCGGATCTGAGTAGGGCCGTCTGGACCGTGCATTGCCGCTTCCCATTCTTGTTGACGGCGATGTTGAAGATGAGCACGCCGTAATCGGGATGCTCTTTCCGCTCCTGAGCCACTTGGACATCGCCCTCGGCCTGGGCGAAGGCGGGTGCGTTGGGGAGAAAGAGACCGAGCACCAAAAGTGCGAAGACTGGAATTCTCATGACACCAGAGCGAGCCGGGAAAACCCGGCGCGCCGATCGCGCCCAGTCCAGCTTCCCCAGGACGAGTTCCGTCAGATTCCGCGCTGCTGCGCCAGACATCAGCGGTGGCCATCTGTGGCGCAGCTGCAATTCTCGCGTGCGTCACGTTCGGCTGACGGCCTGACGCGCGCTAGCCGATCGCGTCCTGCCCGGCGTCTGTCAGTGTCGGCAGGCCGTCGCTGAGCGCAACGAGGCCGCGCTCGCTGAGCAGCGAGAGATCCTCGTCGGACACGGGGGAGAGAGTGAGCCGGTTCGCCTTGATGTCGCGCAGCGTCCAGCGCAGGTGGATGGCCTTCTCGAGATCGAGGTCGGCGAAGGGGTCGTCAATGTCGTGAGCGTCCATACCCAGATAAGCGCGTGCGGTGCAAAAAGTTCCACCGCTCGGCCGTGCAGAATTCCAGGATTCCCGTTCCGTTCTGCTAGGCGCGTTTGCGCAGCTTTGGGTAGCCTCGTTCCAGTGCGGGTAGCGGGTGGTGTGGGCGATGGCGGGGCCGGAGCGGCCGCCGGGATGGCGTCGCGGGATCGCGGGCGTGATGGCCGATGTCTGGCCGCCGCGCGGCGCGCTCGCCGGCGGTTTGCCCACGATCGGCTTGCCTGCCTGGTCGTCCTTCGCTGCCCGGCTGAAGCAATGGGCGCGGGAGGAGGCCGGCGCGGGGCGGCTGCTGCCCTGGGTGCCCATTGCCTTCGGCGCCGGCATCGCGGTGTACTTCTCGGCCGATCACGAGCCGGTGCTGTGGGTAAGCGCGGCCGCTGCGCTCGCGCTGTGCCTCGTCGCGGTGCTGATGCGGCGGCATCGGCTGTTTCCGGCGGTCGTGATGATCGCGGCGGCAGCGTCAGGTTTTGCCGTGGCCACCACGAAGACGGCGCGCGTCGCGCATCCGGTGCTGGCGCGGCCGCTGTATTCGGTCGCGCTGACCGGCTTCGTCGAGTCGCGCGACATCCGCGAGCGCAGCGATCGCATCGTGCTGCGTGTCACGTCGATGGAAAGCCAGCGCAGCGCCGTCACGCTGGCGCGCGTGCGGCTCGCGGTACGCAAGGGCACGGCGCCCGAGGTCGGCAGCTTCGTGCAGCTGAAGGCGCGGCTGCTGCCGCCGCTCGCGCCGGTGCGTCCCGGCTCCTATGATTTCGCCCGCGACATGTTCTTCCAGGGCATCGGCGCCTCCGGCTTCGTGATGGGCGCGATCACGACGCTGACGCCGCCGCAAGAGGGCGGCTTCGGCCTGCGCTATGCGGCCGCGATGCAGGGCCTGCGCGACGCGATCGACGCCCGCATCCGCGCCCGGCTCAACGGCGACGAGCGCGCCATCGCCACCGCGCTGCTGACCGGGCGGCGCGATGCCATCACGCCCGACGTCAACGATGCGATGTTCATCTCGGGCCTTGGGCATGTGCTGTCGATCTCCGGCTATCACATGGCGGTCGTGGCCGGTGTGGTGTTCTTCGCCATCCGCGCGCTGCTCGCGCTGTTTCCCGGCCTGACCGTCAGCCATCCGATCAAGAAATGGGCGGCCGGCGCAGCGCTGGTGGCGGCCGCGTTCTATCTGTTGCTGTCCGGCGCGGAGGTCGCGACGCAGAGGTCGTTTTTCATGACGGCCGTCGTGCTGATCGCCGTCATGGTCGACCGCCGCGCCGTCACCTTCCGCACGCTCGCGGTGGCTGCGATGATCGTGCTGATCGCAGCTCCCGAGGCGCTGGTGCATCCGAGCTTCCAGATGTCGTTCGCGGCGACGCTCGGCCTCGTCGCGCTGGTGCAGTTCGGCATGCCCCGGCTGTTCGCGACGCCGGACTCGTCGGCCACCCAGCGCATCGCGCTGTGGGGCGGGCGCGAGCTCGTCATGCTGCTCCTGGCGTCGCTGATCGCGGGCCTCGCCACCACGCCCTATGCCGCGTTCCATTTCCATCGCGTCACGCCCTATGGCGTCTTGGCCAATCTCGCGGCGATGCCGGTGGTCTCCGCGCTGGTGATGCCTGCGGGCCTGCTCGGGCTGCTGGCGGCGCCGTTCGGCCTGGATGGTCCGTTGTGGTCGCTGATGGGTTGGGGCATCGACTGGATGATCGCGGTGACGCGCTGGGTGGCGGCGCTGCCCGGCGCGGTCGGACGCATCACCGCGTTCGGCATCGGCCCGCTGATCGTGGCCAGCCTCGGGCTGGTCCTGATCGGCCTGCTGCGGACGCCGCTGCGCTGGTCCGGCGCCGTCGCGCTCGCTGCGGCCACTGCGTGGGCCGTCGCGACGCCGCAGCCCGACATTCTCGTCTCCGGGGATGGCCGCGCGGTCGCCGTGCGCGGCGGCGACGGGCGGCTGCACGTGATGCGCACCGGCAAGGACGTGTTCGTCACGCGGGAGTGGCTGGCCGCCGATGCCGATGCGCGCCTGCCGGCCGATGCTGCGCTCGGCGACGGC
The DNA here is from genome assembly GCF_051167655.1 of Bradyrhizobium sp. HKCCYLS2038. Lineage (NCBI taxonomy): Bacteria > Pseudomonadati > Pseudomonadota > Alphaproteobacteria > Hyphomicrobiales > Nitrobacteraceae > Bradyrhizobium > Bradyrhizobium sp. HKCCYLS2038. The sequence continues at coordinate 30,881 of NZ_JBNPTM010000009.1, read as the reverse complement.
GTGTCCTGCGACGAGGCAGGCTGCGTGGTGGCGATGGCCGACGGCCGCTTCGTCGCCATGGCGCTGCGCGCCGATGCGCTGTCTGATGATTGCGCGCGTGCGGCGCTGGTGGTGGCGGCGCGCGCCGCGCCGTCGAACTGTGCCGCGGCTGTCATCGATCGCCATCGCCGGCGCCAGCAGGGCGCGCTGATGCTGGTGCGCCGGGGCACGCGCTTCGACGTCACGCCGGCGCGCGCCGATGGCACCGACCGCCCCTGGTGGCCGGCGCCAGCCGACGCCGGTGATTTCGAGCCGACGCTGACGCCGCGCGCGCCGCCGCGCAGTCAGGACGCGACGCCGCCGGAGACCGAGCAGGGCGTCGAAGATTGAGGCCCCGATAGTTCGAACGTGCCGAGATGATACTCGGCGCCGTCAAGCCCGTCGAACAGCGAGGAGACCTCGACGAGCGTGAACGACGCCCCGGGATCGCGCCGCCAGATCGCAACGTCGTCAGCCGTGACCGTCAACCACCCGAACGCCAGCATATAGCGGCCGGGTTCGATGATCCGGCCAGCCTGGTTCCAATCGATCTTGTTGACCACGGTGATACCCCCGGCGGCCACAACGCCGGTCGAGGGACACCGTTCCTGTCGCCAGAGTGTAAGCTCCGCGCGTTCAGCTCAGGTGATGCTGATGCGGCGGATCGGGGTCGTCTGCGGTGTCGGCGTATCGTTCGCCATGCCGGGGCCGCGCTCGGTCGGCTGCTTGGTGACGGGCAGCTGCAGCACCGTGACGCGCTGGCCTTCGCAGAGCTGCGTCACGAGCACGTGGCGGCCATCGGCGAACTCGACGGCGTCGTGGTGGCGATCGGGAATGTGCTTTTCGATGCTGTTGAACTTGGCGACGCGCTCGCGGATTGTCCGGGTCCAGAGCCAGCGGCTGTCGTAGCGGACGTCCTCGGCGAAGGCGAGCTCGGTGCCGGGCAGCATGCAGACCGCGACGGTCGGCTCGCTTTCGCTGGCGAAGCCGCGGGTCGCGGTGCCGCGGAACGTCGTCGAGATCAGCGTCTCGCCGACCTTGGCGGGACGGGACGCAACGGCATGGAGGCTGTAGTCACACATCGGATCGCTCCTCGCTGAGAGATAGCCGACCCACGCTTCCCCCCGGACAGGCGCAGGCCTCTATCAGAGTGGACATCGAGGAGATGTTAGCGCGCGCTTCGCGGCAATTCTGCGCTGATCTGCACGGCATGCGGGTGGCCGCGATCACAAGCGTTTGAGGATACCGCGCTGCACATCATGACATGCATTCGCGCGCGACTCGATTTCGCGTCTTGCTTCTTTTCTTTGCGTCTCACGTCGTTCGGTGGCGAAGATCACAGCACCCCGCCACCGATCGATCGTGCATATCCAGCAAGCGACGTCGCGTGCTCAGTACTTGCGATACAGGCCGACCAGCTTGCCCTGGATCTTGACGCGGTTCGGCGGCAGGATGCGGACCTCGTAGGCGGTGTTGGCCGGCTCCAGCGCGATCGATGCGCCGCGGCGGCGGAAGCGCTTCAACGTCGCTTCCTCGTCGTCGATCAGCGCCACCACGATGTCGCCGGTGTCGGCGGTCTCGTTGCGCTGGATCAGCGCCATGTCCCCGTCGAGGATGCCGGCATCGACCATCGAGTCGCCGCGCACCTCCAGCGCATAATGGTCGCCATTGCCGAGCATGTCGGCGGGCACGCTGATGGTATGGCTGCGGGTCTGCAGCGCCTCGATCGGCGTACCGGCGGCGATGCGGCCCATCACCGGCACGGCGACCGGGCGCTCGCCGTCATCGAGCGCCGGCGTCGAGGTGCGAACCTTGCCGAGATTGCCCTCGATGACCGAGGGCGTGAAGCCACGGCGGTTGCTGGCCGCCTGCGACAGCTCGGGCAGCTTGATCACCTCGATGGCGCGGGCACGGTTGGGCAGCCGGCGGATGAAGCCGCGCTCCTCCAGCGCCGTGATCAGGCGGTGAATGCCCGACTTCGAGCGCAGATCGAGCGCGTCCTTCATCTCGTCGAACGAGGGCGGCACGCCCGCTTCCTTGAGCCGTTCGTTGATGAACCGCAGGAGTTCGTACTGTTTGCGCGTCAGCATCTCGGCCTGGTCCCCAGTTTGTTGTCGTCCAAGTCCCGTGCCCTGCGTCCCTGAGCCGGAAGTGAACGTTCGTATTCGCGTCGCCCGCAACATACTAAAAACAAATCATGAACGGACACTATATGTTCGATGTGTGTTCCGCAATCCTAAAAATATGATGAACGGCGCGGGCTTGCCGGTGAGAAAAGCTCAATTCGGCAGGCGCAGGATCTCGCAGGGGCTGCCGGCAGGCGCCTTCTGCGCGAAGGCCGGGCGGATCACCAGCGCCTGCGACAGCGCGAGATTCCCGAGCAGCGACGAATCCTGCTGCGTCACCGGGGTCGCCACCAGCGTGCCGTCGGCACGCTCGTCCAGCCGGGCCCGCAGATAGTCCTCGCGCGAATCATTGGCGCCGAGCTCGCGGCCGAGCAGGGCGGTCTCGCGCGGCAGCTGCGCCTCGTCGCGGCCGAGCAGGCGCCGAATCAGCGGCACCAGGAACAGGATGGCGCAGACATAGGACGACACCGGATTGCCGGGCAGGCCGATCACCCTGACGCCGCCGAGCCGGCCATGCATCATCGGCTTGCCCGGCCGCATCGCGATCTTCCAGAACGCCATCTCGACGCCCTCGGCCTCCAGCGCCTGCTTGACCAGGTCGTGATCACCTACCGAGGCGCCACCTGTCGTGATCAGGATGTCCGCGCCCGATTCGCGCGCCCGGCGAATGCCGGCCACGGTGGCTTCGAGCGTATCCGCCGCGATGCCGAGATCGACCGCTGCAGCGCCTTCGGCGCGCACCATCGCGCGCAGCGCGTAGCCGTTGGAGTAGACGATCTGGCCCGGGCCGGGCTCGGAGCCCGGCATCACCAGCTCGTCACCGGTGGCGAGCAGCGCCACCGTCGGCCGCCGCCGCACCGGCAGCGTAGGATGGTTCATGCTGGCGGCGAGCGACAGGTCGCGATCGCTGAGCCGGCGTCCGGCGTTCAGCAGCACCATGCCCTGATGAAAGTCGACGCCGGCGGGCCGGATGTGCCGGCCCTTGATCGCGGCCTCGGTGATCACGACGTGGCCGTCGCCCGCAATCGTGTCCTCCTGGATGACGACGGCGTCGGCGCCATCAGGCACGACGCCGCCGGTGAAGATGCGAGCGGCCTCGCCGGGTCCCACCACGCGGTCGAACGGCCGACCCGCCGCGACCTCGCCGATGACCTTCAGCCGTGCCTGCGGCTTGTCCGCATCGACAGCGCGCACCGCGTAACCGTCCATCGCCGACATCGCCTCGGGCGGCTGAGTCCGCAGCGCTGCCAGATCGCGCGCCAGGATGCGGTGAAAGGCATCGTCCAGCGCGACCTGCTCCTCGGCCAGCGGCTCGGCGCCTGCGAGCACCGCGGACAACGCATCGGATACCGGCATCAAGGCCATTGGAGTTCCTTTGAAAGCGATCGTGGGGGCGTTCTAGCCAATGGCGCTGTCGTGGCCAAGCGCGGCGCCAGCGTCGGTTCCAATTGCCCGCGCGCCCGGTGCATCGCGACCGTAGTGCTACGGTAGGGTCCGGCACCAGCCGGTTTCAGCCGATTTCGGCGCGCAAGAAGCCGAATTTGCTGCCCGTCGCAAGCGGGCCGGCCTGCTGCCTCGGGTTGTAGTTCAGTGTTTGAGAACGATTCTCCGCGAATCTCTGCCCGAGCCCAACTCCGATGGTGGAACTCAAACGGAATGCCTCGCGCGGAATATCACGCTGCAAGACGCAGCTGGTCAACCACCCCTCTCTTGATCGCCGCGCTGATCGCGCTCGCCTGTGCCGCCTTCGTGGCCGTGGAGGTCTCGCGCGCGCTGAGGCTGCGCGAGGCGATCTTCACCGATGGAAAGAAGGACACCGTCAATCTCACGAGCTCTCTGCTGCAGCACGCCGAGCTGACGTTTCGCACGGCCGACGCGCTGCTCACGGGGACCGTGTCCTCGCTCGAGCATCGTCCTCCGGATCGGGACGACCGCAGGCGTCTCAAGGCCTGGTTCATCGACGAGCTGAAGCGCATGCCGCAGCTCGTCAACCTGTTGGTGGTCGACCAGGAGGGCACGCTGCTGGTCAGCACGATCGCCGAAGAGGGCACCGTGAACTACGCGGATCGCGACTTCTTCGCCTATCATCGCGATGACCCGGACCGTGGCGTGCGCCTGCACGTGCCGATTCGTGGACGCGCCAGCAATCAATGGATCATTCCGCTCACGCGGCGCTTCAACCGTCCCGACGGCAGCTTCGGCGGTGTCGTGGTGGCGGCGCTCGGCACGCAATATTTCCAGGATTTCTATCAGCGGCTCGACGTCGGCCGGAATGGCGCGATCCTGTTGGCGTCGCTGGACGGGCCGCTGCTGGTACGGCGGCCCTACGCCGAGTCAAATGTCGGCCGCGACATGACGCAGAGCGGCCTCTTCCAGGAGCTCAAGCGCACTCCGGTCGGCAGTCTCGAGATCACGTCATCGACCGATGGCGTCCGACGCTTCAACAGCTACGAGCAGAGCAGCAGTTTACCGATCTTGGTTGCTGTCGCGCACGACGTCGAAGAGATGCTGGCGCCGTGGTGGCAGTCGACCATCCGGCGCATGGTCGAGGCCGGGGCGATCGTCGCCATGATGATCCTGCTTGGGATGCTGATCTGGCGCACGACCCGGAAGCTCGCCGACCGGGCGACCGAGCTTCGTGAGGCCAACGAGCGCTTCGCTGTCGCCATCGATGCGCTGCCGGACGGGCTGAGTGTCTTCGGCGCCGACAACACGCTCATCGTGTCGAACCGGCGGGTCGCCGAGCTCTACGATATCGACCCCCAGGAGTTTTGCCCCGGCGCCCCCTTCAGCCGTTTTGCGCAGCTTTCCAGGGAACGCGGCATCAAGTTCGAACTCGTCGCCAACAACGAAACCGTTCGGCTCGAAGGGGGGCGTACCATGGCCGTGAGGCGCGCCACGACGCCCGACGGCGGCTGGGTTTCGGTCCATGAGGACATCACCGAGCGCGTCCGCGCGGCGGAGATGCTCGACGAGCGGCTCACCGAGCTGACGCAGACGCGAAACCGCCTGGAAGAGCAGCGCAACGAGCTGATCGCTGCGAGCGAAGCGCTCTCCGCGGCCAAGGATGCGGCGGAGGCGGCCAGCCGCGCCAAGTCGGATTTCCTTGCCATCATGAGCCATGAGATCCGCACGCCGATGACCGGCATGATCGGCATGATCGGGCTGTTGGCCGACACCAAGCTCGATCACGAGCAGAAGGAACTCGCTGATATCGCCAAGCTCTCGGCGCGCAATCTGCTGACCGTGGTCAACGACATTCTCGATTTCTCGAAGCTCGAAGCCGGTCAGGTGGCCTCGGAAGCGATCGATTTCGACATCGACAACGTCGTCGGCAGCGTCATGGCCCTGATGGGGCCGAAAGCGAGAGAACGCGGGCTTGCGCTGCAGGCCTCGCTCGCCGAGGAGATGCCGCGCCGGCTCCGTGGCGACCCCCACCGGATTTCCCAGATCCTGCTCAACCTGGTCGGCAACGCGCTCAAATTCACCGAGCGCGGATCGGTCACGATCACGGCCTCGCATGAATGGCTTCCAGACGATCAGGTCCAGCTCAGCATTGTGGTCGCCGACACGGGGATCGGCATCTCCAGCGAGTCGAAGGAGCGGCTGTTCCAGCCGTTCAGCCAAGCCGATACCTCGGTGTCACGCCGCTATGGCGGTACCGGTCTCGGACTTGCGATCTGCAAGCGCTTGTCCGAGATCATGGGGGGCACGATCGGCTTCGACAGCGTCGAAGGACAGGGCAGCCGGTTCTGCTTCACCGTCCGCTGTGGGCTGGCTTCGCTGGAGACGATGGAGGTTGCGCCGCTCGCCCCCGAGCTGCCCGACGACAACGAGGCGCTCGAAATCCTCGTCGCCGAGGATAACGACATCAACCGCAACCTGATCGCAAGGCTGCTTGCCAAGCGGGGCTATCGGGCCGACATGGTCGTCAACGGCTGGGACGCGGTCGAAGCCGTTCAGCGCAAGCGCTACGATCTGGTGCTGATGGACATGCAGATGCCGAAGATGGACGGCGTCACCGCGACCCGCATGATCCGCGATCTCGGCAGCGATGCGGCCGACGTGCCGGTGATCGCACTGACCGCAAACGCCTTGGCCAACCAGCGCGCGCTGTGCGTCGCCGCCGGCATGGACGACTTCCTTACCAAGCCGATCCAGCCCAATCGTCTCTACGAAGCGATCCTGCACTGGAGCAGACACGGCCGTCATGCCAGCCGCCGTCGTGAGCCGGTGGATCTGCTCGCGCAAGACGGCGTCTGACACGAGCAGCGTTGACCGGCGTGCAACCCCGGTTGCGGGCTGTGTCGGGCGCGAGGTGGATCGAGCCTGCGTTCAGCGCCGCCGCGGCTTTTACGCTGTGCGTCCAGCAGTCTTGCTCCGTCTTGCCGCGACCCGAAGCGCCGCCGCCAGCGCGGCACGCGCCCAGCGGATGAATTCCTCGGGATCATCGAACAGCCGATCCGGCGCGCGCCAGAACGCAAGATCGATCTTGATGCCGTTCTTGATGTAGCTCAGCGGCGGATGCTGCTGGGCTTCCGCAAACATCGACCGATTGTCGTCGTCGACGCGGAAATACAGCGTGTTGTCGGCGACCACGCCAAGCATTGCGCCATCGATGAAGACGCCGGTCTTGCCGAACATCCGTCGTGTCGCGATCGCGCCGAGCGGGATGAACTGGTCGCGCAGATATTCGACATAGTCCGGAGTTGCTACCATACGAGAGCCTGCAGGCTGACGGGCCGGCCTTGCATCATGAATTGCGGTGTGAACCCGCCCCATCCTAAAGTCCCGCGCTGCGCGCCCGCGCCGCCCGCAGCGCGGCGCCGACGAAGCCGACGTCACTGAGGCCTCGCCGGAGCGGTTCGTTGAGCACCAGCAAGGTCAGGCCGGCGGCGAGGGCGCCCGCGACCAATCCGACGATATCGAGGTGACCGCAGCCGGCGGCGATCCATGGCGCGAGACCCGCGAGCGGCGTCGGCAGCGGCAACCGGCATACTGCCGGGAGTGTATCGGTGCTTGCCATGACGGCGACGGCGATCGCTGCACCATTTGCCAGCGCGAGCGCGGCAACGACCATGGCGAGACCGTAGCGAAGCTGCAGGACCACATCGATCAGCTTGATCATGACCGGGATCAGAGCCAATGCCACGACCATCGCCGGCATCAGCGACGGCGAATCGAGCCGCAAGGTGGCGCTCGAAGCCAGCCATACGAAGATGGCGGCGAGCAGCCAGAGATTGAGCTTCAGAAATTCGGGAAACTTGCAGGCCAGCAGATGGCGAAGCGCCCGCTCGACGAGATCGAGCACCGCGCAGCTCAGCAATCCGGCGGTGAAGCCGACCAGATGAGCGCCCCAGTTGATCCTGGAGTCCGCGAAAGTGAGCGCAACGTTGAGCGCGATGTTGCTGATGAAGAAGCTGGCCGACAGTTCGATCTTGGCCAGGATCCACAGGCAGAGCAGGGCGCCGAGCAGCCCAGAGGTGGCGCCGGAGGCGCCGACCGTCATGTACGGCTTGCCGTGAATGAAGTCGCCGACCACGCCGGCCAGAACCAGGGTCGCGACATAGATCACGACGAAATAGGTCGCGCCAAGCCTGCGTTCGAGATGCGCGCCCCAGACCATCAGGCACAGCATGTTGCCGAGCAGATGGACCGGGGTGGCATGCAGGAAGCCGTAGGCGAACAGCCGCCAATACTCATGCCGCTGCAGCGCCAGATGATACATCGCGCCGTCGCCGAACAACACGGCGCCGGACGGTGTCGGCGCTCCGCTCTGGATCAGCGTGGCCGCGAAGATCGCGATGTTCAGCGTGAGCAGCAGGAAGGTCGCAGCCTGCGGAGCGACGAAGAACGAGCTGGCTTGGCGTGAGGCTGGCATGCGTCTGATGCTCTAGAGTCCCGGCGCGTTCGTTGTACCGGCTCGCCGCGAGCGACACCAGCGCCAACGGATCCACGCCTCGTGTCGCATCCACAAACGAGTTCGCCATACACGGCATGGTTGTCGTCGTGCGATACGAGCACAGGCACCAGCGCCGGGAATCTCGATCTCGCCCGAACAATCGAACGTCACGCACGTCCATTGCGACCACTCGGCGACCGAGCCGACGAGGGTCAATCTTCGGCCTGGCAAAAATAATGCTTCTGTATTTCCGAATACTCTGCTATGTTGATTTGGTCCCGTGCTCGACAGGAGGGGCGCTTCGCGATCGTCATGGAACGTGGGGTGCGGGATGCGGTGGCCGCAGGATGTCGCAGCGTGCTCGGGAGAGCGCGCGGACGAACGGCAGCTTGCGGACGCGAAGTCGCGTGGTCCTGGCATCCCGAAGCCGATGCCAAGCCGGCGGGTGATGATGATCCCGACGGCGACGGTGGCCAACAAGCCGGGCACCGAGGAGATCGCGTATAAGCGTGAAGACCATCGCGCAGGGAATGCCGGATGTCGGCTGGACCTGTGGTGACTGCCGCCTGCTTTTTTTCTGCAGGCGGGCCATGGGTTGCGGCCTGCAGCCCGGCATTCCCTGCGCCCTCCGTCTGGAGGAGGGTGGTGAGACAAAGCAAAACTCGGGCAGAGCGTGCCGCGAGAATGATTTTGCATGATTGGACGTCTTACTGACGCGCGATCAGACTCCCAGCGCCTCGAGCGCCGCGGCGATGTCGTCCGTCGATCGCACCAGCACCGCTTGCAGCCCGCTGGTCCGCGCGCCCTCGACGTTTTCCGCGAGATCGTCGAAGAACACGATGCGCTCGGCGGGCACGCCGATGGCCTGCACGACGTGATCATAGGCCTCGGCGTCCGGCTTGCGCAGGCCGATCGACGACGACAGGAAGATCTCGCGGAAATGACCGAGCAGGTCGGCGTAGCGCGGCGTGAAATGCGCGATGTGCGGCTGGTTGGTGTTGGAGAAGGCGTACAGCGGCAGTCTCTCCGCTGCGCGTGCGAGCAGCGGCGCGATGCCGGGCATCGGGCCGACGAAGATCGCGTTCCAGCCGTCGAGAAACTGCGCGTCGCTGATGTCGATGCCGAGCCGTCCGCGCAAATGGGCGAAGAACGCCGCGTCCGAGACCATGCCGCGCTCGTGTCCGTGATAGACCTCGTCGCGCACGAAGCGCGGCGCCAGGTCGTCCGCCGCGCAGCCGGCATGCGCGGCCCAGCGCGAGACGACCTGGACGAAATCGACGTCGATGACGACGCGGCCGAGATCGAACAGCAGCGCATCGGCCGCGCCGGGGCGGAGATCGGAAGCGAGCATTGCGACGCGCGTCTTTGCCGAAGAGGATGCCGAAGCAGGGCCTCTTCAATAACGGTAGGGCTCGATGTCGGCCAGCGGAAACGCGCTGAACACGCTCGGCGCATGGGTTGCGGTCGCCGGGTGAAGATAGGAGGCGTTCAGCTCGGCGAAGGAGGCGACACCGAGCAGGCCGAGCGCGCGGATCACCTCGTCTTCCAAGAGCTCCAGCATGCGCAGGATGCCGTCCTCGCCGGCGGCCGCCAGCGCCCAGCATTGCAACCGGCCGATGCCGACCAGGTCGGCGCCGGATGCGATCGCCTTGACGATGTCGGTGCCGCGGCAGAAGCCGCCGTCGACCATGATCTTGGCACGGCCCTTCACCGCCGCCACGATCTCCGGCAGCACGTGCATGGCGCCACGGCCGTGATCGAGCTGCCGGCCGCCATGGTTGGAGACGTAGATCCAGTCGACGCCGTGGTCGAGCGCGATCTCGGCGTCTTCAGCAGTGGCGATGCCCTTGATGATCAGCGGCAGCTTGAACTTGTCCTTGATCAGCTTGACGGTGTGCCAGCTGAGCGCCTTCTGATGATCGCCGCCGGTGGCACGCAGCCGGCTCTCGCGCACGTAGCGCTTGGCGATGTCGCGCTCACGCCGGCTGTAATGGGCGGTGTCGACGGTCAGGCAAAACGCGGCGTAGCTGTTTGCGACGGCGCGGCTCACATAGTCCTCGACGAACGCATCGTCGCCGCGCACATAGAGCTGGAAGATGCGCAGCGCGTCGGGCGCGGCGGCTGCGGTCTTTTCCAGGCCCGGCTCCGAGACCGAGCTCAGCATGTGCGCCGCCCCGAATCGGCCGGCGCCGCGCGCCACCGCGGCCGCCCCATCGGGATCGAAGATCTCGAGCGCGCCGACGGGGGCGAGCACCACCGGCAGGCGCAATTTGCGCCCCAACGTCTCGACCGCGGCATCGACCCGGGAGACGTCGCGCAGCACGCGCGGGCGGAAGGCGATCTCATCGAGCGACATCCGGTTCCGGCGCAGCGTGGTCTCGGTTTCGGCTCCGCCGATGATGTAGTCCCACGCGTTCTGGTTGAGCTGCGTCCGCGCCTTGCGGATCAGCTCATGCAGGTTCTGGAACTTCTCGTCACTGGCGCCGAGCTCGACGTTCCGCCACTTCGGCTCGATCGGGGTTTGCTGATTCACGGCCTGCCTCCCAGCACCTGTTCTGATTTGGCGGCAAGCATCGCTCATCCGGCGGGCGATGCGCAAGCCATTCCGAACTGCGACCCGCCGAGGAGGATCGCGCCTGGTCCATCGCGCGATTCGGACGTCATGCACGGCTTTGTGAGTTTTGATGATGAGGTCTCCGTGAAAGTCCGGGTCGGCCGCGTCTGCTCGGACGGAACGTGCCGGCGCCACCTTGAACATTGGGCCGGGAGCGTCCATTTGGGCGGTAGGCATGACCGACATGGCGCCGCAATATCGGCCTTGAAGAAACCGGAAATGTGGTGTGAGTTCGTGGTCTGATCGCACCGGCTGGTCGTTTGTAACCCATGTGATCGGTCGGCTGACAAACGAGCGCGGGAAGCACAAACAATGCGGAAAAACTGGCTGTTCCTGGCGGGCACCGTGACCGGCGTCGGTCTGACTATGATGGTCAACGGGCCCGATGGCGCGCAACTCGTCGCCCGGGCCAAGGCCGCGGCCGGCATGGCCGACACCTACACGCAGCTCAACCTTTTCGGCGCCGTGTTCGAGCGTGTCCGCGCCGACTACGTCGAGAAGCCGAGCGATCCCGCGCTGATCGAGGGCGCCATCAACGGCATGGTGTCGTCGCTCGATCCACATTCGCGCTACATGAACGACAAATCCTGGCGCGACATGCAGGAGACCACCTCCGGCGAGTTCGGCGGGCTCGGCATCGAAGTGACTATGGAGGATGGCCTCGTCAAGGTGGTCGCGCCGATCGACGAGACGCCAGCCTCGAAGGCCGGCATTCTCTCGGGCGATCTCATCGCCAAGATCGATGGCGAGTCGGTGCAGGGTCTCACGCTCGAGCAGGCGGTCGCCAAGATGAAGGGCGGGGTCAACACCAAGACCAAGCTCACCATCATCCGCAAGGGCAAGGATGCGCCGCTCGACCTGGTGCTGATGCGCGAGATCATCCGCGTGCGTCCGGTGCGCTATCACACCGAAGGCGGCGACATCGGCTATATCAGAATCACGTCGTTCAACGAGCAGACCACCGAGAGCCTGCGCAAGGCGATCAGCAGCATCTCACGGGAGATCCCGCAGGAGAAGCTCGCCGGCTATGTCGTCGATCTGCGCAACAATCCGGGCGGTCTGCTCGATCAGGCGGTCTCGGTGTCGAGCACGTTCCTGTCGCGCGGCGAGGTGGTCTCCACGCGCGGCCGCAATCCCGACGAGACGCAGCGGTTCACCGCGCGGGGCGGCGACCTCATCAAGGGCAAGCCGCTCGTGGTACTGATCAATGGCGGATCGGCTTCCGCCTCGGAGATCGTGGCGGGCGCGCTGCACGACCACAAGCGTGCGACGCTGGTCGGCACGCGCTCGTTCGGCAAGGGCTCGGTGCAGACCATCATTCCGCTCGGTACTGGCAACGGCGCGCTGGCCCTGACCACGGCGCGCTACTACACGCCGTCGGGCCGCTCGATCCAGGCCCAGGGCATCGCCCCGGACATCGAGGTCAAGCAGGACGTGCCGGACGACATGAAGGATCGTACCGACATCAAGGGCGAAGCCTCGATGCGCGGTCATCTCTCGGCCGCCGACGGGACCGAGCAGACCGGCTCGCAGTCCTACGTTCCGCCGGAGGAGAAGGACGACAAGGCGCTGCACGCGGCGTTCAACGTGCTGCGCGGCGTCACCGTGAATGCCGACGTCCGCGCCAAGGCGGCGGTGCCGAACTGATCGCTGTCAGGATCCCGCGCCGCGTGAGCGCGGTTCTCCGACGGGGCGGCTTTGTGAAGCCGTCCCGTCGTGGTTTTCGACCAGTGCAGGCGGACATGGAGCGTGTCCGACTGCATCAAATATGTCAGGCCGGCGGCGGCCGCGTTCAACGGGCCGGTGGCGGCTTCGGGAAACATGGTTTGAATGCGGCTTGCGGGAAAGCCGCAAATTGCGACGGTCTTTATCGTTCGGCCGTCACGCCGCGTCGGAGCGTGGCCGCTTGCCGGCGGAGCCGTCGACGCGATGGCTGGCGAACAACTGCCTCACATCGGCGGCCGGCTTCGGAGGACTGAACAGATAGCCCTGCATCTCCGAGCAGCCGAGCCGCTTCAGGACCTGGCGCTGCGCCTCGGTCTCGACGCCTTCCGCCGTGGTCGACATCTTGCGGATCGCTGCGATGTTGACCACCGCCTGCACGATGCTCGCAGATCCTTCTGAGTCGGTGATGTCCTTGACGAAGCAGCGGTCGATCTTGATCTTGTCGAATGGGATCCGCTGCAGATAGCTCAAGCTGGAATACCCGGTGCCGAAATCGTCGAGCGCGATGCGCACGCCGAGCGCGCGCAGCTCGTACAGGGTATCGAGCGCATCGTCATCGCGCATCAGCACGGCCTCGGTGATCTCGAGTTCGAGCCGTCGTGGCGACAGGCCCGAAGCTGCCAGCGCCTTGGCGACCTTGAGGGCGAGAGTGCCGCTCTTGAACTGTACCGGCGAGACGTTGACGGCCAGCCGGATGTCGTCCGGCCAGGTCGCAGCTTCCGCGCAGGCGACGTTGAGGACGCGCTCGCCGAGCTGATTGATCAGGCCGGTGTCCTCGGCGATCGGAATGAACTCGGCCGGCGAGACGTTGCCGCGGGTCGGATGCTTCCAGCGCACCAGCGCTTCGCAGCCGACGATGCTGTCGTCCTGGAGGCTGACGCAGGGCTGGTAGTAGACCTCGAGCCGATCGTCGGCGATCGCCTGGCGCAGGTCGACCTCGAGCTGATGGCGGGCCTTGACCTGGGCATCCATCTCCGGCTCGAAGAACCGCCAGGTGCGGCGGCCGGCGGCCTTGGCGGCGTACATCGCCAGATCGGCATTTTTCATGATCTGGTCGAGTTCGGTGCCGTGCTGGGGAATGAGCGCGACCCCGATCGAGGCGTCGGCCGTCAGCTGATGGCCCAGGCAGTCGCGTGGAGCACGGATGGCGGCGAAGATGTCGTCGATCAGGCTGCTGATGTCTTCCCGGCTCTTGACCGCGCTCTGCACGACCGCGAACTCGTCGCCGCCCAGGCGCGCGACGAAGCCGGCGCTTCCCACGCATGCTCTGAGGTTGGCGGCAACGGACTTCAGCAACTCGTCGCCGATCAGATGGCCGAGCGAGTCGTTGACCCCCTTGAATTCGTCGATGTCGATATAGTGGAGCGCCAGAAGCCGGCCGCCCGAGAGGTTCGCAATCTCCTCCTTCAGGCGCTCATGGAACAGGGTGCGGTTCGGCAGCTCCGTCAGCGCGTCGTAATGCGCCAAGTGAGTGATCTGCTGCTCGGCCTGCCTGCGCTCGGTGATGTCCTCGTGGGTGGCGAGCCAGCCGCCGCCGACGATCGGCTCGTTCACGATCTGGATCGATCGGCCGTCCGGCGTCTCGAAGATCTGCGACTTCTTGCGGCCGACGTCGCGCAGCACCGCCGCGGCGTATTCGGCGTCGTCACCGGCGAGCGAGCCCGACGCCTTGCGGTGAGCGATCAGCTCGCGAAAGCTGCAACCCGGCTTCACCACGTCGGCGGAGAGGCCGTACATGTCGATGTAGCGCTGATTGCAGATGACGAGGCGTTCCGCTGCATCGAACAGAAGAAGGCCCTGGGTCATGTTGTTGACCGCCTTGTCGAGCCGTTCCTTCTCCAAGGTCAGACGGCGGCTGGAGTTCTCGTGGTCGCTGATCAGCCGGCGCACCACGATGTAGAGCAATCCGGCGATCAGCAGCGCCGAAGTGATGCCGATGCCGATCAGGAAGCGCATCTGCTCGCGCCAGTCGGCCAAGGCAGCTGCAACGGTGGTGGTCGCCGTCACGATCAGCGGGTAGCTCGTCAGCCGATGCGACGCGCCGATGCGGTGCTCGCCATCGACGGGACTGCTGAAAATCCCGGTGGTGTTGCCGTCGCCGGCCAGGATGCGGCGGAAGATCGGCGCATCCTTGTAGTTCTGGCTCAGCATGCCCTCGTGGCGAGGATAGCGGGCCAGCAAGGCCCCGTCGCGATGCATCATCGAGATCGCAGCATCCGGGCCGAGCGCGACCGACGCAAAGAAACGCTCGACATTGATGGGTTCGAGACTGCGGCTGATGACGCCGAGGAATTCGCCGGTGGGGCTCGTGAGCTTCAGCGCGATGACGGCGATATGCGTGCCTGTCACCCGGCCCACGACCGGTTCGATGAGCAATTGCGGCGATGTCGGATCGGACTTCAGCCGCTTGAAATAGGTGCGATCTGCCACGTTCACCGCCGGTACCGGCCAATCGGTCCCGGAGTTGATCAGGTTGCCGTCGGAATCGAAGATGCTGACGCCGCCGACATAGGATATGGCGCTCAGCTTGCCCTTGAGCATGGCGTTGACGCTGGCGCTTCCCATCTGTTCGCGAAAGCGGGCGCTGGTGTCGATGCGGTTCTGCCGGACGTAGTTGGCGAGATCGCGCTGGATGGCGCCGAGGTCCTCCATCTGCTGATCGAAATGGCGCGAAAGCAGCAGGACGGTGTTTTCCAGCTCGCGCGTCGCACTGTTGAGCGCGCGCTCCCGAAAGCTGTCGGCCATGATGGTCGCGCCGATCGCGATCGCGGCAATCAGCACGAGGCCTCCGGCGACGAGCCAGCGGATGGGTCCACCGCGGTCGGTCGACGTTCTGAAGGCACTTCCTGGACTGGTGTTCGTCATCGGTCCCGAATACGCGTGCGATTGAAGCGTTCTGGGACGGACGGTCATGACGTCCCTCCCATAGCAATGGCTACAGGCCTGCTATGGAAGTGAGGTTAGCAAGTTGAGTTAGCGAACAATTAATTCGAAGTTGTATCAGGCTTCTGGATACCGTTATGCGCGATAGTGCCCGGATTTTCCGCCGATTTTCTCGGTGAGATGGATGCCTTCGATGCGCACCCCGCGCTCCGCCGCCTTGATCATGTCGTAGATGGTCAGGCAGGCGACGGACACTGCGGTGAGCGCTTCCATCTCCACGCCGGTGGGGCCGGTGACCTTCACGGTGGCGCTCACGACGCAGCCGGGCAGGGCGGAATCCGGGGTGATGTCGACCGTGACCTTGGAGAGCGCCAGCGGGTGGCACAGCGGGATGAGTTCGGACGTCCGTTTCGCGGCCATGATGCCGGCAATGCGGGCAGTGCCGAGCACGTCGCCCTTCTTGGCATTGCCGGACACGATCAGTTCGAGCGTCGCCGGACTCATCACGACGCGGCCTTCGGCGGTGGCGGTTCGCTCGGTGGCGGCCTTGTCCGACACGTCGACCATGCGGGCTTCGCCACGGGCGTCGATATGAGTGAGAGACGGGGGATCGGACGGTTTGCCGGTCATGGTCAGCTGGCTGCGGCTGCGGGCGCAGCGTTCCTGGCGAGCAGGGCGCGCGTCGCCGCCGTCACGTCGGTCTGCCGCATCAGGCTTTCGCCGACCAGGAATGTCCGGATCTCGGCCTGCGCCAGCCGTGTGAGATCCGCCGGGGTAAAGATGCCGCTCTCGCCAACCAGCAGCCGGTCCTTCGGAACCAGCGGCGCCAGTGCTTCGGATGTGGCGAGCGTGGTTTCGAAGGTCCGCAGGTTGCGGTTGTTGATGCCGATCATCGGCGAGCGCAGCTTCAGCGCGCGATCGAGCTCGGCGCGGTCGTGGATCTCGATCAGCACGTCCATGCCGTGGGCGAGCGCCGTGGCCTCGATGTCCTGCGCAGCCGCATCATCGAGGGCCGCCATGATGATGAGGATGCAGTCGGCGCCATGAGCGCGCGCCTCGATCACCTGATAGGTGTCGAACATGAAATCCTTGCGCAGCACGGGCAGGGCGGTCGCGGCGCGCGCCGCCACCATGAAGTCGAGATGGCCCTGGAACGATGGTGTGTCGGTCAGCACCGAGAGACAGGCCGCTCCGCCGTCCTCATAGGCCTTGGCGAGAACCGGCGGATCGAAATCGGCGCGGATCAGCCCCTTCGACGGCGAGGCCTTCTTCACCTCGGCGATCAGCGCGTAGTCGCCCTTGGCGTGCTTGCTCCGGATCGCGGCGACGAAGCCGCGCGGCGGCGAGGCGTCGCGGGCCTGCGCCTCGAGCTGCGAGAGCGGATGCGCCTGCTTGGCGGCGGCGATCTCCTCGCGCTTATAGGCTTCGATCTTGGCCAGGATGTCCGACATGGCGCGCTCCGGGGATCAGCTGTTGGAGACCGCGATCAACTGCTTCAGACGGGCTGCAGCGGCGCCGCTGTCGAGCGCGTCGCGGCCGATCGCAACGCCCTCCTTGAGCGTCTTGGCGCGGCCGGCGACCACGAGCGCCGCGGCCGCGTTCAACAGCGCCACGTCACGATAGGGGCTTGGCATGCCGTCCAGCACGCTCTGCAGCGCGACGGCGTTGGCGGCGGCATCGCCGCCCTTCAGGCCATCGCCGCTGCTCCGGCCGAGGCCGGCGTCCTCGGGCGTGATCTCGAAGGTCCTGATCTGGCCGTTCTCGAGCGCGGCGACGAAGGTCGGTCCGGTCACCGTGATCTCGTCGAGACCATCCGAGCCGTGCACGACCCAGGCGGCTTCAGAGCCGAGGTTCTTCAGCACCTGCGCCAACGGCTCAACCCACTGCCGCGAGAACACCCCGACCATCTGGCGCTTGACGCTGGCCGGGTTGGACAGGGGTCCGAGCAGATTGAAGATCGTCCGGGTGGCGAGCTCGACCCGGGTCGGACCGACGTTCTTCATCGCCGGATGGTGGGCTGGCGCGAACATGAAGCCGATGCCGGCCTCGTGGACGCAACGCCCGACCTGGTCGGGCTTCAGATCGATCTTGACGCCGAGCGCGGCGAGCACGTCGGCCGCGCCCGACCGCGACGACAGCGCGCGGTTGCCGTGCTTGGCGACGGGCACGCCGGCGCCCGCAACGATGAAGGACGCGCAGGTCGAGACGTTCACCGAACCCGATCCGTCACCGCCGGTGCCGACGATGTCGACCGCGGTCGGAGGCGCATCGACGC
This sequence comes from Bradyrhizobium sp. HKCCYLS2038, assembly GCF_051167655.1. NCBI lineage: Bacteria > Pseudomonadati > Pseudomonadota > Alphaproteobacteria > Hyphomicrobiales > Nitrobacteraceae > Bradyrhizobium > Bradyrhizobium sp. HKCCYLS2038. The sequence continues at coordinate 13,338 of NZ_JBNPTM010000009.1, read as the reverse complement.
GCAGCATCTTCGCGCGCATCACGCTGACCGCCCCGGTGATCTCGTCCACCGTCTCGCCGCGGACACGCAGCGCCATGAGCAGCGCGCCCATCTGCGATGGCGTCGCTTCGCCCGACATCATGCTGTCGAAGGCAGCTGCAGCCTCCTCACGCGACAGGACCGCGCCGGTCGCGACCTTGCCAATGATCGACTTGAGATCGTTCATCGCCCCACTCAGCCGTCCGTTACTGGTTGTTGCCGCCGCCGACCACTTGCGCCACGGCGGCCTCGTTGATCTTGGTGCCGATATCCTTCTCGAGCTTCATCACGAAGGCGGTGCCCTGCTCGTCGGCCAGGGCCCGCTGCAGCTGGTCCTTCAGCTTCTTGATGTCCTCGGACGCAAGGTCGACCTTCGGCTCGATGATGTCGGTCACGCGGAACACGATCCACTGCCGGCCGCCATCGGCCTCGGTCTGGCCGACGCCATCCTTGGCGGTACGGAAGGCGGCTGTGATCGCGCCGGCGGGAACACCGGGCGGCGTGGCGTCGCGTTTGAAGGCGGCGGCGGTCTCGACCTTGGTGCCGAGCGAAGCCGCCTCGTCGGCGAGCTTGCCGCCCTCGTTGAGCTTCTTGACCAGTTCAGTCGCCTTGGCGCGCAGCTTCGCCGCGATCTCGTCATCGCGCCATTTGGCCGCGACCTGATCCTTGACCTCGTCGAGCGTGCGATCGCGCGGCGGGGTGATGCCGAGCACCTCGAACCAGACATAGCCGCCGCGGAACGAGATCGGCTCGTTGTCGACGCCGACGTCGCTGTTGAACGCCTGCGCCACGACATCGAGACCGAGCGGAACGCCTTGCGCGGGCTGGCCGTTCGGCTGCTTGCCGGCGCGGTCGACCGACTCGATCGTCACGGCATTGAGGCCGAGCTTCTTGGCAGCCTCGGCGACGCTGGCGCCGCCGCCGCGCTCGTCTTCCATCTTGTCGCGCAGCGTCGCGACCTGCGACTTCGCGCGATCGGCAGCGATCTCTTTCTTGATGTCGGTAGCGACGCTCTCGTAAGCCGGCTCCTGGCCGGGCTGGATGGCGCTGACCTTCACCAGCACCACGTTGAAGGCGCCCTTGACCGGCTGGCTGACCTCGCCGGTCGGCAGCGAAAAGGCGGTGTCGGCCACGGCGGGATCCAGAATGGCGGACTTGGTCACCAGTCCGAGATCGAGATCAGCCTGATTGAGATTGCGCTCCTTGGCCAGCTCGTCGAACGTGATCTCGCCGGCAGCAATGCGAGCGCGCGCCGCCTGGGCTTCCTCCATGGTCGGGAAGGTCATCTGCTGGACCTGGCGCTTCTCCGGCGTGCCCATCAGCGCCTTGCGCTGGTCGAACAGCTTGCGGGCATCCTCATCCGAGACGTCGGACGATTTGCCGACGTCCTCCGGCGTCACCGTGACGAAGGAGATCTTGCGATATTCCGGCGCCTTGAACTGCGCCTTGTGCTGATCGAAGTAGGACGCCAGCACTTCCGGCGAGGGCGCGTCGATCGTGCCGGCCTGCGCGGCGTCGAGCCTGACGTACTCGATCGAGCGCTGCTCGTTCTGAAAGCGGCTCAGCGCCTCCAGCAGCGTATTCGACGGCTCGAGCCCGGCCGCGATCGTGCCGGTGATCTGGCGCCGCAGCGACTGCCGGCGCTGGTCGATCAGATAGCGCTGCTCGGTGAAGCCGAAATTGCGGATGATCGCCAGGAAGCGCTGCTGATCGAATGCGCCGTTGGGACCCTTGAAATTGGGATCGCTCAGGATCACGCGCAAAGTCTCGGCATCGGATTGATTGAGGCCAAGACGGCGGGCCTCTTCGTCGAGCGCCGCTTCCGCGATCGTCTGCTGCAGCACGCTGCGGTCGAGCCCGAACAGCCGGGCCTGCTCCTGGGTCAGCGGGCGGCCGATCTGGCGGCCGATCTGCTGCAGGCGGTCGGTATAGATCTGGCGGAACTCGTTGATCGAGATCTCGGTCCGTCCGACGGTCGCAGCCGTCGACTGCCCGAAGCCGCGGAAGATGTCGGCGATGCCCCAGATGCCGAAACTGACGATCAAAACGCCCATGACCACGGCCATGATGGTCTTGCCGAGCCAGTTTGATGAGGCCTTGCGTAATCCTCGAAGCATGGGTCCAGTCTGTCTGCAGGAAAAAGGATGAAAGGGCAGCGCCTTGGAGCGGATTCCGCGAGAGGGCGTCACCGAGGTGAAACGGCTTATAAAGAGGCAGCAGCCCGGTCGCAACCTCGGCTCTGAGGCGGATTGAAGCGGTGGGAAGACGGTGCGCGCTCTGGTACTCCTGCAGGGGCTCTGCTAGCCGATCCCCTGTCTCAACCCCTGCTGGAATCCTGCCATGACCGACCGCATCCGCCCCCTGATCGCCGGCAATTGGAAAATGAACGGCTTGAAGGCGTCGGCCGCCGAGTTCGAGGCCATGCTGGCGGGGGCGGCGGAGGTTACCGCCAAGGCGGATCTGCTGGTGTGTCCGCCGGCGACGCTGCTGGCGGCTTTTGCCGAGAAGGCACGCGGCGCCACGTCGATTGCGGTCGGCGCTCAGGATTGCCACGCCAAAGCGTCGGGAGCCCATACCGGCGACATTTCCGCGGAGATGCTGGCGGATGCCGGCGCCAGCGCCATCATCGTTGGCCACTCCGAGCGCCGTGCCGATCACGGCGAGAGCGATGTCGTGGTGCACCAGAAGACCGAAGCGGTCTGGCGCGCCGGGCTGGTCGCGATCGTTTGCGTCGGTGAGACCCAGCAGCAGCGCGACGCCGGGCTGACCTTGGAGATTTTGCGCGGCCAGCTCGCCCTCAGCCTGCCGGAGGGATCGCGGGCCGACAATCTGATCGTCGCCTATGAGCCGGTCTGGGCGATCGGCACCGGATTGACGCCGACCGCCGGGGATGTCGAGCAGATTCATGCCTTTATCAGGCAGTTGCTGAGCGAACGCTTCAACGAGCAGGGCGCCCGGATGCGCATCCTGTATGGCGGCTCGGTCAAGCCCTCCAATGCCGCCGAGCTGATGTCGGTCGCGAACGTCAACGGCGCGCTGGTCGGCGGTGCCAGCCTGAAAGCGGCCGATTTTCTCGCAATTGCGAAGGGTTGTTGAGAGACGAGGTGAGCTGGGCAAGCGCTGCGCCTTAGGCCGTTCCCCCGATTCGCTTCCAATAGATCATCGTGCCGGTGAGGCCGCCATGCGGCTTCAGGGCATAGTCCGGGATGATCCCGCTCAGCTGGAAGCCGGCACCTTCATAGAGTGATGAGGCGCCGCCATCCTCGGCGGTGTCGAGCACCAGCATCGTGCGGCCGAACTCGCGCGCGCGGGATTCGGCAGCGAGGAGCAAGGCGCGGGCGACGCCGCGGTTGCGGTGGCTGACCCGGGTCATCATCTTGGCGATCTCGGCGCGATGCGGCTGGTTGGGCGGCAGCTTCAGCTGCAGCGTCACCGTTCCGATCAGGTCCTGCTCGGCGAAGGCCCCCAGCACGATTCGCTCGCCGCGCTCCGCGGCCGCGAGCGAGTCCTGCCAGAACGCATCGGCATCGTCAGGAGTGAGCGGATGCATGAAGCTGACGGAGCCGCCGTGGGCGACGGTTTCGATCAGCATCGCGCTGAGTGCGGCGCGAATGGCCGGCGAGTCGGAGAGGGCTGCGATTCGGGGCGGCGACATGCTCAGCTCCTTGCAAGAGCGACGACATAGACGCACGGGGCGTCGGTCTCGTTGGCGAAGGTGGTGTCGATCGGCGGACCAAAGCCCAGGCAGTCGCCGGGGCCGAGCTCGTGGCGCTCCACGCCCTCGGTGATCGTCAAGCGTCCGCTCTGCACCCAGACCAGCTGGCGGATGTGGATGTAGGAGGAGGCTGGCAGCGTCACGCTGCGGCGGGCGGGCATCTCGACCGTCACCAGCTCGATCGGGTGATCCGGCCTGAGGAAGACCTGCCGCCTGACATAGCCCGTGTCGGGATCGCGCCAGACCGACTGCTCCGAGGCTTTCGACAGCCGCTCCGACTGCGCTTCGGCGCGCAGCATCAGGCCGGCCAGGGTCAGATCGAAGGCGCTGGCGAGCTTCACCAGCACAACGGCCGTAGGGCTGACCTCGGCGCGCTCGATCTTGCTGATGGTCGCCTTTGAAACGCCGGAGCGCTCGGCGAGGTCGGCCAGCGACCAGCCGCGGCTGTCGCGCTCGAGCTGCAGGCGCCGGGCGAGGCGCTGGCTGAAATCGTCTACAATTTGATCCATTTGTCTCTAATAGTGGAAATTGGCAAAACGGGCAAGCGGTGCAAGCACGCGGCAAAGCCGCGCTTGTGCGAAGCGCGGCTGCGATTATCTGCGGGGTGGCGTTGCCCGACATGATCGTGTAACACCGCGCAAATTTCCGAATAGCCCGCGAAGCTCTCGCGATCCCGGCCTCCGGCCCGGGGCCTGCGAGGGCTTGTGACGGAAGGTCACCATGCAGACTGTCTTGATCGTCATCCACCTCATGATCGTTGCCGTGCTGATCGGCGCCGTGCTGTTGCAGAAGTCCGAAGGCGGAGGCCTCGGGATGGGCGGCGGCGCCGGCTTCATGTCGAGCCGGGGCACCGCGAACCTGTTGACGCGGACGACGGCGATCCTCGCGGTCGGCTTCTTCGTCACCAGCCTGCTGCTGACCTGGCTGGCCGGATACGATCGCAAGCCGGCGTCGATTCTCGGCAACATGCCCGGACAGACGCAGTCGGGCGGGGCCACCCCGGTCGCGCCGACCGGCGGCGGCGTGCTCGACCAGCTCAAGAAGGCCGACGAGCAGCAGGCGCCCGCGGCGCCGTCCGCTCCGCAGGCCCCGCAGTCGCAATAACGCGGGGAAGCCATGCAGGAACGCAATTGGCTTCCTGCATCATGAGACGGTCTCAACTCTCTGAGATCATTCATATTTCGAAGTCACCCACAGGCCCGCGACAGCGTTGCGGGCCGGTCACGATTCGTTTTGGCGAATCGAGCGCGCGGCATTAAAGGTAGGCTCCCATGGCGCGGTACATCTTCATCACCGGCGGCGTGGTCTCCTCGCTCGGAAAGGGTCTGGCTTCAGCCGCGTTAGGCGCGCTGTTGCAGGCCCGCGGCTACAAGGTCCGGCTTCGCAAGCTCGACCCCTATCTCAACCTCGATCCAGGCACGATGTCGCCGTATCAGCACGGCGAAGTGTTCGTGACCGACGACGGCGCCGAGACCGATCTCGATCTCGGCCATTACGAGCGCTTCACCGGGCGGCCCGCGACCAAGGCCGACAACATCACCACGGGGCGCATCTACCAGGACATCCTGACCAAGGAACGCCGCGGCGACTATCTCGGCGCGACCATCCAGGTGGTCCCGCACGTCACCAACGCGATCAAGGATTTCGTGCTGTCGGGCAATGACGAGTACGATTTCGTGCTGGTCGAGATCGGCGGCACCGTCGGCGACATCGAGGGCCTGCCGTTCTTCGAGGCGATCCGGCAGCTCGGCAACGAGTTGCCGCGCGATCACGCCATCTACATCCATCTCACGTTGCTGCCGTACATTCCGAGCGCGGGCGAGCTGAAGACCAAGCCGACGCAGCATTCGGTGAAAGAGCTGCGCTCGATCGGCATCCAGCCGGACATCCTGCTGTGCCGCACCGATCGCGAGATCCCGAAGGAGGAGCGGCGCAAGCTCGGTCTGTTCTGCAACGTGCGCGAAAGCGCCGTGATCGAGGCGCGCGACGTCGACAACATCTACGCGGTGCCCGAGGCCTATCACGCCGCCGGCCTCGACGACGAGGTGCTGGCCGCGTTCGGCATCGAGCCGCGGATGCCGCCGGCGCTGGCGAGCTGGCACACCATCAACGAGCGCGTCCGCAATCCGGAAGGCGACGTGACGATCGCGATCGTCGGCAAGTACACGGGCATGAAGGACGCCTACAAGTCGCTGATCGAGGCGCTGTCGCATGGCGGCATCGCCAACAAGGTCCGCGTCAAGCTCGACTGGATCGAGAGCGAGGTGTTCGAGAACGAGGACCCGGCGCCCTTCCTCGAGCACGTCAACGGCATCCTCGTGCCCGGCGGCTTCGGCCAGCGCGGCGCCGAGGGCAAGATCCGCGCGGCGCAGTTCGCCAGGGAGCGCGACGTGCCGTATTTCGGCATCTGCTTCGGCATGCAGATGGCGGTCATCGAGGCCGCTCGCAATCTGGTCGGGATCACCGAGGCGAATTCGACCGAGTTTGGTCCGACCAAGGAGCCGCTGGTCGGCCTGATGACCGAGTGGCTGCGCGGCAACGAGCTGGAGAAGCGCTCCAAGAGCGGCGATCTCGGCGGCACGATGCGGCTCGGCGCCTATCCCGCCGCGCTCAAGCGCGGCAGCCGCGTGTCGGACGTTTACGGCGGCGCGACTGAGATTTCCGAGCGGCATCGCCACCGCTACGAGGTCAACACCGCCTACAAGGACCGGCTCGAGCAGCACGGCCTGAAGTTCTCCGGCCTGTCGCCCGACGGCGTGCTGCCGGAGATCGTGGAATACGAGGACCATCCGTGGTTCATCGGCGTCCAGTTCCACCCCGAGCTGAAGTCGCGGCCGTTCGAACCGCATCCGCTGTTCGCGTCCTTCATCCAGGCCGCGATGGTGCAGTCGCGGCTGGTGTAGCGGGCTGCCTGCCTCGAGCGTCATTGCGAGGAGCGCCAGCGACGAAGCAATCCAGAGTCCCGCTCGCGACTCTGGATTGCTTCGCTTCGCTCGCAATGACGGTCGGGGCGCGCAATGCGGCCTTTGACGGCCGCAGTGATTGTTGCGACAACGCTCCCTGTTCACGCGACGCAAGAACAGATCAGGGAGGATCACATGATCTACGAGAGCCGCATCTATCGCTGCATTCCGGGCCGGCTGCCGGCGCTGCTGAAGCGCTTCGAGACGACGACGCTGAAGCTGTGGGAGAAGCATGGCATCCGCCCGGTCGGTTTCTTCACCACCCTGATCGGTGAATCCAACCAGGACCTGACCTATTTCCTCGCCTGGGAATCGCTCGCCGAGCGCGAGACCAAGTGGACGGCGTTCATGACCAATCCCGATTGGATCGCGGCGCGCGCCAAGAGCGAGGAGGACGGCCAGATCGTCGCCAACATCACCAGCCAGTTCCTGGTGCCGACGGCGTTCTCGGCGCTGAAATAGGCCCGGGCAAGGGGCGGGGATGACCGATCCCCGCAACCCTGCTATTCGCGGGCCCGTGCCGGGTTGATCCGGCGGCCTGCGCCGGGCCATGGTCGCGCGCTCAAAGAGGATGATGTCGTGAACGCTCCGATCTCCGCCGCGCCGGTCGTCAGCGCCGGCTCCGTCAAGTTCGGCAATCAGCTGCCGCTGGCGGTCATCGCCGGTCCCTGTCAGCTCGAGAGCCGCGCGCATGCGCTCGAGGTCGCCTCGGCGCTGAAGGAGATCGCGACGCGCCTCGGCATCGGGCTCGTCTACAAGACCTCGTTCGACAAGGCCAACCGCAGCAGCGGCACGGCGGCGCGCGGCCTTGGCCTGACGCAATCGCTGCCGATCTTCGCCGAGATTCGTTCGTCGCTCGGTCTTCCCGTGCTGACCGACGTGCACGATGCGAGCCAGTGCGCCGAGGTGGCGCAGGCGGTCGACATCCTGCAGATCCCGGCCTTCCTGTGCCGCCAGACCGACCTGCTGCTCGCGGCGGCTGCGACCGGCAAGGTCATCAACGTCAAGAAGGGCCAGTTCCTGGCGCCGTGGGACATGGCCAACGTCGTCGCCAAGATCACCGGCGCCGGCAATCCGAATGTGCTGGCGACCGAGCGCGGCGTCTCGTTCGGCTACAACACGCTGGTCTCGGACATGCGCGCGCTGCCGATCATGGCGCGCACCACCGGCGCGCCCGTGATCTTCGATGCGACGCATTCGGTGCAGCAGCCGGGCGGCAAGGGGACCTCCACGGGCGGCGAGCGCGAATTCGTGCCGGTGCTGGCCCGCGCGGCGGTGGCGGTCGGCGTCGCCGGCGTGTTCATCGAGACGCATCCCGATCCCGATCATGCGCCCTCCGACGGACCGAACATGGTGCCGCTCGCCGAGTTCGAAGGGCTGTTGCGGACGCTGATGGCATTCGACCATCTCGCGAAGGGGCAGGTGTCCGAAGGCGCCGCGCGCTGATGCACCAGCCCGTCGCCAGGCCTGCCGAGCAGAAGTTTCCGCCAGCCGTGAACATCATCGCGCTGGCGGGCTTCTCGGCGGCGCTGTCGACGCGGGCGCTCGACCCGGTGCTGCCGCACGTCGCCGAGGATTTTGCGATCAGCATCACCACCGCGGCAAGCATCGCCGCAGGCTATGCGCTGATCTACGCGCTGATCCAGCCGGCGATCGGCGCCGCCGCCGACCTGTTCGGCAAGGCGCGGCTGATGACCTTGTGCCTCGCGCTGCTCGGCGTCGCCAGCGTGCTCGGCGCGTTCGCGACCTCGTTTCCGCTGCTGTTCGCGACGCGCATTTTCGCCGGCATCGCCTCCGGCGGCGTGTTTCCGGTCGCGCTCGGGCTGACCGCCGATCTCGTCGCGCCCGACAAGCGCCAGGTCGCGATCGGCCGCACCTTGGCGGGCTCGATGGCCGGCAATCTGCTCGGCGCGACCGCGTCCGGCATCATCGGCGACCTGATCGGCTGGCGCGGCGTGCTCGCGATCCTCGGCGCGCTCGGACTGATCGCCTCCTTCGCGGTCGCCGCCGGCTTCCGCGGCGCCAAGGTCACGCACGCGCCGACCACCGATCTTGCCGCGCTGAGGAAGGGCTACCGCACCATCTTCACCAACCCGAATGCGCGGTTCTGCTTCTCGGCCGTGTTCGTCGAAGGCTGCTGCGTGTTCGGGCTGTTTCCGTTCATCGCCGCGTTCCTGTTCGATCTCGGCGAGACCTCGCTGTCGATCGCCGGCATCGTGATCGCGGGCTTTGCGGTCGGCGGGCTGTTCTATACCTTCACGGTGTCGAGCTTCCTGCCGCGGCTCGGCGTCAAGGGCATGATGATCACGGGTGCCGCCCTCGTCGGGCTGCAGCTCGCTGCGCTCGCGCTCGGTCCGGGCTGGAAGCTGCAGTTCGGCGCCATGCTCCTGATGGGCTGGGGCTTCTACATGATCCATGGCTGCCTGCAGGTGTTCGCCAGCGAGCTGTCGATCGAGGCGCGCGCGACCGCGATGTCGCTGCACTCGTTCTTCTTCTTCCTGGGCCAGACCGTCGGCCCGATCGCCTACGGCTTCGGCCTCGTCCATGGGGGCAAGCAGCCGACCCTGCTCGTCGCCGCCGTGCTGATGGCCGTGCTCGGCTTCGCCTGCGCCGCACTGCTGCGGCAGCGCCCGCCGGCCGATGCGGCGGCTACCTGACGACCGTCTCTGGCTTGAGCGCAGGGCTTCCGCATTTGAAGTTATGGAGCCGTCGCTGCACGAACGCCTGCTAATTTGTTGCTCCGTCATGCCCGGGCTTGTCCCGGGCATCCACGTCCATCTCAGGGCGCCGAACGACGTGGATGGCCGGGACAGGCCCGGCCATGACGACGCGGAGACAGGTGAGTGCAAAATGCCCATCGTCAGCTGCGCTAGCCCTGGCTGAGAGCGAGGACACGCCTTCTTCCTCTCGATGCTGAACATGCCCGGCTGAGACATCTGTGCTCGGCGCGTCATTTGTCGCGAGACGTGTCGCCGCCATCTCGCGGCGCATCTGCGTCCGAGCTTTGCCGTTTGGACATGCCCTCCTTGAAAAGAGGGCACGGGGAATGCCGGGAGCTGGCCGCCCCCATGGCCCGCCTGCAGAAAAGAATGCAGGCGGCAGGAACCACAGGTTCAGCCGAGACATCCCGGCATTCCCCGCGCGATGGTTGAGCGGCTTATACGTACTCTCCCCGGGGACCGGGCTGTCTTGCCCCCGTCACGGCTGGATCATCATCACCATCCGCTTGGCCTCAGCGTCGGGAGGCCAGGACCATACGATTTCGCCGGCGCATCAGGCCCGTTCGTCCGCATGACTGAACACGCTGCGAACCCGACACACCCACCGCATCCCGCCTCAACGTCCGTGACGACCGCGAAGCGCCCCTCTGATCGAGACGGGACGGCGATAGACAATCATGGATTCTGATAAAAAGAAATAAGAATATTTTCGCGGAAGGACTGGACAGGGGTGATCGGCTTGATCACGCTGGCCAAATCCTTTTCTGGATGCAGGCTGCCTGACGGTCGAATTGAGACGGCGAAGCCATCTGTTTGGACGAAGCGCGACCGACGGGCGACTCGCCAGTGCCGATCGTGCTGTAACCTGAGGGGGCTTTCGACCCGTCTTAGTTCAAGCGTGCGGTTGGAAACGGTCCTCTACATGGTTGCCATTGGTCCTGCATGATGTTCGAGACATTCAAGAGATATTTTCTTCGAGACGCAGGCCCAACATCGAGCGGCCCCCTGACCGACTCATCAAGTGGCGCGAACTTGCGACCTGAGGCCGCGAAACTGTTCGCCGAATTTGGTGGAAGCTCCTTCAACGGCGGGCTGTATCGCGTGGTGCGGGTGAGCAGCCTCGATACATGGGCCGGGCGCGTCGGTGGTGCGTTTCCCGAATTCAAGGGACGCATCACGTGCTTCGGTTATGATTGGCTCGGCCGGGCGTTCGCGATCGATGAGAGGCGCCTCGAAGGCGGAATGCCCGGTGTGGTCATGTTTGAGCCAGGCACTGGGCAGGCTCTGAAAATTCCTGCCAACATCGAAACCTTCCACGATGACGAGCTCGTCAATTTTGGCGAGTCTGCCCTTGCAGTCGATTTTTGCCGGCGCTGGCAGAAACTTGTTCCTACAAAATTAGAATACGATCAGTGTGCCGGTTATAGGAAGCCACTATTCCTTGGCGGAGTAGATGATGTCGAAAATTTGGAGCTTTCCGATATCGACGTGTATTGGCACATCTTTGGCCAGCTTATACTCAAGGCAAAGGGGCTTCTTGTCGGAACGCAGATCCGTATCAGTGATCCCAGTGGTCGGTGAAGATTAGTCCAGAGTTAGGCACATTCGAGCGCAATCCGTCCGGGCGGCAGTGGTCAAGAGGGCGTACATGGTCCGCTATGACAGCGAGAACGAGGTATGCTGGTTGTGAAAGTAAACCGCCTTCCGGATTTGACAAGCGCGCCGGAGAGCAGTCCTGGCCTCATCTCACGTGATGGTCCTCCTCTGGCCATGCTCGAATTTTCGACGAGTCCGGTCCCGAGCTTTGTTGACGTCGAAAAGATGATGGCCGACGTCTGCGAGGTGGCGAGACCGTTGATGCTCAGGTTGTTTGCCGACGAATTCAAGTTTTGGTTCCTGAGAGTTGATATTGAGCGGACGCCGGAGATGAAGAGGCAGCGGCCCGACTATGCTCTCGCGAACCAGCTGCGCGACGCGCATGTGCTCGGCCCAGAGGCTCTGGAGAGCGTCTTGTCGGCTTTGGGGTCCGAGCGGCGCGTTGGACTGTTTTCGATCGTGGAAGATCGCCTCTTCGAAGCATGTCTGTTCATGACGAGGAATGCCCTTTCCATCGGAGTTCTCTCCGCTCGCGCGCAATTCCCGAGCAACGAGACGCTTGCGTCGGCCTATCGGGCTGCTGCGTTCGACGACGACGGACAGCGCTACGATTGGATCAATTGGCGCGCGCTGGCGGCCTCGCTCTGTCCGCTCGGAGACATCGTCGTGAAAACCCGCGGTGCGTTCGATGATCCATATCGTATGGTCGATCTCGTCTATGATCCGCGAGTGACTCATTTGTAGGCGGGGTCATCGTTTGAAGGAGGTTGATTGCGCTGCACGCGCTGTCGGTTATTGAGTGCAGCGTAACCGTAACGCCATTTCAATCGTTTGCTCGACCGATTCGATCGACCAAGTCGGCCAATTGTTCATTCAAGTCCAAAATCCTTGTATCCAGTACATCTTTGACCAGTTCTCGTGCAACTTTCACTTTGTCGCTCTCGGTAAAGAGTTTTGACGAACGATTGCCGCTCTCCGTGAGAGGATAAAAGTGAAGCGCGTGTTGATACATTCCGCCAGATCCTGAGGAATGATACTTTCGGGGGTATATCTTTTTTATGGCTTCATGGAGAAGTCCGAAGTCAATGTAGTTCTCGACCTCGCGCCCCGCGGTTACCCATGCCTTGCTACCTCCCCGCGACAACTCTCCGACTATTCTTTTTTTGGTATCGTTTATTTCATCGTTCTCGCTGGACTTGTCGCTGTCCATTAGAACACACAGATTCTGGTTCAGTGAGCGTAAGCGGATGAACTCGGTGACCTCTTCATCATCCGCTGAGAGGTGGCTTAGCAAGCGACCGCCATAGAATATTATCGAGTAGTGAATGCCTTCTACTAAATCTGGCCTGAAAAGGCTGATCCATCGCTTCAGATAAATTCGGTCGGAAGGACCTTCAACCCAAGCGACATAATTTGATTGGACAATATCTGACGCCCGCACTCCCAAATCGTTGCATATTGCAAAGCGTTTGACCTTGCCCCCAAGTTTTATCCAGGTCTCAGTTCGTTCGGGCGGTTGGATGTGCCCATCCGGGCGGTGGTAGCGGCGGGGGCTGGCGCGGAGCTCTCGACATGGCGCAGTGCCAGATCCCGACGCGGATTGCAGGTTGCGGCGAACTCGGACGGCGTTTTCCACCCGAGCTGCGAGTGTGGTCGTTCATCATTGTAGTCGGCCCGCCAGCATCGGAGCGCGACGCGGGCCTGGGCGAGCGAGGTGAACAGCGTCTCGTTCAGCAGTTCATCCCGCAGGCGGCCGTTGAAGCTCTCGATGAAGGCGTTCTGCATGGGTTTGCCCGGCGCGATGTAGTGCCAGGCGACACGGCTCTGATCGGTCCAGGTCAGGATGGCATTGCTCGTGAACTCGCTGCCGTTGTCGCTCACCCACCATCCTGGGCTTGCCGCGCTCGGCGACCAGCCGGTCCAGTTCCCGAGCGACCCGGGCGCCCGAGAGTGAGGTGTCGGCCACCAGCGCCAGGCACTCGCGGGTGCAGTCGTCGACCACGGTCAGGATGCGGAAGCGCCGGCCATCGGTCATCTGATCCGACACGAAGTCGAGCGACCAGCGATCATTCGGGAGCAGCGGCACCGTCATTGGCGCCCGTGTGCCGAGGGCCCGCTTACGGCCACCTCTGCGGCGCACCGTGAGCCGTTCCTCCCGGTACAGACGGAACAGCTTCTTGTGATTGACCAGGTAGCCCTCCCGCTTGAGCAGGACGTGCAGGCGACGATAGCCGAAGCGGCGGCGCTCATGGGCGATCGCCCTCATGCGCTGCCGCAGCCCGGCATCATCGGCCCGGCTCGTCTGATATCTGACCGTCATGCGGCA
>NZ_JBNPTM010000008.1:0-244044 GCF_051167655.1 Bradyrhizobium sp. HKCCYLS2038 | reverse complement strand
TTGCCGTCCATGTGCGCTGTGATCTCCTCCTTGGTCGGGCTCGTCGTCTTGGCCAGCAGCGAGGCCGCCTGCATGATCTGACCGGACTGACAGTAGCCGCATTGCGGCACCTGCTCGGCGACCCACGCCTTCTGCAGCGGATGATCGCCCTTCTGCGACAGACCCTCGATGGTGGTGATCTTCTTGTCCTTGACGTCGCCGACCATGGTCTGGCACGAGCGCACGGCCTCGCCGTTGACATGCACGGTGCAGGCGCCGCACAGCCCGGCGCCGCAGCCGAACTTGGTGCCGGTCATCTGCAACTGCTCGCGGATGACCCATAGCAGCGGCGTGTCGTTCGCCGCATCGACGGACATGGTCCGTCCATTGATGGTGAGATTAGGCATGTGGTTTCTTCCCCGCCCGGCGTACGACTTCGCTTACGGCGAAGTTCGGTTTATGAACGCTCCGGCATCCACCGGTTCGATGCCAGTCGTCGGGAAGAATGATCGCGTTACTGCGGCGACGCAACGGGAATTGGAACGACGGCTTGCGAAATGAATCGGCATTTTGCGTTGTGCGGCGCAGAAGCGCTGGGACGGCAGCACCGCACGAGCTAAGAGATGGATGTTGTCGCCGACGTCGTCGAAGGAGAGATCAGCTGATGAGGATACCTGCGCATGGAAGGCGCCTCGCCGCGGTCATCCCGTCTGTCTTGCCGCCGATCTTGGCGGTTGGCCTGCTGATTGCAGGTGACGCCGCGGCTTGGGAGGCGCCCGCCATCACGGCTCGTGCGCCTTTCACAGCGACGTTATCCAACACCACACCGCTTGCCTTCGGCATGGATGTCGGTGAGACATCGCGCGTGCTGGAGCAACCGCTCGTCTACCTGAACGGCACGGCCGGCAACGAGACCTTTCTGGCGCTGCGCAATCTCGGCGGCAGCGGGCTTGTTCCGCACCATCACCGCCTCTTCCTCAAGTTCCGCAAGGGCCGGCTGACCGGCTGGAAAGAGGACTACGGCACCAACTGGATGTGGCGCTGAGCGCGCCTGTCGAATGCAAAGAGGACAGAACGTGGGACAGGACATCAAGCTGACGGCATCGGACGGCTTCCAGCTCGGCGCCTACCGGGCCGATCCGGCCGGCACGGCCAAGGGCGCCCTGGTCGTGATCCAGGAGATCTTCGGTGTCAACCATCACATCCGCAACATCTGCGACCGTCTCGCCGCAGAGGGTTACGTCGCGATCGCGCCCGCGATCTTTGACCGCGTCGAACCCGACTTCACCTCCGGCTACTCGCCCGACGAAATCGCCGTCGCACGGAAATTCGTCGCCAATCCCGACTGGCCGGCGATGCTGCGCGATACCCAGGCAGCGATCGATGCCGTCAAGAGCGTGGGGCCGGTCGGCATCATCGGCTTCTGCCTCGGCGGCAGCATCGCCTATGCGGCCGCAACCAAGCTGACGGGGCTGAAGGCCGCGATCGGCTATTACGGCGGCGCCGTGGTGCGCTTTGCCGAAGACAAGCCGACCGTGCCCACCCAGCTGCATTTCGGCGAGAAGGATGCAGGCATTCCCCTGACCGACGTCGAGACCATCAAGGCCAAGCGGCCGGACGTCGAGGTCCTGGTCTATCCCGGCGCCCAGCACGGCTTCGGCTGCGACGAGCGCGCGAGCTACGACAAGCCGAGCTCCGATTTGGCGTGGACGCGCAGCCTGGCGTTCTTCGCGCAGCATCTGCGCTGAAGGTCCAACCACCGTCATTGCGAGGAGCGAAGCGACGAAGCAATCCAGAGTCTCACGCGCAGCCCTGGATTGCTTCGCTACGCTCGCAATGACGGCGGAGCGATCACGGCGTCACTCCGCAGCAATGTAGGCTGCAGCTGGACGACGCGTGCAGCGTCAGAACCAGCGTTCGCCGACCTGGATCGTATCACCCGGCTTGAGCGAGGTGCCGAGCGGCACCTCGTAGCGCGCGGCGCCGGACGCATCGGTATGAGTCAGCGTCACGATGTCACGCCGGGCGCGCGGCGAGAAGCCGCCGGCGATCGCGATCGCGCTCTCGACGGTCATGTTGGGGACGTAGGGGTACTGACCCGGCGCCTGAACTTCTCCGAGAATGAAGAACGGTCGATACGCCTCGATCTCGACCGCGACCGAGGGCTCGCGGATGTAGCCGTTGCGGAGCTTGGTCGTGATCTCGGCAGCGAGGCCTGCCGTGGTGCGGCCGCGCGCCGGCACGCTGCCGATCAGCGGCATCGTGATCGAGCCGGACGCGTCGATCGCGTAGGTGTTGGTGAGGCCCTCCTGGCCGTAGACCACGACGCGCAGCTTGTCGCCGGCGTCGAGATGATAGGCCGCATCGGAACGCGCCGGCACGTAGCCCGCACGCGGAGCAGCGGCATACGCGTTGCGCAGCGCCGGGATCGCCCCGCTTTGCCCGGTGGCGGCAACCGGGGTGGCGGAAGGCGTCCCATAGGCCATTGCGTCGAGATCACTCTGCGGCTGGATGACGGCGACGGGGGACGCCGTGTGCATGCAGCCCGACAGCAGGATGGTGGAGACGACGGCAATGACCGGAAGAAAAAACGCGCGCACTCGAACAATCCTTGGATGAGGATGTGTCCTAGTCATGCGCGGTTAAGGTTAACAAACCGTTGGCACGTGTAGTCCCGGCGGGCCGCACGCGCATCCGAACGGGGGAGATTCGAGCGAAAAAAATCCCCCTCCTGGAGCAGGAGGGGGATCTGATGCTGACCGTGTTGTGGCGCGCGATGGCTTACGCGCTGACGCCGACGCCGATCGGGCACGCGACACCGGTGCCGCCGAGACCGCAATAGCCGGCCGGATTCTTGGCCAGATACTGCTGATGATAATCCTCGGCGAAATAGAACGGCCCGGCCGGTGCGATCTCCGTCGTGATGGCTCCGAGTCCCTTGGCGCGCAGCGCAGCCTCATACGCCGCCTTCGAGGCCTCGGCCGTCTCGCGCTGCGCATCGCTGAAGGTGTAGATGGCGGAGCGGTATTGCGTGCCCACGTCGTTACCCTGGCGCATGCCCTGGGTCGGGTCGTGACTCTCCCAGAACGTCTTCAGCAGCCGCTCGTACGACATGACCTTGGGATCGTACACCACCAGCACGACCTCGGTATGCGCGGTCTGTCCCGAGCACACCTCCTCGTAGGTCGGGTTAGGCGTGTGACCGCCGGCATAACCGACGGCCGTGACGTGGATGCCGTCGCCGAGCTGCCAGAACTTGCGCTCGGCACCCCAGAAGCAGCCGAGCCCGAACACCGCCTGCTCGAGGCCGGCGGGATAGGGCGGCAGCAGGCGGCGACCATTGACGAAATGCGTCGGGGCCGTCGGGATCGGCTGGGCGCGGCCGGGCAAGGCATCGGCGGCGGTCGGCAAGGCAGTTGATTTGCGCATGAAGAACATCGCATGTCTCCTCATGGCCATAGTTCCCGCCGGAAAGCCGGCGGGCGCGATGACCGATCGTGTTGGATTATATAGGGCTCTACGCAGCGAGCTGTAGCGCTGTTACGCCGAGGCCGGGCGCGACCGCCCGCCGCGGTTCCACGGCGTTGCCTTCGCCGTCGGCGGGCCTTCGCTATTCGGGCTGCGACCGGTGCCTAGTCGCGCGAATAGCCGATCAGCGGCCGGCGCGGCCGGAACAGCAGCATCAGCAGGATGCCGAGGATGCCGAGCACCGCGAAGACCGGCTGGTCGAGCAGCACCTTGACGATCCAATCCCACAGGAATGGCGCCTTGGCTTCGACGGAGGCCTTGAATGCCGCCTGGCTCGATTGGTGGACGTCGTTCCAGAGCTGGCCGAAGCGGGTGAACTGCAGGCTCTGGTCGGCCACCCACCGGGCACCGTCATAGACGACGAAGATGAAGCTCCCCGCCAGCAGCAATAGCCCCACCAGGCGGAAAAAACCGCGGATCATGCCTCACCTGCCCTCTCTCCGATGCCCCAAAAAGGCAGCAAGGCCATAGCGGGGACCCTTCATAAATTCAACCTCGTCAGGGGCTTAGATGGCGCTTTTGGCGACTTTCGCCGGCCCGACGGCGCTAGAGACCGTTGACGCTCGGCGGCCCTGCCCCTATAAGGTCGCCATTGGCGGTGGGCGCAATCTCGCCGCCGCTGTTCTTTGAGCAGCGCCGATCCGCCGAGCATAATCCGCTCCGGCCATGGCATTCTCAGAGAGGCGTCCGAACAACCACCGCGTCGATTGGACCGCGTCAAGCGGGCCGCGCGCGTACCCCGCAAGCGCGGCGACTGCTCGCCGTCGAAGGATATTTGAGAGCATGGCCAACACCACTTCCGCGAAGAAGGCGACGCGCAAGATTGCCCGCCGCACCATCGTCAACAAGTCCCGCCGCACCCAGATGCGCGGCGCCGTTCGTTCGGTCGAAGACGCGATCAAGAAGGGCGACCGCGACGCTGCGCTGAAGGCGATGGCCAATGCCGAGCCGCAGCTGATGCGCGCCGCGCAGCGCAACATCATTCACAAGAACAACGCGAGCCGCAAAGTGTCGCGCCTTGCTCATCAGATCGCGAAGCTCGCGAAGTGAATCGTACGAACGACTGACGAACTATCAAGATGCAAACAGCCCGGCTCGCGCCGGGCTTTTCTTTTGCGCACTTTCTTTTGCGCATCGATCACGTGAACATTGATCTGGTGCGCATTGACGTCGTCAGCTGCGTGTTGCTCGCAACGAGCGCTCTAGCTCAGGGAGCATCACAGCCTCACGACGATCTCCACGCGCATTGAAACAGTCGATTGTCGCGATCGCCTGACACCTCCCGTAGTCCTACGTGATGTCGTTCCGTAAATCTACGCGGTGACAATTTTGCTGCACCTGAAACACGCGCGAATCTGCGTTGTGCATGCGCGTCGATGTCAAGAGCGCACGATCGGACGTTCGCCTCGCGCACGTCGCGCGGCGGGAGTTACCCGCGTCGAGCAATCGCAAAAAACATCGTCTCGAAAATGACTTAAGTGCATAGCGCGATGAAGTGGTTGGAAAAGCGGTCAGGCTCGGCGCATACGTAAAAAAATTATGAAGAAATTTTGTGCAGACCATGTTGTTTGTTGCATTCGAGATTCCTCGCGATGATTCAAAACCTTGCTTTCTTAACGCGCGAGGCGATGCAGCAAGCGGCGCAAAGAGTCGTCGCGGCTCGTCCGATCAAATGGATTGCGAGTCCCGGCGCATCGTGTATTTCTTAAATCCACTCGCGGCGCCCACGATCTTGAGACCAGCGCGGTTTTAGAAAACGGGGCGGACGTGCAAATCGGCGGCGGTGTGCGCGTTGGCGACGCTTTCCAAAGCGATGGCCGGACTCATTCCCATAGCAATATGGGAAACGACTGAACTTTGTCGAAATTTCTCGGGCACAACATCATCGTTGCGCCGTTTTGAACAAGAGAAATACGACAACGCTCGACCCGGCTGAAGCTTGCGACGGCTTCGTTTAGTGAGTGGACAATGGACGGGATATACGGCACTGCGGCTGGATCTGGGGTTCGGACGCGGATGCCTATGGGACTTGTGAGATAGGACAACTTGCCGTGAGCAATCGCGGTGAGGCGGGGAGGTTGCATGCTTTACGGACACATCGCTGTTAGACACCAGACACCGGTTCCGGATCACGCACCCTTAGCGGTCGACACGACCACCGCCATCGGACCTCCCCTCGCCGTTGCGCACCCGAGTATGCGCTGACCTCGCGGAGACCTCCCTCGACCAAGCATTGATCTGCCCGACAGCGTACGCGCTGGACGGCGAAGCTATGGCTGAAGTCGAGCCTCCGCTCGAGGTCTCGCCGCGGCAGACGATTCCTTCGAGGACATCTGCACGGCGATCACACGACACCACCACTCAATTCGAAAAGTTGCGACTGCCATGACAAATTCGGAACAGGAACGCTGGTCTCGCGTGAAGGGTCGGCTGCGCTCGACCGTCGGCGAGGACGTCTATACGAGCTGGTTCGCCCGCATGGACCTCGAAGCCGTCCAGGACGAAAGCGTTCATCTGTCGGTCCCGACGCGGTTCCTGAAGAGCTGGATCCAGGCGCATTATGCCGAGCGCGTGCTGTCGTGCTGGCAGGCCGAGATGCCTGAGGTTCACCGCATTGATCTGTCGGTCCGCTCCGCCATGCGCTGCGCGACTCCGGTCAAGGAGGTTCCGGTGGCGGTCGAAGCCCGTCGTCCCGAGCGGAGCGACATCAAGCCGGCCCACGACATGCGCACGCTGGCCGCTGCACCGGTCGCGGCCAGCCACGACGCGCTCGGCGGCTCGCCGCTCGACCCGCGCCTGACTTTCGCGAGCTTCGTCGTCGGCCGCGCCAATACGCTGGCCCATGCGGCCGCCCGCCAAGTCGCCGATGGCCGCCGCGGCGATCCCGTGATGTTCAACCCGCTCTACATCCATGCCGGCGTCGGCCTTGGCAAGACGCATCTGCTGCAAGCCGTGACCTGGGCCGGCAATGCCGGCGGCGAGCGCAAGGTGCTGTATCTCACCGCCGAGAAATTCATGTACGGTTTCGTCGCGGCGCTGAAATCGCAGACAGCGCTGGCCTTCAAGGAGGCGCTGCGCGGCATCGACGTGCTGGTGATCGACGATCTGCAGTTCCTGCAAGGCAAGTCGACGCAGGCCGAGTTCTGTCACACGTTGAACGCGCTGATCGATGCCGGACGGCAGGTGGTGATCGCGGCCGACCGGCCGCCGTCCGATCTCGAGAGCCTCGATGATCGCGTCCGCTCGCGGCTCGCCGGCGGCCTCGTCGTCGAGATGGCCGCCTTGGGCGAGGACCTCCGCCTCGGCATTCTCAAATCGCGCGTCGCAGCCGCCCGCGCCCATCACGCCAGTTTCGACGTGCCGGAGCCGGTGCTCGACTATCTCGCCCGCTCGATCACCCATAACGGCCGCGACCTCGAAGGCGCCATCAACCGCCTGCTGGCGCATTCCAAGCTGAACAACCAGCCGGTCACGCTCGACATGGCCGAGCGCGAGGTGCGCGACCTGGTCCGCCCGCAGGAGCCGAAGCGGATCAAGATCGAGGACATCCAGCGCGTCGTGGCGCGGCAGTACAATGTCAGCCGCTCCGACCTGTTGTCGTCGCGCCGCACCGCCAATGTCGTCCGCCCCCGCCAGGTGGCGATGTACCTCGCAAAGACGCTGACCCTGCGCTCCCTGCCCGAGATCGGCCGCCGCTTCGGCGGGCGCGACCACACCACGGTGCTGCACGCCGTGCGCAAGATCGAGGCGCTGGTCGGCAAGGACATCACGCTGAACGACGAGGTCGAGTCGCTCAAGCGCCAGCTGCAGGACTAGCGCCCGCTCGGCGAGCCCGATCGGCCAGGGGGCGCGGACAGAAGGTCCGGCCCCAGCCGCGGTGCCCTGCTCTCGGATCAAGCATTTAAAAGGCTTCCGCCGCCCCGCCCTCACATGCGCGGAAACGCTTGCTGAAACGTGGGAAACCGGCCCGCTTTCCCTTGCGCTCGGGCCCCATCCGCGCCACTTTACACCTCCCCCTCACGCTCCTGGACGCTGGACAAGCGCCGTTCGGGCGCGAGGTGCCATCGGCCGCGGCGCTGTTCCAGCCCGCCGGCATTCCAGGACAAGCTCAGTTGGGAACGGGCGGGTAGTGCAATGAAGGTAACCGTCGAACGCGCGCAGCTGCTGAAGTCGCTGGGCCACGTCCATCGGGTGGTCGAGCGCCGCAACACCATCCCGATCCTGGGCAATGTGCTGGTGCGTGCAGAGAATGGGCGGTTGTCGCTGCGCGCCACCGATCTCGACCTCGAAGTGACGGAAACGCTGGCCGCCGAGACTGCCACCGCGGGTTCCACCACCGTGCCGGCGCACATGTTCTACGACATCGTGCGCAAGCTGCCGGACGGTTCGCAGATCGTGCTGGAGAGCGACGGCGAGCGCGCGGTGCTGGCGATCCGCGCCGGCCGCTCCAAGTTCACCCTGCAGACGCTGCCGGAGAGCGACTTCCCGGACCTCGCCGCGGGCGAGATGACGCATGCGTTCGGGGTTCCCGCCAAGGACATCAAAAGCCTGATCGACCGTACGCAGTTCGCGATCTCGACCGAGGAAACGCGCTACTATCTGAACGGCATCTATCTGCATGCCGGCGGCAGCGCCAAGCAGCCGACCTTGCGCGCCGTCGCCACCGACGGCCACCGCCTCGCCCAGGTCGATCTGCCGCAGCCTGCGGGCGCCGCCGAGATGCCCGGCGTCATCGTGCCGCGCAAGACTGTCGGCGAGGTGCAGCGGCTGATCGAGGACAATGACAGCGAGATCAAGATCGAGCTGTCGCAGGGCAAGATCCGCTTCACCCTGGGCCAGGTGGTGCTGACCTCGAAGCTGATCGACGGCACTTTCCCGGACTACGGCCGCGTCATTCCGCAGAACAACGACAAGGAACTGGTCGTCGACAAGGCCGATTTCGCCGCCGCCGTCGATCGCGTCTCTACCATTTCGAGCGAGCGTGGCCGCGCCGTGAAGCTGGCGTTGGCGCCCGGCAAGCTGGTGCTGTCGGTGACCAATCCGGACTCCGGCAGCGCCACCGAAGAGCTCGAGGTCGAATACGCCGCGGACGCGCTCGATATCGGCTTCAACTCGCGCTACCTGCTCGACATCGCCGCCCAGATCGAGGGTGAAGTCGCGGTGTTGCGCCTGGCTGATCCTGGCTCGCCGACCTTGATCCAGGACCGCGACAATAGAAATGCACTGTACGTACTGATGCCGATGCGGGTGTGAGGCGCGCCGCTGCTCGTTTCTTGCTGCGAGATTAGGTTTCACTCGTCATGGCCGGGCTTGACCCGGCCATCCATCCCCACAAATGACCTACTGGGTCTACATTCTCGCGAGCAAACCGGGCGGCACGCTCTATGTCGGCGTAACCAACGATTCTTGTCCGGCGGATCTATGAGCACCGGGAGGGGCTCGCAGAGAGTTTTACCCGGCGCTACGGCATCAAGCGGCTGGTCTACTTCGAGGCGCACGAAACGATCGCCGCAGCATTGCAGCGCGAGAAGAACATCAAGCACTAGTCACGTGAATGGAAGATCGAGCTGATCGTCGCAGGCAATCCGGATTGGCGAGACCTATATGATGAGATCGTCCGCTGACGCGGACGATGGATTGCCGGGTCAAGCCCGGCAATGACAGATTTGGGCTTACAACTTCTTCAATGACCCCGTCCCGCATCAATCGTCTCGCGCTGACGCATTTCCGCAGCTATCGGGCTGCTGGTGTCAGCGTGCAGGCGGACATGGTGGCGCTGGTCGGCGCCAATGGCGCCGGCAAGACCAATTGTCTGGAGGCGATCTCGTTCTTCGCGCCGGGCCGCGGGCTGCGCCGCGCCACGCTGGAGGACGTTGCCGACAACCAGGGCGACGGCTCCTGGGCGGTCTCGGCGGAGGTCGAGGGCGCGCTGGGGCTGACCACCTTCGGCACCGGCATCGAGCCACCGCGCAGCGATGCCAGCACCATCAGGCGCTGCCGTATCGATCGCGAGTCGGTCGGCTCGGCTGCTGCGTTCGGCGATCACATTCGCATGGTCTGGCTGACGCCGGCGATGGACGGGCTGTTCATGGGCGCAGCCTCCGAGCGGCGGCGCTTCTTCGACCGGCTGGTGCTGGCGATCGACAGCGAGCATTCCAGTCGCGTGTCGGCGCTGGAGCGCTCGTTGCGCTCGCGCAACCGGCTGCTCGAGGTGCGCAATTTCGACGACCATTGGTGTGACGCGATCGAGCGCGAGACGGCGGAGCTCGCCGTCGCCGTCGCCGCCAGCCGCGGCCAGACCGCCGTGAAGCTCGCCGCAATGCTGCGCCAGCGCGGCGCGGCGTCGGCGTTTCCCTCCGCCGAGATCGCGCTCGACGGCTGGATGGAGAACGCGCTGCTGACCGAGCCCGCGCTCGCCGTCGAGGACCGCTACCGCGCGATGCTGCGGGACAACCGCGCGCGCGATGCTGCCGCGGGGCGCACGCTGGATGGCCCGCATCTCACCGACCTGCACGTCATCTACGCACCGAAGAGCATGCCGGCGCGCGATGCCTCCACCGGCGAGCAGAAGGCGCTGCTGATCGGTCTCATCCTCGCGCATGCGACGCTGGTCGCCGAGACCACCGGCATCGTGCCGATGCTGCTGCTCGACGAGATCGTCGCCCACCTCGATCCCGGCCGCCGCACGGCGCTGTTCGGCGAGCTCGGCACGCTCGGTGCCCAGGTGTGGCTGACCGGCGCCGATCCCGCGGCGTTTGCCGAGCTGCGCGAGCTTGGTGAAATCTTCGACGTCGAAGGCGGCCGGATCACCGCGCGGCGGTAACGCCATCCCGCCATTGAACCTATCAGTTCCCAGGCCCGACTAGCAGTCGTTGAACGGCGTGACGGCGTCGGCCGGCGTTCGACAACGTCCCCAAGGCGAAGCGCCTTCCATCGAATTGCTGGAGATTGTGATGTCAAAGCTCAGGCAGCAGGCCACCGCCGCGCCGCGACTGCGGCTGTTCGCATGCGGGCTGTTGCTGCTCGCGAGCTGTACTGCAACGGCGCGGGCCGATGACGCCATCGTCGACGTGCACACGGTGCCGCGCCTCGAGGGCGCCGTCGAGGATACGGCGCGCTCCGATCGCTATCGCGCCATCTACCGCCTGCCGACGCCGCCCGCCGCGACGACGACGGCCACGCAGCAGCTGCTGAGCGCCGACGGCTGGGTGCGCTATGTCCGTCCGCTCGAGGAGCGCTATACGACGCTCAACTACAAGAAGGGCAAGCAGGGCCTGTCTGTGTCTTTCACCGGCAGCGGCGGCCGCATGGATCTGTCGGAGGTGAGCTACGCGCCGCTGCGGATCTACGCCGACCTGCCGTTCCCCGACGGCGCCACGGATCTCATGTTCGATGAGACCCGGCCGTATCTGTCCTGCATCGTGCCCTCAGCACTCGAGGCGGCGCAGGCGTTCTTCGCCAAGGAGATGACCGCGATCGGCTGGCAGCCACTCACGACCGAAGCGGCGGCGCGCTGGCCGAATGCCGATCTCAGCGGGACCACGCCCAACGGCGTGCGCGCCTTCTACGAGCGCGTCGCCAACGATGAACCCCGCCGCCAGGCTCCGGTGATGCTGACGCTGACCCGGCGCGATGACGGCAAGACCAAAGTCGAAATCCGGATCGCGCCATTTGCGCTGCCCAGCCAGCTCGAAGCCGGCGACGACCGCGCCGGCCTGCCGATGCCGAAGCCGGCCAAGTGGTCGCAGAGCCTCGGCAGCGACACATCTCCGAGCCGTCAGGCCAAGGGCGCCGTGATGGCCGAACTGCCGGCCGTGCTCGCCTTCTACACGCGCGAGCTGCCCGCGCGCGGCTGGCGGATCGATGCTGCCGCGCCAGGAACGCCCGAGGACGTGACGCTGAAGGTCGCCTCGGCCGAGGAGACCGGAACGCTGAAGCTGTCGCGCCAATACGATTTCACCATGGTCGAGCTGTCGGTGCGCGCCACCGACGCCGCACTGGCCGCCCGCGCCAAGGCGAAGAAGGATGCCGACGACAAGTTCATGGCCGATGCCGCCGCGATGGCCAAGCAGGTGATCGCCGCCGACGAGGTCCGCCGCGCCGCGCAGGCCGGCGCGATGTCCGACGCACCTGTGAGGACGCTGGCCGAAAATCCCGCGCCGATCGCGCTGCCGGAGACCGCAGAGGCGGTCGAGTTCGACGGCAGCCAGGGCCGGCTGGAGTTCAAGTCCACATCGTCGGTGAAGGCGCTCGCCGGCTTCTTCCGCTCGACCTTGAAGGCGACCGGCTACAGGGAGGCGCCGACCGTGATCGACAATCCGACCATGGCGCATCTGGAGTTTGCCGCGAAGGGCAAGTCGGTCAGCTTCACGATCATGCAGATGGGGCCCAAGGTGAACGTGACGGCCGACGGCACCGGCTTGATCGCGGCGGCGAAGCCGGCGGCGGGCGCCCAGGCGGCAGCGCAACCGGCCAAGGACGCCGCGCCGCTCGAAGCCGATCCCTCCTCGGCGCTGCCGGTGCCGAAGGAGCACAGCGCGACCTCGATGGCGACCTCCAAGCCGCCGGGCTTCGACACCCCGGTGCGCCTCGAGCTCGAAGCCAGCGTGCCCGCCGACCTCACTTCCGTGCTGGCGTTCTACCGTGTTGAACTGACCAAGCTCGGCTGGCAGGAGAAGCCGGAGGGCGCGCAGAGCAGCGCCGACAAGGCACGCCTCGCCTTCACCTCGCCGCAGGGGCCTGCCGTGCTGACGCTCGGCCGCGCCCGCGGCGAGACCTCGATCAACCTGGTGCAGAAGAACACGGACGCCGCCGCGAAGGCAGAGATCCTGCCGAATCCCGGACAGGCCAAGCTGATGCTCGGCAATATCGGCGATGCCGACGCCGTGCTGACGATCAACAAGAAGACCGTCAAGATCGCCGCCGGCACCGGCAGCCCGAAGATCCCGAAGGGCCCGCTGCTCGACCTGCCGCCCGGCAAGTACCGCTACGAGATCAAGATCGCCAGCCGCGCGCCGATACGCGACACGATCGAGCTCGGCGCCGGCGATGCCTGGGGCTTGTTGGTCGGGCCGACCGGCCGGGCCTTGCCGCTGCCGCTGTATTGAACCGACGGACGTTCCGCAGCGCTCTCTGCTCGAACCCTCGCGACGATGTCTCGGGCTGCCCCAACGGGCGGCCCGACGCCGTTGGAACGCCGCCTGACGCGACCATTCCAGGCTCCTTCCGAGCCCCCGCCGGACGGCCTCCGAATCGGCCTTTCGCACGGCCCGAAACAGGCTCTCGCACGGCTTGAAAATCCGTTAAAAAAACCCATCTCTTCAATGTCTTAACACATCCCTTTTTGCGCTATGCGCGCCCTGTCTTTCATGGCACAAATGGCGTTCTCAGCACCCCAGCGCGACATCGCCCTTCGGGACCCCTTCAAAGGCCTCACATGACCGAACCCGCCCGGCAAACCATCGCCGACAACGAGCCTGCCCCCGCGAACGAGTACGGCGCAGAATCGATCCGGGTGTTGAAGGGCCTGGATGCCGTGCGCAAGCGCCCGGGCATGTATATCGGCGACACCGATGACGGCTCCGGCCTGCATCACATGGTCTACGAGGTCGTCGACAACGCGATCGACGAGGCGCTCGCCGGTCACGCCACGGCGGTCGAGGTGGTGCTCAATCCGGACAACTCGGTCACTGTGCGCGACGACGGCCGCGGCATCCCGGTCGACATCCACAAGGGCGAAGGCGTGTCAGCGGCCGAAGTCATCATGACCCAGCTGCACGCCGGTGGAAAGTTCGACCAGAACTCCTACAAGGTGTCCGGCGGCCTGCATGGCGTCGGCGTCTCCGTCGTCAACGCGCTGTCGAGCAAGCTGCAGCTGCGGGTCTGGCGCGACGACAAGGAGCATCTCATCGAGTTCGCCCATGGCGATGCGGTTGCGCCGTTGAAGGTGGTCGCTGAGGCCAAGGGCAAGCGCGGCACCGAGGTGACGTTCCTCGCTTCGACCGAGACCTTCAAGAACGTCGAATACGACTACGCGACGCTCGAGCATCGCCTGCGCGAGCTCGCCTTCCTCAACTCCGGCGTCAACATCGTGCTGTCCGACATGCGCCACGCCGTCGAAAAGCGCGAGGAGATGCACTACGACGGCGGCGTCGAGGAGTTCGTCAAATATCTCGATCGCAACAAGAAGGCGATCGTGCCCGCCCCGATCATGGTGCGCTCGGAGGTCAACGGCATCACCGTCGAGGCGGCGCTGTGGTGGAACGACAGCTATCATGAGAACGTGCTGTGCTTCACCAACAACATCCCGCAGCGCGACGGCGGCACCCATCTCGCCGGCTTCCGCGGCGCGCTGACGCGCCAGGTCAACGGCTATGCCGAGGCCAATGCGAAGAAAGAGAAGATCGCGCTGACCGGCGACGACTGCCGCGAGGGCCTCACCGCCGTGCTCTCGGTGAAGGTGCCGGATCCGAAGTTCTCGTCGCAGACCAAGGACAAGCTGGTGTCCTCGGAAGTGCGCCCCGTGGTCGAGAACGTGCTGAACGAGGCGCTCGCAGCCTGGTTCGAGGAGCATCCGGGCGAAGCCAAGACCATCGTCGGCAAGGTGATCCAGGCCGCGGCCGCACGCGAGGCCGCGCGCAAGGCGCGCGAGCTGACCCGCAAGAGTCCGCTCAGCGTGTCATCGCTGCCGGGCAAGCTCGCGGACTGCCAGGAGAAGGATCCCGCCAAGTCCGAATTGTTCATCGTCGAGGGTGACTCCGCAGGCGGCAGCGCCAAGCAGGGCCGCAACCGCGAGTTCCAGGCGGTGCTGCCGCTGCGCGGCAAGATCCTCAATGTCGAGCGCGTGCGCCCGGACAAGATGCTGTCGAGCGAGCAGATCGGCACCCTGATCACCGCGCTCGGCACCGGCATCAGCGACGAATTCTCGGTCGACAAGCTGCGCTACCACAAGATCATCGTGATGACCGACGCCGACGTCGATGGCGCCCACATCCGCACGCTGCTCTTGACGTTCTTCTACCGCCAGATGCGCGAGATCATCGATCGCGGCCATCTCTACATCGCGCAGCCGCCGCTCTACAAGGTCACGCGCGGCAAGTCCGAGCAGTACCTCAAGGACGAGCGCGCGCTCGAAGACTATCTGATCGGCACCGGCCTCGACGATTGCGTGTTCAAGACCGCCGACGGCGAGGAACGGAAAGGCCGCGACCTGCTGGCGCTGGTCGAGGAGGCGCGGCTCGTCCGCAACATCCTGCGCAACCTGCACAACCGCTACGACCGCAAGGTCGTCGAGCAGGCCGCGATCGCCGGCGTGCTGCGCCCCGACATCATCCGCGACATTGCCACCGCGGACGCCGCGGCGGCGTACATCGCAAGGCGCCTGGACGTGCTGGCCGACGAGGTCGAGCGCGGCTGGATCGGCCACTTCGTCGAGGGCCAGGGTTTTGCGTTCGAGCGCACCGTCCGCGGGGTCAAGGATGCGGCCCTCATCGACGACGCGCTGCTCGCCTCGGCCGACGCCCGCAAGCTCGACGACTACGCCGCGCGCCTGCAGGAGGCCTACGCCAAGCCCGGCTCCTTGCGCCGCGGCGACACCCAGACCGTCATCCACGGCCCTGTCGACCTGTTCGAGGCCGTCACCGACGCCGGCCGCAAGGGCATCGCGATGCAGCGCTACAAAGGGCTGGGCGAGATGAACCCGCAGCAGCTCTGGGAAACCACCCTCGACACCGAGGCCCGCACGCTGCTGCAGGTCAGGGTCAAGGAGGTCGACGAGGCCGACGACATCTTCACCAAGCTGATGGGCGACGTCGTCGAGCCGCGCCGCGAGTTCATCCAGGACAACTCACTGTCGGCGAACGTGGACGTGTAGGGACCGAGGCCGGCGGGACGCTCCATCCGTCCGGCCTGACCATCGTCAGGGCTGACGCTCGCCGCTGTCATCCGCCTCGCCGGGCCGCCGCGAACTGCGTGAACCAGTCCAGCGCCGCCGGGTTTCGCGTGGCATCCTTGCTCGCGACCTTGTCCGGGGCATCACCGAGCAGCAGCCTGCGGACCGGCACCTCCATTTTCTTGCCGGTCAGGGTCATCGGAATCTCCGGCACGGCGATGATGACGTCCGGGACATGCCGCGGGCTGCGCTCGTGGCGCAAGCGCTGGCGGATCTCACCCTGCAGCGCGTCCGTCAGCTCGATGCCCTCGGCGAGCTGCACGAACAGCGGCATGTAGAAGCCGCCGTCCGGCTGCTCGATGCAGATCACGAGACTGTCGGCGATGCCGGGGACCGCCTCCATCGTCCGGTAGATCTCCGCAGAGCCAATGCGCACGCCGTGGCGGTTCAGCGTGGCGTCGGAGCGGCCCAGCACCTGGCAGCCGCCGCGTGCGTTGAAGCGAACCCGGTCACCATGCCGCCAGACTCCGGGATAGACGCCGAAATAGCTGTCCGTATAGCGGGCGAAGTCGGCATCGCCCCAGAAGCAGAGCGGCATCGACGGCATCGGCTTGAGAACGACGAGTTCGCCGGCCACGCCGATAATCTCTTGCCCTGCATCGTCGAACGCGACCGCGGCCACGCCGAGCGCGGGCGCCTGGATCTCGCCGGCATGGGTCGGCAGCAGCGGCGAGCCGGCCAGCAGGCCGGAGCAGAACTCCGTGCCGCCGGATTGCGACGACGCCCAGACCTCCGGCTTGACGGCTTCGTGCACCCAGCGAAACACCTCCGGCGTCGACGGCGAGCCGACCAGCATCACCGACTGCAGCCGCTCCAGATTGAACTCGCGGCCCGGGACGACGCCCTGCTGCCGCACCAGCTGGATGTAGCTCGGGCTGATGCCGAGCACGGTCACGCCGGCCGCTTCGACGAGCCGCCACACCAGGCGCGCATCTGGATGGCTCGGATGGCCATCATAGAGCACCGAGGTGCCGTTCATCAGCGGTCCCCACATCAGCGTGTTCCAGACCATCCAGCCAGTCGTCGAGTAGAAGAACAGCGTGCCCTCCGCCTCGATCTCGAAATGAAACGCCGCCGATTTGTAGTGCTCGAGCACGATGCCGTGGTGATTGTGCACGATCGGCTTCGGCAGGCCGGTCGTTCCCGAGGTGAACAGCACCCAGAGCGGATGATCCGATGCGACGCGCGTGAACTGGAATGCGTCGCGCGCGATCGCCGGACCGTCGAGCAGGTCGGGCCACGCCCGGATGCGGCCACGAAACTGCGGCGCCTTGCGCGCGGCCGGATGATAGTCGAGCATGACCAGCATCTCGGCGCTCGGCAGCGCCGCAAGGATGGCTTCGAGATCGCCGATGCGGTCGAAATCCTTCGCGCCGTAACGATAGCCGTTGACGGCGAAGACGAGCTTCGGCGCGATCTGCGAGAAGCGGTCGATCACCGTCTGCGCGCCGAATTCGGGCGCCGCCGAGGACCAGACAGCGCCGATTGCCGTGGTCGCCAGCATCGCGATGACCGCCTCCGGAATGTTCGGCATGTAGGCGACGACCCGGTCGCCCTCGCCGATCCCCATCTCGCGCAGCGATGTGGCGAGCCGCCGCACCCGGCCCGTGATCTCGCCCCAGCTCGCCGTTGCCAGCGGACGCAGCTCCGAGCCGTGATGCAGCATCGGCCGATCGGGGCTGCCGCTCAGTTCGTGGCGCAGCACGTGCTCGGCGAAGTTCAGCCGCGTCCCCGTGAACCAGCGCGTCCGCGGCATCGGATCGCGCGAGACCACCTCGCCGATCTCGCCGTCGGCCATGACCTCGAAATAGTCCCAGATCGAACGCCAGAACCCGGCGATGTCGTCGACCGACCACTGCCAGAGATCGTGATAGCCGGAGAAGCTGTGTCCGCGCGCGGCCAGCCAGTCGAGATACCGACGGATGTTGGCGCGCGCCCGCCGCTGTGGCGAGCAGGTCCAGACATCAGCTTGCTCATCGTCCATTCCGACGCATCTCCATGCCGCAGCGGCGACAGCCAAGACCATCGACTGCGCCAAACCGGCCGTCAAGAACGACGCGGCGCGACGACGACGCCGCGCGCCTGTCGGCGAATGTGGACGTGTCACCTCGGCTGAGACGACCCCTCGCCTGGACAGTGATATCATTTTTCGATATCGATATCACTCATTTGCTGGGGGATGTCATGCCGGCCGTGACCATTCGCAATCTGTCCGACGAGACGCACCGTGCCTTGAAGGCGCGTGCGGCTCAGCACAACCGCAGCACGGAGGCGGAAATTCGTGCCATCCTCGAAGCCGCTGTACAGCCGGAGGGACGAGTGCGTCTCGGCACCGCGCTGGCTGACATGAGCCGGAACATCGGGGTCACGAATGCCGATGTCGAAGCCCTCGAGCAGCATCGAGCCACCAAGCCCGCCGAACCGCACCGCTTCAAATGATCCTGCTCGACACCAATGTCGTGTCGGAAGCCATGAAGCCGGAGCCTTCACCCCAGGTGAAGTCATGGCTCGACCAGCAGGTCGCGGAGACGCTCTACCTGTCGAGCGTGACGATTGCGGAGTTGATGTTCGGCATCGGCGCGCTTCCGAGAGGACGGCGTAAGGACCGGCTGACCGCGGCACTCAATGGTGTCCTGGAGCTGTTTGGAAGCAGAGTTCTTGCTTTCGACACCAGCGCTGCCCGTCACTATGCTGAACTCGCAGTCAAGGCCCGCGCCGCCGGAAAGGGGTTTCCGACGCCCGACGGCTATATCGCAGCCATTGCCGCCTGCCATGGATTCATCGTCGCATCCCGCGACACGAGCGCGTTCAAGGCCGCGGGTATTGCGGTCGTTAACCCTTGGACCGCAGTGGCCTGACAGCGCCTTCCATGATAATTCCGTGCGGGACCGTTGTTCCGCGTTTCGCCGGCCCGGGCAAATCACCCTCTCAGAACGGACCTTTGCGCATGGCGCCCATTCAATACATCGTCGAGGGTGGTCACCGGCTCAAGGGTGCGATCGAGCCGTCGGGCAACAAGAACGCCGCGCTGCCGATCATCGCCGCCGCACTCTTGACCGAGCATCCGGTGACGCTCGACAACGTGCCGCGCATCCGCGACACCGAGACGCTGGTCGAGCTCGTGCGTTCGGTCGGCGCCTCGGCGGAATGGCGTGGCCGCAACCGGCTCGCGATCCATGCCAAGGAGATCCGCGCCGCCGATCTCGATCCGGATCTGTGCGCGCGCATCCGTGCCTCGATCCTGCTCGCCGGCCCGCTGCTTGCCCGCTGCGGCGAAGTGGCGCTGCCGCCGCCGGGCGGCGACGTGATCGGCCGCCGCCGGCTCGACACGCATTTCCTGGCCTTCGAGCAACTCGGCGCCAGCGTCACCGCATCCGACAGGATCGAGCTGCGCGCCTCCGGCCTGAAGGGCGCCGACGTCTTCCTCGACGAGCCCAGCGTCACCGCCACCGAGAACGCGCTGGTCGCCGCCGTGGCCGCGCACGGCACCACCTATCTGCGCAACGCCGCCTCCGAGCCGCACGTGCAGGACCTCGCGCATTTCCTGGTCGCGCTCGGCGCCAACATCGAGGGCATCGGCACCAACACCATGGTGATCCACGGCGCCAGCACGCTCGGCCAGGCGTCCTACGCGATCCAGCCTGATCACATCGAGGTCGGCTCGCTAATCGGGCTCGCCGCCGTGACGCGCTCCCCGCTGCGCATCGTCCGCGCCGGCACCGAGCATCTGCGCTCGATCCGCATGGGCTTCGAGCGGCTCGGCATCGTCTGCGAGGTCGCTGGCGACGACCTCATCGTGCCCTCGGATCAGACGCTCAAGATCAGGGACGATTTCGGCGGCCATGTGCCGAAGCTCGAGGACCAGCCCTGGCCGGCCTTTCCCGCCGATCTGATGTCGATCGCGATCGTCACCGCCACGCAATGCGAGGGGGTGATCCTGATGTTCGAGAAGATGTTCGAGTCGCGGATGTTCTTCGTCGACAAGCTGATCTCGATGGGCGGGCGCATCGTGCTGTGCGACCCGCACCGCGCCATCGTGTCCGGCCCGAACCGCCTGCGCGGCGCCCGCGTCGTCTCCCCCGACATCCGCGCCGGCATGGCCATGCTGCTCGCCGCGCTGTGCGCCGAAGGCACCTCGTACATCGACAACGCCGACCAGATCGAACGCGGCTACGAACGCATCGACGAGCGCCTGAACGCGCTCGGCGCGAAGATCACCCGGGTGCCGGAGCGCGGACGGTAGGGGCTCTTGGAAGCAGCTAATTGGTTGCGATGACCGAACCACGACGAAGCATCTTCTCAATCAACATCACGGCGCTTGAAATTGAAGGCCGATGCGGCGCCAGCTGTTGCGCCCTCTCCCCTTGTGGGAGAGGGCTTCGCCGGCTTATCCACGGACTGGCTTGGGTGAGGGGTATCTCTCCGCGAACGATGCTCGCCGAGACATCCCCCTCACCCAACCGAGGTTGCCGAACTGTCCTACATGCCCTCTCCCACAAGGGGAGAGGGCGCAGTCACGCGCACTGCGATTTATCATCGATTTCACCACGCTACTAACGGGCACGGCGCGAGCCGCTCCGAGCAACCCGAGCCGAAACGGCGCCGTAAATCATGGCAGAGATACCCATAGACGACGTCCATCAACTCATTCCTCGCGGAAAGCAGGATCTCGATCGTGCCCGGGCTGCCGTTGCCGCCGGCTATCCCGCCGTTGCGCCGATCTTGCCGGAGCTGACGGCATGGCTGCAGGACGGCAACTGGCCGGTGGCTCACATCCTTTCGCCGTTCCTGTGCTCGATTGGCGCGCCGATGGCCCCGCATGTCTGGCACGTCCTCAAGTCTGACGATGACGTCTGGAAGTATTGGATCCTGTCGTGGATCATGCCGTCGCTTCCGGGGCAGGTGGTGCTGCAATTCCGTCCCGAGCTCGAACGCCTCTGCCGGAGTCCGACAGAGAATGAACGACGGGAGGAGCTCGACCAGCAGGCGCGCGACGTCCTTGCAGGGTTTGGCTGGATCTGACGGCAAGCTCGCCTGCGTTGCCGCAGCCGACCAGGCGATATCCCGGCGCTCATGATCGCCGCTGATGCGACCAGCCGCGATCCGCAACGCGATCAAAGCCCATGGCTTCCCAGAAGCGCGCAGCCCCATCGTTGCCGGCATGGACGGTCAACAAGCCGACTTGCCCTGCCGCCACCTTCAGCAGCGCGACAGCGATGGTCCGCGCGACGCCGTGACGTCTGCACGCCCGCTGCACGTAGAATCGGCGCATCCGCCACACCGGCTGCTCGGTTGGCGCAGGCTCGTCCGTCATCGCGCCGATGCCGGCAAGCCTGCCGCTGACAAGGGCTGCGAACACGTGATGAAACATCGCCGGGGTGTCGATCAGCTCGGATGCCAGCCGGTTCAGATGGGCATGTCCATCCGCTCTCGCGTCTGCCTCCAACGCATTGAAGCCGGCCGGCAGTCGATCGCCAACACGTTCCAGAACGATCATATCCATCGCCCCCAGGCCACCGACACTACAGTGAAGATGGCTTGGTGGAGAACCAGTCGCGGGCGTCTCGACGGAGCAGCATCGACACAGCGATGACCGAGATGACGACTGCGACAAGAGAAATTACGGCCATGGTCGGATTGTATCGAAGGTGCGCGTCGAAATCCAGGAACACAGCCGGAATACTGCCAATGGAGAATATGATGCTGATCCAGCGAGCCCAGTTCTTTCGCCTGCGCGCGATGAGCCATATCCAGGCTGCCTGGATGACAAACACGCCGAGAACGCTGATCGGATACAGGATTGGACTCTGATTGGTGTATTTGACGAGGGTGGCCCGGTCCGCCCACGCAGAGGGCGCCGTTGCAATCAATGCTGCGATGGCAATCCGCTCGTACCAGAGGACACTGGCAGGACGGACCGCGAGCGCCGCCTCCTCGGTCACTTCTCTCACCATCGCCGAATTCCATCGCTCGATCCATTCAGCGACAACATACAGCAAGCGAACGCGGTGACCAGCAACCGCGACGACACGCGGTCCATGGCTGCGGCTCGCCCATCGGCACAACCGAGACGCGGCCAACCTATTTTCGACAATCCGCTCAGCAACATGGTCCGATCGAGAGGACCCGGCACCATCTTTTCGCTTGCGTTCTTTTCGAAAATCAGAAATAGTACGCCATCCCGTCCTCAGGAGAGGGACGCTTCGCGGTCGTCACGGACGTTGAGGGCGGGGATGCGGTGGGCGCGGCGGCTCACAGCGTGCACTCGGGTTTCACCGAGGCTGGCGCGTGGACGAATGAGCGGCCGCGTACGGCGAAAGCGTATGGTCCTGGCCTCCCGACGCTGAGGTCAAGCCGGCGGGGATGATGATCCGCAGGCGACGGGGGCAAGAAAGCCCGGTCCCCGGGGAGAGTACGTATAAGCCGTTCCAACCATCGCGCGGGGAATGCCGGGATGTCTCGGCTGAACCTGTGGTTCCTGCCGCCTGCATTTTTTTACGCAGGCGGGCCATGGGTGCGGCCAGCGCCCGGCATTCCCCGCGCCCTCTCCACTTCATGAGGGCCATGACGATGCATCCCTCGGGCGCTCCTGCGCCGCGAGACCGCGAGCCGCTGCCGGCAATCGTTCAACGTGACTGAAAGCTGATGACGACCGTCGTCATCGCGATCCGACGCATCAGCGACACCGCCGCGCTGCGCCGATCATGACGCACCTGCAGCGAGACCGCATCGACGGGAGAGACGTGATGTGCACGACGCAACGACGACTGCTATAGCCCCGCCATGACCTCCACAGCCGGAACCAACCACGCGCCGCGACCGGCGCAGACGCCTTCCCTCGCGCACGACCTCTGGGAGACGATCCGCCTCGCCGCGCCGATGGCGCTGACGCAGCTGTCGCAGATCGCGATGATGTCGACCGATCTCGCCTTCATCGGCCGGCTCGGCGGCGACGCGGTCGCGGCGGCCGCGTTGTCGGGCACGGTCTACTTCGTCGGCTCGACCTTCGGCATCGGCCTGATGTCGGCGGTGGCGCCGCTCGCGGCGCAGGCATTCGGCGCTGATGATGCCGGGCTGGTCCGGCGCGCGCTGCGCGTCGGCCTGTGGGCCGGACTGTTCATCGCGCTGCCGATCATGCTGATCGCGCTGAATGGCGAGAGCATCCTGCTCGCGCTCGCACAGGCGCCCGGCGTGGCGCATCTCGCGCAGGACTATCTGGCCGGCCTCGTCTGGGGCGTTGCGCCGATGCTGTGGTTCATGGCGCTGCGCAGCTTCATGGGCGCGGTGAACCGGCCGGAGCCGGTGCTGTGGATCACGCTCGCCGCGATCCCGCTCAATGCGCTGCTGGTCTATCTGCTTCTGTACGGCCATTGGGGTTTTCCGCAGCTCGGCCTGACCGGCGTCGGCCTCGCAACCTCGACAGTCAATCTCGCGACGTTCCTGGCCGCGCTGTCGATCGCGGCCACTCGTCCGCCGTTCCGCGACTATCACGTGCTGGCGCGGCTTGCGCACATCGACTGGGGTCTGATGCGGCAGCTCCTCGTCATCGGCGCGCCGATCTCGCTGTCGTTCCTGCTCGAATACGGCCTGTTCTCCGCGGCCGCCATCCTGATGGGACTGATCAGCACGCCCGCACTGGCCGCCCATCAGATCGCGCTGCAGATCACCGCGATCCTGTTCATGGTGCCGTTCGGCATCAGCATGGCGGCGACCGTGCGCGTCGGCCACGCCGCCGGACGCAACGACGAAATCGGGATTCGCCGCGCCGGCCTGATGGCGATGCTGCTCGGCGTTTTTCTCGCGGTGCTGTTCACCCTCGGCATCATCGTCGCGCGCGTCGAGATCGTGCAGCTGTTTCTCGGCGCAGATCTTGCCGATGCGGAAGCGACCGCGGCGCTCGCGGCCACGCTGCTGCTCATCGGCACGACGTTCTTCATCACCGATGCGCTGCAGACCGTCGCCGTGGGAGCGTTGCGCGGCATCAAGGATACGCGGATCCCGCTGCTCCTGGCCGTGCTCGGCTATTGGCTGATCGGCTTCCCCGCGTCCTACGCGCTGGGTCTCCACACGTCTCATGGCGCCGCCGGCATCTGGATCGGACTGTCGATCGGCACCACGATCTACGCAGCCCTCCTGGTGCTGCGTTTTCTCAGGTTGTCGCGATGACGCTACGCGCCGGCCGTGTCAGGCGACTCCTCCGGCTCGGGCCGATGCGGCTTGCCCGGCGCGGTGCCCGCCCATTCGGCAATCACGCGTTCGAGGTCGATCAGGTTCTGCCGCATCTGATCGAGCGAGAAGCCGAGCGCGAAGAAGCGTTCGGCGGCGTCGCCCGGCAGGCCGCGGGTCAGGCCCTCGCTGCGCACCGCGGCGACCGCCTCGGCATAGGCCTTGACCGCGACGTGGATCGGCCAGATCGCCGGCGGGCCGGAGCCATTGCGGATGGCGGCAGCGCAGCCGCGCAGGTAGGTCGCGATGGCGTCGCTGACCCGCGTCACCGGTCCCGACAGCCGCGCCTGCAGCTCCGAGGGCAGCGGCACCACGCTGGCGCGGCCGATCATGACGACGTCATGACGCAGGCGAAGGATCGTCCGCAGCAGCGGACCGGTGTCGGCGCCCGACGACAGCCGCGCCGAGCGCTCGCGCTCCGCCTCGGCGCCGGTGGCGTTCAACTCGGTCAGCGCGGTGCCGATGCCGTCCTGGATCTGATGCAACGCGTCGTTGTCGCGGCCGCGCGACAGGCCGGCGAGCAATTCGGTCATCGCCGCGGCGATCAGTTCGAGCAGCCGCCCGGCGGCGCTGCGCATCTGCACGTGGGCGCGCGACGGCAGCACGATGAACGACACCGCAAGGCCGGTCAGCGCGCCGACCGCGACCTCGAACACGCGATCGATTGCCGAGCCCAGCGGATCGAGATGCCCCATCGTCGGCACCAGCAGCACGATCACGGCCGTCACGGTGGCGGCATTGAGGCTCGGATTGATCGCGGCGATGAAGGCGAGCGGCGTCACCGCCAGGATCAGCATGCCCAACAGCTGCAGCTCGCCGGAATGCGGGATCAGCACGGTGATAGCGCCGCCATAAATGGCGCCGCCGATGGTGCCGAACATGTAGTCGCGCGTCGCCTTCAGCGAGCGCCCGACGCTGCCTTGGGTGACGATCAGCGAGGTCAGCACCGCCCACAGCGGCAGCTTCAGCTGGAATGCCGTGGCGATGGCAAACGCGAGCGTGGCAGCGACCGTGCCGCGCACGGCCAGCGACATCTGTGCCTTGCGGGCGCGCACGCCGCCGAACAGCTCCTTGAACGACGCCATCAATCCATCACCTCGAAACAGACCTGCGCGGCGGCATGGCAGCCTCCCGCCGGACCAGACCGGCTTGAAAGGCGGAATCAGCTTGCCTACGCTGCGTGCAACAACGCTCAGGAAACACGATGGCCCAGGAAACCGCAACGCTCGCCAGCTATGTCGCCGAGCTGAAATTTGACGATATCCCGCCCGAGGTGCTCGACCGCGCCAAGGTGCTGACGCTCGACTTTCTCGGCAGCGCCATCCGCGCCCGGCGCGAGGCGGAATCGACACCCTCGGTGGTGAATATGCTGGCCGCGCTGAAGCTGGACGCGGCGGGCGAAGCCACGGTGTTCGGCGATTCCAGGACCTGGACACCGGCCGTCGCGGCGCTGCTCAACGGCACGATGGGCCATTCGCTCGACTTCGATGATACCCACGCCGATTCCTCGCTGCATCCGAGTGCGCCCGTCGTGCCGGCCGCCTTCGCCGTCGGCGAAATGGTCGGCGCGTCCGGTCGCGAGGTGCTGACCGCGATCGTCGCCGGCTACGAGGTGTGCTGCCGGCTCGGCAACGCGCTCGATCCGACCTCGCATTATGCGCGTGGCTTCCACCCGACCGCTACCGCCGGCACCTATGGCGCGGCGGCGGCGGCCGGCAAGCTGTTCGGCCTGTCGGAGCAGCAGCTGATCTACGCCTTCGGCGTCTCCGGCAGCCAGGCCGCGGGCTCGCTGCAGTTCCTGGTCAACGGCGCCTGGAACAAGCGCTATCAGGTGGGGGCTTCCGCGATGAACGGTGTGATCGCGGCGACGCTGGCGAAGAACGATTTCGTCGGCGCCGTCGAATCCGTCGAAGGCAAGCATGGCCTGCTCGTTGGCTACACCGATACGCCGCATCACGACAAGGCCGTCGCGGGTCTCGGCACGACCTATGAGACGATGAAGATCGGCGTGAAGCCGTATCCGAGCTGCCGCTATACGCACGCGGCGATCGACGCCATCATTGCGCTGCGCCGCGAGCACAACCTGACACCGGACCAGGTCAAGCGCGTCGAGATCGGCCTGCACCGCAACGGCATCACCTTGACGGGCGATGCCGCGACCAAGCGGCATCCGACCTCGATCGTCGGCGGCCAGTTCTCGATGTATTTCACCGGCGCGCTGGCGCTCGACCAGGGCCGCTTCGGCTGGGACGACTACACGAGGCTTGGCGACACCGCGCTCAACGCGCTCGCCGACAAGTTCGATGTCGTGCAGGACGACAAGCTCGAGATCGGCCGCAGCCATCCGTTCGGCGCGCGCGTCACCATCACGACCGAGGACGGCGTGCATGAACGGCTGCACGACGATCCCTCGGGCGAGCCGACGTCGTTCCCGTCCGCGCAGGCGATGAGCGACAAGTTCATCACCTTGGCGCGGCCGGTGCTGAGCAGCCGCGCGCAGAGTTTTGCTGATGCGATTCTGTCCCTGGAACGGTTCGACCGCGTCGAACAGGCGACTGCGCTGGGGAGGGCGTAACGCAAGCGTCATTCCCCCCGCGTCGCGGACATCACGTCGCTCACGAGCTGCGCCACGCCATCGGCTTCCGGCGGCCAGTTCACGGTGCGGCCGAACCGCGCGATGACCAGGCGCTCGGAGGGGATGACGACCACATATTGGCCGATCGTGCCCTTGGCGAAGAACGCATCGCGCGGCCAGCCATGGGAGATCCGGTAGTTGGCGCCAAAGCTGTCGCCGCGATTGGTCCAGAAGCCGGCGCCGAGGCCGACGAAGGCGCCGGGCGTCGGAGTGCTGACATAGTCGACCCAGCCCGCGGGCAGGATGCGGCGGCCACCGACGACGCCGTCGTCGAGATAGAGCTGGCCGAGCCGCGCCCAATCGCGCGCGGTCGCCAGCATCTGGCTCGATCCCTCCGGCGTGCCGGCGGCGTCGAACTCGATCGTCACGTTGCGCATGCCGAGCGGATCGAACAGCTCGCGCTGCGCAAAACGAAGCACTTCCGCAGCACTGCCGCCGGCGGCGTCGCGGATGAGATGGGAGAGGATGACGGTGTTGCCGTCGTGATAGTTGCTGACCGCGCCCGGTGTGGTTTCCAGCGGCATGGACTCGGCGAACGCGGCGCGGTCGGGTTCGATGAACTTCATGCGGTTGACCGGCTCGAGCGCCGACGACAAGGAGGCCTGCAGCGAGCTGCCGAGCGCGAGCCCGGCGGTGTGGCGCAGCAGATGATCGACGGTGATGGCATGGCGCGGATCGCGCTCGCTCTGCCACGCGGCGACCGGCGCGGGCGCATGCAGTGCGAGCTTGCCCTGGCGGACGAGAATGCCGATCAGGGTCGCGGTCATCGACTTGGTCGCGGAGAAGCCGAGCAGGGGCGTGTCGAGCGCAAAGCTGGGGGCGTAGCGTTCGGCGATCACCTTGCCGTCCTTGAGCACGACGACGGCATGCGTGCGCCGGAACGGCGGCGCGTCCGGCTCGGCAAAGGCGCGGTCGAGCGCCGCAGCGAGCGCTGGCGTTGCCGGCGGCACGAGGCGCGGCGGAGCGATGTCGGGCAACAAGGCCGGCGCCGGGGCAGCGGGCCGGATGGTCGGCCAATTCCCGCCCTCGCCATGGTCCATGTGGCAGCCAAGCCCATCGCGAAACACCGCATGGCTGCGGCCGAGCCCGAGCAGGGTCACCGTGACGTCCTTGGCGGCACGATCCACCTGGACATTCATGGCCCAAGTCAAAAGACCGGCGCCGGGCATCGCCGCCTGAGTTTCGGCCAGCACGCCTGCCGGATCGAGGCCGGAGACGAACGTCTCCGAGCACAGCGTGCTGGCCATGAAGCCGGTCGCGACCTGGGGCACGTCGCGGGCCCGGACGGCGCCCATGGCGAGGGCAGACAGAGCAACGGTCGAAACGAGGACGAGCAGCAGGCGGCGGCGGGTCATGGCAAGCTCCGGCAGATGGACTTGCCGGACGACACCGCAGCTTCGGCCGAACGGCTCGCCGATTTTGAAACCTGCCCCCGCCGGAATTGGCTGCCACCTCGCCGATTTCGAAATTCTCCTTTGATTTCAACTCCTCGAAGATCACGCCGCGTCCAGCCTCAGCCGCCGGAACTCGGTCGGCGTCACCCCCGTCGCGGCCTTGAAGGCGCGGTTGAACGGGCCGAGCGACTGGAACCCGGCGTCCATGGCGATGGTGATCACGGGCACCTCGGCCTGGGTGGGATCGGCGAGCGCGGCCTTGGCTTCCTCGATGCGGTGATTGTTCAGGAAGGTGTTGAAGTTGCGGTAGCCGAGCTCGCCATTGATCAGCCGCCGCAGCCGGTACTCGGGAATGGACAGCTTGGTGGCCAGCATGCCGATGGTGACGTTCTCCTGGCGATAGATCCGCTCGTCCGCCATCAGCCGCGTCAGCGCCACGACCAGCCTGCGGTTGGCGGCCGTCTCGGCGATCGCAGCCGGCGCCGGCGCCTCCGTGACGGCCTGCGGCGTCTCCGCAGCGAACACATCGCCGGCGCCGACCTTCAACAGCATCAGCGCGACGGCGCCGACGACGGCCAGCAGCATTGTCGCGTTGATCACATTCACCAGCTCCGACGGGCCGCTGCCACCGGCTGCGATCTGCAGCAGCGCATTGACGCCGCCATAGACCAGCGCCGCGATGACGACGAAGGCGCGGACGCGCCGCCGTCCCTCGACGAGATCAGCCGACCACGAGCGGATGGTCTGCGCCAAGGTCAGGCAGACGAAGCCGAGCGCCAGCAGATTGTTCGCGACGATGACGAGCCGCACATGGCCGGCCGGGCCGAGCACGAGGCAACTGATCAGGCTGAAGCCGAACACCGCAAGCCAGATCGCGCCATGCGCCCAGCGCAACCGAAAGCCGTCATCGAACAGCGCGCGGCAGAACAGCCAGAGCACGACGACGTCGGATGTCGCGACCGCAATCAACGGCGCGAACGCCAGCGACGGCGACGCGCGGCCGCCGATGTTGAACGTCGCCGCATGCGCCGCCGAGCCGAGCGCCAAGGCGACGGCAAGCCGGCCGACCGACTGCCTGTTGAGCTCGCGCCACAGCGACGCCGCCAGCACGGCCAGCAACGCTGTCGCGGCGGCGCGGAACGCGAGGTCGAGGCTTTCGAGCGGCATCATCACAAATCCGTTTGCAACGGTGGAACTCTAGGCCGGAGCTGCGTTCCGTTCAAATCACGAGGGCGCCGCGACCTCGTGCCCTGCCCGCGCCCTGGCGAAGCTGCTAAGCTCGGAGCATCACATCGCAGGAGCGCCCCATGAGCTGGCAGCCATCGATCGATCCCGAATTCGGCGATCCCACTTCCTGCGAGGCGCTGGAGCATGTCATCGTGCCGCGCACCCGCGATCTCGGCGACGGCTTCGCCGTGCGCCGCGCGCTGCCGCATGGCCGGCGGCAGATGGTCGGCCCCTTCATCTTCTTCGATCATTTCGGCCCGGTGCAGTTCGTCTCCGGCAAGGGCATGGACGTGCGGCCGCATCCGCATATTGGGCTCGCCACCGTCACCTATCTGTTCGACGGCGCCATCATGCATCGCGACAGCGAGGGCAACGTGCAGGAGATCCAGCCGGGCGCCATGAACCTGATGACCGCCGGACGCGGCATCGCGCATTCCGAGCGCACGCCCGATCTGCAGCGGCAGAACGGCCAGCAGATGCTCGGCCTGCAGAGCTGGATCGCGCTTCCCGTTGAATCCGAAGAGATCGCGCCAAGCTTCCAGCATTACGCGGCGAACGCGCTGCCGACCGCCAGCGACACCGGCTTCTCCGCGCGGATCATTGCCGGCAAGGCGTTCGGGAAAGCCTCGCCGGTGACGATGGTCTCGCCCTGGTTCTATGTCGAGGTGACCGCGCAAGCCGGCACGATCGTGCCGCTCGATCCCGACCATGAGGAGCGCGCGATCTACATCGTCGATGGCGAAATCGAGATCGCGCGCGAGCGCTACGAGGGACCGCGGCTCCTGATCTTCCGCCCCGGCGACGCCATCAGCGTCCGCACCGTCAAGCCGACCCGGATGATGTTCTTGGGCGGCGACGCGCTGGAGGGGCCGCGCCATGTCTGGTGGAATTTCGTCTCCTCCAGCAAGGAGCGCATCGAGCAGGCCAAGCAGGACTGGAAAACCGGCCGCTTCGCCGCCGTTCCGCAGGAGCATGAGTTCATTCCGCTGCCGGAATAGGCTATGGGAAGCAATGCTCCCTCTCGAAGGCCAGACACGATGACCACGCTTCTCGCCAGCAATCTGCCGCTTCCGAAAATAGGCCGCGGCAAGGTCCGCGACATCTATGCCGTCGGCGACGACCGCGTGCTGCTGCTGACCACCGACCGCATCTCGGCCTTCGACGTCGTGATGAACGAGACCATCCCTATGAAGGGCGCGGTGCTGACGCAGATCTCGGCGTACTGGTTCAACGCGCTCGAAGGCGTCGTGCATCACCATATGATCTCGGCCGATACCGATGCGATTATTGCCGAAGTGCCGGCGCTCGCGCCGCATCGCCAGGAGATCCTCGGACGCGCGATGCTGTGCAAGCGTACCACCGTGTTTCCGATCGAATGCGTGATCCGCGGCTATCTCTCCGGCTCGGCCTGGAAGGAATATGCCGCGAGCGGCACGCTCGCCGGCGAGCAGCTGCCGGCGGGCCTGGTCGAGAGCCAGAAGCTGGAGCCTGCGATCTTCAGCCCGGCGACCAAGGCCGAGACCGGCCATGACGAGAACATCACCATCAGCAGGATGCGCGAAGTGGTCGGCGACGACACGGCGTATACGCTCGAGAGCATGACGCGTGCGGTCTATACGCTGGGCGAAAACCTCGCCCGCGAGCAGGGCATCATCATCGCCGACACCAAGTTCGAGTTCGGCCGCGACAAGGACGGCAACATCATCCTGATCGACGAGGTGATGACCCCCGACAGCTCGCGCTTCTGGGCGGTCGACGCGTATCAGCCGGGCAAGCCGCAGCCGAGCTTCGACAAGCAGCCGCTGCGCGACTATCTCGACGCCGAGCGCAAAGCCGGCCGCTGGAACGGCGACGCCCCACCCC
Organism: Bradyrhizobium sp. HKCCYLS2038; assembly: GCF_051167655.1. NCBI lineage: Bacteria > Pseudomonadati > Pseudomonadota > Alphaproteobacteria > Hyphomicrobiales > Nitrobacteraceae > Bradyrhizobium > Bradyrhizobium sp. HKCCYLS2038. The sequence continues at coordinate 213,242 of NZ_JBNPTM010000008.1, read as the reverse complement.
CGCCGCTGCCGCAGAGTGTGGTCGATGCGACGAGCCAGCGTTATCTGGAAGCGTTCCGGCGCGTGACGGGACGAGAGCTGAAGATTTGAAGATCGCAAGCTCATGCGCAGACCTACTTGAGTTTGAGATTTTTTGACGTAGCTCATCATCGACAGCGTGCATCGGGGACCCCCACCCCGACCCCTCCCCGCAAGGGGGAGGGGCCAATCCGGGACGGCTTTCTTAGTCCAATGCAAACTGCTCGGCTCTTCTGCACGTGATCATGTGGCAAGAGGCTCGCTCTCTCTTCTCCCCTCGGGGGTGGTGGTCCACTCGGCACGGCCATTATGATGCGCGCAGACGCACCAACACGCCCGCAGCGCCGTCGCGCCCGAGTTGGTCACACCAATGCCCTCCGGAAATGCCGAGGGCGCAGGGAAGGCCGGACCTCGACTGAGGCCCGTGGCCCGCCTGCTCAAAAAATGCAGGCGGCAGGAACCACAGGTCAGCCGGACAGCCCGGCCCTCCCTGCGCGATGGGTTTAACGTCTGCTCCGTGCTCTCCCCGGGGACCGGGCTTTCTTGCCCCCGTCATCCGCGCGACACGTCATGTCACGCGAGCTTAGCGCCAGCGTCGGGGCGCCAGGACCACACGGCTTGAACGTCCGCGAATTGCCAATCGTCCAGCGCATCAGCACCTGACAGACTCGCGGCCACCGCTCCCCGTCTCAACGTATCGTGACGACGCGTACGCCCCTCTGCATGAGGACGGGATGGCGCGGATCAGAATACGATTTCTGAAAAAGCGCAAGCTTTATTTTGCGGAGCGACCGGCTCGCCGCAGCCGTAGGGTGGGCAAAGGCGCGCCAACCTGCCGCGATGGGCGGGCCATGTCGCTATCGAACGTGCTACAAAATCACATGACCCCAACCAGCGACATTGGCCTGATCCTGTTGCCCGGCATGGATGGAACGGGAGAGCTACTGAAGCCTCTCGCCGAGCGGCTGTCGGCGCATCGCCCGGTGTGCATCATGGCCTACCCGATCGATCGCCATCTCGATTACGTCGAGCTCACGGACTTCGTCGGAGAGCGCTTGCCAGGAGATCGTTTCGTCATCCTGGGCGAGTCGTTTTCCGGTCCGATTGCCGTCGCGATCGCCGCGACGAATCCGGACGCCGCGGGGCTGATTCTGGCGTCGAGCTTCGTCCGCCACCCGCTGCCGCAGTGGATGTCGGCACTCACCTGGCTCCTCGACGTGAGATGGATGCCCTCGACCGTCATCGCCGCGGCCCTCATGGGATCGGGGGCAACGCCGGAGCTTGCGCGGACGCTGCGCTGCGTCCTGCGTGAGCTGCCCCCATCGTTGCTGCGTGCGCGCGCCAGGGATGCGCTTCGCATCGACGAGCGCCTCCGTCTCGGAGAGACCACCTGCGCGATGCTGTGCCTGCATGGCAGCGCCGACCGCCTGATCGGTCGCGACGAGATCAACGATATCGTTGCAGCCCGTCCCGACTGCGAGCTGCATCGGCTGGACGCCCCTCACATGCTGCTGGCGACCCTTGCCGACGCTGCGGCCGCCATCATCGACGACTTCTGCAATCGCCTGGCGCGCAACTAATCCTCGAACCCCACGAATACCGTGGCGTCCTTCACGGACTTCCGTTCCGACACCACCGCATTCGCCGGGAAATCGTGATCGGGCCAGCCGAGCGCGATGCTCTTCATGATGACCTGGTCGTCGGCGATGCCGGCGTGCTCGCGCACGACTGGCGACTGCATGATGCCCTGGCTGTTGATGACGGCGCCGAGGCCGCGCGACCAGGCGGCGTTGACGAGCGCATTGGTGACGGCGCCGCAGTCGAATGGCGTGTCGTCGCTGCCGTCGAGCGCGCGGTCATAGGTCACGATGATGCAGACCGGCGCGTCGAACTGGCGGAAGCCGCGCAGCACCCAGTCCTGCCGCTTGTCCTTGTCGTCGCGCGCGATGCCCATTGCCGAGAACAATTGCTTGGCGACCTGCACCTGCCGATCGCGATGCGGCCCGGCAAACGGCTGGCCGATGCGGAATTCGCGCGATTGCGGGACGCCGGCCACCATGCGCTCGGTGTTGCCGGCGCGAATGCGGTTCAGCGGCTCGCCGGTGATGACGTAGAAATTCCAGGGCTGGCTGTTCATCGACGACGGCGCGCGCATCGCGAGCGTGATGATCTCCTCGATGAGCTCCCGTGGCACCGGGTCCGGCTTGTAGCCACGGATGCTGCGGCGGCCGAGGATGACGTCGTCGAATTGCATGTGTATCCCGGAATGATCGTTGAAGAGGCCGCGATATTCGCGGCTTTCCGGTTCCGCCGCAAGACTCACGCGCCGCGTGGGCGGTGCTCGGCGTTCAACATCGACAGCACGGTCGCAGCCAGATCGGCGGGACTTTCCACGATCCGGTCTGCGTCGGCCGTTTCGAGTTCGTCGCGGCTGCCATAGCCCCAGAGCACGCCGAGACTGCGCATCCTGACCGCATGGGCGCCGGCGATATCGTGGCGGCGGTCGCCGACCATCAGGCTATCGCGCGCCGCGATATTCCGCATCGTGAGAATATGCGCCAGCAGCTCCGGCTTGTGATCGAGCGCCCCCGACGGTACCGAGCCGTGAATGGCGGCGAACAAGGCTGCGAGACCAAGATGCTCCAGGATGCGCCGCGCGAACTCTTCGCGCTTCGACGTCGCGAGATAGAGCCGCAAGCCAGCGCCATGCAGTTGCTGAAGCGCGTCGCGGATGCCGGGATAGAGCTCGCTGCCGAACAGCCCGCTCTCGCCATAGTGCCGGCGATAGGCCGCGACCGCGGCATCGACGCGATCATCGCCGTACGCCTGCAGCAGCACGCGGAGCATGTCCTGCAAGGGCGGCCCGATCACGCTGCGCACATCGAGCGTGTCATCCGGCGCGTGCCCCAGTTCGCGCAACGCCGCGAATGTGCTCGCGGCGATGCCCGGCTGCGAGTCGATCAGGGTGCCGTCGAGGTCGAGGAGGACTGAATGAGCCTGGGACATGCAGGACTCTAGCTGCTGGCGCGAAACGCGTAAACGGCGGCGACGCCGGTGATTGCAAGCTGTGCCGGCTGCTTGATGATCCGAGTCACCTCAACGACGGTGCGCTCCCCTCCCCCGCGCCGGCATCGCGCCAGCGATGTCGGCGTGCGGGGAGGGGTCGGGGGTGGGGGCCTCCGGGCGATGCGCGATGTGATGGGTCCGTTGTCAGGAGCGCGCCGAGACGGCAACGCATTCTGCATCGGCGGGAAATAGCGATGGACTGGAGCGAGGATTCGACGCCGCGCGCCACGAGCTCTCGCGCGTGTAGCCCCCACCCCCGACCCCTCCCCGCATCCGGCAACCGCTGCGCGCTTGCCGGCCGGGGGAGGGGAGCGCAGCGTCATCGCGGCGAGAGCTTGGCTCGATTATGTAACGGCTCATGATAACTCATCAGCTTCTCCATCTCTTGATGACCACCGCCGTCTCAACGACAGCGGCGCCCTCCCCTCCCCCACGCCGCATCGCGCCAGCGTTGCCGCCTGTGCGATCGGAAAATTGCGTTCGAGGTCGAAACACGCTGTCCTGTAGAGGCTGTCACGGCGCTGCGAACACCCATTCGAGCGCGGAATTCTGTGCGTGCAGCAGAAACGACTTTGCCTGCACCACCCGGCAGGCGCGATGTCGCATGGCATCGTCGGACACCTCCTGCCCCCGCGTCACCGGTGGACAGGGCAGGAAGTCCAGATCCGGACGGAGACCATCCAGCAGCGCTGCGGTGATTTGATAGTCCTGCAAGGCAGCGGCCTCGTCGTCTCCCGGCCAGCAATCCGTGATGATCACGTCGGCGTCCTGCAATTCGCCGAGATCGGTCGTCACGTGAAAGCGCGGTGACTCTCCCGGCGCATGCCAGCGCGCCGGATAGACCTGGACGACATCGATCGGAAGCACCTGCGCAGCCTCGATCCACGAGCCCAGGATGTTCGCCGCGGGCGCCACCACGGCGATCTTCAAGCCCTCGATCGCGCCGCGCCGATGCCAGAGGAAGGCGAGATCGCCGAGCGTCTCGCAGGGATGATTCTGCCGCGTGCGCGCGTTGACCACGGGGGCGTGCGCCCAGTGGGACAATGCGTAGAGCATTTCGAGCGCGGGCGTGCGGCAGACCACGGCATCGAACCAGTTGTCGAGATAGGCGGCGAGGTCCTCGACGGCCTCAGTGGCGTTGAGACGGATCGGCGTGTGCACGCAGAGGCCGCCCATCGCTTGCACGCCGAGATCGAAGGCAGTGGTATTGCGCCAGCCGCTATCGTCGACCACGAGCGCAACGCGCCGGCCGGTGAGCGCTTGCGGCATCGCGCGCGCCTGCCAGCAGGCGGCCAGCTCCTGCGCCCGCATCAGCATGCCCAGGATGTCAGCGCTATCGAGGTCGCTGAGGGCCAGGATGTCGCGATCTCCCGTCATGCACTCTCGCCCCATCCAGGGATCACGCAGACCGTAACCGAAGTCCTGCTCGTGTCCGCCATGCGCCGTTCGCAATTGCCCTTGCCACAGCACCAGCATAACCTTCGACAAAAATCCAGGGAAGGAACCGCGCGATGGCACAGATCACCACGATCGAGACCGGACTGCACCGCATTCCACTCACCGTCACGCTGTCCGACAGCACGCATGGCGAAATGACGGCGTTCGAGCTGATCACCTGCAAGGTGCGCGATGCCGACGGCGCCGAGGGCGTCGGCTACACCTATACGGTCGGCCGCAACGGCTATGCCGTCGCCGACATCGTCAGGCGCGAGATCCCCGATATCGTCGTCGGCCAGGAGGCCGACGACACCGAGGCGATCTGGCACCGGGTGTGGTGGGGCCTGCACTATGGCGGACGCGGCGGGCCGGTCGTGCTGGCGCTATCGGCGCTCGACATCGCGCTGTGGGACCTCAAGGCGCGGCGCGCGTCGCTGCCGCTGTTCCGCCTGCTCGGCGGCTTCGATGCGCGCGTGCCCTGCTATGCCGGCGGCATCGATCTCGATCTCCCGGTCGACGCGCTGCTGAAGCAGACCGACGACAATCTCGCGAAGGGCTTTCGCGCCATCAAGATGAAGGTGGGGCGGCCCGCGCTCAGTGCCGACGTCGCGCGCGTCGGCGCGATGCGCCGGCATCTCGGCGACGGCTTTCCGCTGATGGCCGATGCAAACATGAAGTGGACGGTGGAGGAAGCGATCCGCGCCGCTCGCGCGCTGCAGCCGTTCGATCTCACCTGGCTGGAGGAGCCGACCATTCCTGACGACGTCGCCGGCCATGCCCGTATCCTCGCCGCCGGCGGCGTGCCGATCGCGGCCGGCGAGAATCTGCGCTCGCTTTGGGATTTCAAGAACTACATCGCTGCCGGCGCGGTGTCCTATCCCGAGCCCGACGTGACCAATTGCGGCGGGGTCACCGCGTTCATGAAGATCGCCCGCCTCGCCGAGGCGTTCAACCTGCCGGTGACCAGCCACGGCGCGCACGATATCACCGTGCACCTGCTCGCCGCCTGCCCGAACCGTTCGTTCCTCGAAGCGCACGGCTTCGGCCTCGACCGCTACATCGCGCATCCCCTGGTGCTCGAAGATGGCATGGCGCTGGCGCCGACACGGCCGGGCCACGGCATCACGTTCGACTGGGACGGGCTGGCCAAGCTCGCGGGGTGAGGCGCGCATGCGCGCGGCCGGTCACGCCTTCGCGGAGGGGCGGCTCGCGACCTCGTCGTACCATCGCCTGAGATGACGAAGTTCGGCGGGCGGATCGAGTTTCGCGCGCGCGGCGAAGTCGGCGGCCACCAGGGCGCTGATGTCGGCGATCGTGAACTCGGCTCCGCAGACGAAGGCATGGTCGGCCAGCCGCGCGTCGAGCCACGCGAAGAAGTGCGCGGTGCGCAGGCGTCCGCGCTCGGCGAGGGCCGGGATCTGATCGAGCGGCAGCGGGCCGGGCAGCGCACGGTGCTCGAGCCCCGGCTGGCTGTTGCGAAAGTATTCCTGGATGGCGACGATGCCCTCCCACTCGATGCGGCGCAGCCAGCATTCGATGATGGCGCGCTGTTCCGGCGTGCGGCCCATCAAAGCTGGCTCCGGGTGCAGCTCCTCGATGTAGCGGCAAATCGCGACAATGTCGGTGATGGCGGCGCCGCTATCGAGCGCGAGTACGGGGACTGTGCACTGCGGATTGAGAGCCCGGAATTCCGGCGTGAACTGCTCGCCGGCGCGCAGGTCCATCTGCACGGTCGGGAGAGCGACGCCTTTCTCGGCGAGAAAGATCCGCACGCGGCGCGGGCTCGGGGCGGTCGGGGAGTCGTAGAGCTTCATGCGCGTCCTCTCTGCTGTCTTGATGCTGTCTTGATGCAATCTTTGTGGAAAGCGGCGCGCGGGATCAGGAGACGGGGCTCACTACGCTCCGAACACCTCGTCATCGTCCATGCGCACCGCGCGCAAGGTGCGCGTCCGGCGCCAGTCCTCCTGCTGCGCCGACAAGGCGTAGGTGATCAGCAGCGAGCGGCGGCGCGCGCCACTGCGGTTGCGCGTGGCGCCGTGCAGCAGGTTGACGTCGAACAGCAGGATGTCGCCGGCCTCGCCCGCGGTGACGAGCGCCGACGATGCCGCCTGCGCATCGTCGGCATCGCGGTGATGGGTGCCCGGCGCCAGCTGCGTCGCGCCATTGTCGGGTCCGAACGGATCGAGAAACGCGAGCGCCGAGACCGCGTCGGTGCAATGCCGGTCGACACCGTCGCGATGCAGCGGCTGCTGACCGCCCTCGGCGAGCGGCTCCCGGCCTTCGACCTGCCCGAGGAAGAACGGCGCCTTGAGGATGTGATGCACGGCGGCGAGCATCAGCGGCAGCCGGCAGACCTGCTGCACCAGAGGATCGAGGTCGACCATCGCATGGCGCCAGTCGCGGCCGCGCGGGACGGGCCATTGCTCCGACGGTCGCCTGCCCGCCTCGAAGGCGTCGCGCAGCGGCGCGATCCATGCCGCCGGGATGGCGCCGCGCAGCAGCAGGTAGCCGTCCGCGTCGAGACGGCGTGCGTCCGTCTCGGGAAGCCGGCCGATGGCGGCGCGTTGGGAGACGCTGGTCATGGTTAAGCTCGCATGTGTGAGGATCAGGCATTGGCATGGTCGATGATCAAACGCCGTCCGGCAAGGACCCGCTTGCCGTCCCGCAGTCCGGTGACGCGATCAGCGGCCGGCTGGGCCGGGACGATTGGTCGCGCGTCGCGTTCCGGTCGCCGCTGGCGGCAATTAAGACATCGTTAAGCCAGTCGACCTACGACTCTTCTCAGCAACGGCCGGAAATGGTCCGGAAACGTGAGGAAAGAGCATTCGGGCTCTTTGGCAGCTCAGATGGCGATCGTTCAAAGCACCAGCCAGATCTCTCCCGCGGCGGAGCGGATGTATCGCCAGAGCAACCTGCTCGGCGAATGGAAGGGCACGTGGACGGCCAGCGGCCAGGCCGTGAGCTTCAAGGTCGTCAACATCAGAGGCGCCGCCGCCACGGTCGAATACACCCACAACGGCCGCACCGAGCGCGGCATCGGCCAGGTCAACGGCGCCACCATCGACTTCGGCGCGGTCACGCTCGGCACCAAGAACGGCAAGAGCGCCGTGCTGCTGTTCTCGGCCGGCGGCGGCAAGGCCACGGCCATTCTGGACAAGCAGACGCCTCCCGCCGACGACAACAAGCTGGTCGGAAGCTGGGCCGGCTATTCCGGCGACAACGGCATGAGCGCGAACTTTCGCGTGCTGTCGGTCTCGGGCAAAGAGGCGCAGGTCAGCGTGACGACCAACGGCATCACGCGCCAGGGCACCGGCATTGTCTACAAGAACGTCATCATGTTCGGCCAGACCCAGATCTCGACCGACGACGGCCAGAGCGGCAAGGTCATCTACTCATACGGCGACAAGTCCTACACCGTGCCGGTAGGCAAGCTGCCCAAGACGGCTTGAGCCGAGTCGGTCTGAGCCGAGAATCTCGCGGCTCAGACGCCCGTAGTCTAGACCCTCGTAGCTTAGACTCCCGCCATCATCACATACTTGATCTCGAGATATTCCTCGATGCCGTGATGCGAGCCTTCACGGCCGAGGCCGCTCTCCTTGACGCCGCCGAACGGCGCGACCTCGGTCGTGATCAGGCCGGTGTTGACGCCGACCATGCCGGATTCGAGCGCCTCCGCGACGCGCCAGACGCGGCCGAGATCGCGCGCGTAGAAGTAGGACGCGAGCCCGAACGGCGAGGCATTGCACATCGCGATCACGTCGGCCTCGTCCTTGAATCGGATCACGGGGGCAAGCGGGCCGAACGTCTCCTCATGCGCGACCAGCGCGTCGGCCTTCACGTCCCGCAGCACGGTCGGCTCGAAGAAGGTGCGGCCGAGCGCATGGCGCTTGCCGCCGGTGACGACCTTGGCGCCGCCCTTGACCGCGTCGGCGATGTGACGCTCGACCTTCTCGACCGCCTCCGCGTTGATCAGCGGGCCCTGGGTGACGCCAGCCTCGGTGCCATCGCCGATCTTCATCGCGGCGACCTTGGCAGCGAGCTTCTCGACGAATGCGTCGTAGATCCCTTCCTGTGCATAGAGGCGGTTGGCGCAGACGCAGGTCTGGCCCATGTTGCGATACTTCGAGACCATCGCGCCTTCGACTGCGGCATCGACGTCCGCGTCATCGAACACCACGAACGGCGCGTTGCCGCCGAGCTCGAGGCCGAGCTTCTTCACCGTGCCGGCGGATTGCCGGTACAGGATCTTGCCGACCTCGGTCGAGCCGGTGAAGCCGACGAAGCGCACCGCCGGATGCTCGCACAGCACCTTGCCGATCGGAGGCGCGTCGCCTGTGATGATGTTGAGCGCGCCCTTCGGAATGCCGGCGCGCTCGGCGAGCACGGCGAGCGCCAGCGCCGACAGCGGCGTCTCGTTCGCCGGCTTCAGCACCACGGTGCAGCCCGCGGCGAGCGCGGGCGAGACCTTGCGGGTGATCATCGAGTTCGGGAAATTCCACGGCGTGATCGCGCCGCAGACGCCGATCGGCTGCTTCAGCGCCAGGAGGCGCGCATCCGGTTTCTGCGTCGGGATGGTCTCGCCATAGACGCGGCGCGCCTCCTCGGCGAAGAACTCGATATAGGCGGCGCCGATGTCGACCTCGCCGAGCGCCTCGGCCAGCGGCTTGCCCTGCTCGGAGGTCAGGATCAGCGCGAGGTCCTCGCGGTTCGCAATGATCAGCTCGAACCATTTGCGCAAGATATTGGAGCGCTGCTTGGCGGTCAGCCTGGCCCACAGCGGGAACGCGCGGGAGGCTGCCTCGACGGCCTGCGTCGTCTCCGCAGCACCGAGCTGCGCGACCTTGGCGAGTTCGACGCCGGTGGCGGGGTTGACGACGGCCAGCACCGGCTGGCCGATCCAGGCCCCGTCGATGTAGCACTGCTCGCGCAGCAGCGACGGATCCTTGAGGCGGTCGCGCAGGCTGGACGCAGCGGTGGCGCGGGCGGCGGCGGTCGATGTCATGGGGCAGTTCCTCCGAAGCGGTCGTTTCTCGCTTCGTATATAGCCCCCGGCCGGGACCGGCGCACCGCATGTGCGCGCCGTGACGGCACATTCGCGCAGGAAAACCGTACCTTTACGGCAGCAAATGCGGCGCCCGCCCGACAGCCGTTCAGCGCGGCCTCAGGCCGCGCCGCTCATGTAGGTCTCGCGACGGCCGATCATGCGCTCCGCGGCAACCTTGGCATCGGCCTTGGTGGAGGTCGCGCAGGTCCGGTATTCGAGATCGGGCATGTTGGCGGGATCGCGGCGGCCAAACCACGATTTCTGGCCAACAGTGAGCGACGCCAGGGCCTGAGCGACGTTGTCGACTGCGCCGAAAGAGTGCAGCGCGCCGGTCGCCGCCACGCGGACCTCGTAGATTCCCGGGGTAATCGGAGCCTCAATGTTGTCACCGCGACCCGGCCGCGGATACCGCTTCCACTCACTCCACGTCGTAATCATATCGCCCCCAAGGCGGACGTTGCCGCCAATACATGTCGTTCGGCCGAAAATGGCCGGTTGTTGAACCCTTTAAGGCAGAAATGGTTGCAACTCACAACAGTCCGAAGCCCGTGGCGGGAACATGGCGTCCATGTGCCGGACTCGCGGCTGAGTGGAACTAATCATGATTCTCTAAAAATTTTGAAGCGCTGTGGCATCCGCGGCGACGTTCTCCCGCCTGTCTGTGTTCGCGCCGCATCATCACGAGATCGCGACCGCCCGCGACAGCGGCGATCCTTGCTGCCCGGGCAGGCTCAGGGAACAATCACGTACCGTCAACAAGAACGGAACGGAGGAGTCCATGAGCAAGACCGAGATCGACAGCGTGCTGCGGCAGAAGGCGGATGCCCGTGAAATCCCGGGTGTCGTCGCCGTCGCGGCGGACAGCAACGGCATCATCTACGAAGGCGCGTTCGGCAAGCGCGACCTCGGCCGCGACGATCCGATGACCACCGACAGCGTGTTCTGGATCGCATCGATGACCAAGGCGATCACCTGCGCCGCCGGCATGCAGTTGGTCGAGCAGGGCCGGCTGTCGCTCGACGCGCCGATCGGCCAGGTGCTGCCGGATCTCGCCGCGCCGAAGGTGCTGGACGGCTTCGATACCCAGGGCGAGCCGATCCTGCGGCCGGCCAGGACCGCGATCACCTTGCGCCATCTGATGACCCACACCGCCGGCTTCTGCTACGATATGTGGAACGGCGACATGGCGACCTATATGCAGAAGGCCGGCACGCCGGGCATCATCACCTGCAAGAACGACGCGCTGAAACTGCCGCTCGCCTCCGATCCCGGTACGCGCTGGGAATATGGCGTCAACATCGACTTCGTCGGCAAGGCAGTCGAGGCCGCGAGCGGACAGAAGCTCGACGCCTACTTGCGTGACAATCTGTTCGCGCCGCTCGGCATGGACGACACCGGCTTCAAGCTCGGCGCCTCGCAGCGCGCGCGCCTGGTCGGCATGCATGCCCGCGGCGAGGACGGCAGCCTGGCGCCGATCCCGTTCGAGCTCGAACAGGAGCCGGAATTTCACATGGGCGGCGGCGGCCTCTACGGCACGGCCGGCGACTACATCCGCTTCACCCGCATGATCCTCAACAGCGGCCGCGGCAACGGCAACCAGGTGCTGAAGCCGGAGACGGTCGCGGCGATGCGCGACAATCACATCGGCGAACTCGAGATGACCCGGATGCCCTCGGTCGCGCTGGCCTACACCAACGACGTCGATCTCTATCCTGATATCGTCAAGAAGTGGGGCCTCAGCTTCATGATCACCACGGCGCAGACACCCGAGGGTCGCAGCGCCGGCAGCCTCGCCTGGGCCGGCCTCGCCAACACCTACTACTGGATCGATCCGGCGCGGGACGTCACCGGCGTGATCCTGATGCAGCTGCTGCCGTTCGCCGACAGGCTGTGCCTGGAGACCTTCACGGGCTTCGAGCGCGGCGTCTATGCCGGGCTGGATGCCGCGGGAGGAAAGAAGGCGGCGTGATGATGTGAGGGCCTGCGGAGGCGGATGATCGACGGGTCAATCCGCCTCCGAAGCGGCCAACTATGTTCAGGTCGCCAACTAACAACTAATACTGAGTTAGCGTCGGGACAGTTCGCGCGCTTGAAAGTTGGATTCGGGCTGTTGCGATTCGGACGGTACCCTCCCTCGCCCCGTTCTTCACGGGGAGAGGGTTGGGGTGAGGGGCAGCCGCGCGAGAAGTGTTCGTGGAGAGACCTGCCCCTCACCCGGATCGCATCTGACGATGCGATCCGACATCTCCCCGCCCTAGCGAAGCTTCGCTTCGCCCTGGCGGGGCGAGGTAAGAGGCACCGAGCAAGCGGCGCCACCGAGTCTGCTCCAGACGTCAGCTACACCTTCAGCCCGTTCTGCGCCGCGAGCTCCTTCAGCGACACCTGCGGCCTCGCGCCGATGTGCTGGATCACCTCGGCCGCCGCCAAGCCGCCAAGCTTTCCAGCGATCTCGTAGCCGGTCTTGCGCACCAGGCCGAACAGAAAGCCGGCGGCGAACAGGTCGCCCGCGCCGGTGGTGTCGACAAGCGCGTCGATCGGATGCGCCGGCACCGTGATGATGCCGTCGTTCGACACCACGACGCAGCCCTTGTCGCTGCGGGTGACGATGCCGAGCGTGGCGTCTTCGCGGAGCTGCTTCAGCGCACCGTCGAAATCTGAGGTCTGGTACAACGAATGCAGCTCGGCCTCGTTGGCGAACACGACGTCGGCGGTGCCGCCCCGCAACAGGTCGAGAAACTCCTCGCGATACCGGTCGACGCAGAACGAATCCGACAAGGTCAGCGCCACTTCGCGTCCCGCGTCATGCGCGATCGTCGCCGCCTTAACGAACGCGTCCTTCGCATCCTTCGGGTCCCAGAGATAACCTTCCAGATAGACGATGCGCGCGGCCGCAATCTGCGCGGGATCGATGTCCGCCGGTGTCAAGTTCTGCGCAGCGCCGAGATAGGTGTTCATGGTGCGCTCGCCGTCCGGCGTCACCAGAATGTAGCTGCAGCCCGTGGCTGGGCCATCCACAGCCGGGGCGGTGTCGAAGGCGACGCCGGCGGCGCGGATGTCGTGCGCATACATGCGGCCGATCTGGTCGTCCTTGACCTTGCCCACGTAAGCGGCACGCGCGCCGAGGCTCGCAAGACCGACGATGGTGTTGGCGGCCGAGCCGCCGGACATTTCGGTGGCTGGTCCCATGTCACGGTAAATCGCGGCCGCACGCGCCTCGTCGATCAGCGCCATGCCGCCCTTGGTCATGCCATGCTTGGCGAGAAAGGCCTCGTCGGCCTGCACCAGCACGTCGAAAATGGCGTTGCCGATCCCGAGAACATCGTATTTCGCGTCAGTCATCCACTGGCCCCGTTTACGGCGTTTTGCAAACGCTGCGGCCTATCACAAGCGGCGCTGCTATAGAAGCCTGATGATCCGCTCATTCGTGACTGTGCTCTCAGGAACACTCGCCTCGCGCCTGCTCGGCTTCATCAGGGACGCGCTGATGGCAGCTCTGCTGGGCGCCGGGCCGGTTGCGGATGCCTTTCTCGCAGCGTTTCAACTCGTCAACGTCATCAGGCGATTGCTCACCGAGGGCGCGCTCAACGCAGCGTTGGTCCCGGCATGGCTGCGAATATACCAGCAGGCCGGCACAAATCAGGCGGCAGCCTTCGCCGGGCGCGTGCTCGGCACGGTCAGCGTGGGCCTGCTTGCAGCGACGCTCGTGCTCGCGGCTCTGATGCCGCTCGCGATGACCGTGCTCGCGCCCGGTTTTGCCGGTGAAGAGACGCTCACCTTGGCGGTGAGCAATGCCAGGCTTATGCTGCCTTATCTCGCCTTCGCCGGCCCCTCCACCGTGCTGCTCGCGCTCTCCAGCGCGCAGAGGCGCTTTGCCTTGACGGCCTTCGCACCATTGCTGTTCAACGTCGCGCTGATCGCGATGACGATCGTGCTGCTGGTGCAACATCAGGATCCGCCGCGCTCAGCGCTGCTGCTCGCCACCACCATCGGCGTCGCCGGACTGCTGCAACTCGCGATCCTGGCGCAGCGCCGCCGTGGCGCCACCGTCGCGTGGCCGATCCGCCTATCGGTCGACGCCGAGATGCGCAGCTTCTTCGGCAAGGCCCTGCCCGGCATGGTGGCCAGCGCCGCCCCACAACTGCTCGCCGTCGGTGGCGCGATCATCGCCTCCGCCACGCCGTCGGCCGTGTCGTGGCTGTACTTCGCCAACCGGCTGATCGAACTGCCGCTCGGCCTGGTCGGCGTCGCGATGGGCACTGTGCTGGTACCGGAGTTGACCCGCGCGCTGCACGCCGGTGACAGCGAGGCGCTGGCCGACGTGCAATCGCGCGGACTCGAGCTCACGATCGGACTCGCGCTGCCCGCAAGCCTGGGCCTCATCATTCTGAACGAGCCGGTCGTTCGTTTGCTGTTCGAACACGGTGCATTCACACGCGCCGATGCGATGGCGACGGCGCAGGTGCTGAGCTGGCTCGCGGCCGCGCTGCCCGCACAGGTACTGACCAAGGCGCTACAGCCTGCTTTCTTTGCGCGCGAAGATACAAGGACGCCGCTGCACGCCACGCTGATCGGATGCGCGACGGCGATCGCGCTCGCGTTCCTGCTGGCCCAGCCTTTCGGCGCCGCCGGCATCGCAGCCGGACTGGCGCTCGGCGCCTGGGCCAACGCCGCGGTCCTGATCCGGCGCGGTACCGCCAGCTTCGGCTTCGCGCTGTCGCGCGCATCGCGCAGCCGCCTGCCGCGCATCGTACTGGCGGCTGCCATCATGGGCGCCGCCCTGTGGGCCGTGGCGACCCGGCTCGGTCAATTCTCGGACAGCCATGCCGGCGCCGCCGCTCTGCTCGCGGCTTTGATCGGGGGCGCCATCGTGCTGTATGCCGCGCTTCTGACGGTCCTCGGCGTGGTGAGCTGGCGTGAGACGGTCAGGGCGATCCGGCAGCGGCCCGCCCGCGACTTGCACCTTTAAGGCGCTCGTGCCAAACGACGCACCAAATCCAACATCGGAACAGTGACCATGGCCTTCGTGGAACGGGTTTTCTCGGGCGTCCAGCCGACCGGCAACCTGCATCTCGGCAACTATCTCGGCGCGATCGTCAATTTCGTGAAGATGCAGGAGACGCACAACTGCATCTATTGCGTCGTCGACATGCACGCGATCACGATGCCGATCGACGTCTGGGGCGGTCCGGCCGAGCTCGCGCGCAACACCCGCGAGGTCACGGCCGCGTTCATCGCCGCCGGCATCGATCCGAAGAAGCACATCGTGTTCAACCAGAGCCAGGTCTCGGGCCACGCCGAGCTCGCCTGGATCTTCAACTGCGTTGCCCGCATCGGCTGGCTGAACCGCATGACGCAGTTCAAGGAGAAGGCCGGCAAGGACCGCGAGAATGCGTCGGTGGGTCTGTACGACTACCCGGTGCTGATGGCGGCCGACATCCTGCTGTATCGCGCCACCCATGTTCCGGTCGGCGAGGACCAGAAGCAGCATCTCGAACTCTCGCGCGACATCGCGCAGAAGTTCAACAACGACTTCGGCGATGCCATCCGGACGCAGGGCTTCGGTGACGGCCTGTTCTTCCCGCTGCCGGAACCGTTCATCACCGGGCCCGCGACCCGCGTGATGTCGCTGCGCGACGGCACCAAGAAGATGTCGAAGTCGGATGCGTCGGACTACTCGCGCATCAACCTGACCGACGATGCCGACACGATCGCGCAGAAGGTCCGCAAGGCCAAGACCGATCCGGAGCCGCTGCCGAGCGAGGAGAAGGGCCTGGACACGCGTCCCGAGGCCGACAACCTCGTCGGCATCTACGCGGCGCTGTCGGACCGCAGCAAGGCCGAGGTGCTCCGGGATTTCGGCGGCGGCCAGTTCTCCAGCTTCAAGAGCGCGCTGGTCGAGCTGTGCGTCACCAAGCTTGGCCCGATCGCAGCCGAGATGAAGCGGCTGACGGCGGATCCTGGCTATGTCGATTCGGTCCTGGTCGACGGCGGCGAGCGTGCCCAGGCGATCGCGGCGGAGACCATGAAGACGGCGAAGGACATCGTCGGCTTCATTCGCAAGCGCACGCTTCGCGAGCGCTGATCCGGGACGGCTCGGCGCCGCCTGCACCTGCAAATGGAACCTGCGGCCCCTCTCCCCAACGGAGATGGGCTGTGGCAGCATCGCGTCCGCATTGATGCAGCAGCAGGCGGGAACGCGCGAATGGCGGCGCAGCGGCAGAGCTACCAGACCGGCCATGCGCCAAAGGGCCTCGTCGTGGTCGACGACAGTGCGGAATGGGACCGTGCGATCCGCTATGCCGGCCGTTGGGCGCTGCGGTCCGGCGGCCGGATCGTGATGCTGCACGTCATCGAGACCGAGGATCAGAACCAGCAATGGCTGGGCGTCGCCGACCTGATGCGCGCGGAGGCTCAGGACGAAGCCAATGCGGCGCTCGATCAGGCCGCCGCGATGCTGGGCGACATCGGTATTTCGGCACCCGAACGCGTCATCCGGGAGGGCGATCCGACCACGCAGATCCTGGCCACGATCGAGGCCGACAGCGACATCGCGCTGCTGGTGCTCGCCGCGAATTCGGGTCCGGAGGGCCCGGGCCCGCTGGTCACCCACGTCACCAAGACGATCGGCGCCTTCCCTGTTCCCCTGGTGATCGTGCCCGGCGACCTCGCCGACGCCGATATCGACGCCCTGTCATAGGGTTGCTCGGAAAGTGCCGCCCTGATCCTCTTGATCGTGCGCACACCCTTGCCATCTGCTAAGAGACAGCTCACAGGCCGGCCTTGAACCGGCGCTGCCGGAGAAAATCATGTTCATCCAGACTGAAGCCACCCCCAATCCCGCCACCCTGAAGTTCATCCCGGGCCGCGTCGTGCTGCCGGCCGGAACCATGGAGTTCGCGAGCCGCGCTGCCGCGGCGCGCTCCCCGCTGGCCGAGCGCCTGTTCGCCGTCGACGGCGTCGCCGGCGTGTTCTACGGCGGCGACTTCATCACCGTGACCAAGAGCGACGGCGAATGGCAGCACCTGAAGCCGGCGATCCTCGGCGCGATCATGGAGCACTACATGTCGGGTGCGCCGCTGCTCGCCGACGGCAGCGCCGCCAACGACGCCTCCGCCGACGAGGACGACGAGTTCTACGATGAGGCCGACACCGAGACGGTCGGCATGATCAAGGACCTGATCGAGAGCCGCGTGCGCCCAGCGGTCGCCAATGACGGCGGCGACATCACCTTCCGCGGCTTCAAGGACGGCGTCGTCTATCTCAACATGAAGGGCGCCTGCTCCGGCTGCCCGTCGTCAACCGCCACCCTGCAGCACGGCATTCAGAACCTGCTGAAGCATTTCGTGCCGGAAGTGGTCGAAGTCCGGCCGATGTGAAGAGGGGCGAGTAGCGAATAGGGAGTGGCGAATACAAGCTTCGCCATTCGCTGCTCGCGTCCAGACGAGATCCACCACGTGTTTGCGAGTGCGGCCGGCCGTGCGTCGGCCGGCTCCCGAGACCGAGTGACGACTGACGACCACGTGCCAGAAGCACTCTCTTGCTTCGGACGGGCGCTGATCAGCACCCCGCATGAGTTGCGGAAGCCGCCCAAGAGAACGCGTGCACGGCTGCTGCCGAAAACACCGTCAAAGCGCGCCCTTCACGGCCGGCGGATGATCCTGCGGACGCCCGCCCGACCGCATGGCCTGAGGACAATTTGGACGGACCCGGAAAGATTTGCTTGAACGGGCGCTGATTCAGTAACTTAGCTTCTTGATGAGTGCGCGCTGATGCGTTGGCCCTGACGCGGCTGGCGGACAACGGCAACTGACTTTATCAAGGTACCTCAAGCGTTTTTTCCGACCTCATTCACACGAACCCGACCGGATGTTGATACTCGCGATCGATACGGCCTTGGACCATTGCGCGGCCGCTGTCCTGGATGCCGCCACCGCCGAGATGCGGGCGCAGGAGACGCTGCCGATGAAGCGCGGTCACGCCGAGGCGTTGATGCCGCTGCTCGCCGGCGTGATGCGGCAATCCGGCATCGGCTTTCCCGATCTCGACCGGATCGCGGTGACGACCGGGCCCGGAAGCTTCACGGGGCTGCGGGTCGGCCTCTCCGCCGCCCGCGGCATCGCGCTGGCGGCTCACAAGCCGGTGGTCGGCGTCACCACGCTATCAGCCTATGCGGCGCCGGTTGTCAGCGAGGATCGCGACAACCCCGTGATCTCGGTGATCGATGCCCGGCACGATCATCTCTACTATCAGGTCGTGAGCGGCAGCGGCGATGAGCTGATCGCACCGCAGGTTGCGGCCATCGACGACGTCCTCGCCGCCGCCCGTTTCGGCGCACCGCACCTCGTCGGCAATGCTGCGGCAATCCTGGCCGAGCGCTGGCCCGGTGAAGCTGCCGCACCGGTCGCGGTCCACACCCAAGCCGGCCCCGACATCGCCTGGGTCGCCTGGCTCGGGGCTGCCGCGGATCCCGCGCAGGCTCCGGCGCGGCCGTTCTATCTGCGCGCGCCCGACGTCAAGCCGCCCGCCAACGCGCCGCGCGAACCGGCCCAGACGTCCGTATCCTCATGAACATGCTGTTCCGGTGGCTCGGCCGCTCCAAGCCCTCGATCGAGGCAGCCTCGCCGCGCGATGCCGCCCGGCTCGCTCAGATCCACGCCGCCTCGTTTCACCGCGGCTGGGGCGAGGGCGAGTTCGAGACGATGCTGGCCGAGCGGAACACCCTGATCCATCGGCTGCGGCTCGGGCGCAAGCTGGCGGGCTTCATCGTGTCGCGCATCGGGGCGGACGAGGCCGAAATTTTGTCCGTCGCACTTGACCCAAATCAGCGCGGCCGCGGATTTTCTCGTGATCTGCTGCTCGTGCATCTCGGGCACCTGGCGGGGCGCGGCGTCCGGACGGTTTTCCTCGAGGTCGAGGAAAACAACCAGCCGGCTCGCCGACTCTATGAACGCGCCGGATTTGCGACCGTCGGGCGGCGGGAGCGCTATTACCTTCAGCCTGGCGGAGAACAGTTGAATGCGCTTCTGATGCGCCGGGACTTGTCGTAACCTGCGCTTGGTGGCAGAAAGCGCATCCTTGAGGCGAGATACCATGACTTCCTTGAAAACACCGCCGGCGCTGGGTTCCTCCGGAATCGAGGCGCGATGTGCCGCGACCGGCATGCGCATGACCGAACAGCGCCGGGTGATCGCCCGCGTGCTCGCCGATTCCACCGATCATCCCGACGTCGAAGAGTTGTACCGGCGCTGCGTCGCGGTGGACGACAAGATCTCGATCTCGACGGTCTATCGGACCGTAAAGCTGTTCGAGGATGCCGGCATCATCGAGCGCCACGATTTCCGCGAAGGTCGCGCCCGCTACGAGCAGATGCGCGACAGCCATCATGACCACCTGATCAATCTGCGCGACGGCAAGGTGATCGAGTTCACCTCGGAGGAGATCGAGAAGCTGCAGGCCGAGATCGCCCGCAAGCTCGGCTACAAGCTCGTCGACCACCGGCTCGAGCTTTATTGCGTGCCGCTCGACGAAGAGACGAATGGCTGATCCGGCGCGGCCTTCCAGCTTCGATCTCGTCATTTTCGATTGTGATGGCGTGCTCGTCGACAGCGAGGTGATCTCCTGTCAGGCGCACGCCGATGTGCTTAGCCTGTGCGGCTATCCGATCAGCGCCGACCAGGTGTTCGATCGCTTTCTCGGGCGCTCGTCGAAGCAGGCGACGGCCGAGGTCGAGGCTGAGCTCGGACGCAGCCTGCCGGCCGATTTCAACGCCAAGCTCCAGGACCGCCTGTTTCGCGCCTTCGAGCACGATCTGCATCCGGTCGCCGGCATCATGGACGCACTCGATGCGCTCGACGTGCCGGTATGCGTGGCGTCCTCTGGCTCGCACCAGCGCATGCGCGTCAGCCTCGGCGCGACCCGGCTCTACGATCGTCTCGCCCCGCATATTTTCTCGTCCTCCCAGGTCGAGAACGGCAAGCCGGCGCCCGATCTGTTCCTGTTCGCGGCGGCGCAGATGAACGCCCGGCCCCAAGCCTGCGTGGTCGTTGAGGACAGCCTCGCCGGTATCCGGGGCGGCATCGCCGCCGGCATGACCGTGCTCGGATTCCACGGCGGCAGCCATTGCCGGCCCGGTCATGCGGACAGTCTGCGGGAGGCCGGCGCCACGCTGGTTTTCGACGATATGCGGCAATTGCCAATCATTCTCAGCAAGCTCGGCGAGAAAGCCGCCCCGCTCGCTGGATTTTCGGCCGCCTAGCCTATATCTGAGCCCGGCGCCAAGGTTGGCGCGCTCCCGACCGCACGCAGGTTCATGACGCCGCGCAAGCTGCACATCAAATCCTATGGCTGCCAGATGAACGTCTACGATGCCCAGCGCATGGTGGACACGCTGGGGCCTGAGGGCTTCGTCGAGACCGCCGACGCCGGCGACGCCGACCTGGTGATCCTCAACACCTGCCACATCCGCGAGAAGGCCTCCGAAAAGGTCTATTCGGAACTGGGGCGGCTGCGGGTGGCGAAGGAGGAGGCGGCGCGTCACGGCCGCGCGATGCAGATTGCGGTCGCCGGCTGCGTGGCTCAGGCCGAAGGCGCCGAGATCATCGCCCGCGCCCCAACGGTCGACGTCGTAGTCGGCCCGCAGAGCTACCATCATCTGCCCGAGCTGCTCGCCCGCGCCAGCCATGGCGATCGCGCGATCGAGACCGAATTCCCGGCCGAGGACAAGTTCGGCTTCCTCGCCAGGCCGAGCCGCGAGGCGATCCGCGCCCGCGGCATCTCCGCCTTCGTCACGGTGCAGGAGGGTTGCGACAAGTTCTGCACCTTCTGCGTGGTGCCGTACACGCGCGGCAGCGAGATGTCGCGGCCGGTGGCGCGCATCCTCGACGACGTGATGCAGCTGACCGAGAGCGGCGTCCGCGAGATCACGTTGATCGGCCAGAACGTCAACGCCTATCACGGCGCCGGCCCCGACGGCCGTTCCTGGACGCTCGGGCAATTGCTGTATCGGATTGCTGAGATTCCGGGCGTGGCGCGCATCCGCTACTCGACCAGCCATCCCAACGACGTCGACGACAGCCTGATCGCAGCGCATCGCGACCTGCCCTGCGTGATGCCGTTCGTGCACCTTCCGGTGCAGTCCGGCTCGGATCGCATTCTCGGCGCCATGAACCGCAAGCACAGCGCAGACGATTACCGCAGAGTTGTCGACCGTTTCCGCGCCGTGCGGCCGGACATTGCATTCTCTTCCGACTTCATCGTCGGGTTCCCCGGCGAGACGGAGGAAGATTTTCGCGCCACCCTCGCGCTGATCGACCAAATCGGCTACGCTGCAGCCTATTCTTTCAAATATTCGCCGCGTCCGGGCACCCCGGCGGCGGACATGCAGGAGATGGTGTCAGCGACCGAGATGGACGAGCGATTGGAGCGCCTCCAGAGCTTGATCGACAGCCAGCAGGCGGCCTTCAACAAGGCCGCGATCGGCTCGGTCGTCGACGTGTTGTTCGAACGCGCCGCGCGCAAGCCCGGTCAGCTGGTCGGACGCACGGCGTATCTGCAGCCGGCTCACGTGATGGCGTCCGACGACATCATCGGCCAGGTTCTTCCGGTGCGCATCGACAGCCTCGAACGTTACAGCCTGCTCGGCGAGCTCGCCACGGCAGGCGCCGCGCCCCGCCCTGAAATTGCATCCCTCATGTCCATCGGAGGCTGAGCACTTGCCCAAGAGCGCATCGGATTCATCTTCCCTCGCTCCCAGCCGCAAGTTCGACCGCGACATGTCCATGCCCCCCGAGACCCAGGTCGTCATCGACTTCGACGACAACCGTGCCGCTTCCGCCCTGGTCGGCCCCTACGGCCAGAACCTGGCTTTGGTCGAGCGCCGCCTCGGCGTGGTCGTGGATTCGCGCGGCAACCACATCACGATCGGCGGCAGCCGCGACGGCTGCGATGCCGCGCGCCGGGTGCTGGAATCCCTGTACGCCCAGGCGGTGAAGGGCCAGGATCTGTCGCAGGGCGACGTCGAAGGCGCGATCCGCGCGGTGGTCGCGCAGGGCTCGCTGTTCGAATTCGACGCCAAGAACGGCAAGAACGCGTTCGAGAGCATCAACCTGCGCAAGCGCCCGGTGCGCGCCCGCACTGCCGCGCAGGATTCCTACATTCGTGCGCTGAAGCGCCATGAGATGGTGTTCGGCATCGGCCCGGCCGGCACCGGCAAGACCTGGCTCGCGGTGGCGCATGCGGCGCAGCTGTTCGAGCGCAAGGAAGTCGATCGCATCATCCTGTCGCGCCCCGCGGTCGAGGCCGGCGAGCGGCTCGGCTTCCTGCCCGGTGATCTGCGCGAGAAGGTCGATCCCTATCTGCGCCCGATCTACGACGCGCTGTACGATCTGATGGATGCCCGTGTCGTCGAACGCGCGCTGCAGGCCGGCGAGATCGAGATCGCGCCGCTCGCCTTCATGCGCGGGCGCACGCTCACCAACGCCGCGATCATTCTCGACGAAGCGCAGAACACGACATCGATGCAGATGAAGATGTTCCTGACGCGTCTCGGCGAGAACAGCCGCATGATCATCACCGGCGACCCGTCGCAGGTCGACCTGCCCAACGGCCAGACGTCGGGGCTCGCCGAGGCCGCGCGCCTGCTCGACGGTGTCGAAGGCATCGCGCAGGTCCGCTTCACCGGCGAGGACGTCATTCGCCACGAATTGGTGGCGCGCATCGTTGCAGCCTATGAGGGCCCGAAGGCCCGCTGACATCGGAGCAAGCTCGCCGATCGGCGCATGCTCTCAGCGCCATCCGCACAGAACTCGACCAGGATGCCACAAAGTCCCATTCCAACCACCGAGGTGATCGTCGCAGCCGACTGCTGGCAGGACCAGCCCGACGCCGAGGACGTCATACATCGCGCCATCAACGCCGCCGCCGAGATGGTCGACGCCGATGTCGGCGACGCCGAGATCGCGGTCATGCTGACGGACGACCAGGGCATCCGCACCTTGAACAGCAATTGGCGCGGCATCGACAAGCCGACCAACGTTCTGTCGTTTCCGGCGCTGCAGCCGACCGGCCCGCGCTCTGACGACGATGCGCCCCGCATGCTCGGCGACATCGCCATCGCCTATGAGACGATGCGGCGCGAGGCCGACGAGGAGCAGAAGCCGTTCGACCACCATCTCAGCCATCTCACCGTGCACGGCTTCCTGCATCTGATCGGTTACGATCACGAGACCGATGACGAGGCCGAGGAGATGGAGGCGCTCGAAACCGAGATCCTCGCCCATCTCGGCATCCCCGATCCCTATGCCGACCGGGAACGGGTGAATTGATCATGGCCGATTCCGAACCCGTCCACGACAATCCGCGCAACACGCGCAATCTTCCGGCCGTGGTGCCGCCGGCCGAGCTCGGCCGCTCGCCGAGCGAGAACTGGCTGTTTCGCGCGCTGCGCAATTTGTTCGGCTGGAAGGGCGGCGGATCGGTGCGCGACGATCTGCAGGTCGTGCTCGATGCCTCGACGCCCGACGACATCGGCTTCTCCGCGGTCGAGCGCACGCTCCTGCGCAACATTCTCGACCTGCATGAGCGCCGGATCGCCGACGTCATGGTGCATCGCGCCGACATCGTCGCCGTCAGGCGCGACATCACGCTCGGCGAACTGATGAGTTTGTTCGAGAGCGCGTCGCATTCGCGTCTCGTCGTCTACAATGACACGCTCGACGATCCCGAGGGCATGGTCCACATCCGCGACCTGCTTGCGTTCACGACCGCCCAGGCCCGGGTCTCGGACGAGGTGAAGGCGCGGCGCAAGAAGCCGCTGCCGGCCGGGCTCGATCTCAAGGCGGTCGATCTGTCGATGCCGCTGTTCGAAGCCAACATCATACGCAAGCTGTTGTACGTGCCGCCGTCGATGCGCGCGATCGACCTCTTGGCGCAGATGCAGGCCTCGCGCATCCATCTCGCGCTGGTCGTCGACGAATATGGCGGCACCGACGGGCTGGTCTCGATCGAGGACATCGTCGAGCAGATCGTCGGCGAGATCGACGACGAGCATGACAATGACGAGCCGCCGGCGATCATGCGCCAAACCGACAATGCCTTCATCGCCGACGCGCGTGCCAGCCTCGAGGACGTGCGCCGGGTGATCGGCGAGGAGTTCGTCACCGGCGAGGCCGGCGAAGGCGTCGAGACGCTCGGCGGCTATCTGGTCAACCATGTCGGCCGGCTGCCGGTGCGCGGCGAGCTGATCTCCGGCCCCGGCGATTTCGAGGTCGAGGTGCTGGATGCCGATCCGCGCCGCGTCAAGCGGCTGCGCATCGCGCCACGCAAGGAGCGTCCCACGCCGCGGCCGCCGCGCGAGAGCCGGCGGCGCGAAGCTGCAGCGGACGTCACGCCGCCGGAGGCGAGCCTTCCGGCCGAGCCGGCCCCGCCGGCCGACCCCGGTCCGGTGCCCAGCCGCGACGACAGCATCCCGCCACAAGGCGACGGAGCCAGCTCACAGTGAACAGCCCTTCAAAGATTCGCGGCCTCGCGCTTGGCATTGTGCTGGCCTGGGGCTGGAAGCGCGCGGCCATCGCGCTGGCCGCCGGAGCCCTCTCCTCGCTGGCCATGGCGCCGTTCAACGCCTGGCCGGTGCTGGCAATCACCTTTCCGGTCGTGGTTTGGCTGATCGACGGCGCCGCCGCCGGACGCCGGCGCGGACTCCCCGCGGCCGCCCTCGCCGGCTTCTGCTTCGGCATGGGCTATTTCGTCCCTGGCCTGTACTGGATCGGCAATGCCTTCCTGGTCGACGCCGACACCTTCGCCTGGCTGATGCCGTTCGCCGTGCTCGGCCTGCCGGCCTATCTCGCGCTTTTTCCCGCGCTCGGCTTCGCCTTGGCGCGGTTGATCTGGACACAGGATGCAACCCGAATTCTCGCACTTGCGGTGTGCCTGACGGCCAGCGAATGGCTGCGCGGCCACGTCCTGACCGGTTTCCCCTGGAATACGTTCGGCTATGCCCTGTCGCAGCCGCTGGCGTTGGCGCAGTCCGCTTCCGTGATCGGACTTTGGGGCATGACGTTGCTGACGATCGCGATCTTCGCCAGCCCGGCCGTGCTGATCGACGGCAAGCGCTGGCGTGACGGCTTGCGTGTGCCGGCCGGTGCGGCCGTCCTGCTCGTCGTGATGGGCGTATTCGGCGCGATCAGGCTGGCCCAGCAGCCGACCGCTTTGGTCCGCGATCTCAAGCTGCGGATCATGCAGCCGAACCTGCAGCAGGACGTCAAATTCAATTATGGCGCCAAGGCCGACGTGATGCGGCGCTATCTGACCCTGTCGGACCGCGCCTCCGGTCCGAACGCCAACGGCGTCCGCGACACCAACATCCTGATCTGGCCGGAATCCGCGTTCCCGTTCTTCCTGACCCGTGAAGCGGACGCGATGCGGCAGATTGCTGACCTGCTGTCTCCCGGCACGGTGCTGATCACCGGTTCGGTGCGCGCACCGGACGGACCGCGCAACGTCCCGGTCACCCGCGCCTACAATTCGATCTATGTCATCGATCACGACGGCAGCGTGCTGTCGGTCTACGACAAGCTCCATCTGGTCCCGTTCGGCGAGTATCTCCCGTACCAATCCGCACTGGAACGGATCGGCCTGGAGCAGTTGACGCGGCTGCAAGGTGGCTTTATTGCAGGCACGACGCGTCGCAACCTGGACGTGTTGCACGCACCGCGTGTTCTTCCTTTGATCTGCTACGAAGCAATTTTTCCGAGTGACAGCGCTGTCAACAACGAGGAACGGCCCGGTTGGATCGTCAACCTCACGAATGATGGCTGGTTCGGCATCTCGACGGGTCCTCATCAGCATCTGCAGCAGGCGCAGTGGCGTGCGATCGAACAAGGACTTCCATTAGTTCGATCTGCGAACACTGGAATCTCAGCAGTGATCGATCCCGTTGGTCGTATCATCGCGCAATTGCCGCTGGGCGCAGAGGGAATTCTCGATTCGGCATTGCCCGTCGCGTTGCCGCCGACGGTCTACGCCAAGGCTGGTGATATTCCGGCCATCATCCTGTTAGTGATCGCCCTGAGCACGGTTGTGCGCCGACGTGTTGCCAAAAAGCTTCCCTGACGCTGCCAAATTTGGATTCTTTCCGCTGCCGTAATATTTTTTTTGACAAGCAAAACTCCAAGTGTTGACAGATAGCTGCTGCAATTCGCATTCTCGCGCGGCAGCATGAAGCCGCTCAGTTTGTTGCTCGACCGTCCTTCGTTAGTACGACCTGCGAGCAGAAATTGACGGTGTGAGCGCCTGAGGCATACTGCGACCGCCTCGTTCCGGGGCCTGATTTCTAGGGAGTTGAGAGATGTCGACGAAAGCGCCCAACCCTGTTGACAAGCACGTCGGCAGCCGGGTGCGGATGCGCCGTATCATGTTGGGCATGAGCCAGGAAAAGCTCGGTGAGGCTCTCGGGCTCACGTTCCAGCAGATCCAGAAGTACGAAAAGGGCACCAATCGTGTCGGCGCCAGCCGGATCCAGCAGATCTCCGAGGTTCTGCAGATCCCGGTCTCCTTCCTGTTCGAAGGAGTCCCGAGCGGCGGAATCAACGGTGGCGAAAGCTTCGAAGGCTCCTCTCCGGCCTATGTGTCGGATTTTCTGGCGACCTCCGAGGGCCTCGCTCTGACCCGCGCCTTCACGCGGATCCACGACTCCAAGCTCCGCCGCAGCATCGTCGACCTCGTCGAGCAGATTGCTGACCGCGAAGCGCCTGAAGAAGACGCCTGATCTAGCCGAGCTCGAAGTTCCGATCGGGCCGGCGTCGCCGTCTCCGTCGGGACTTTGAACGCGAAGACGCCGTGAAATCAGAGATTTCGTGGTCGACCTCGCTCCTGGTGCCAGCGCCACGCTGGCCCTGCACGATGATGTTCTTCGCTGCGCCATGCGAAGAGGACGGTCGAGACGCCCTCGTCCCTTGTGCCCTTTGCGCCGATGCCTTCCGGGTCTCGCGCGGCTCCGATGCAGTTTCCAGCTGATCAAATCGGGCGACAAGCCCTCCTGATCTTGCAGCACGGCCGGTAACGGTTCCCGGGCGGAACAGAGTCGCGCCAGCACTCATTTTGTTCGCATGTGGCTTGGTGTATGACCGGCGCCAGCCGACGGGCGAAAGCGCCCTCACATCAGCAGTTACCATTTCCTAACCCTTGAGACGGCCTCTCATCACTCATGATCGACGCCAATTCGTTCGATAGTCGCACAATTCTTGAAGGCATCCGCCGCTGGGTCGAAATCGAGACGCCAACCGAGGCGCCCGAGCAGGTCAACCGATTGGCCTCCCTGGTCGCGGACGGCTATCGCGGGCTCGATGCGACGATCGAGCGAATCGCCGGCTGCAATGGCTGCGGCGATCATCTGGTGATGCGCTCATCCTGGGGACAGGACGAGCCAGGCATCCTGGTTCTGAGCCATCTCGACACCGTGCACCCGATCGGCTTCATCGAGCGCCTGCCGTTCGCGATCGATGGCGACACAGCCTTCGGCCCCGGCATCTACGACATGAAGGGCGGTGCGTATCTGGCCTATCACGCGTTCCGTGAGCTCTGCGCCTCGGGCGAGCGATCGCCGCTCGGCATTACTCATCTGTATGTGTCCGACGAGGAGATCGGCAGCCCGACCTCACGCGCCCTGATCGAGGAGGAAGGCCGCAAGGCGAAGTACGTGCTGGTGACCGAGCCTGCCCGCGACGGCGGCAAGATCGTGACCGGTCGCAAGGGCGTGGCTCGTTTCGAGGTTGCGATCCGCGGCGTCCCTGCGCATGCCGGCGCGCGCCCGCAGGACGGGCGCAGTGCGATCCGCGAACTCGCCAACGTGATCCATGCGCTCGAGGCGCTCAACGATCCCGCGCGCGGCATCACGGTGAATGTCGGCGTGGTCCGGGGCGGTACGCGCCCAAACGTCATCGCGGAAGAAGCCTACGCAGAGGTCGATGCGCGTTTGCCGTCGCCGGCAGACGCTGACGACATCGTGCCGAAGATCCTCGGTCTCAAGTCACGCAGTGACGGCGTCACCGTCGAGGTCAAGGGCGAGGTCAACCGGCCGCCTTACGTGAAGGGCAACGCCGGCGCCGCCCTGTTCGAACATGCGAGGTCGCTCGCCGAAGAGATCGGCTTCGAACTCGTCGACACCTATACGGGCGGCGGCTCCGACGGCAATTTCACTGCGCCGTTCACGGCGACGCTGGACGGCCTCGGTGTCGACGGCAAGGGCGCGCATACGCATTACGAGCAGATGTACATCTCCTCGATCGAGCCGCGGGCGCGACTGCTCCACCGGCTCTACCAGACCCTGCGGTGAGCGCCCCGATGCTGCCCATCGACGACGATCACACCGGCAACGACACTCTGCACGGCCAAGGCTCCCATGGCCAAGGCTCGTTCTTCGGCCGCCGCAAGGGTCATAAGCTGCGCGCACACCAGGCCGACTTGGTCGAGAACCTGCTGCCGCATCTCGCGCTCGATCTGTCAGCGCCTGCCGAATCCGTGCTGCCGACCTTGTTCGATCCCCCTGTCGACGCGCTGCGGCTCGAGATCGGGTTCGGCGGCGGCGAGCATCTCGCCGCGGAAGCCAAGGCCTATCCAACGACCGGCTTCATCGGCTGCGAGCCCTATGTCAACGGCATGGCCAAGATCCTCTCGGCGATCGAGGCCGACAACATCGGCAATGTCAGGCTGCTCGCCGGCGATGCCGCGGAGCTGCTCGGCTGGCTGCCGCCGCAATCGCTGCAGCGGATCGATCTGATTCACCCCGACCCTTGGCCGAAGCGGCGGCACTGGAAGCGACGCTTCGTGCAGGACGCGACCATCGCGGCAATGGCGCGCGCGCTGAAGCCGGGCGGCGAATTCCGCTTCGTCAGCGACATCGCCGATTATTGCGCCTGGACCCTGTGGCACATGCTGCGTTCGCCCGACTTCGCATGGACCGCGGAGCGGGCCGACGACTGGCGCCTGCCCTGGCCCGGCTACACGATGACCCGCTACGGGCGCAAGGCCACGCGCGAGGGCCGCGTCGCCAACTACCTGATCTTCCGACGAAGCTGACGCGACGGCGAGAAATATGTCAATGCCGCGTCTTCCAGAATGCGACGACGCGCTCGGCCGTCGATGACGCCAGCCGTGCGTAGTTGACGCGGATGACGTCGATGTCGCGCTGCGCCGGCACGCGCTTTGGCCCGAGCCGCAGCAGAATCAGCGCGTGCACGGTGCTCCAATCGAGCCCGATCACGCGACCGAGAATGAGAAGCGGATCGTGGCGATCGCCTGCGACAAGACGATCGAGCGTCGCGATCTTCAGCCCGGACATCGCGGCGAGCGCTGCGATCACTTCCTCGTATTTGCGCTCCCGCGCGAAGCCGAGCAGCGCGGCCTCGTCGAGCGCGTCCGCCTCATAGAGCGACAGAATGGACCGCTGCGCCGGCACGAAATTGCGCCTGCTCGTAGTCGCGCTCGCAGCATCGGCGAGTTCGGCCATCGCCTGCCTGATCCTGGCCTGCTTGTCCGATCCGACCACATCGAACAGCCGCCGCTTGATCACGTCGAGCGAGCCTGCGAGCAGTTGCTTCAGATGTGCGTCGGACAGATCACCGCGCTTGCCCACCGTCAGCGTCAACACGCCATCGAAGCTCGCGCGATTGACCAGCTCGGAATAGCCAGCGTCGGAGAACGTCGCGCCATTGTTCGCTGCAGTCCGTCGCACCACATCGCGATCTCCGCGACGCACCAGCACGTCCGTGGTGCCAGCGGCAAGCCGAGGCCGCTCGGCGATCGCGAGCAGATGGCCCTGGCTCTTGCCTCTTGCGATGTTCGTCAGTTCACCGTCGTCGAGCACGGGCGAACGGCGCAGCAGCGGAGCCGCAACCGTCACTTCGTCGTCACACGCGAGCTGACCAACGACGGCGCGCGGCGCCTTGGCGAGGCGCGACAGCCGCTCGGACAGATCGACCCGCGTCGGCACGTCGGCGAACGGGACCAGATCCATCAGCAATCCGTCGAACAGATTGATGTGCTCGGGACGCAGCCGCGCCGCATCCTCGAAGAAGAGATCGGCGATGCGACGCGTGGCCTCGAGGCCGCGCACGGCGTCGCCCTGACTGACGATCCCATCCAGCCCGGGGATCAGCGCGGTCGCGGGGGTCATGATGTCTACTCGGTACGCAACGCCACACCATCGTCCGCCGCTCCAGCCCGGAGCACGCGAACGGTTACGAAAACGCGGTCCAATTTATGCGATCTTGGTGAACGAAGGATTAGGCCTGAACCGCTGCGGCGAACGCCGCCAACAAGGCGCCACCCCGGTCGGCCGCGCACCGGAGTTCCGCGCCCGAGTTTAGGACAACACGACCCTTGCCGTCCGTCGGCAAAGCGGCTATATGGGGCGCCATCAATCATCTCATATACGATCGCGTAGTGAGGGTGGGCCCTTCCGGACCCGCTCTTTTTTGTTACCTGGATCGCTCTGCCCTTGGCGCGATCCGTCCGGTGAGCGCGATCGACCTGGCCCAACAGCCGAACCAAGCAAGACACGCGATCGACGCCTCGATGACGGAACCAACGTTCGCAGCCGCTGATACCGAGCTTTTGACCGAGCCCCGCCTCGTGGTCGAGCCGGGCGTGGCCGCGCGGGTTGCTGCCGTGGCCGATCCGGTGCTGCAGGGAATGGGTTACCGCCTGGTGCGCATCCGCATCTCCGGTGAGGCCGGCTGCACCGTGCAGGTGATGGCCGAGCGTCCCGACGGCACGATGCAGATCGAGGATTGCGAGGCGGTGTCGCGGGCGCTGTCGCCAGTGCTCGATATCGCCGACCCCATCGAACGTGCCTACCGGCTCGAGATCTCCTCGCCGGGCATCGACCGGCCGCTGGTCCGCCGCTCCGATTTCGAGCGTCATGTCGGTCATCTCGTGAAGATCGAGATGGCGGTGGCGCATCAGAACCGCAAACGCTTCCGCGGCATCATCAAGGGCGTGGAAGGCGACGGCGTTCGCATCACCCGCGACGACGTGGCGAAAGACCAGGACCCCGATGTCGTGCTACCGATGGCCGACATCGGCGACGCCAAGATGGTGCTGACGGACGAACTGATCGCCGAGTCGATGCGCCGCGGCAAGGCCGCCGAGCGCGAGAGAAAGCGCGACCTCGGGCTCGCCCCGCCGCTGGCGCCGCACGCCAAGCCGGCCGCCCAGGCCAAGCCGAAACCGAAGTTGAAGGACAAGCAGCCGGTCAAGAAGCCGCTGCCGACCAATACCAAGAAACATCGCCTCGCCGCCGACCGCGCGCGCAGAGGCGAGATCGATCCTGATTAGAGGAGACCAAAGCCATGGCCGTCAGCGCCAACCGGTTGGAACTGCTGCAGATCGCCGACGCCGTCGCGCGCGAGAAGTCGATCGACCGTGGCATCGTGATCGCCGCCATGGAAGACGCAATCGCCAAGGCCGCCCGCGCCCGCTATGGCAGCGAGACCGACGTCCATGCCGAGATCGATCCGCGCAAGGGCGAGCTCCGGCTTTCGCGCCACATGCTGGTGGTCGAGAAGGTCGAGAACCCCTCCAACCAGATCTCGCTGGATGACGCGCGCCGCGCCAATCCGGGCGCGCAGATCGGCGACACCATCGCCGACACCTTGCCGCCGCTGGAGTATGGCCGCATCGCCGCGCAATCGGCCAAGCAGGTCATCGTGCAGAAGGTGCGCGAGGCCGAGCGTGACCGGCAGTACCAGGAATTCAAGGACCGCATCGGCGACATCGTCAACGGCGTCGTCAAGCGCGTCGAATATGGCAGCGTGATCCTCGACCTCGGCCGCGGCGAGGCGATCATCCGCCGCGACGAGATGCTGCCGCGCGAGGTCTTCCGCAACGGCGACCGCGTCCGCGCCTACGTGTTCGACGTCCGCCGCGAGACCCGGGGACCGCAGATCTTCCTGTCACGCACCCATCCGCAATTCATGGCCAAGCTGTTCGCGCAGGAAGTGCCGGAGATCTATGACGGCATCGTCGAGATCAAGGCGGTTGCCCGCGACCCCGGCTCGCGCGCCAAGATCGGCGTCGTGTCGCGCGATTCCTCGGTCGACCCGGTCGGCGCCTGCGTCGGCATGCGCGGCTCGCGCGTGCAGGCCGTGGTGAACGAGCTGCAGGGCGAGAAGATCGACATCATTCCGTGGTCGCCTGACATCGCGACCTTCGTGGTCAACGCGCTGGCGCCGGCCGAAGTCGCCAAGGTGGTCATCGACGAGGACCGCGAGCGCATCGAAGTGGTCGTTCCCGATACCAACAACCAGCTGTCGCTGGCGATCGGGCGCCGCGGCCAGAACGTCCGCCTCGCCTCGCAGCTGACCGGCTGGGACATCGACATCCTGACCGAGCAGGAGGAATCCGAGCGCCGCCAGGCCGACTTCGAGAACTCCACCCGGGTGTTCATGGAATCACTCAACGTCGACGAGGTCGTCGGCCAGTTGCTGGCGTCCGAAGGCTTCACCTCGGTCGAGGAATTGGCGCTGGTCGATCTCAAGGATCTCGCCGGCATCGAGGGTTTTGACGAGGAGACCGCGACCGAACTGCAGACCCGCGCCCGCGAATTCCTGGAGCAGCAGGAGGCCGAGCTCGAGGCCCGGCGCAAGGAGCTGGGCGTCGAGGATGCGGTGAAGGACGTGCCCGGCGTCACCACCAAGATGCTGGTCAAGTTCGGCGAGAACGATATCAAGACGGTCGACGATCTCGCCGGTTGCGCCACCGACGATCTGGTCGGCTGGACCGAGCGCAAGGAAGGCGGCGAGCAGACCAAGTTTGCCGGTATTCTCGACGGCCTCGATGTCTCGCGCGATGACGCCGAAGCCATGGTCATGCAGGCCCGCGTCAAGGCCGGCTGGATCACCGAGGCCGACCTAGCGAAGCCTGAGGCCGAGGCCGAGGACGAATCCGAAGAACAGACCGCCTGAGCCATGGATACGGTGATGACCTCCGCCATGACCCCGATCGCTTGAGATGAGGAGCCGCACGACCGCATGCTCGCTTTGGCCGACCCCGAGCTCGACAATGGACCGCGGACCGAAAAGTCCGCGACCACGCGCATGTGCGCGGTCAGCCGCGAGGTGCGGCCGATCGGCGAGCTGGTCCGGTTCGTCGTCGGCCCGTCGGGCGAGGTCGTGCCCGACATCAAGCGCAAGCTGCCGGGACGGGGTCTTTGGATCACGGCATCGAAAGCGGCCGTTGCGGAAGCGGTGCGGCGTCACCATTTCAGCCGGGGATTCAAGACCAACGTCCGCGCCCATCCGGCACTGGCCGATGAGCTGGACGCTCTGCTCGTCCGCAGCGCGATCGAGGCGCTGGGGATCGCGGCCAAGGCCGGTCAGGTCGTCTCGGGTTTTTCCAAGGTAGAGGCGGCGCTGTCGCAGCGGCAGTCCAGGACCACGTTGGCCGCCCTCCTGCACGCGGCCGACGGTGCGGCCGACGGGATTCGCAAGCTCGACGCCCTCGCCCGCCCGAACGGCGGGGATGACGGACAAGCCCTGACATTTCCGATCATCTGCTGCCTCACTTCGGCAGAATTGGATTTGGCACTTGGGCGCTCAAATGTGATACATGCTGCCGTGCTCGCAGGCCCGGCGAGCAGGACATTCCTGTCGCGCAGCCAGACACTGGTCCGATACCGGTCGGCCGACGCTGACAAGATTGCCGGAACCGCGGCCACGAAATCTGCTTCGACTTCGAAGACATAGCGACTGAATACGCGACGATTTGCACGAATGGGACGGTGCGGCAGACCCGCACGCTGGTAAACGAGATTAGGACGACTGAATGGCCGATCAAAACACTCCGGGCGACAAGAAACTCGGTGTCCCGAGCAAGACCTTGACGCTCAAGCCGCGCGTCGAGACTGGCACGGTGCGTCAGAGCTTCCCACACGGCCGGAGCAAGCAGGTGGTGGTCGAGAAGCGGGGCACCAAGCGCCGCGCCGGCGACGGCCCCGATGCTCCGCACGCGCCGGAGCCGGTCGTCGCCAAGGCACCGCCGCCGCCGCCGCCGAGCAACCGCCCGTCCGGTCCGCGTCCCGGTGCTCAGCGCAGCGGGTCCGGCGTCGTGCTGCGCACCCTGACCGAGGACGAGCGTTCGGCCCGCGCCAGCGCGCTCGCTGACGCGCGAATCCGCGACGTCGAGGAACGCCGCCAGGCCGAGGAAGAGGCCCGCCGCCGCGCCGAGCGCGAAGCAGCCGAACGCGCCGAGCGTGAGGCCGCCGAGGCTCGCCGCAAGGCCGAGGAAGAGCGTCACCGTCACGAGGAAGAAGCCAAGCGCAAGGCCGAGCTCGAGGCCAAGAAGCGTTTCGGCGAAGGCGAGGCGCCGCGTCCGGCAGCCTCGGCACCGCAGCCGTCGTCGTCGTCCGCTCCGGCCCGTCCGGCCCAGGCCCCCGGCCGACCGGTCGGTGCTCCCGGCAGCCGCCCGCCGCAGATCGGCGGCGGAAGTTCACGTCCCGCCGGTACACAGCCTGGCGGCGCACGCCCCGCTGGCGCCCGTCCCGCCGGTGGCGGTCCGCTCGGCCGCGCCCCTGGTGTCGCAGCAGGTCCCGACGAGGATGAGGGTCCGCGGCAGATCCGCCGTGGTCCCGGTGGCGCGGCGCGTCCGGCGCCCCCGCCGAAGACCACGCACAAGCCCGGCCCGCAGAAGCAGCGCGGCCGCCTGACGGTCGTCACCGCGCTCACCGCCGACGACGTGCGCGAGCGCTCGATCGCCTCGTTCCGCCGCCGCACCCAGCGCCTGAAGGGCCATGCCGCCAACGAGCAGAAGGAAAAGCTGATCCGCGAGGTGACGATTCCGGAAGCGATCACCATCCAGGAACTGGCGAACCGCATGTCGGAGCGCGCGGTCGACGTGATCCGTCTGCTGATGCGCCAGGGCGCGATGCACAAGATCACCGACGTGATCGACGCCGATACCGCGCAGCTGATTGCTGAAGAGCTCGGCCACACCGTCAAGCGCGTCGCCGCCTCCGACGTGGAAGAGGGCCTGTTCGACGTCGTCGACGATTCCTCCGACACCGAGCCGCGTTCGCCGGTCGTCACCGTCATGGGCCACGTCGACCACGGCAAGACCTCGCTGCTCGACGCGCTGCGCCACGCCAACGTGGTCTCGGGCGAAGCCGGCGGCATCACCCAGCACATCGGCGCCTATCAGGTGACCGCACCGGACTCCGGCAAGAAGATCACCTTCATCGACACGCCCGGCCACGCCGCATTCACCGCGATGCGCGCCCGCGGCGCCAAGGTCACCGACATCGTCGTGCTGGTGGTCGCCGCCGATGACGGCGTCATGCCGCAGACGATCGAGGCGATCAACCACGCCAAGGCGGCGAAGGTGCCGATGATCGTGGCGATCAACAAGATCGACAAGCCCGATGCCCGTCCCGAGCGCGTCCGCACCGAACTGCTCCAGCACGAGGTGCAGGTCGAATCGCTGGGCGGCGAAGTGGTCGACGTCGAGGTGTCCGCCAAGAACAAGACCAATCTCGATCGTCTGCTCGAGATGATCGCGCTGCAGGCCGACATCCTCGATCTGAAGACCAATTCGGATCGTCCGGCCGAGGGCACCGTGATCGAAGCCAAGCTCGATCGCGGCCGCGGTCCGGTCGCCACCGTGCTGGTCCAGCGCGGCACGCTTCGTGTGGGTGACATCATCGTCGCCGGCGCCGAGATGGGCCGCGTCCGCGCGCTGATCTCCGACCAGGGCGAGACCCTGCAGGAGGCCGGCCCGTCGGTCCCGGTCGAGGTGCTCGGCTTCAACGGTCCGCCGGAAGCCGGCGATCGTCTCGCCGTGGTCGAGAACGAAGCCCGTGCCCGCCAGGTCACAAGCTATCGCGCGCACCAGAAGCGCGAGAACGCGGCAGCCTCGATTTCAGGCATGCGCGGTTCGCTCGAGCAGATGATGTCGCAATTGAAGACCGCGGGACGCAAGGAATTCCCGCTGGTCATCAAGGCCGACGTGCAGGGTTCGCTGGAAGCCATTCTCGGCTCGCTGGAGAAGCTCGGCACCGACGAGGTCGCCGCCCGCATCCTGCATGCCGGCGTCGGCGGCATCAGCGAGTCCGATGTCACGCTCGCCGAAGGCTTCAACGCCGCGATCATCGGCTTCTCGGTCCGAGCCAACAAGGAAGCCGCCGCGCTCGCCAAGCGCAACGGCATCGAGATCCGCTACTACAACATCATCTACGACCTCGTGGATGACGTGAAGAAGGCGATGAGCGGTCTGCTCGCGCCGACGCTGCGCGAAACCATGCTCGGCAATGCGCAGATCCTGGAGGTGTTCAACATCTCCAAGGTCGGCAAGGTCGCCGGCTGCCGCGTCACCGACGGCACCGTCGAGCGCGGCGCCAATGTCCGCCTGATCCGCGACAACGTCGTGGTTCACGAGGGCAAGCTGTCGACGCTGAAGCGCTTCAAGGACGAAGTGAAGGAAGTGCAGGCCGGCCAGGAATGCGGCATGGCCTTCGAGAGCTACGGCGACATGCGTGTCGGCGACGTCATCGAGTGTTATCGCGTGGAGACCATTCAGCGCTCGCTGTAAGTCCGAATCCTACAGAGCGCGCTGTCCTTTCAAGCGAGCAGCGATTCCGTGCATCAGCGGAATCGCTGCCCGTCTTGAACTTAACCAAGCGTCGTTGAACTCAATCAGAATGATCCTCTCGCCCGCGCTCACGCCGGGCGACGATCCATTGGATTTTTCGCAAAATGCCTCGTCATCATCAGAGGGGAAGCGCCGCCGCTTCCGGCGGCTCGCAGCGCCAGCTGCGCGTGGCCGAGACCGTGCGTCACGCTGTCGCCGACATTCTCAGCCAGGGTCAGGTGCACGATCCGGACCTGGAGGGACACATCGTTACGGTGCCCGAAGTCCGCATGTCGCCCGACCTCAAGCTCGCAACGATCTACATCATGCCGCTCGGCGGGCGCGACACGGAGGTCGTGATCGCGGCGCTGGAGCGCAACAAGAAGTTCCTGCGCGGCGAGGTTGCGCGCCGCGTTAACCTGAAATTTGCACCTGACATCCGCTTCCGTGTCGACGAGCGATTCGACGAGGCGGAACGGATCGAGAAATTACTGCGAACACCTGCGGTGCAGAGAGACCTCAATTCGGATTCGGAAGAGAGCTGATGACCATTCCCCCCGAAACCGGCACTGTCGATACGCCCCACGCCGACACGACCGCCGTTACGATCAAAAAAAATCACGCTGCCGACGGGCGTCCGCGCGACAACAATGATCCGCGCAGCAAGCAGCAGCGAGGCAACCAGCCGCGCCGCGACCGCCGCGACGTTCATGGCTGGGTGGTGCTCGACAAGCCGATCGGCATGACCTCGACCCAGGCCGTGGCCGTGGCCAAGCGGCTGTTCCAGGCCAAGCGCGCCGGCCATGCCGGCACGCTCGATCCGCTGGCCTCGGGCGGCCTGCCGATCGCCCTGGGCGAAGCCACCAAGACCGTGCCCTTCGTGATGGACGGCCGCAAGCGCTACCGCTTCACCGTCACCTGGGGCGCGGAGCGCGATACCGATGACACCGAGGGACGGGTGGTCGAGACCAGCGAGAGCCGCCCGGATGCCGCGGCGATCCGCGCCCTGCTGCCGCAGTTCACCGGCCGGATCGAGCAGACCCCGCCGCGCTATTCCGCGATCAAGATCCAGGGCGAGCGCGCCTATGATCTCGCCCGTGACGGCGAGGTCGTCGAGTTGCAGCCGCGCCCGGTCGAGATCCACGAACTGATCCTCGTCGACCAGCCCGATCCCGACCATTCGGTATTCGAGGCGGAATGCGGCAAGGGAACCTATGTCCGGGCACTGGCCCGCGACATGGGCCGGATCCTCGGCTGTTACGGCCATATCAGCGCTCTCCGGCGGACCCTGGTCGGTCCGTTTACCGAGAACGACATGATTCCGCTGGAACAGCTGGAGGCTTTGTGCAATAGAGCCGCGTCCGGTGAGGGAAGCCTCGCCGACGCACTGCTGCCCGTTGAGACCGCGCTGGACGACATCCCGGCACTGGCCGTCACTCGGGCTGATGCGGCAAGGCTCCACAGGGGCCAGGCCGTCTTGTTGCGCGGACGGGATGCGCCCCAGAGTAGCGGCACAGTCTATGTCACGGTCGCAGGCCGCCTTTTGGCGCTTGCCGAAATTGGCAATGGCGAACTCATCCCCAAGCGCGTGTTCAACCTGACCGGACTGACTGCCAGCTCCGGTCGCAACGAAAGAGACTGACGATGTCGGTGACCGCAGAGCGCAAAGCGGAAATCATCAAGGCGAACGCCACCAAGGCCGGTGACACCGGTTCTCCCGAGGTGCAGGTCGCGATCCTGTCGGAACGCATCAACAACCTGACCGGCCATTTCAAGACCCACGGCAAGGACAACCACTCCCGCCGCGGCCTCCTGAAGCTGGTGTCGACCCGCCGTTCGCTGCTCGACTATCTGAAGAAGAACGACGAGGCGCGCTACAAGGCGCTGCTCGAGAAGCACAACATCCGTCGTTGAGCTTCGACCTGGAATGAACGCGCGCGAGGTTCGCGCGCGTTACGGCATGATCCCGGGAACGCTGCTCTGCTGCGGCGTTCACGAGTCCGGGATGATGCGGTCTGGCCGGATCCGGAAAGAAGCGGTTACGCTCTTCGAACGATCCTGCCCAGACTGTGCAGTACGTCTCAGCAGCAATCCGGCCGCTGGGCGTGACGGGCAAGGTGCCCGTTGTTTACGAGAAGGATGGACGCCATCCGAAATAAGAAAACCATGGCAGGATCGCAGGGCGCTGCTCGTTCTCCAGCGCCCTGCAATCTTGCGCATGGTTTTTTTGTTTCCGGGGGGTCTGCCTTCACTCATCTCATGAAAGAAGATACCCATGTTTACCAAGCATTCCGTCGAGATCGACTGGGGTGGGCGTCCGCTCAAGCTGGAAACCGGCAAGATCGCGCGCCAGGCTGACGGCGCCGTTTTCGCCACCTATGGCGAGACCATCGTGCTCGCCACCGTCGTCGCCGCCAAGTCGCCGCGCGAAGGCGTCGACTTCCTGCCGCTGACCGTCGACTATCAGGAAAAGACCTACGCCGCTGGCCGCATCCCCGGCGGCTATTTCAAGCGTGAGGGCCGTCCGACCGAGAAGGAGACGCTGGTCTCCCGCCTGATCGACCGCCCGATCCGCCCGCTGTTCGTCGATGCCTGGCGCAACGAGACCCAGGTGATCGTCACCGTGCTGTCGCACGACATGGAGAACGATCCGGACATCGTCGCGCTGGTCGCCGCGTCCGCCGCGCTGACCTTGTCGGGCGTGCCGTTCAAGGGCCCGATCGGCGCTGCCCGCGTCGGCTTCGCCAATGACGAGTACATCCTCAATCCGACGCTCGACGAAATGGCCGACACCCAGCTCGACCTGGTCGTCGCCGGCACCTCGGACGCCGTGCTGATGGTGGAATCGGAAGCCAAGGAGCTCAACGAGGACATCATGCTCGGCGCGGTGATGTTCGGTCACCGTCACTTCCAGCCGGTCATCAACGCGATCATCGAGCTCGCCGAGAAGGCCGCCAAGGAGCCGCGCGACGTCGCGATCATCAACAACAGCGCGATCGAGAAGGAGATGCTCGGCATCGCCGAGCAGGACCTGCGCACCGCCTACGCGATTCCGATCAAGCAGCAGCGCTATGCTGCGGTCGGCGCCGTCAAGGAAAAGGTGATGGCCCACTTCTTCCCGGAAGGCCAGGAGCCGAAATACGACAAGCTCCGTGTCGCCGCCGTGTTCAAGGAGCTCGAGGCCAAGATCGTTCGCTGGAACATCCTGGATACCGGCAAGCGCATCGACGGCCGCGACGCCAAGACGGTGCGTAACATCGTCTGCGAAGTCGGCGTGCTGCCGCGGGCC
This sequence comes from Bradyrhizobium sp. HKCCYLS2038, assembly GCF_051167655.1. Lineage (NCBI taxonomy): Bacteria > Pseudomonadati > Pseudomonadota > Alphaproteobacteria > Hyphomicrobiales > Nitrobacteraceae > Bradyrhizobium > Bradyrhizobium sp. HKCCYLS2038. The sequence continues at coordinate 173,776 of NZ_JBNPTM010000008.1, read as the reverse complement.
CACGGTTCGGCGCTGTTCACCCGCGGTGAGACCCAGGCGCTGGTCGTGACCACGCTCGGCACCGGCGAGGACGAGCAGTACATCGACGCGCTGTCGGGAACGTACAAAGAGACGTTCCTGCTGCACTACAACTTCCCTCCCTACTCCGTCGGTGAGACCGGCCGCCTCGGCGGCACCAAGCGCCGCGAGATCGGCCACGGCAAGCTCGCCTGGCGCGCCATCCATCCGGTGCTGCCGCCGCACCACGAGTTCCCCTACACCACGCGCGTGGTGTCGGAGGTGACCGAGTCGAACGGCTCGTCGTCGATGGCCACCGTGTGCGGCTCGTCGCTGGCGCTGATGGATGCCGGCGTGCCGCTGAAGCGGCCGACCGCGGGCATCGCGATGGGCCTGATCCTCGAGGACAAGCGCTTTGCCGTTCTCTCGGACATCCTCGGCGACGAGGACCATCTCGGCGACATGGACTTCAAGGTCGCGGGCACCGAGAGCGGCATCACCTCGCTGCAGATGGACATCAAGATCGAGGGCATCACCGAGGAGATCATGCGGGTTGCGCTGGGCCAGGCCCGCGAAGGCCGCATCCACATCCTGGGTGAGATGTCCAAGGCGCTGACCGCGGCCCGCGCCGAGCTCGGCGAATACGCGCCGCGCATCGAGACCTTCAAGATCCCGACCGACAAGATCCGCGAAGTGATCGGCACCGGCGGCAAGGTGATCCGCGAGATCGTCGAGAAGACCGGCGCCAAGGTCAACATCGAGGACGACGGCACGGTGAAGGTCGCTTCCAGCGATGGCGAGGCGATGAAGGCCGCCATCAAGTGGATCAAGTCGATCGCCTCCGATCCGGAGGTCGGCCAGATCTATGACGGCACCGTCGTCAAGGTGATGGAGTTCGGCGCCTTCGTGAACTTCTTCGGCACCCGCGACGGCCTCGTGCACATCTCGCAGCTCGCCGACAAGCGCGTGCAGAAGACCACCGACGTCGTCAAGGAAGGCGACAAGGTCAAGGTCAAGCTGCTCGGCTTCGACGATCGCGGCAAGACCCGGCTGTCAATGAAGGCCGTCGACCAGACCACCGGCGAGGACCTCGAAGCCAAGCAGAAGGACGCCCCCGCCGAGGCGCGGGAAGCCGCTGGCGAGTAAAGCCGCGCCGGGCTTGCGAACGAGATATCAAGGGCGGCTCTCGGGCCGCCCTTTTTGTTTTCCGTTGCAGGTCTCTCCGCGTCATTGCGGGCGAAGCGAAGCAATCCAGGGGCCGCGCCCGGGACTCTGGATTGCTTCGTCGCGGAGCCTGTCATCGGGCCGCGCTTTGCGCAGACCCGTTGGCTCCTCGCAATGACCGAGGAGAGGGCTTACGTTCACAGCTAAATGGTGCTGGAGGCTCGTGTCCGATGCCCGAGACGATCATCCGCTCCGCAAGACCGGCTGAATACGACGCCGTCGCCTCGCTCTGGATGGAGAGCTGGTGCTCGACCGGGCTGGACAGCCCGAGCGAGACCCTGCTGAACGTCCTGAAAGCACGCGTACCGCGTGAGGTGGCCGGCGGCTGGAGTCTCTACGTGGCCGATGACGGCGGCACGCTCGTGGCGATGCTCGCGATCAACATCGAGCGGCTCTATCTCGACCAGCTGATGATCGCTCCCGCCTATCAAGGCCGCTCGCTTGGCCGCCGCCTGCTTGCCTTCACCCGCGATGTGCTGCCCAACGAGATCTGGCTGCGCTGCGCCGAGGGCAACCAAAAGGCATGGCGCTGGTACGAGCGCGAAGGCTTCGTGCTCGAGAAGACGGAAGCCGATCCGACGCACGGCCGGATGATGAAGTTCTATCGCTGGAAACGCGAGAGCCCCGCCAGGGGCTGATCTCACCGCGTGCATTTGCGACATGGTTCCCCTGTGGCCGGAAAGGCATTGCGCGCGGCTTTGCCGGGGAACTAGGTTCGGGTTCCCGACGGCATCCGCCGTTTTCGAACCGTACCGATGTCCGAGCTGCTCATGCTGATCCGCCGCCTCGCCGTCGTCGCTCTCGCCGTTGTTCTCATTCAGCCGTCGTGGGCTCAGGCGCCTTCAGCGTCTGCTCCTGCTGAAAAGCCGCCTGCTCCCACTGAGAAGCCGCCGGCCGCTGCCAAGAAGCCAGTCGACAAGAAGCCAGCAGACAAGAAGTCGGCCGGCAAGAAGGCGGCTCCAAAGCCGGCCGCGGCCGTGGACAGCGGCCCCTGCGACATGGGCGTCATCACCGCGACGCACGACCTGTTCACCGTGCAGAAGATCGGGCTCACCGTCTTCAACAACGAGTTCGCCGAGATGCCGGTGAACTGGGGGATCGACGATCTGATCTACGCGCGCATCAAGGCCGCGGGCGGCGCGGGCGTTCGTCGCATCACCTACGACAAGCAACTGTTCGACAATTTCGAGAAGCCGAAGCTGTTCTTCCTGCGCCAGGAGAGCGAGACGCTCACCGGCGTCGTGAAGCAGATCGTGGCGTCGGCCGGGTGCCGCCGCTATCTCGTGGTCCGGCGCCAGACCAACCGCATCGGCAACACCGATGTGAACGCCACCGGAGTCGGCATCCTCCAGATGGGCCCGTTGTTCACCCGGACCTTCATCTTCGCCTATCTCGACATCCGGCTGCTCGACGGCCAGACGTTCGAGACGCTGCGCAACCCCAACTTCACCGTTCAGCGTGTGCTCCAAAGCCTCGGTGAGGACCTGGTCAAGATCCCCGGCATGGTCGACGTCGATCAGTCGCTGTATCCCGCCGTCGCAGCGGAGGCCGCCAACAATGCCGGGCTGCGCGACGTCATTCGGCGTCTCGTCAGCGGGCAGCTCGATCGCGACATGCCGGCGTATTTCAAGACGGAAGAGCACTGACCGGCGGCAGGCCAACCGACAGGACACCTCCCATGACGTGCTCGGCGCACCGCGCGTTCGCCACGCCAGTCTGGCGCCGGCTCACCCCGCTGCTGCTCGCATTGGCCTTCACGCCGGGCAACGTGCTTGCGCAATCCGCGCCGTCGACACCGACCACCAGAGCCGCGCCCACAACAGGGATCGCGAATGCCAAATCGTCCAAACCGGCAGCAGCCGCGCGGGACGCGGGGCGCTGCGATACCGGACTGATCGCCGCGGTCGGCGACGTGTTTTCCGTGCAGGACAGCGGCATTTTGCAACTTGGCGGTGACTTCAAACGGGTGCCGGTTTCCTGGGGCTTCGACGACCTGATCTACGCGCGCGCCAAAGCCGCGGGCGGCGACCGCGTTCGCCGCATCGCTGTCCCGAAGGGTGCGTTCGACCCGCTATATCAGTCGACATCGGCCGTGGAGGCAAATCAGGTCTTGCCGGCCATCGTCAGGAAGGTCGCTGGCTCCGCCGGCTGCGCGCGCTATCTCGTGATCTTACGTGCATCCGGCCACGAGCCATCGACTTATGACACGGTGTCGGGCATCGGAGTCGTTAGCCGTGTGGCGGGGCTGGTGCGCTACACCCACGTGTTTGTCATGCTCGCCGCTCAACTGTTCGATGGCGCAACATTCGAGAAGCTCAAGCCTCCGGCGAGATCGAAAAGCGTCATGTCGTTTCTGACCTCGGGCATGGGCCCGCCGTCTCACGCCGGGGACGTCGACAACTCCGCCTTTCCTGCAAAGCCCGAGGACGCCGCCAGCAACACGGTGTTGCGCGATATGGCGCGGTCCATGCTGCGGTTCCGGCTCGACCAGGCGTTGCCGGACTATTTCGCTCAGGAGTAGGCTTGGAGGCGACTATAGCCTGACCTTGAGGGTCGCGAAGCCGGACTGCTGGACGAGGCCGGATGGAGTCGCGCGCAGCCCATAACGAAAGCTGAGGTCGAGCTGATCATTGCCGGCGGCGACCAGCCCGACGCCGGTCGAGTAGACCCAGGGCGACAGGCCGAGACCGCTGGTGACGAAGCTCTCACCGCCGCCGGAAAAGGCCGCGCCGATCTGCAGCCGCTGGTTCAGCGCATTGTATCCGGCGCCGAGATCGGCCGTCAGACGGACCCGCTTCGCCACCTGATAGATGGCCTTCAGCCCGGCGGTCGCCGTCAGCTCCTGATAGGTCTGCGGGTCGACGTTCAGGCTGAAGCCGCCGACGCCGCTTTCCCGATAGGCATTGCTGCGCACCGTGCCGTAGTCGAGGCGCAGTGACGGAACCATCGTGAAGGCATCGGTCAGCGACACCGGCGTCTTGAGACCGGCGCCGGCATGGCCCGTGCTGGAGCGATAACTTCCGCCAGCCGATGCATTCATGAAGCTCAACGTTCGGCTCTCGCCATTGTCACTCCAACCACCGTCGAGCTGATAGTCCAGCATCAGGCCGCGGCTGATGGCGTAGGCACCGTAGAGCCCGAGATGGTAGGATGACAGATCGAGACGGTTCGCGACCCCGTCGTCGCTCCCCGCGATCGTCTGCCGTGAATAGCCGAACATGCCGCCGACGATCGCTTGCGAGGAGATTGCTGCGTCGGCGCCGATCGCCAGGCCGCCGCCGGACGCGTTGTAGCCGGGAACGTCGTCGCGCCCCGCCTGCCGTGCGGTGCCGCCGAGCGGCTGCATCCAGACGTTCCGGCCGGCAGCGCCACCGAGGCCAATGTCGTCGAGCCTGTTGGTCATCGTCTCCCGGACCTCGCGCTGCGTCACATAAGTGGCCTGCGAGGCGGCACCGGTCAGCACCGGGAGGGTCTGCTTCACCGCGTTGCTGAGCGACGTCCCGCTGAGATTGTCGAGCGCGGCAAAGCCCGAAACCATGGATCCGCTCCATCCTGCGGAGGTCATCGACAGCCTGTACAGCACGCCGGCCGCTTCGAGGCCGACGCGGCCACCCGCGGCGCGCAGCGTGTCGCCATAGGGCTGGATCAGCGACATCGTCGCCAGATCTCCGGTCAGGCTGCCGGTGAGATCGTAGGTCGACGTGATCATCTGCGCGCCGGAGGCGCTGCCGGTCGCGGTGCCGTAGAGGCTGGTGAGATTGCCGCGGGACAGCGTGTTGAACAGCACGCTGCCCTCCGGCGTGACCGAGCCAAGCAGCGTGAAGCCGCCTGCGGCGCTGCCGGCGGGAGCCGCACCCGCGCCCCAGAAATAGCCGTTCTGGTAGTTGCTGATGACGAAGCGGCCGGGCGCCTGCGTGCCGAACAGGGTCGGGCTGACGATGCGCCATGGCGTGCCGGCCGTCCACGCCCATTGCGGCACCGAGTTCGCCGGCACCGGAGCAGACGGCGGCGGCGTGAAGGTCGCGGGATCGTAGGGCAGCATGTAGGCCCAATGCGACACCAGCAGCGTATCGCCGGTGATCATCTGCATCTCCATGCTGGAGACGCCGCCGATCGTCCGCATGTTGCCGAGCCCGACCGTCACGGTGCCGCCGCCGGTCGGTGTGAACAGCATCGTGATCTGGCCGCCGGGCGTGACGAAGCCCTGGATGGTCGAGGTGTCGGTGAGCAGTGACGGGCCGATCCTGAGCTGTGCAACGCTGGTTCCGGTAAAGGCGCCGTTGGTCGCCGTGCCCAGGGTCCACAGCGTCTGATCGCCGATTGCGATCGGGTTCGTGAAGCCCGTCTTCGGCGATATGTAGGCCAGCAGCTGGGCCGTCGGCACATACCAATGCGTGTTGGAGATCGTGGAGTCCCAGAGCGTCGACTGGGCGTGTGCCGGAGTGGCGCCGCCCGCAGCCCATGCACCGCCGATCGTCGCACACAGGACGATGCTTCGGACCTTCCAACGCAGCATCGATGATCACTCCACGATGTGTCTTGCCGCCGGCGCGCACCGCTGGCCATCCCTGACGACGCGCGCCCCCATGCATTCGTCGTCGACGAGGCGGGCGACCGCCAGAGCGCGCGACGATGGCCTGACTATCCCGCAGGTGAGGCCTGGTTCAATTGCGACAAATTGGGTCGATCACAGCAATTGTCGCCGCGAATGGCCGGATGCTGGTCCGGTTGGGCGAGCGGGACGGCTTGCGCCCATGCCAATTTGCATTCTAGCTTCGGCGTGACGTCAACGACATCTCGCCGGAATTCATGTCCTTTCCCCGCGCCCTCGCAGCCGTGCTGATCGTTGCCGTCATTGTCGGAGGCAGCCCTGCAGGTGGCCAACCCGCGTCGAGCCCACCCCGGTCTGATCGGACGGGTGCACGGGACCAGGGGAAAATTGCGCAGACCTTGCGCTGCAACCTCGGACTGATTTCGATCGCGGGCAACAAGTTCGAGGTCACGAGCGAGGGGTTTTTCGCATTCCAACGGACCCATCGGTACGACCAGGTCGACTGGAATCTGGATGCGTTGGTGTTCAGTCGGGTCCAAGCCGCTGCCCGCGGCCTTGCCGTGCGCAACATCGCCTACGACAAGGATGAACTGCACCGGCCAAGAAAGAAGTCCGAGCTCTTCTCGAGCGTCGCGTCCGACATCAAGGATTTCGCACGGACCGTTTCGACCGGCACGTCGTGTGACCGCTACGTCGTGATTTATCGCGAAGCATACCCGATCGCATCGTCTCGCTATTCGCCGATCGGCTTCGGTATCACGCGGGTTCAAGGCTTAGGGGCGAAGGACAGGGCCTATCTCCATGCCCTGACCGCGATCCGGATCTACGACGGAAAGAGCTTCGAGCTGCTCGGTGAGGCCCGCGCAACGACAGGCCCGGCGCCGCGAATCGATCTCAAGGGCGACTGGCAGGCCTACCAGCCGGTGCAGGAGATCGACGCGACCGAATACCCGACCGCTCCACAGCAGGGCGCCAGGAGCGTTGCCTTTCGCGACACCATCCGATCACTGCTGGCAAGAAGCCTCGACTGGACCCTGCCTGCGCTGCTGCGATCGGAAGGTCGGCCAAGCGGAAACTGACACCACGGCACCGAACACGGCCTCGCGTCGCCGGCTGCTGGATCGGGAAGTTCAGGCGCGACGAGCGCGAAAATCCCTGTCGACGCGGATCAGCCCCTACTCGGCCTTGAGATCCTCGGGCCGCGGCATCGAGATCACGTTGTAGCCGGAGTCCACATAGTGGAGCTCGCCGGTGACGCCGCCGGACAGCTCCGACAGCAGATAGAGCGCGGAGCCGCCGAGTTCCTCCAGGGTCACGCCGCGGCCGAGCGGCGAATGCTTCTGCTGGAAAGCGAACATGAAGCGGGCATCGCCGATGCCGGAGCCGGCCAGCGTGCGCACGGGGCCCGCCGAGATCGCGTTGACGCGGATGTTGCGGCGGCCGAAATCGGCGGCGAGGTAGCGCACCGAGGCTTCGAGCGCGGCCTTCGCGACGCCCATCACGTTGTAGTTCGGCATCACGCGGTTGGAGCCGTCGAAGGTCAGGGTGATCATGCTGCCGCCGCTCTCCGGCATCAGCTCGGCGGCGCGCTTGGCGATCTCGGTGAAGGAGAAGCAGGAGATCAGCATGGTGCGCGAGAAGTTCTCGCGCGAGGTATCGGCATAGCGGCCCTTGAGCTCGTTCTTGTCGGAGAAGGCGACGGCGTGAACGACGAAGTCGAGGCCGCCCCAGGCCTCGCGCAAGCTCGCGAACACGCTGTCGACGCTGTTGATGTCCTCGACGTCGCAGGGCAGCACGTGCTTGACGCCGAGCTCGTCGGCGAGCGGGCGCACGCGCTTGCCGAGCGCGTCGCCCTGATAGGTGAACGCCATCTCGGCGCCGTGCGCAGCCAGCGTCTTGGCGATGCCCCAGGCGATCGAATGGTCGTTGGCGATGCCCATGACCAGACCGCGCTTGCCTGCCATCAGACCCTGCATGCTCACTCTCCTTCGTGATGCCGGGCCGACCCAGCGAAGATGATCGTCAGGCTCCAAAGACGCCGATAGCCGGACAGCGGTGCGAAATTCGTCGCGCTGTTGTCCGGCCCGCCTGGGAACCAGTGCTGTTCGAAACCTTAAGCGTCGAGGTGCTTGAAGACCAGCGTCGCGTTGGTGCCGCCGAATCCGAACGAGTTCGACAGCACGGTGCCGAGCCTGGCGTTGTCGACGCGCTTGCGCACGATCGGCATGTCGGCAAAGGCAGGATCGAGCTCGGTGATGTTGGCGCTCTCGCAGATGAAGCCGTTCTTCATCATCAGCAGCGAGTAGATCGCCTCCTGGACGCCGGTGGCGCCGAGCGAATGGCCGGTCAGCGCCTTGGTGGCGGCGATCGGCGGGCACTTCTCGCCGCGACCGAACACCTTGCGGATCGCCTCGATCTCCGGCGGATCGCCGGCCGGCGTCGAGGTCGCATGCGGATTGATGTAGTCGATCTTCGTCTTCACCGTCGACAGCGCCATCTGCATGCAGCGCTCGGCGCCCTCGCCCGACGGCGCGACCATATCGTAGCCGTCCGAGGTCGCGCCATAGCCGACGATCTCGCCGTAGATCTTGGCGCCACGCGCCTTGGCGCGCTCCAGCTCCTCGAGCACGAGCACGCCGGCGCCGCCGGCGATCACGAAGCCGTCGCGGCTCACATCATAGGGACGCGACGCCGTCGCGGGCGTGGCGTTGTGCTTGGACGACATCGCGCCCATCGCATCGAACAGCACCGACAGCGTCCAGTCGAGTTCCTCGCAGCCGCCGGCGAACATCACGTCCTGCTTGCCGTACTGGATCATCTCATAGGAATTGCCGATGCAATGATTGGACGTCGCACAGGCCGACGAGATCGAGTAGTTGACGCCCTTGATCTTGAACCAGGTCGCGAGTGTCGCGGAGGCCGTCGACGACATCGCCTTCGGCACCGCGAACGGTCCGACCCGCTTCGGACCCTTGGTGCGGGTGATGTCGGCGGCCTCGACCAGCGTTCGCGTCGACGGTCCGCCCGAGCCCATGATGATGCCGGTCCTGACGTTGGAGACGTCGGTCGGCTCCAGGCCGGAATCGAGGATCGCCTGCTCCATCGCGACGTGATTCCACGCCGCACCTTCGCCGAGGAAGCGCATGGCGCGGCGGTCGACGACATCGGCGGGATTCAGCGTCGGCGCACCTTGCACCTGCGAACGGAAACCAAGCTCGGCATATTTCTCCGCGCGGGAGATGCCGGACTTCGCCTCGTACAGGCTCGCCAGCACTTCCTGCGTGTTGTTGCCGATCGATGAGACGATGCCCATGCCCGTGATGACAACCCGCCTCATGATGTCCGCCTCACCTTGCTCGTGTGTTCTGTGATCGCCGCGCCTGCTGCACTGTCTCTGGTTCAGGACCGCCGGTTCACGACGGCGCGCTGTCCTGCTTGAACAGGCCGACCTTCAAGTCCTTGGCGCGATAGATAATGTCGCCGTCCATCGAAAGCCACCCGTCGGCAATACCGAGCACCAGCTTTGAGCGCATCACGCGCTTGACGTCGACGTTGTACACGACCTTGCGCGCGGTCGGCAGGACCTGGCCGGAGAACTTGAGATCACCGAGCCCGAGGGCACGTCCGCGTCCTGCGCCGCCGGTCCAGCCGAGGAAGAAGCCGACCATCTGCCACATCGCGTCGAGGCCGAGACAGCCGGGCATGACAGGATCGTTCTTGAAATGACAGCCGAAGAACCAGAGGTCTGGCTTGACGTCGAGCTCGGCCCGCACCAGGCCCTTGCCGTACTCGCCGCCGGTCTCGCTGATCTCGACGATGCGATCAAACATCAGCATCGGCGGCAGCGGCAGCTGCGCATTGCCCGGGCCGAACAATTCTCCGCGGCCGCAGGCCAGCAGGTCTTCGTATTCGTAACTGCTGCGCCGATCGAGCATGCTTGGTGGCCTTTCCCTGACGATCCCCGGTGGAATTGGTGCCGCGCGACGTGGACCTTCCGCGCGTCAACCCTTTCGAGCCCCTCCCGGTCGGGCCGCCCGTCGGTTCGATGGTCGGACCATCCCTCCTGGCGGACTTGGCCGTCCGCGGCCATGGCGAGATCGCCAGCCGCGCTCCCATTGACAGGGCAGATCGGGTCCGGGCCGCTCTCTAACATAGGGTATTGCGGCGTCAATGCGCCTAGCCTGGGAAATCGCCGCGGAATTTCGCCCTGCAGCCGGCCCGTGCGGCAAACGCATTTTAGGGGCGTTCTAGATCGGTCAGTTGCGATAAGCTTGCATCTGAGTGGGTTTCTCCCTATATCGATTATGGATGAATGTGAATTGTGTGGTGCTTGAAGTGGATGCCAGCAACAACGCCTCGATGAGTGGCCACCGGGGCAACCCGGAAGGTCTTGGGAGCGGTCGTCAGCCGGCCCTCAACGGCTGCCCGTGGCACGACGTCAACGAGATGCTGCAGACCGCGGGTCTGCGTCCGACGCGCCAGCGGATGGCGCTGGGCTGGCTGCTGTTCGGCAAGGGCGCACGGCATCTCACCGCCGAAATGCTCTACGAGGAAGCGACGCTGGCCAAGGTTCCGGTCTCGCTCGCCACCGTTTACAATACGCTGAACCAGCTGACCGACGCGGGCCTGCTGCGCCAGGTCAGCGTGGACGGCACCAAGACCTATTTCGATACCAACGTCACCGCGCATCACCACTTCTATCTCGAGAACAACCACGAGCTGGTCGATATCCCGGACCAGCATCTGGCGTTGTCGCGGCTGCCCGAGGCGCCGGAAGGCTATGAGATCGCGCGCATCGACATGGTGGTGCGGCTGCGCAAGAAGCGCTGAGCGGGCTGAACCCGCCATTCTGGTGCGACCGATGCCCGCGGCCTCCGCGGGCATTTTCGTGTCGGGATGACGTCGAAACGGCGGCCGGCAAAAGCCGGCCGGTCAAGGCATCTCAGTTGACCTGCTCGTCAGTTGACCTGCTCGTCGGCATAGACGCCCCACAGCCGCTGCTGCTGGATCCAGCCCTCGAAGCCGTTGCCGAGCACGCGGCACCAGCCATTGCCGCATTTCTTGACCTGCGCGACGACGCCGGCCTGCAGCCGCGCGGTGACGGCGCTGTTGGTGTCGGCGCTGTCATAGATCGGCGTGAGATCGTCCTTGTTCTTCATGGTGACGACCGCGGTGCGGCGTCCGGACAGCAGCGAGTGGTAGACCCAGCCCTCGGAGCCCTCGGAATCGCGCACCCGCCGCCAGTTCTCGTATTCGGCGGTGATCTCGACCGGCAGGCCGGAACGTGTGTAGACCCAGGCCACGTCGTTGTCCTTGGTCGGACCGGCGCGGACATTCACATGATCAGATTTCAGGCTGACATAGCGCGGCACCGGCAGGCCGCTGGTGCTGAGAGCCGAATCCTTCGCCGCAGCCCCGACGCCGACGGCACAATCGAACAGACCGGCCGCGAGCACCACGACCACACCCCAACGCAGCAACACCATCGAACTCAACTCACTCTCCCTCGCAAGGATCGACGCCGTGTTCGCGTCCGAGATCCTTCGCCCGATCCCCATCGAACCGCCGGGCTGCCCCCCTTCGTGCACAGAGAGGGCTTGCCGCAGCGCAGGTCCTGACCCGCCGTTGGCTTCTTGTCTTGGCCCGGCCTTCTGCTAGACAGGACCCAACACAAGCGGCCAGGAAGCGCCTGAGAATCGCTCGCGAAACCCTGTCAGGGACGGATCGGCCCACCGGTGAGTCCGACACGACCCGTTCAGGGAAACGCCCTTCTCAGGCGACGACGGTAGTTTCGGCGAACCCGGTTAATGAGGTCTGAAGGATCTCATGAGAGCAGCACATGTCAGGTAGGAAAAAGCCCCTCGTCGTCGTGACGCGCAAGCTGCCGGATTCGGTCGAGACGCGGATGCGCGAGCTGTTCGACGCGCGCCTCAATCTCGACGACGAGCCGATGAGCCAGGAGCAGCTCGCCGACGCGGTGCGCACGGCCGAAGTGCTGGTTCCGACCGTCACCGACCACATCTCGGCCGACATTCTCAACCAGCCCGACTGCAAGCTGCGCATGATCGCCAACTTCGGCAACGGCGTCGACAATATCGACGTCGCCACGGCGGTTGCGCGCGGCATCACCGTCACCAACACGCCGAAGGTCCTCACCGAGGACACCGCCGACATGACCATGGCGCTGATCCTCAGCGTGCCACGGCGGCTGATCGAGGGCGCCTCGGTGCTCACCGAGGGCAAGAACTGGGCGGGCTGGTCGCCGACCTGGATGCTCGGCCACCGCATCGGCGGCAAGCGTCTCGGCATCATCGGCATGGGCCGCATCGGCCAGGCGGTGGCGCGACGCGCCCGCGCCTTCGGCCTGCAGATCCACTATCACAACCGCCGCCCGGTCGCGCCCGTCATCGCCGACGAGCTCGGCGCCACCTATTGGGAGAGCCTCGACCAGATGCTGGCGCGGATGGACATCATCTCGGTGAACTGTCCGCACACCCCGGCGACATTCCATTTGCTGTCGGCGCGCCGCCTCAAGCTGATCCGCAAGGACGCCTATATCGTGAACACCGCGCGCGGCGAGGTGATCGACGAGGAAACGATGACACGGCTGATCGAAGCCGGCGACATCGCCGGCGCCGGCCTCGACGTGTTCGAGCACGAGCCCGCGGTCAATCCGCGCCTGGTGCGGCTGGCGAAGGCCGGCAAGGTGACGCTGCTGCCGCACATGGGCTCGGCCACCATCGAGGGCCGCGTCGAAATGGGCGAGAAGGTCATCATCAACATCAAGACCTTCCTCGACAACCACCGTCCGCCGGACCGCGTGCTGCCGAGCATGCTGTAGGGCAGGCGGCCTACCCAGCAATCACTGTCGTCCCGGCGAACGCCGGGACCCATACCCCCAGGGGCGGTTTGAGGCACGCTGGCCATTGGCTTTTTGCTCGTCACGACCGCTGCGGAGTATGGATCCCGGATCGGCGCCCGACGACGCGTTGCGTCGCCGGGCTTGTCCGGGATGACGAGGGAGTGCGTAGCGCGCCTCGAGGCTTACTCACACATCACTTCTGATGCGCACTCAGATCCGCAATGACTGGCCCGTCGCCATTCAACGGATTGGCCGGATCGCGGCGATAGCGCAGCGTCTCGAAGCGCATGGTGCGGGCGTCCAGCATCAGCAGCCGTCCCACCAGGCCCTCGCCGAAGCCGACGATCTCGCGGATCGCCTCCAGCGCCATCATCGATCCGAGCGTGCCGGCCAGTGCGCCCATGACGCCGGCCTCGGCGCAGGCCGGAACGGTGCCGGGCGGCGGCGGCTCGGGGAACAGGCAGCGATAGGTCGGATTGAAATCGCCCTGCTCGTTCGTCTCATGCGCACGGATCGTCGTCAGCGACGCATCGAAGGTACCGAGCGCGCCTGATATCAGCGGCCTCTTCGCCAGGAAGCACGCGTCCGACGCAAGGTAGCGGGTATCGAAATTATCCGAGCCGTCGAGGACGAGATCGTAGCCACCGATCAGCTCGAGCGCGTTGTCGGCATTGAGCCAGGTCCGGTGCGTGACGACCGCCACATGCGGATTGAGCGCGTTGATTCGCTCGGCCGCGCTGTCGACCTTCGGCCTGCCGATATCCGGCGTCGCGTGGATGACCTGCCGCTGCAGATTGGACAGCGACACCACGTCGTCGTCGACCACGCCGATGGTGCCGACGCCGGCGGCGGCGAGATACATCAGCGCCGGCGCGCCGAGCCCGCCGGCGCCGATCACCAGCACCGACGCGCGCTTCAGCGCCGCCTGTCCGGGACCGCCGACGTCGCGCAGCACGATGTGACGCGCATACCGCTCCACTTCCTCGTCGCTCAGCATCGCAACATCAGTCCTTCCACTGCCGAATCGCTGCCGGTTGGTCGTGGCGATCCGCGGATCTCCACACTGAACCCTCGCCGGATTGTGACCGACCAAGCAGATGTGCTTATTTATGTCAGCGGCAAGAGCAGCGGGATTTGTCATGAGACGGCTGGCCACGGCAACCTTCATCTGCGCGGTCGCCGCGTGCGCATCGGCACGAGCCCAGACGACGCAGACGCCTGCAGCACAAGGCCAGCAGTCCGCCAAGCCGAAGCCCGTCGCGACCCAGGCGGTGCGGCCGGGCGTGCAGGCGCCGGCCGACACCGCCAATGGCATGAGCCAGGCCGAGCGGCTGTCGCTGCAATCCGATCTCGCCTGGGTCGGCCAGTACAACGGCGCCATCACCGGCGACGTCAGCGAGCGCATGGTCAATGCGATCAAGGAGTACCAGAAGCTCAAGGGCGGCAAGCCGACCGGTGTGCTCAATCCTCAGGAGCGCGCCGTGCTCGCCGACACCGCCCGCCGCAAGCAGGAGGGCGTCGGCTGGAAGCTCGTGACCGAGCCCACCAGCGGCGCGCGTCTCGGCATTCCCACCAAGCTGGTGCCGCAGCAGAGCACCGACGCCAACGGCTCGAAATGGACCTCGCCGACCGGCACCGTGCAGGTCGTGCTGGCCCGCCGCAAGGAGGCCAACCCGACCACCGCGGCGCTGGCCGACCGCGAGAAGAAGGAGCCCGGCCGCACCGTCGACTACAGCGTGGTGAAGCCCGACTTCTTCGTGCTGTCGGGGCTGCAGAACCTGAAGAAGTTCTACATCCGCGGCACCTTCAAGGGCGACGAGGTGCGCATCCTCACGGTCCTCTACGACCAGGCCACCGAGAACACCGTCGAACCGGTGGTGATCGCGATGTCGAGCGCGTTCACCGCATTCCCGGCGGCGGCGCTCGCGGCGCAGCCGGCGCCGCGGCGGAGCGTCGATTACGGCACCGGCATTGTCGCGAGCCAGGACGGCGCCATCATCGCCGACCGCGAGGTCACCGATGCCTGCGTGGCGATCACCGTTCCCGGTTTCGGCCACGCCGAGCGCATCGCCGAGGACAAGGAGCGCGGCCTGGCGCTGCTGCGCATCTACGGCGCGCATGGCTTGAAGCCGCTCGCGCTCGCGGGCGGCGCTGCGAAATCATCCGTCGACATCATCGGTCTCGCCGATCCGCAGAACCAGGGCGGCGGTGCCGCGATCAGCACCGTCAAGGCGCAGCTCGCCGGCAACGGCGGCGGCGATGCGTCACTCGCACCGGCGCCGGGACTTGGCTTTTCCGGCGCGGCCGCACTCGACGGCGAGGGCAAGTTCGCCGGAATCGTGCTGCTGAAGCCGGGCGTGCTCGCCGGCTCGGCCATGATTCCCTCGACACAGGCCGTGATGGTCAGCGCCGATGCGACGCGCGCCTTTCTCGATGCTCAAGGCGTCAAGCCCGACGGGACCTCGCTCGATGCCAAGGCGGCGACCGTACGCGTGATCTGCGTGCGCAAATAGCGGCCGGGACCTGCCGCTGACCGCACTGCGCATTGCAGCGCGGCAAGCGTTTACGCAAAATTAAGCATGTCCTTTTAGAAAAAATTAAAGGCCCAACGGCGGCCGGCGGGGATCTCTGGCGCAGCATCGCGACTGCCCATGACGATGCTCGACGATGCCGAGCGCTGCTCCGCGCCGTTGCCGCTCATCTTCCTAGCACCTTGCTATCAACTCGGAACGGCTCCCGCCGTAGTCAACCGGTCTGTCCAATCGCAGACCGGACGTGAGATAGTTCGAAACAGTTTTGTCGGCGTGCTGATTCGGACCACCGCGATCCCTCCTTCGAGTCGGATCGGACCGGGACTGTCCTGAGCGAGAATAGCTCCGCATTGCGCAACAGCGATGCAACTCAGCTTTGGCGTTCTCATTAGTTCCGTCAACATCCGAAGGACTGTCTCCCGATGTACACGATCGTTTTGGCCACGCAGAAGGGCGGCAGCGGCAAGAGCACGCTCGCCATTGGTCTCGCCGTGGCGGCCCAGCAGGCCGGCCACAAGGTGCGCGTGATCGAAACCGACCGCCAGGGCACGCTCACCAAGTGGCAGGCACGCCGCGCCGCCGGCGAGGCGATCGTCGAAGCGGTCTACGACGCCAAGATGATCGAGCCGCGCCTCGAGGCACTGGCGCGCGACGGCGTCACCGTCTGCGTGATCGACACCGGCGCCGGCATCACCGCATCGACGACCGCGGCGATCCGCCACTGCGATCTCTGCCTGATCCCGGCGCGGCCGAGCGTCGCCGACATCGAGGCGACGGCGCCGACCTTGAGCGTCGTGCGCGCGTGGCGTAAACCATTTGCCTTCGTCCTCAACCAGGCGCCGATTCGCGGCGGCAACCGCATCAGCGACGCGACGTCGGCGCTCGACGCCGACGCGCCACGCGACATCGCCGAGGTGCTGGCGCAGCCCTTCATCATGATGCGCAACGACCACCAGGACGCGCTCGCCGCCGGTCTCGGCGTCAGCGAATTCGACCCCAGCGGCAAGTGCGCGCAGGAGATCAAGAGCCTGTGGCGCTGGACCGCCGGCAAGATCGCCGGCGACCATGTCATGCACGAAGCCGGCGAGCTGAAGGAAGCGAGCGAGCTTCCCGCAGTCGAGTTCCCGATCATGCTGACAACGCCGCAGCCGGAGCTGAAGCTGCCGACAACGCGCGCCTACCCGACCTGGGCCGACAACGGCCTCAACTGGAAGGCGGGTTTGTAATCCTCCGCCCCTCACCGCAACGACGGTGCGCCCCCTCGCCCGCTCTTGCGGGGAGAGGGTCGGGGTGAGGGGCAGACGCACGGGTGGTGCTGATGGTGAGGGCCCCACAATCGGAACGAACTATCCAGCTAATTAGTTACTCCGTCATGCCCGGGCTTGTCCCGGGCATCCACGTCTTTCCACGCATGCCGAACGACGTGGATGGCCGGGACAGGCCCGGCCATGACGACTGGGAAACAGCCGAACACAAAATCCCGATCGGCAATCGCTGTTCGCTCGGCCGCAAGCGCGCCCAGTAAGAGCCGCCCTACCGCGCGCGCATCTCCAGCAGCTTGATGCGCGCATCCGCGCGGCGCAGCCGGCGGCAAAGCTCGCGGTTGATGTTCTGCATCACGATGACGTAGGCCTGGATGTCGGCCTTGTAGAACGCATAGAGCTCCCGGGCCGTGAGCTCGTACAGCACGGTCGGCGTCTCCGCGACGACGGTCGCCGACCTGTTCTGCATCTCCAGCAAGGTCATCTCGCCGAAGAAGTCGCCGGGATCGAGGCTCGACATGTGAATCACACTGCCGGTCGCCAAACGCTCGCTGACTTCCAGCGAGCCGCTGTGAACGACGAACATCGAACGTCCCGGCTCGCCTTCGGCGACGATCGTGGCGCCGGCCTCGAAGCGACGCTCGGCCAGCATTGAGACGAGCCGATCGAGGCTCGCGTCCGACAGGCCGCCGAAGAACGGCGTGGCGAGCAAAAAAGCCTTCAGGTCGGGCGAGCTGGCAGCCATGGCGCGAGTATACGCCCGCACCCGGCCCCTACAAGCGCACCGCACAGGCCAGGTGGCCCGGCCCGCGCCTCACCTCTGGCACGTCGGGCACCAGAACGTCGACCGTCCGTTCTGCACGAAGCGCTTCACCACGCCCTCGCAGCCGTCCGTCCGGCACGGCTCGCCCTCGCGGTCGTAGACCTGGAACGAGTGCTGGAAATAGCCGAGCTCGCCGGTTGTCTGCCGGTGATCGCGCAGCGATGATCCGCCGGCGCGGATCGCCTCGTTGAGGACGGTGTGAATGGCCTCGACCAGCCGCTTGGCATGGTCCGTTGGCTCGCCCTTCTTGGTCGCGAGCGTCGCGGCCAGCCGCCGCGGTGACAGATGGGCGCGGAACAGCGCCTCGCAGACATAGATGTTGCCGAGGCCAGCGACGACGCGCTGGTCGAGCAGCGCCGCCTTCAGGCTGGTCTTCTTGCCCGCGCAGGCGCGCGCCAGCATGGCCGCATCGAATGCGTTGCCGAGCGGCTCCGGACCGAGATCCTTCAGATGCGGCTCGGTCTCGATCTCGCCGCGGCCGATGATCTTCATGAAGCCGAAGCGGCGCGGATCGTTGAACACGATGTCGGCGCCCGAGGACATGTGAAACACGACATGGTCGTGCACGCTGTCCTTGCCGCGCGGATAATGAAACTCGCCGAGCGTCTCCTCGTCATCCTGCTTGATCACCCGAAACGAGCCGGACATGCCGAGATGCATCAGCAGCACGTCGCCGGAGCCGAGATCGGCGAGCAGATATTTGGCCCGGCGGCCGAGCCCGGTGACGGTCTGGCCCTGCAGGCGCTTCGCAAAATCGGGCTGGAACGGAAACCGCAAGTCGCCGCGCCGCGCCTCGGCGGTGACGATCCGGGCCCCCTCCATCACCGGCTGCAGCCCGCGCCGGACGGTCTCGACTTCGGGCAGCTCAGGCATGCCGGCTGGTCTCACCTTTTGCGTTCACGACCATTCACCTTGTCCGGCTGACGTGATAGCGCCTTGGCCGCGACAACGCTATGGTGCCGTATTGGAGTAAGGGTGATGGATCAGACGGACCAGACCACTCATTTCGGCTTCCGGGATGTGCCTCTGGGCGAGAAGCAGACGCTGGTGAACGACGTGTTTCACAGCGTCGCCTCGCGCTATGACCTGATGAACGACCTGATGTCCGGCGGGCTGCACCGCGTCTGGAAGGACATCATGATCAACACGCTGAACCCGCCGAAAAGCGACGCGCCGTTCGCGCTGCTCGACGTCGCCGGCGGCACTGGCGACATCTCCTTCCGCGCCGCCAAGAAGGCCGGCGCCGGCTTCCATGCCACGGTCTGCGACATCAATGGCGACATGCTCGAGGTCGGCCGCCAGCGCGCGCTGAAGCAGTATCTCGACGACAAGGTGTCGTTCGTCGAAGGCAATGCCGAGAGTCTCGCCTTCCCCGACCGCTCGTTCGACGCCTACACGATCGCCTTCGGCATCCGCAACGTGCCGCAGATCAACCTGGCGCTGGCCGAGGCCTTCCGCGTGCTCAAGCACGGCGGCCGCTTCCTGTGCCTGGAATTCTCGACCGTCGAGGTGCCCGGGCTCGACAAGCTCTACGACCTGTTCTCGTTCAACGTCATCCCGCAGCTCGGCCGCGCCGTGACCGGCGATGCTGAATCCTATCGCTACCTCGTCGAATCGATCCGTCAGTTTCCGCGCCCCAACGCCTTCGCCGAGATGATCTCGGCAGCCGGCTTCTCGCGCGTGTCCTGGCAGACGCTCTCCGGCGGCATCGTCGCGCTCCATTCCGGCTGGCGTTTGTGATCTCCGCACTCACTCATATTACGCGGCTCGCCCGGGCCGCCCTGGTGTTCGCGCGCGAGGGCGTGTTCGGCGTCGTCGATCCAAGTCTGGCGCCGCCGCCGGGTCAGGTCGCGCTGAAGCTCGCGCGCCTGGTCGAGCGACCCGGCGCGAAGTCGGGACCGCGGCTGTCGCGCGCACTGGAACGAATGGGGCCGGCCTATCTCAAGCTCGGCCAGTTCCTGGCGACGCGCCCCGATGTCGTCGGCGTCGTGATGGCGCGCGATCTCGAATCGCTGCAGGACCGGCTGCCGCCGTTCCCGCAGGCCGAGGCGGAGGCCGTCATCGCCACCGCGCTCGAACGCCCGATCAGCCAGCTGTACACCTCGCTCGGCCCGCCGGTCGCGGCCGCCTCGATCGCGCAGGTACATCGCGGCGAGGTCGAGCGCGATGGCATTCGTTACTCGGTCGCCGTGAAGGTACTGCGCCCGAACGTGGCGGCGCGCTTCCGGCGTGACCTCGCCGACTTTTTCTTCGTCGCCGAGAAGGCCGAAGCGCATTCGTCGGAGGCGCGGCGCCTGCGCCTGGTCGAGGTCATCAACACGATGTCGCGCTCGGTCGCGATGGAGATGGATCTCCGGCTCGAGGCCGCCGCACTGTCGGAGATGGCGGAGAACATCAAGGACGATCCGGACTTCCGCGTGCCCGCGGTCGACTGGGACCGCACCGCCAACAACGTCCTCACCATGGAGTGGATCGACGGCATCGCGCTGAACGACCACGCCCGCCTCGCCCAGGCCAATGTCGATCTGCCCGATGTCGGCCGAAAGGTGATCCAGAGCTTTCTGCGCCACGCGCTGCGCGACGGCTTCTTCCACGCCGACATGCATCCGGGCAACCTGTTCCTGGACAAGCAGGGCCGGCTGGTCGCCGTCGATTTCGGCATCATGGGCCGGCTCGGCATGAAGGAGCGGCGCTTCCTGGCCGAGATCCTGCTCGGCTTCATCACCCGTGACTATCGCCGCGTCGCCGAGGTGCATTTCGAGGCCGGCTACGTGCCGCCGCATCATTCGGTGGAGAATTTCGCTCAGGCCATCCGCGCCATCGGCGAGCCGATCCACAACCGCACGGCCGAAGAAATCTCGATGGCCAAGCTGCTGACCCTGCTGCTCGAGGTCACCGGCCTGTTCGACATGCGGACCCGGCCCGAGCTGATCCTGCTGCAGAAGACCATGGTGGTGGTCGAGGGCGTGGCGCGCGGCTTCGATCCGAAGCTCGACATCTGGAAGGTCGCCGACCCCGTCGTGCGCGAATGGATCGAGCGCAATCTCGGGCCCATCGGCCGCATCGAGGGCGCCGTCACCGGCATCGGCGAGCTGGCCCGGCTGACAGCCACCCTGCCCGTGCTCGCCGCCCGCGCCGCCGCCGTGCTGGAGAACCTGGAGACCATGACCCGCGACGGCCTCCGCCTGTCGCCCGAAACCATCGCCGCCATGGGCCGCACCGAAGGCAAGAAGAGCCGCTGGCGCGCCATCGCGCTCTGGGTCATCGCGCTGACCTTCATCGGCATCCTGTTCGCGGTGCTGCGCCTGTGATGGCCACGGCCATCTCCTCACGTCATTCCGGGGCGCGCGGAGCGCGAGCCCGGAATCCATAGCCACGACAGGGCATGGGGCGCGAGACGCCAATGGCGCTGATCTTCGCAAAACCGGGGCCCCGGAGTATGGATTCCGGGCTCGCGCTTGCGCGCGCCCCGGAATGACGGCGGAGCAAGAGGGAGCTTCATTCAGCCCCAAATGATTGCACTGCCATCAATTTCTGCTAGCATTGCCTTCATAACGACAACGCTGGGGAGGGGGTCATGGCCAGCCTGACCATCCGCAAACTCGACGAGTCCTTAAAAACCTATCTTCGCCTGCGCTCGGCGCAGAACGGCCGCTCCGTCGAGGAGGAGGTCCGGGTGATCCTGCGCGCGCTGATCGAGCCGGTTGATCCGTCCGAACCGCCATCGGCGCCACCCGCTCCCACCGCGCTGCCCGAACTGCTCGTCCCGCAACCCGGTGTCGCGCGCGACGCCCGCGTTACCCTGATCATCGGCGGCGGCATTGCGGCGTACAAGTCGCTCGACCTGATCCGGCGGCTGAAAGAGCGCCACATCCAGGTTCGCTGCGTCATGACCAAAGCGGCGACGCAGTTCGTGACCGAGCTGGCGGCTTCGGCACTCTCGGGCGACCGCGTCTTCACCGACTTGTTCGACGCGCGCAGCGAGTTCGATGTCGGCCACATCCGGCTGGCGCGCGACTGCGATCTGATCGTGGTGGCACCGGCCACCGCCGACCTGATGGCCAAAATGGCGCAGGGTCATGCCGATGATCTCGCCAGCGCCATCCTGCTCGCGGCGAGCCGGCCGATCCTGCTGGCGCCAGCGATGAACCCGATGATGTGGAGCAATCCCGCAACCCGGCGCAATGCCGCGACCCTGCAGCGCGACGGCATCCGGATGATCGGGCCCAATGCCGGCGAGATGGCCGAGAAGGGCGAGGCGGGCGTCGGCCGCATGGCCGAGCCAATCGAGATCGCCGATGCCGTGGTCGCGATGTTGAAACCGCCGGTGCCGCGGCCGTTGGCCGGACGGCGCGTGCTGATCACCGCGGGACCGACGCACGAGCCGATCGACCCGGTGCGCTATATCGCCAACCGCTCCTCCGGCAAGCAGGGCTTTGCCATCGCCGCCGCCGCGCAGGCCGCGGGCGCTGACGTCAGGCTGATCGCGGGACCGGTCGATCTCGCCGATCCCAAGGGCGTCAGGGTGACGCATGTCGAGTCGGCGCGACAGATGCTCGAGGCGGTCGAGGCCGAGCTGCCGGCCGACGTCGCGATCTTCGCAGCCGCCGTCGCCGACTGGCGCGTCGCCAATGAAGGCGGCCAGAAACTGAAGAAGACCGACAAGGCGATCCCGCCGCTGCAGCTGGTCGAGAATCCCGACATCCTCGCCACGATCTCCAAGCTCAAGGAGAAACGGCCGGGCCTGGTCATCGGCTTCGCCGCCGAGACGGAACACCTGATCGACAACGCGAAAGCAAAATTCGCGCGCAAGGGCTGCGACTGGATCGTCGCCAACGACGTCTCGCCCGCGACCGGCGTGATGGGTGGCGACCGCAACACCGTGCATCTCTTGACGAAGGACGCCGACGGCGTCCATGTCGCGTCGTGGCCGATCATGACCAAGGACGAGGTCGCGACCGCTTTGGTCGCCGAGATCGCCAAAACCGTGGGACCCTCAGCGTGACACAGACCATCGCGATCGCCGTTCAGATCCTGCCGCATGGCGAGGGCCTGCCGCTGCCGGCCTATCAGACCGCGCATGCCGCCGGGATGGATCTGCTCGCGGCGGTTCCGGCCGATGCGCCTGTCGTGCTCGGCGCAGGCGACCACGCGATGGTGCCGACGGGACTGTCGATCGCGCTGCCCGACGGCTACGAGGCGCAGGTGCGGCCGCGCTCGGGGCTCGCCGCGCGTCACGGCGTCACCGTGCTCAATTCACCCGGCACGATCGATGCGGACTATCGCGGCGAGATCTGCGTGCTGCTGATCAACCACGGCCAGGAGCCGTTCACGATCCGCCGCGGCGAGCGCATCGCGCAGATGGTGATCGCCGCCGTCGCGCGCGCCGAGTTCTCGATCGCAACGAATTTGTCGGAGACGGCGCGCGGCAGCGGCGGCTTCGGCTCGACGGGCCGTTGAACTACGGAGCCCGCCATTGTTCCGACTCGAAAGAGTCGATCGATGGACGCATTTTCCTCGGGCGCAACCATCGTTCACGGTCTGGACTCTTACCGCTGGAGTCCCGAAGCGGTTATTGTTGATTGATTCGTGAAACGGCGCGGTCGATGCGATCGGCGCCGCGCGGAACTTTCGTGCGGTTTGGGGCAAAGATGTCGGGCGTGATCGTGGTGATGCGTCAGACGCTGCTGTCGTGCACGTCACTCGCGCGCAAAGGCCTGATGGGTCTCGCTGCGACTGCGCTTGCGCCGGCAAGTCCGGGCTTCGCGGGCGATGGCGTGCCGGCGGATGCGGTTTCTACGTTGTTCGAGCTGAGCCGTCAGGACGTCGCCGAGGTCACGGCGATGCTGGCGCTGCTCGGCTTCTCGGTGGTTGCCGCGGTCGCGCTGGTACGCACGCGTCTGGCGGCTGCGCGCAAGGAGGCGCGGCTGCGCGCCGAGGTCGCCGAGCTGCAGCTGCAGGCCGATCGCTATCGTGCGCTGCTGTTCGCCGAGCCGCAGATCCTGATCGCCTGGCCGGCCGGCGGCCACCGGCCGCAGATCTCCGGCGACACCGCGATGCTGGTGCCGGCCGAGCAGCCGCAGCGTATTCTCGCCTTCGGCACCTGGCTGCCGCCCGAGCCGGCGCTGCAGCTCGACCGCGCGGTCGAGGCGCTGCGCGAGGCCGGCGAAGGCTTCATGCTCAACCTCACCACCTCGCATGGCCACGCCATCGAGGCGATGGGCCGCGCCATCGGCGGCCAGGCCATCGTGCGCATCCGTGAATTGTCCGGCCTCCGCCGCGAGCTTGCCGAAACGCAGATCCGCTTCAAGGCGCTTGGCGAGGAGACGGAGTCGCTGCGCGCGCTGGCGTCGGCGCTGCCGTGGCCGATCTGGGCACGGCAGGCCAACGGTGCGCTGGCTTACGTCAACGCCGCCTATGCCCGCGCCGCCGATGCGCGCGACGTGCCCGACGCGATCAGCCGCAATCTCGAGCTGCTCGATTCCGCCGACAGAACCGACCTGCAGCGCGCGCTCGGTGCCGGCGGCCATTTCGAGGGCCGGCTGCCGATCGTGATGGGTGGCGAGCGCCGCATCCACGACGTGCGTGCCTTCACGCTCGGCGGCGGCAGCGCCGGCGTCGCGGTCGATGCCAGCGAAGCGGCGGCGCTCAGCGATGCGCTGGTGCGCATGCACGAGGCGCACCGCCGCACCCTCGACCAGCTGTCGTCGGGCGTCGCCGTGTTCGACGGCCAGCGCCGGCTCGCCTTCTACAACGATTCCTATCGCCGTCTGTGGGATCTCGATCCCGCGTTCCTCGACAGCCAGCCGGACGATTCCTCCGTGCTCGACCGTCTGCGTGCGTCGCGCAAGCTGCCCGAGCAGGCGGATTTCCGCGGCTGGAAGGCCAAGCTGCACGAGGCCTATCGCGCCGTCGAGGCCGCCAAGGACACCTGGTTCCTGCCCGACGGCCGCGCGCTCTCGGTGGTCACCACGCCCAACCCGGAAGGCGGCGTCACCTATCTGTTCGACGACGTCACCGAAAGCTTCGACCTCGCCCGCCGCTTCGACGGCCTGATCCGCGTCCAGCGCGAGACGCTCGACAGCCTCGCCGAAGGCGTGGCGGTGTTCGGCTCGAACGGCCGCGTCGAGCTGTTCAACCCGGCCTTCGCCAAGATGTGGCGGCTGTCGCCGGACCAGTTGCGCGAGCATCCGCACATCGACATCGTCGAATCCTGGTGCCGTCCGATCTACGACGACGCCGTCGCCTGGCGCACCATCCGCGAGGCCATTACCTCGATCGAGAACCGTCTCGACATCGCGCTCAAGCTGGAGCGCAAGGACGGCAGCGTGCTCGACTGCATGAGCCGTCCATTGCCCGACGGCGCCACGATGCTGACCTTCCAGGACATCACCGACACCGAGAATGTCGAGCGGGCTCTGCGCGAGAGCAACGAGGCGCTGGAAGCCGCCGGCCAGATGAAGATCGACTTCGTCCACCATGTGTCCTACGAACTGCGCGCGCCGCTGACCACGATCATCGGCTTCGCACATTTCCTCTCGGATCCGTCGACCGGACCGCTGACGCCGAAGCAGGCCGAGTATCTCGACTACGTCACCAAGTCGACCAACGCACTGCTGGCGCTGACCAACAACATTCTCGACCTCGCCACCATCGATGCCGGCGCGATGAAGCTCGAGCTCGGCCCTGTCGACGCCGCCAAGGCGATCGAGGCCGCCGCAGAGGGCGTGCAAGACCGGCTCGCCACCGACCGCATCCGCCTGACCATCGCGGTCGATCCCGATGTCGGCAACTTCGTCGGCGACGAGCGCCGCGTCGTGCAGGTGCTGTACAATCTGCTCGCCAACGCCGTCGGCTTCTCGCCGCCGGATTCGAGCGTGGTGGTCAGCGCGCGCCGCACCGACCACAGCGTGACCTTCGCAGTCACCGATTCCGGCCCGGGCATTCCGCCCGAGGTGAAGGACAAGGTGTTCGAATGGTTCGAGAGCCATTCGCAGGGCTCGCGCCATCGCGGCGCCGGACTCGGCCTGTCGCTGGTGCGCTCCTTCGTCGAGCTGCATGGCGGCAAGGTGCGGATGGATTCGGTGGTCGGCAAGGGCACCACCGTCACCTGCGACTTCCCGACCGACCACATCGCGCAACGCAACGCCGCGGAATGACGGACCGGCTGACATTCACCACCGCGCTGGCGGACGAGACCGCAACCGCCGCCCTGATGGCCGACCTCGCGCTGCTGATCGGCCCGGGCGTGCTGATCACGCTCACCGGCGATCTCGGCGCCGGCAAGACGGCGGCGGCGCGGGCGATGATCCGCTATCTCGCCGGCGACGATGAGCTCGAAGTGCCGAGCCCGACCTTCACCCTGGCGCAGAGCTACGACCTGCCGAGCTTCCCGCTGCTGCACGCCGATCTCTACCGCATCAGCGACGCCTCCGAGCTGGAGGAGATCGGCCTGTCGCCGCTGCCGGACGCAACGGTGGTGCTGATCGAATGGCCCGAGCGCGCCGGCGACGCGCTGCCGGACGACCGCATCGATATCGCCTTGCGCCACGATGCGGCCCAAGGCGACAGCGCGCGCAGCGTCGAGATCACCGGCACCGGCAAGGCCGCCGCGACCGTCGCGCGGCTCAAGGCGCTACGCGAATTCCTCACCGAGGCCGGCCACGCCAAGTCGCGCCGCGAGCGCATGGCCGGCGATGCCTCGACGCGTTCGTATGCGCGGCTGTACAAGGGTGAGCGCGTCTACATTTTGATGAACTCGCCGAAGCGGCCGGATGGTCCTGCGATCTACAACGGCAAGCCGTACAGTGGCGCCGTGCATCTCGCCGAGGACGTCCGCCCGTTCGTGGCGATGGCCGGCGCGCTGCGCGGCCGCGGCATCTCGGCGCCGAAGATCAACGACGCCGACCTCGACCAGGGTTTTCTGGTCACCGAGGATCTCGGCCGCGAGGGCGTGATCGAGGGCGATCCGCCGCGCCCGATCGTCGCGCGCTACGAGGTGGCAACGGATCTGCTCGCCGCGCTGCATGCGCAGGACGTGCCGTCGGTACTGCCGCTGGCGCCGCAGGTCACCTACACGGTCCCGGCCTTCGACGTCGACGCCATGCTGATCGAGATCGGCCTGATGCTCGAATGGTACCTGCCCGACCGCGGCGTCGAACCATCGCAGGTGCTGCGTGCCGAATTCATGGAGATGTGGCGCGACCTGCTGGAGGCGCCGCTCGCCGCCAAGCCGACCTGGGTCATCCGCGACTATCACTCGCCGAACCTGCTGTGGCTGCCCGCGCGCGAAGGCATCGCGAAGGTCGGCGTGATCGACTTCCAGGACGCGGTGATGGGCCCGCCCGCGTATGACGTCGTGTCGCTGGCGCAGGACGCCCGCATCGACGTCTCAGCCGAGATCGAGCAGGCGCTGCTCGCCCGCTACATCGCCGCGCGCCAGGCCGCTTCAGCCGACTTCGACGCCGATGAGTTCCGCGCGCACTACGCGATCATGTCCGCCCAGCGCAACACCCGCCTGCTCGGCACCTTCGCCCGCCTCAACCGCCGCGACGGCAAGCCGCACTACCTCAAGCACCAACCCCGCATCTGGGACTACCTGCACCGCGCGCTGGCCCACCCGGCGCTGGAGCCGCTGCGCGACTGGTACGCCGCCAATGTGCCGCCACCGGCGGGCGTGGGTTAAGCCACCTCTCACGGCACCGACAGTGCGCTCCCCTCCCCCTTGCGGGGAGGGGTCGGGGGTGGGGGTCTCCGGGCGAGCCGTCAGTTATGGACTTCGAACCCCTGCGCCATCGGCGGCATAAGCGTGAACTGATTCTCCGCAGAGCGTCTGCCGAGTAACCCAACGAATTCCTTTTCCGCGGACCCCCACCCCAACCCCTCCCCGCAAGGGGGAGGGGAGCCGACCGTCGCGTGGCGAAAGCTCGCCCCATCGCCCCACCCCGTAGCTTTACCGGTTCTTAGCCATCCCCCTTTACCGTGCGCCGGCGGCGCCCGGTTGCGCCGTGCGTGAACGGAGGTTGTGATGGCAGAGCGGATGAAGGGCGAGCGCGTCGTCTTCGAGCGCGGCATCCCGGCTTTCATGATGGGCATCGACGGCACTTGGCGGCGCAACTGCACGATCGAGGACGTCTCCGAGACCGGCGCCAAGCTGACGGTCGAGGGCTCGGTCGAGGGCCTGCATCTCAAGGAGTTCTTCCTGCTGCTGTCGTCGACGGGCCTGGCCTATCGGCGCTGCGAGCTCGCCTGGGTCAATGGTGACCAGATCGGCGTCACCTTCCTCAAGACCGGCACAAAGAAGAAGGCCAGCAAGCGCGCCGCCGCCGAAGCCTGACGGCAGCTGCGTCATCTTGCGTCGGGGACGGCGCCCGTCATCGTCGCATAATCGTCATCGGGGCCGGCTATCGCACCCGATCGAGACGATACGCGTCCTCGCGTGCTATGATTCGCACGTACCACTTCCGTTCGAGATTGCCTGAAAATGCCCGTCAAGCCGCACAAAGCCATGGTCCTCGCCGCCGGTCTCGGATTGCGCATGCGCCCGCTGACCGAGACGATGCCGAAGCCGCTGGTGCGCGTCGCCGGGCGTCCGCTGCTCGACCATGTGCTCGACCGCCTGGCGGAGGCTGGCGTCACCGAGGCCGTCGTCAACGTGCACTACCTGGCCGACCAGATCATCGCGCACACATCGACGCGTACTGCCCCTCGCGTGATCATCTCCGACGAGCGCGACCAGGTGCTCGGCACCGGCGGTGGCGTCGTCAAGGCGCTGCCGCAGTTGGGCTCCGAGCCGTTCTTCCACGTCAACTCCGACACGATGTGGATCGAGGGCGTGCGCCAGAACCTGACGCGCCTCGCCGACGCCTTCGACCCCGCGCGCATGGACATCATGCTGCTGATGGCCCCGACCGCAACCTCGATCGGCTATGCCGGCCTCGGCGATTACGCCATGCTCGCCGACGGCAGCTTGCGCAAGCGCCGGGAGCACCAGGTGGTGCCGTTCGTCTATGCCGGCGCCGCGATCATCTCCCCTTCGATTTTCGACGGCGCGCCGAAGGGCGAGTTCTCGCTGACCAGGATGTTCGACAAGGCCAACGAACAGGACCGCCTGTTCGGCCTGCGGCTCGAAGGCGTCTGGATGCATGTCGGCACGCCGGCTGCTGTCATGGAAGCCGAAGAAGCGCTGCTGGAGAGCGCGGCTTAGCGAAGCGAAGGTGGCGCTTCAGATCCGGTGTCGTCCCGGACAAGCCCTGGCCTCGCGTAGCGAGGACGGGGCGCAGAGCCGGGACCCATAACCACCGGCCGAAATGTGGCGAAGACTCGCCATGACCATCCCGCGACAAACAACTCCCTCTGGCTATGGATCCCGGGTCGGCGCCGCCGACAGCGCTGGCGCGCTGCCGGCGGCTTGCCCGGGATGACACCGAATGTGCTGAGGTCGCGTGATCACCTCACGCACAGCGGGATGACATGAGACCCGGAACTGGCGCTCCGACCCAAGAGGAACTGTCTCACCGAAGGGCATGCACACGGATAGCTGCCGCCAGGCCGCACCTGTCAACACCCATCCACACCCCGGATATGACCTCCACCCGATCGCTCCCTATATAGACGCCCAGAGCCAACCGCGAATCGCAGGCCATGCGCGTCTTCACCGTTCCCATTTCGGCGCCGTTCCTGCGCAGCGTGATCGCGGCGCTGGTGGATGGCCGGCTGGTCGACGGGTTCGAGGCCCGCAGCGACCCGGCGCGGCTCGCGACCGCAACGCTATATCTGCCGACGCGGCGCTCGCTCCGTGTGGCGCGCGAAATGTTCCTGGACGAACTGAAGACCGATGCGGCGGTGCTGCCGCGCCTGGTCGCGCTCGGCGACATCGACGAGGACGAGCTCGCCTTCGCGGAAGATCGCGACGCGTTTCTCGGACCCGCGCCGCTGGAGATTCCGGAGCGGCTCGACGATCTGCAGCGGCGCCTGACTCTCGCGCGGCTGGTGGCCGCCTGGGCCAAGACGCCGGTGTCGGCGCCGCTGGTGATTGGTGGTCCGGCCTCGACTCTGGCGCTGGCCGGCGATCTCGCGCGGCTGATCGACGACATGGTGACCCGCGGCGTGTCGTGGGACGCGCTCGATGCACTGGTGCCCGATCAGCTCGACAAATACTGGCAGTATTCGCTGGAGTTCCTGCGCATCGCTCGCACGGCGTGGCCGGCCTATCTGCAGGAGATCGAGCGCATCGAGCCGGCGGCGCGGCGCGACCTGCTGATATCAGCCGAGGCCGCGCGGCTGTCGGCGCATCCCGATGGTCCGGTGATTGCCGCAGGCTCGACCGGCTCGATGCCGGCGACGGCAAAATTCCTGCTCGCGGTCGCCAAGCTGCCGCATGGCGCCGTGGTGCTGCCCGGCCTCGACACCGATCTCGACGAGCCCGCGTGGAATTCGATCGGCGGCGCGAGGGATCGCGCCGGACGCGTGCTCACGCCGCCCGCCGTCAACCATCCGCAATATGCGATGCACCTGCTGCTCAAGCGCTTCGGACTGGAGCGGCGCGACGTGATCCGCCTCGCACCGACAGGCCGCGGCGGCCGCGAGGTGCTGATCTCCGAGGCTATGCGGCCGTCGGAGGCGACCGCCGTCTGGCACGAGCGGCTGCGCCAGTTCGACATCGCGGCCAACATCGCGGAAGCAATGGACAACCTCGCCGTCGTCGCCGCGCCGAATCCCGAAATGGAGGCGCTGGCGATTGCGATCGCGATGCGCGAGGCCCGCCATCTCGGCAAGTCGGCCGCGTTGGTGACGCCGGACCGCGCGCTGGCGCGGCGCGTGATGGCGGCCCTGACACGCTGGCATCTCACCTTCGACGATTCCGGCGGTGACGCGCTGTTGGAAACACCCGCCGGCATCTTCGCGCGGCTCGCCGCGGAATCGGCTGCGCGCGGCCTGGAGCCGCCGACCTTGCTGGCGCTGCTCAAGCATCCGCTGTGCCGCCTCGGCCGCGCTGCCTATGGCTGGAAGGGTGCGATCGAGACGCTGGAGCTCGCTTTGCTTCGCGGCACGCGGCCTCAAGCCGGCACCAGCGGGCTCGCCCGCGACTTCGCGCGCTTCCGCGACGAGCACACCAAGCTGAGCCAGGGCGAGGCGTCGTCGCTGCACCGTGCCGAGCCGCGCGCGCGGCTCAGGCCCGACCAGCTCGACCAAGCCGGCGCGCTGATCGCGCAACTGCAGACCGCGCTCGCGCCGCTGGAAAATCTCGCCTCGCCGCGGCCGCAGGATTTCGCCGAGCTTGCCGCGCGGCATCGCGAGGTGCTGATCGCGCTCTCCACTGACGATGTCGGCCTCAGCACAGCCTTCACCGATCGTGACGGCACGGCGCTGGCGCGCTGCTTCGATGATCTGCTGGCGTCCGGCGAGCGCTGCGGGCTGATGGCGCCGCTGTCGGACTATCCGGACTTGTTCCACACCGCCTTCTCCGATCGCGCCGTACGCCGCCCCGAGCGTCACAGCGCCCAGTTGCAGATCTACGGCCCGCTCGAAGCGCGGCTGATGCAGACCGATCGCATGATCATCGGCGGTCTCGTCGAGGGCGTATGGCCGCCGGCGCCGCGCATCGATCCCTGGCTGAGCCGCCCGATGCGGCATCAGCTCGGCCTCGATCTGCCCGAGCGACGCATCGGACTATCAGCCCATGACTTCGCGCAGCTGCTCGGCGCCCCCGAAGTGATCCTGACCCACGCGGCAAAGTCCGGCGGCGCGCCGGCCGTGGCTTCGCGCTTCCTGCATCGACTCCAGGCCGTCGCCGGCGAGGCACAATGGAAAGCCGCCGAGGCGCGCGGCGACATCTACGTGCGTTATGCCGAGGTGCTCGATCAGCCAGCCGCCGTGAAACCGATTGAGCAGCCGGCCCCGAAGCCGCCGCTGGCGGCGCGTCCGCTGCGGATGTCGGTGACCGCGATCGAAGACTGGCTGCGCGATCCCTACACCATCTTCGCGCGCTACATTCTGCGGCTCGACCCGCTCGATCCGGTCGACATGCCCTTGTCGGCCGCCGATCGCGGCTCGGCGATTCATGAGGCGATCGGCGAATTCACGCAGACTTTTGCCAAGGAGCTGCCGCTACATCCGGCGCATGCGCTGCGCGTGATCGGCGAGAAGCACTTCGCGCCGCTGATGGAGCGGCCCGAGGCGCGCGCGCTGTGGTGGCCGCGCTTCCAGCGCATCGCCGGCTGGTTTGCTGCCTGGGAAACCGCGCGGCGCGAGCAGATCGGCGCCATCACTGCCGAGATCCGCGGCGAGATCGGTATTCCCTTGGGCAAGGACCGCACCTTCATGCTGTCGGCCCGCGCCGACCGCATCGAGCAGCGCGCCGAGGGCACCTACGCCATTCTCGACTACAAGACCGGCCAGCCGCCGACCGCCAAGCAGGTGCGCATGGGGCTGTCGCCGCAGCTCACGCTCGAAGCCGCGATCCTGCGCGAGGGCGGCTTCGACGGCATTCCGGCCGGCAGCCTGATCAGTCAGCTGGTCTATGTCCGATTGTCCGGCAACAACCCGCCGGGCGAGGAGCGCATTCTCGAACTGAAGATCAACAAGAGCGACACGCCGCAGCACCCGGACCAGGCGGCGCAGGAGGCGCGCGTCAAGCTCGAAGAGCTGATCCGCAGCTTCGAGGACGTGAACCAGGGCTATACGTCGCTGAACCTGTCGATGTGGTCGAACCGCTACGGCGCCTATGATGATCTCGCCCGCATCAAGGAATGGTCGGCCGCCGGCGGCCTCGGAGTGGAGGAATGGTGAAGGCGCCCCGCCCCATTCCGCAGGCCGTGCGCGACGCGCAGACGCGCGCGTCGAATCCGGCGGCGTCGGCGTTCGTGTCGGCCAATGCCGGCTCCGGCAAGACGCATGTGCTGGTGCAGCGCGTGATCCGGCTGCTGCTCGACGGCGTGCCGCCGGAGAAGATCCTCTGCATCACCTTCACCAAGGCGGCCGCCGCCAACATGGCCGAGCGCGTGTTCTCGACGCTGGGCCATTGGGTGACGCTCGACGATGACGCGCTCGACAGCGCGATCAAATCCACCGGCATCGTCAGTTCCGACAAGAAGCTGCGGGCCGCGGCGCGCAAACTGTTCGCGAGTGCGCTGGAGACGCCGGGTGGATTGAAGGTGCAGACCATCCACGCACTGTGCACGCGGCTGCTGCAGCAGTTTCCGTTCGAGGCCAACGTGCCGGCGCGGTTCTCGGTGCTCGACGACCGCGACCAGACCGAGATGATGGAGCGCGCCAATCTCAAGGTGCTGCTCGACGCCGCGCGTGCGCCCGACAGCGCGCTCGGCCGCGCGCTGCAGGTGGCGATGGCGAATGCCGCCGACTCCACGTTCAAGGACGTCGTGCGCGACGCCTGTCTCAGCCGCGATCACTTCATGGCCTGGACCGATGGCGCCGGCCGCGTCGAGGTCGCCGCGCGGCAGCTCGGCGAGGTGCTCGGCATTGGCGCCGACGAGACGTTGGAGGCGATCGAGCGTGACATTCTCGATGGACCCAACCTGCCGCGCGCGGACTGGACCGACATTGCGGCCCGGCTCGACGGCGGCGCCAAGACCGACCAGAAGCAGGCGGAGCAGCTGCGCGCCGCGCTGGCGTTCTCGGGCAGCGATCAGGTCGACGAATATCTCCGCGTGTTCCTGACCGACGACAAGGAGCCGCGCAAATCGCTGCTCACCAAGAAGTTTGCTGACGCCAATCCCGGTCTGGCCGGCCTGTTCGAGTCCGAAGCGCGCCGGCTCGACCGCCTGATCGAGAAACGCCGCGCCGCTGTCGTGCGCGACCGCACCGAGGCGCTGCTGCAGATCGCGACCGCCGCCGCTGCGAACTATCGCCGCGAGAAGGAGGAGCGCGGGCTGCTCGACTATGACGACCTGATCGACAAGACGCTTGTCATGCTCAACCGCGTCTCTGCCGGCTGGGTGCACTACAAGCTCGACCGCGGCGTCGATCACGTGCTGATCGATGAGGCGCAGGACACGAGCCCCCGGCAATGGGACATCGTCGCCCACATCATCGAGGAGTTCACGTCGGGCGC
This sequence comes from Bradyrhizobium sp. HKCCYLS2038, assembly GCF_051167655.1. Taxonomy (NCBI): domain Bacteria; kingdom Pseudomonadati; phylum Pseudomonadota; class Alphaproteobacteria; order Hyphomicrobiales; family Nitrobacteraceae; genus Bradyrhizobium; species Bradyrhizobium sp. HKCCYLS2038. The sequence goes on along the minus strand of NZ_JBNPTM010000008.1, from coordinate 140,453 downwards.
CGGTGCGCGCGACGCCCTGACGCGCACGATCTTCGCCGTCGGTGACGAGAAGCAGTCGATCTTCTCGTTCCAGGGCGCGGACCCGCACGAGTTCGATGCGCGCCGGCGCGCGCTGCAGAAGCGGTTCACCGATGCCGGGCTGCTGTTCGATCCGGTCTCCTTCACCTACTCGTTCCGCTCCGGCCCGACCGTGCTGCACGCGGTCGACCACGTGTTCAGAGAGCGCGAGGTCTACAGCAGCATCCATTCGCCGGATATCGGCTACCCGATCCACAACGCGCTGACCGACGCCGGGCCGAGCCTGGTCGAGCTGTGGAGCCTGTGCGAACGCGACGACCGCAAGGAGATCGAGGGCTGGCGCGCGCCGTTCGACGGCGTCTCCGTCACCAGCCCCGAGGTCAAGCTGTCCAGGCGCATCCAGGCCGAGATCAAGCGGCTCATCAGTGTGGGCACGATGACCGGCCATGACGGCGCGCGGCGGCGGCTGAGCTATGGCGACATGCTGATCCTGGTGCGCCGCCGCGGCAACGCGTTCGATGCTGTGATTCAGGCGCTGAAGCACGCAGGGATTCCCGTCGCGGGTGCCGACCGCCTCAAGCTGACCGAGCACATCGCGATCATCGATCTGATGAACCTCGCCGACGCGCTGCTGCTGCCGCAGGACGACCTGGCGCTGGCGACCGCGCTGAAGAGCCCGCTGTTCGGGCTCGACGACGAGGACCTGTTCAAGCTCGCCTGGCAGCGCCGCGGCTCGCTGCGCGAGTCGCTGAGTGCACATGCCGTCGATGATCCGCGACTGCAGGCGGTCGTGCGTCGCTTGCAGCAATGCGAGCGCCGCGCCGCTGATGAGACGCCGTTCGCGTTCTATGCCTGGCTGCTCGGCGGCGATGGCGGCCGGCGGCGCATCCTGGCGCGGCTCGGCCACGAGGCCAATGACGCGCTCGATGAGTTCCTCGAATTGGCGCTGTCCTATGAGCGCAAGGCGCCGGCCTCGCTGCAGGGTTTCGTCGCCTGGCTGCGCGCGGCCGACACCGAGGTGAAGCGCGACATGGAGATCTCGCGCGACGAAGTGCGCGTGATGACCGTGCACGGCGCCAAAGGCCTCGAAGCCTCCGTGGTGTTCCTGGTCGACACGACGTCGTCACCGGCGGATTCGCAGCGGCTGCGACTGATCCACGTGCCGCATGGTGAACGGGAAATCGTAGTCTGGGCCGGCCGCAAGGCCGACGATCCGCAAGCCGTGGCGGCGGCGCGCACGGCGATGCTGAAGGAGACCGAGGACGAATATCGCCGGCTGCTCTATGTCGCGATGACCCGCGCGGCGGATCGCCTCGTGATCGGCGGCTGCATGCCGGGCAACATGAACAACGTCCGCGGCGGCAGCTGGTACGACCTGATGGCGCGCGGGCTCGATGCGGCGGGGCTGCAGGTCGAGGTGGTCGAGACCGAGGACGGCCCGGTCAAGCGATACGCCCGCGCGGAGGACATAGCGGAGACCGCCCGGGACGAGGCGCGGCGCATGGTGGAGACCGCTGTCGAGCTGCCGGCATGGCTGCGCACGGCAGCGGTCGAAGCGCCGGGCGAGGTGGCCGTGCTCAGGCCGTCGGATCCCTCCACCGACGAGCGGCCGGTCCGCTCCGGCGAATCGCTCGCTGCGCGCAGTCTTGCGATGCAGCGCGGCACCCTGGTGCACCGCCTGCTGCAGTCGCTGCCGGACGTGCTGCCGGAGCGGCGGCGCGATGCCGCGCTGCGATATCTGCTGCGCAATGCCCCGGACTGGCCGGAGGACGAACGCCAGGGGCTCGCAGAGCGCGTGCTCACGGTCATCGAAGACCCACGCTTTGCCGCCGTGTTCGCCGCCGGCAGCCGCGCGGAAGTATCGATCGTCGGCCGGCTCGCACTGGCCGGACAGCCGGCCGCGCTGGTGTCCGGCCAGATCGACCGTCTCGTCGTGACCGCAGCCGAGGTGCTGATCATCGACTTCAAGACCAACCAGCAGCCGCCCTCCGAGCTCGCTGACGTGCCCCCGGCCTACCTGCGCCAGCTCGCGCTGTACCGCGCCGTGCTGCGCCAGCTGTATCCAGGGAGGGCGGTCCGGGCCGCCCTGCTCTGGACCGAAGCTCCTGAATTCATGGAGCTTCCGGCCTCCGCGCTGGACGCCATGCTGCCATCTCAGCACGACTGAGTGAGCGCGCTTGACCCGGCATGACGCCATTCATACTTTGACACCCACGTTGAGGCGGCGCGATCCCTGCGCCGCGCCCTCCAACCGAACGAGGTAATTTCCGATGGCCGCCGTAGCCAAGGTTTCCGACGCCGATTTCGAAAGCGAAGTGCTCAAGGCCGACGGTCCGGTCGTGGTCGACTTCTGGGCCGAGTGGTGCGGCCCGTGCCGCATGATCGCGCCGGCACTCGACGAGATCGCCAGCGCGATGGGCGACAAGGTCAAGATCGTGAAGCTGAACGTCGACGAGAGCCCGAAGACGGCGTCGAAGTACGGCGTGATGTCGATCCCGACCCTGATGGTGTTCAAGGGCGGCGAGATGGCCTCCCGCCAGGTCGGCGCCGCGCCGAAGGCCAAGCTGCAGCAGTGGATCTCGTCGGCGGTCTGACGCTTCGAACCAGGATTTTTGTCGAACGGCCGGCGGATTCGCCGGCCGTTTGCGTTGAGAGGGAGTGTTTGCAGCGTTTTCGGATTTCGCCATGCCCGCCCGCATCAGCCGCTCCCCGTCCCGCAAGTCAGACCTGCTCGCCATGGAGGCGCGCTCGGTGGAGGCGATCCCGCGCGGCGAGGAGTGGCAGTACGAGCCGAAATGGGACGGCTTCCGCTGCCTGCTGGCACGCGACGGCGCTCACGTCACGATGCAGTCCAAGGCCGGCGAGGATCTCGCGCGCTACTTTCCGGAAGTGGTCGCCGCCGCGCGCGAGCTCAAGGCCACCAGCTTCACGCTCGACGGCGAGCTCGTGGTGCCGCAAGCAAAGTCGTTTTCGTTCGACGCGCTGCTGCAGCGGATCCATCCCGCCGCGAGTCGCGTGAAGAAGCTGTCCGTCGAGACCCCGGCGTTATTCCTCGCCTTCGACCTCCTGGCGACAGCGAAGGACAAGGACCTGCTGATGCAGACGCTGCACGAGCGGCGCCCGGTGCTGGAGGCGTTCGCGAAGACGAACTTCACCGATCATCCGACCTTCCGGCTGTCGCCCGCGACCACGCGCTACTCGACCGCGCAAGACTGGCTGGCACATTCCGGCGGCGGCTCCGACGGCGTGATCGCGAAGCGGATCGACCTGCCCTACCAGTCGGGCAATCGCGACGGCATGCAGAAGATCAAGCGCTACCGCTCCGCCGATTGCGTCATCGGCGGCTTTCGCTACGCCACCAACAAAGGGACGAACGGGCGCAAGCTGGTCGGCTCGTTGTTACTTGGCCTCTACGGCGACGACGGACTGTTACATCATGTCGGCTTCACCTCGGCGCTCAAAAAGGACGAGAAGCCCGCGCTGACCGACAGGCTCGAGCCGCTGATATCGCCGCCCGGCTTCACCGGCAATGCGCCGGGCGGGCCAAGCCGCTGGTCGACCGAGCGTTCAGCCGAATGGTGTCCGCTGAAGCCTACGCTGGTGATCGAGATCTGCTACGACCATTTCTCTGGCGAGCGTTTCCGCCACGGCACTTCGATGATGCGCTGGCGCCCGGACAAGTCACCGAGGCAATGCACGTTCGAGCAGCTCGCGCAAAAGGTCGCTGATCCGCTGAAGCTGCTTGCGTGATGTCAGCGGATCCAGCCGGTCGCCAGCGCCAATGCGAATTCCGCGTCGCCATTGGCGCGCGCCAGGTCGGCCATCGCGCTGTGATCATAGGGCACGTGGCGGAAGCTCACGCTCCAGCCGGCCGGCGTCAGCTCCAGGATCGCGTAGCGCGCATCCGGCGTGCCGGCTTGCACGACATGCGGATGCGGCACGTTGTAGGAAAAGCCGGGGCTGCCGACGCTGCCGGGATTGACGATCAGCCGACCGTCGCGCAGGCGCACCGCGCGCGAAGTATGCGTATGTCCGCACAGGATCAGGGACTGCGCAATACCCGCAGCCAAGCTCTCGATTTGGTCGAGCGGCGCGCAGGTGATCGCGCCATCCGGCGCGACGTTTTCGAGCCAATAGACGTTGTCGTCCTGAGGCGTCGCGTGACAGAGAAACACCTCATCGCGATAGACCGCTGTTGCCGGGATCGTCCGCAGCCAGTCGAGATGCCGGGCTTCGAGCTGCGGGAAGGCCGGTCGTTCCCAGGCGCCCATCTTCTCGAACGGCCGATCGATCAGCCACCGATCGTGATTGCCGCGCACATGCACGGCGTCGAGCGGCATCAGCAGGTCCATGGTCTTGCGCGCGTCGAGCGGACCGCTTGCCATGTCGCCGAGATCAACGATGTCATCAACGCCTTGCGCGCTGATGTCGGCGAGCACGGCCTCCAGCGCGAGATGATTGCCGTGGATGTCGGCGATCGCGGCGAAGCGCATGCGCAGGTCCCTGTCAGGTCGGCGGCGTGCCGTTGAGGTCGAGCACGTGGCCCGCGAGATACAGCGAGCCGGTGATGAGGATCCGCGGCGGCACCTCATAGGCCAGCCGCGCGATGCCGGCGAGCGCGGAGGCCACGCCGTCGGCGATCTCGACGCGCATGCCGAGCGTACGTGCAGCCGCAGCGAGATCGGCCGGCGCCATCGCCTTGCCCTCGTTCGGGATCGGCACGACGATGATGTGACGCGTCAGCCCGGCGAAATTGGCAAGGAAGGCCGCGGCGTCCTTGTTGCCCATCATGCCGACGATAACGACGAGCTGGCGCGACACGCGCTCTTCGAGATCGCCGATCGCCGCGGCAACGACGCGACCGCCTTCGGCATTGTGGCCGCCGTCGAGCCAGATCTCCGCGCCATGCGGCGCGATGGCGGTGAGCGCGCCAGTCGACAGCCGCTGCATGCGCGCCGGCCATTCGGCGTTGACGATGCCGTCCTCGAACGCCTTGGTGCCAAGCTTGAACTGATCGATCGCGCGCAAGGTCGCAATGGCAAGGCCCGCATTGTCGAACTGATGCCGGCCGAACAGTTTTGGTGCGGGAAGATCAAGCAGACCACGATCGTCCTGATAGACCAGCCGGTTGCGCTCGACGCTGACGTGCCAGCTCTCGCCGGCAGCGAACAGCGGCGCGCGCTGACGCTTGGCTTCGCGCTCGATCACGGCCATCGCATCAGGCTCCTGCGCCGCCGAGATCACCGGACAGCCACGCTTGATGATCGCCGCCTTCTCGGCCGCGATCAGCGCCCGGGTGTCGCCGAGGAATTCCATATGGTCCATGCTGATCGGTGTCAGCACCGATGCCGCGACGTGATCGATCACGTTGGTGGAGTCGAGCCGACCGCCGAGGCCCACTTCGAGCAGAATCACGTCAGCAGGATGCTTCGCGAACAACAGGAACGCCGCGACGGTCTTGACTTCGAAGAACGTGATCGGCGCGCCGGCGTTCACCCGCTCGCATTCCAGCAGCGCGGAAGTGAGCTCATCATCGTCGACGAGAACACCGCCGCCGACCTTGCCGAGGCGATAGCTCTCGTTGATGCGCACCAGCCAGGGCGAGGTGAAGACGTGGACGCGCAGCCCCGCAGCTTCCAGCATCGCGCGCAGATAGGCGACCGTGGAGCCCTTGCCGTTGGTGCCGGCGACATGGATCACCGGCGGCAGCTTGCGCTCGGGATGATCGAGCTGCGCCAGCAGCCGGTGCATGCGCTCCAGCCCGAGCGAGATCTTGCTCGGATGCAGCGCAGAGAGCCGCGCGATCAGCTGGTCGACCGAGGGCCTTGGCTGGGCGGCGGAATCGTTCACGCGCTCGTTGCGACCGCCGGCGCTTCCGCCGTCTCGGCGGGCTTGGCAGGCGGCGGCAGCTGCGGCGCGGGCTTGGCCTGTTCGGCCACCGGCGTCTTGGTCAGCAGCCGGCACAGCCGCGCCAACGTCGGACGCAGGTCATGACGATGCACGACCATGTCGACCATGCCATGGTCGAGGAGGTACTCCGCGCGCTGGAAGCCCTCGGGCAGCTTCTCGCGGATGGTCTGCTCGATCACGCGCTGGCCGGCGAAGCCGATCAATGCGCCGGGCTCGGCGATGTGGACGTCACCGAGCATCGCGTAGGAGGCGGTGACACCGCCGGTGGTCGGATTGGTCTGCACGACGATGTAGGGCAGCTTGGCCTCGCGCAGCATCTGCACCGCGACCGTGGTGCGCGGCATCTGCATCAGCGACAGGATGCCTTCCTGCATGCGGGCGCCGCCGGAGGCCGCGAACACGATGAACGGCGACTTCTTCTCCAGCGCCAGCTCGAGCCCGCGCACGATGGCTTCGCCCGCGGCCATGCCGAGCGAGCCGCCCATGAAGTCGAAATCCTGCACGGCGATGACCACGCCCATGCCTTCGAGCTTGCCGAAGCCGACCTTGACGGCATCGTTCATGCCGGTGCGTGCCCGCGCGTCCTTGATGCGATCGGCATAGCGCCGCTCGTCGCGGAACTTCAGCGGATCAGCGGTGACGTCGGGCAGCGCGACGTCAAACCAGGTCTCGTTGTCGAACATCGACTTGAGCCGCGCACTCGCCCCCATGCGCATGTGGTAGTTGGAGCCGGGGATGACGAACTGGTTGGCCTCGACATCCTTGTAGAACACGAGCTGTCCGGAGTCCGGACATTTGATCCAGAGGTTTTCCGGCGTCTCGCGGCGCAGGATGTTGCGGATCTTCGGCCGGACCACGTTGGTAAGCCAGTTCATGAGAAGCTCCGTTTTGCGGTCGCCGGCATATATGGCGGGACGGCCGCGTCACGGCAAGCCGGGCGCGGCGTTCATCGGGGTGTGGTTGACGATCTATTCCGCCGCCTGTTGCGCCCCGCGCACGCCCTGGGCAAGCGCAGCGGCCAGATCGGCGACCGCGCTGACGGTCCTGGCGGTGGCGCGGCCTTCGGCATCGAGACTGGCGCGCAGGGCATCCACCAGGGCGGTGCCGACCACGGCGCCATCGGAATGGGCGGCAATCGACCGGGCGGTCTCCGGTGTCCGGATGCCGAAGCCGACGCAGACGGGCAGCGCGGTGTGGCGCTTGATGCGCGCGACGGCGGCACTCACCGCCGATGAATCGGCCGCCGCAGCACCGGTGATGCCGGTGATCGACACGTAATAAACAAAACCGGAGGTGTTCGCGAGCACCGCCGGTAGCCGCTTGTCATCGGTCGTCGGCGTCGCCAGGCGGATGAAGTTCAGCCCGGCCTTCAGTGCCGGAATGCACAGCTCGGTGTCTTCCTCCGGCGGCAGATCGACGATGATCAGGCCGTCGACGCCGGCGCTCTTGGCATCGTCGAGGAACTTGTCGACGCCATAGATGTAGATCGGGTTGTAGTAGCCCATCAGCACGATCGGCGTGGCCGCGTCGCTCTCGCGAAAGCTACGCACTAGCTGCAGCGTCTTCTTCAAGGTCATGCCCGCCTTCAGCGCGCGTAGACCGGCGGCCTGGATCGACGGACCATCGGCCATCGGATCGGTGAACGGCATGCCGATCTCGATGATGTCTGCGCCTGCCTGCGGCAGCGCCTTGACGATCGCGAGCGACGTCTCCGGATCGGGGTCGCCGCCCATCACGAAAGTCACGAACGCCGAGCGGCCTTCCTGCTTCAACTGCGCGAAGCGCGCATCCATTCGGGTCGTCACTGTGCCTTCGCCCTTCCTCGCAGGATATCGCCGACCTGCGGAACGTCCTTGTCGCCGCGGCCCGACATGTTGACGACCATCAGATGGTCCTTCGGCTTCTTCGGGGCGAGCTCCATCACCTTGGCGATCGCATGCGCCGGCTCCAGCGCCGGGATGATGCCTTCGAGACGCGACAGCAGCTGGAACGCCGCGAGCGCCTCTTCGTCGGTCGCCGAGAGATAGTTCACGCGGCCGACATCGTGCAGCCAGGAATGCTCGGGACCGATGCCGGGATAGTCGAGGCCAGCCGAGATCGAATGCGCTTCGTCGATCTGGCCATCCTCGTTCATCAGCAGATAGGTGCGGTTGCCATGCAGCACGCCGGGACGGCCACCAGCGATCGAGGCGGCGTGCAGGTGCGTGAGACCATGGCCGGCGGCTTCGACGCCGTAGATCTCGACCGAGGGATCATCGAGGAACGGATGAAACAGGCCCATCGCGTTGGAGCCGCCGCCGATGCAGGCGATCAGCGAGTCAGGCAGCCGGCCTTCCGCCTCCTGCATCTGCGTGCGCGTCTCGTGGCCGATCACCGACTGGAAATCGCGCACCATCATCGGATAGGGATGCGGGCCGGCGACGGTGCCGATGCAGTAGAACGTGTTGTGGACGTTGGTGACCCAGTCACGCAGCGCCTCGTTCATTGCATCCTTGAGCGTCTTGGCGCCGGATTGCACCGGCACCACCTTGGCGCCGAGCATCTCCATGCGGATCACGTTCGGCTGCTGCCGTTCGACGTCGACAGCGCCCATATAGACCACGCAGTCGAGCCCGAAGCGCGCGCACAGCGTCGCCGTCGCCACGCCGTGCTGGCCGGCGCCGGTCTCGGCGATGATGCGCTTCTTGCCCATGCGGCGCGCGACCATGATCTGGCCGAGCACGTTGTTGACCTTGTGCGAGCCGGTGTGATTCAGCTCCTCGCGCTTGAAGTAGATCTTTGCGCCGCCGAGATGCTCGGTGAGACGCTCCGCGAAATACAGCGGCGAGGGCCGGCCGACGTAGTGCTTCAGGTGGCCATTCATCTCGGCGTGATAAGCCGGATCCGCCTTGGCCTCGGCATAGGCCTTCTCCAGATCGAGGATCAGCGGCATTAGGGTTTCGGCGACGAAGCGGCCGCCGAAAATGCCGAAATGACCGCGGTCATCCGGACCGCTGCGGTAGGAATTGGGAATGGCTGTGGTCATTGCACGCTCAACTCTTCAGCGGCCCGTGCCGCACGAATGAAATTCCGGATCATGTCGCAATCCTTCACACCCGGCGCCCGCTCAACGCCAGAGGACACGTCGACGCCGCCGGCGCGTGAGATGCGCACGGCCTCGGCAACGTTATCAGCGCTCAGGCCGCCCGAGAGCATGAACGGCCGATCGAGCTTCAGCCCCTGCAGCACATGCCAATCGAAGGTGGCCCCAAGCCCGCCGGGGCGCGTGGCGCTCTTCGGCGCCCGCGCATCGAACAGGATGCGGTCGCAGACATCGGCGTAGCCCGCCAGCGGCGCGAGGTCGACGGCGGTCTCGACCGGAATGGCCTTCATGATCGGCAGGCCGAAGCGCTGCTTGAGGTCGCGGATGCGCGCGACGCTCTCGCGGCCATGCAGCTGCAAGAGATCGGGACGGAGGGTCTCGACGATGTTTTCGAAGGTCGCATCATCGGCATCGACGGTCAGCGCGACCTTGATCGCGCGTCCCTTCACCTGCTGTCCGAGCTCGCGCGCAGCGGTCAGCCCGACGTGGCGCGGCGACGGCGGGAAGAACACGAACCCGACCATGTCGGCGCCCGCGTCGAGCGCCGCACCGAGGGTGTCGGGCGTGGTCAGACCGCAGATTTTGACGAGCAGGGACATCGATGAACAACGCACGTCCGGGCGGAAAGGATCACTAGCGGCCGGCGGCTTCCGAGGCCCCTCCGGCTGTGCGCGCCTTCTACAACGCGGCGCCCTGCTTGTCTCGCCCATAAGGGGCGAAAAGCCGGGCCGGCGCAGCCGGAACCAGGGATTGTCCCGGGCCCTGGCTCGCACGCGCAGCGGCGCTGAGCTGGGCCACTTGCGCCCGGGCGGCTTCGGCATCGGCCTGATGGCGCCGGGCGGCCCGGCGCCAGCGGCGCTGGCCGATCCAGGTGGCGAAGCCGCCGGCGATCACGCCAAGGATCGCCACGGCGATGATCAGAGCGAACAGCGGGATTGATACGGCGAGCGCCGGATCGGCCGCATTGAACGGATCAAATGATACGGTAACGTCATGCCGGTTGGCGACCGCGAAGACGACGAACAGCACCAGCAGCGGGAGGACGATCACGGCCGTGAAGAATTTTCGCATGCGTTCGCTCTTGTGATCAGGCCGGGTTGCCTGGACATCAGCCGGTCAACGACCGGGACGTCCGGCGCGAGACGCGTTACTCGTCCGTATCGTCGGCGCCAGCGCCGGCCGGATTGTCCCGGTTGAGCCGCTCGCGCATTTCCTTGCCCGTCTTGAAGAACGGGACAGACTTCTGATCGACCGGCACATGGGCGCCGGTGCGCGGATTGCGGCCGGCGCGCGCCGGCCTGTGCTTGACAGAGAAGGCACCGAAGCCGCGCAGCTCGACCCGATCACCCCGCGCGAGCGCGGCCACGATCTCATCGAGGATCGCATTGACGATGTTCTCGACATCCCGCTGGTAGAGGTGCGGGTTGTGCTCGGCGATACGCTGAACCAGCTCGGATTTGATCATCGAGAAAATTTACCAGGGGAGACGATCCCATTTCCGTGAAAATATGCTGGACTGTCAAGACGCTAAATCATTCACGGACGTCAAGAAAAGCCTCCCTGAGGCGGCACCGTCCGTCATTCCGGCACACGCAAAACGGGAAACTCGTCCTCACGATGGTCTTGGCGGGTTTCAAGGTCTCGTCGCCGGCTGCCAGAGCGCCAGCATGCCGTCGAGCCCGATCCGATCGACGGCCTGGACGACGCCCGTCCGCTCCAGCTGACGCGCGAGGCCGGAGAGGCCCACCGCATCGAGGACGATCGACGTGGCGGTGCGCAGGAAGGTGAGATCACTGAAGCGCGGCTCCAACTTGTAGTCGCGCACCGGAAGGTCCTTCTTGACGTTCTTGTTGGCCACGAGCCAGGCCACCGCCGTCTTCTCGTCGCCGAGCTCATCGATCAGCTTCAGCTCGACCGCCTGCCGGCCGGTGAAGACACGGCCATCGGCGACCTTCTCCAGCAGCGCGTCGTCCATGCCGCGGCGGTTCTTCACGAGACCGCGGAACCACGCGTAGGAATCCTTGACGAGATCATCGAGCGCCGCGCGCGCCTCGGGGCTGGTCGGCTCATAGCCGTTCGGCGCGGCCTTGAGCGGCGAGGACTTTACCTCCTCGATCTTCACGCCGACGGTCTTCAACAGCTCGCTGACATTGGGATACTGGAACAGTACGCCGATCGAGCCGACCAGCGAGCTCTGCTGCGCGACGATATGATCGGATGCGATGGCGCCGATATAGCCCCCGGACGCGGCAAGGCCCTCGACGACGACGACGAGCGGCTTCTTGGCCTTCAGCCGCACCAGCGAGTCGTACAGCTGCTCGGAGCCGGCGGTGGTGCCGCCTGGAGAATTGATATGAACGATGACGGCCTCGGCCGACGAGTTCTCCAGGCGTTCGAACGCCTCCACGCGCTCGTGATCGCTGCGGATGAGCCCCTCGATGTTGACGCGGGCGATCGAGCCGGAGGTCGACAGCGCCGTGCGGCCGCGCGGCGACATCGCCAGACCAATGGCCGACAACGCCGCAATCGCGATCAGGACCGCGACCACCCGCCAGAACGTCAGCTTGCGGCGCAGCCTGCGGCGATCGACGATCACATCCGAATCAAGCGACATGGGAAGCTCCTGGAGGTCTCGGCGCGTTTTGCATCCGCAGCCTGAATATCTCGTTATCCGATTACATCAATCGCGGCGCAATTTGAAGAAAGCAAGGCTCGCCACGAAGCCGCCAAATCGCCACCCGGCCGGAGACGGAGCGTGCTGAAACCCCAGCTCGCAAAAAAAGCCCCGGCCGAGGCCGGGGCTTTGATCTCGTCACGCGATGTCGAAGGCTTACTTCGAGTCGCGGTTCTTGAGCGCGGTGCCCAGGATGTCGCCCAGCGTCGCTCCCGAATCGGACGAGCCGTACTGCGCGATGGCTTCCTTCTCTTCCGCGACTTCCAGCGCCTTGATCGACACCTGGACCTTGCGGGCCTTCTTGTCGAACTGGATCACGCGGGCATCGACCTTCTCACCGACGGCGAACCGCTCGGAGCGCTGGTCGTTGCGATCGCGCGCCAGCTCGGAGCGCTTGATGAAGGTCGAGAAGTCGGTGCCGACGATCTTGACGTCGATGCCGCCGTCCTTGACGTCGAGCACTTCGCAGGTGACGACCGCACCCTTCTTGACATCGCCCGGCTCGGCGAAGGGGTCGCCTTCGAGCTGCTTGATGCCGAGCGAGATGCGCTCCTTCTCCACGTCGACGTCGAGCACCACGGCCTTGACCATGTCGCCCTTCTTGTAGTTGTCGATGACCTGCTCGCCGGGCTGCTTCCAGTCGAGATCCGAGAGGTGGACCATGCCGTCGACGTCGCCTTCGAGACCCAGGAACAGACCGAACTCGGTCTTGTTCTTGACCTCGCCCTCGACGGTCGAACCCGTCGGATGCTTCTCGACGAAGACCTCCCACGGATTACGCATGGTCTGCTTGAGGCCGAGCGAGATGCGGCGCTTGACGCTGTCGACCTCGAGCACCTGCACTTCGACCTCCTGCGAGGTCGACACGATCTTGCCGGGGTGCATGTTCTTCTTGGTCCACGACATCTCGGAGACGTGGATCAGGCCTTCGATGCCCGGCTCGAGCTCGACGAACGCACCGTAGTCGGTGATGTTGGTGACACGGCCATGGAAGCGAGCCTGCAGCGGGTACTTCGCCTCGATGCCCTGCCACGGATCGTCCAGGAGCTGCTTCATGCCCAGCGAGATGCGGTGCGTCTCGTGGTTGATCTTGATGATCTTGACCTTGACGGTCTGACCGATCGAAAGCACCTCGGTCGGATGGTTGACGCGGCGCCACGCGATATCGGTGACGTGCAGCAGGCCGTCGATGCCGCCGAGGTCGACGAACGCACCGTAATCGGTGATGTTCTTGACGACGCCGTCGATCACCTGACCCTCTTCGAGGTTCTGCACCAGCTCCTGGCGCTGCTCGGCGCGGGTCTCTTCCAGCACGGTGCGGCGCGACACGACGATGTTGCCGCGGCGACGGTCCATCTTGAGGATCTGGAACGGCTGCGAGTTGTTCATCAGCGGCGCGACGTCGCGGATCGGACGGATGTCGACCTGCGAGCGCGGCAGGAAGGCGACTGCGCCGTCCAGGTCGACGGTGAAGCCACCCTTGACTTGGTTGAAGATGACGCCGTTGACCTTCTCGTTGTTCTGAAACGCCTTCTCGAGCTTGCCCCAGCTCTCTTCGCGGCGCGCCTTATCGCGCGACAGCACCGCTTCGCCGAGCGCGTTCTCGATGCGGTCGAGGAACACTTCGACCTCGTCGCCGACCTTGATCTCATTGTCACGGCCGGGCCCGGCGAACTCACGCAGCGCCACGCGGCCTTCGGTCTTCAGGCCGACGTCGATGACGGCCATGTCCTTCTCGATCGCAACGACCTTGCCCTTGACGACGGAGCTTTCCTGAAGGTTGCCCTTCGTGAAGGACTCGTCCAGCATCGCGGCGAAATCATCGCGGCTGGGATTGTAGGAATTAGCAGAGATACTCGAAGCCATTGGTTCTCCAGATGCGGACATTCTCGCCAGCTTGGGGTTGATCGGCGCATCGGATGGGCAGTGCCTGGAGGTCCACAAATCCCCAGACATCCGCGCTGTCAGCGCCAAAAGGCGCAAACGACGCGGGCCGGCAATGCCTGCACATGCGACACGTGTGACGTGCGTAACGTATGAAGTTTCGTCCGGCTGATCAGACCCGATTGAACCGCAATCGAGCTATCGACGGTCAAGGGCGGGAGCGGGCGGTTCCTCCAAATGACATCAGCGGAAATCAAGCCCGCTGACGGCCCGCTCGAACGGCCTCGACGATGTCGATGGCGGCCCGGACGCCGCTCTCTATATCCAAATGAGAGTTATCAAGCAAGGTAGCATCCGGGGCTTGTTTCAAGGGAGCAACGGCCCGGTTCTGGTCGCGCTCATCGCGCGCCAGGATGTCGGCGAGAATGGCCGCCTCGTCGGCCGGTTCCCCGCGCGCCTGGGCTTCCAGGGTTCGCCGGTGCGCGCGGATTCTGGGATCGGCGACGACGTAGATCTTCACCTCCGCGTCCGGGCAGATCACGGTTCCGATGTCACGGCCGTCCAGCACGGCACCCGGCGGCTGGCTGGCAAACTGGCGTTGGAAGGCGACCAGGGCCTCGCGGACCTTCGGCAGCGCTGATACCACCGAGGCTGCCGACCCGACCTGGTGCGACCTCAGCGCCGGATTATCGAACGTCGCTGGATCCAGCGTCATCGCGACCTCGGCCGCCCGCGCCTCGTCCGTCAGGTCGATGCCTGCGGTCAGCAGCGCATGTGCGACCGCGCGGTAGATGACACCCGTATCCAGATGCCTGAAGCCATAGTGCGCGGCCAGCCGCTTGGCCATGGTGCCCTTGCCCGAAGCCGCCGGGCCGTCGATGGCGATGATCATGCGAAATCCGCGCCCGCCCTGCGCATCAGCGGGATGAAGTCCGGGAAGCTGGTGGCGATGAAGGCGGTGTCGTCGACCTTGACCGGCTTGTCGGAGGCCAGCCCCATCACCAGCGCGGACATCGCGATGCGGTGGTCCATGTGGGTGGCGACGATGCCGCCGCCGGGCACGTGGCCGCGGCCCTCGACGATCAGGTCGTCTCCGGTGATCTCGACCTTGACGCCGTTGACACGCAGCATCGCCGCGGTGGCTTCCAGCCGGTCGGACTCCTTGACGCGCAGCTCGTGCAGACCGCGCATCACGGTGGTGCCCTCGGCATAGGCGGCGGCGACCGCAAGCACGAGATATTCGTCGATCATTGACGGCGCGCGCTCCGGTGGCACCACGACGCCCTTGAGCTTCGAGGCGCGCACGCGCAGCCGGGCCATCGGCTCGCCAGCATCGCCGCGCACATCGTCCTCCTCGATCGAGGCGCCCATCTCGCGCAGGGTCGTAAACAGGCCGGTGCGCAGCGGATTGGTCATGACGTCGGACAGCACGAGGTCCGAGCCGTCGACGATCAGCGCAGCGACCAGCGGAAAGGCGGCCGATGACGGGTCGGCCGGCACGATCACCGGCGCGCCGCGCAGCTCCGGCTGGCCGGTCAGCGCGATGCGCCGGCCATGCGATCCCTCCCGGGTGGTGACGATCTCGGCGCCGAAATGCTTGAGCATCAGCTCGGTGTGATCGCGGCTCGCCTCCTGCTCGATCACGGTGGTGACGCCGGGCGCGGCGAGGCCGGCCAGCAGCACGGCCGACTTGATCTGGGCCGAGGCCACCGGCGTGCGGTACTCGATCGGAACCGGGTTGCTGGCGCCCTGAAGCGTTAACGGAAGCTTGCCGCCCTCGGCGCTGGCGGTCACCTTGGCGCCCATCAGGGCCAGCGGATCGAGGATGCGGCGCATCGGGCGGCTGCGCAGCGAAGCATCGCCGTCGAACACCGCGCTGATCGGACAGCCGGCGACCGCGCCCATCACCAGCCGGCAGCCGGTGCCGGAGTTGCCGAAGTCGAGCGTCGCCGTCGGCTGGGCGAACCCGCCGACGCCGACGCCGTTCACCGTCCACGCGAATTCGCCTGTCCGTTCGACCTTCGCACCCAAGGTGCGCATCGATTTCGCCGTGTTGAGGACGTCCTCGCCTTCGAGAAGGCCGGAGATCCGGGTCTCGCCGACCGACAGCGCACCGAGGATCAGGGCCCGGTGCGAGATCGACTTGTCGCCGGGCACGCGAATCGTGCCCGAAAGCGGGCCGGAGGCGCGAGATTCGAGTGGGGTCGGGGCGGCTGACGTGCTCACGGCGGGGTCCTCGGGTTACGGAGGCGGCAGGTATCACAGCCCCTGCCCGCCGTCACGAGCGGTGATTTTCCCGTTGACAGCGCTATTGACAGCGGCGCGGCAACTAGCCAAGTGAGACACCGCTTTTCAGACATTGCCAGGACGCCTGCACGTGGCCAAATCCGAGCTCGGAACCAAACGCATTTGCCCGACCACGGGCAAAAAGTTCTATGACCTCAACAAGAACCCGGTGATTTCGCCCTACACCGGCGAGGTCGTGCCGATCGCGCCGGTTGCGCCGACCCGCGCGATGCGTGGCGAAGCCGCCCGCGCCGCCGCGGCGCAGGACACCGCGAACGCACCGGCCGAGGTCGAGGAGGTGTCGCTCGAGGAGGCCGATGCCGAGGAGAACAGCGGCAAGGTCAAGGCTGTCGTCCCCGAGACGGAAGACGACATCGAGATCGACGAGACGCTCGACGACGACGAGGATGACGACTCCACCTTCATCGCCGACGAGGAAGAAGGCGACGAGGATGTCACCGACATCATCGGTGATGTCGGCGGCGACGAAGAATAATCGTCGAAGCCACTTGAGATCAGCCGCGAACTGTGGTTCACGGTGCTCCCCGGCGGTCGCCCAGACCGCCGGTTCGGTTCAGGGGCCATAGCTCAGCTGGGAGAGCGCTTGCATGGCATGCAAGAGGTCGGCGGTTCGATCCCGCCTGGCTCCACCACGCTTCGCCCTTCGGGCTACGCGTGGCGCAGCCACGATGGAGCCTGAAGGGCGAAGCGTGGTGTCCCGCGAAGCCCCTTGGCGAAGCCGGACTGCTCAGGAACGAATTCCTTCCCAAGCCTGACGCCACCAGCCAGCATGCCCCTGCCGCCGACACAGCCGCGCTGACAATTTCCCTTTCCCGCCACACAATGCAGGCCTGCGCTTCCTCGCGGCGAGCACCTTCGCATGTGGTACGTCTACATCATCCGCAGCGTCGCATTTCCGGACCAGGAATACATCGGCGCAACCGCCGACATTAGGCTGCGTCTCAAGGAACACAACGCGGGCCGCTCGGCCCACACATCCAAGTTCAAGCCGTGGGTCCTCGTCTGGTACTGCGCCTTTCCGGACAAGCAGCGCGCGCTGGCGTTCGAGACCTATCTGAAATCACATTCCGGCCGGGCCTTCTCGAAGAAGCGCCTGCTCGGTCCGGCTTGAGCCCCTCACCGGACCGCCGCATCCAGCCGCTCCCGGAGCCGCACCAGCTTGCCGTGCAGGTCGGCCAGTTCCGCGATCGAGCAGCCGGTGGCGTCGAGGATGGCCGGCGGCACGATCGTGCGCGCTTTCTCCCGCAGTGCTGCGCCCTGCCCTGTCAGCCTGACCAGCACCTGACGTTCGTCCTCGGCCGAGCGCGCGCGCTTGACCAGATGCGCGGTCTCCATCCGCTTCAGGAGCGGCGTCAGCGTGCCGGAATCGAGGAACAGCCGTTCGCCGATCTCCTTCACGGACAGCCCATCCTGCTCCCACAGCACCAGCATGACCAGATATTGCGGATAGGTCAGGCCGAGCCGGTCCAGCAGCGGCTTGTAGACGCGGTTGAAGGCATGGGCGGTCGAGTAGACGGCGAAGCAGAGCTGATTGCCGAGCTGGAGCGGCACATCCGCCGCCAATTTCTTTCGCATCGAGGTCACCACGGATCGATCCTGATCGGCATCTTTGGGCCGGGCCTTCGCGATCGGCAATGACGCCGGGGGGCCGATCACGGATAATCTACCGAACAATTCTATTGTGCACAATCAAATTGTATGCAACATAGCCGCACTGAATTCATCCACTAACCGGGAGAAACACCATGTCCGTGAACGTGCTCTACAAGACCAGCGCCAAGGCCACCGGCGGCCGTGACGGCGAAGCCGCGACCCTCGACGGCTCGCTGAAGGTCAAGCTCTCCACCCCGAAGGAACTCGGTGGCGGCGGTGGCGCCGGCAACAATCCCGAGCAGCTGTTCGCGGCCGGCTACGCCGCCTGCTTCATCGGCGCAATGAAGTTCGTGGGCTCGCAGGGCGGCCCGAAGGTCCCCGCCGACGCGTCGGTGACGTCGACGGTCGGCATCGGTCCGCGCTCGGAAGGCGGCTTCGGCATCACGGTCGAGCTCGCCGTGTCGCTGCCGGGCCTCGCCAAGGCCGACGCCGAGGCGCTGGTCGCCAAGGCGCACGAGGTGTGCCCCTATTCGAACGCGACGCGCAACAATGTCGACGTCAAGCTGACCGTCGTCTGATCTGAATTCCGCGACGCGGCAGGGTCGCACTCGCGCTCTGCCGCAGCGCAGCCGCGGTGTTTTCGCGCGGGCAGCATTCGCGCAAGCTCGTTTGCGCCAGCGCTGTAGCAATGCTTAATGACCGCGAGTTCACAACAACCTCGCGACCTCCCAGATGACCCTTCCCTTTGCTCCCGGCGCAATGGCCGGCCTGCGCGTGATCGACCTGACGCGCGTGCTCGGCGGCCCCTATTGCACGCAGATCCTCGCCGACCACGGCGCCGACGTGATCAAGGTCGAGCCACCGGCCGGCGACGAGGTGCGCGATTGGGGCCCTCCGTTCCACGACGAGGACGCGGCCTATTTCGTCGGGATCAACCGCAACAAGCGTTCGATCGGCGTCGACCTCGCCTCCGAAGGCGGCCGCGCGGTGCTGCTGAAGATGCTCGAAACGGCCGACGTGCTGGTCGAGAACTTCAAGCCCGGCACCCTCGAGAAGTGGGGCATCGGCAGCGACACGCTGCGCGAGAAATTCCCCGAGCTCGTGCATTGCCGGATCTGCGGCTTCGGCGCCGACGGGCCGCGCGGCGGCAATCCCGGTTATGACGCGATCATTCAGGCGATGACCGGCATGATCGCGGCGACCGGCTCGCCCCAGAGCGGACCGATGCGGATTGGCGTACCGCTGGTCGACATCACCACCGGGCTCTACGCCGCGATCGGCATCCTGATGGCGCTGTCGGAACGGCAGCGCTCAGGGCAAGGCCAGTTCCTCGAAGTGACGCTGTACGAGACCGGCCTCGCCATCATGCATCCGCACACCGCGAACTATTTCATGCATGGCAAGCCGCCACAGCTCACCGGCAACGAGCATCCGAACCTCGTTCCCTACGCGATCTTCCCGACCAAAACCGACGATATCTTCATCGGCGTCGGCAATGACGGCACGTTCCGCAAGCTCGCGCGCGAGATCGGCCGGCCGGAACTTGGTACCGATCCGCGCTTCGCCCGCAACAAGGACCGCGTCGCCAATCGCGAGGCGCTGCGCGTCGAGCTCGCCGCGGTGTTCAGCCAGTTCGAGGCCGAGCCGCTGTGCGACCGCCTGCTCGCCGCAGGCCTCCCGGCGGGGCCGGTGCAGAAGATCGACCAGGCCCTGACCCATCCGCACACGATCCATCGCGGCGATATCATCGAGAAGGACTGGTACAAGGGCGTCGCCTCGCCGATCCGGCTCGAACGCACCAAGCCGAGCCTACGCTCGACCCCGCCGATGTTCAGCGAGCATGCGCGCGACGTCCTCGGCGAGTTCGGCTACTCGGAGAGCGAGATCGACGCGCTGCTCGCAGCAGGAACTGTCTGCAAGGAACGCACGCGCTGATTAGCTCGCTGTTCGCTCCGCCGCCGCGCTGCACCTTCGCAGCGCAGCGACGGAGCGCTTGATTTACCGCGTTTGTCCGACGCAGCCATCATGGCTTTCGCGCTCGAGTTCATACGTCTATACATTCACATAACCGTCATCTGGCGCTGGTAACGGCCGCAACGACGATGACTTTCCCGGGAGGACTTTCTTGATGTCACTTCGACAATTTGCTGCTGCCGCTCTGGTTTCCGCGACCTTCGGTTTCGCTGCGTCGCCTGCACACGCAGTGACTGAAATCCAGTGGTGGCACGCCATGACCGGCGGCAACAACGACATCGTCAACAAGCTCGCCGAAGAGTTCAACGCGTCGCAGAGCGACTACAAGGTCGTGCCGACCTTCAAGGGCGCCTATCCGGACACGATGAATGCCGGCATCGCCGCGTTCCGCGCCGGCACTGCGCCGCACATCATGCAGGTGTTCGAGGTCGGCACCGCGACGATGATGAGCGCCAAGGGCGCGATCAAGCCGGTCTATGAGCTGATGAAGGACGCTGGCGAGCCGTTCGATCCGAAGGCCTATCTGCCGGCGATCACCGGCTACTACTCGACGTCGAAGGGCGACATGCTGTCGTTCCCGTTCAACTCGTCGTCGATGGTGATGTGGATCAACAAGGACGAGCTGAAGAAGGCCGGCGTCGCCGAGATCCCGAAGACCTGGCCGGAGGTGTTCGAGGCGGCCAAGAAGCTGAAGGCGGCCGGTCACGACACCTGCGGCTTCTCAAACGCCTGGGCGTCGTGGGCAAACATCGAGCAGTTCTCGGCCTGGCACAACGTGCCGATCGGCACCAAGGCCAACGGCCTCGACGGCTTCGACACCGTGCTGGAGTTCAACAGCCCGCTGCACGTCAAGCACTTGCAGAACCTCGTCGAGCTGCAGAAGGACAAGACCTACGACTATTCCGGCCGCGGCAGCGCCAGCGAAGGCCGCTTCGGCTCCGGCGAATGCGCGATCTTCCTGACCTCGTCGGGCTACTACGCCACCGCCAAGAACACCGCGAAGTTCGACTTCACTTCGGCGCCGATGCCGTACTATCCGGACGCCCAGGGCGCGCCGCAGAACTCGATCATCGGCGGCGCCTCGCTGTGGGTGATGGGCGGCAAGACGGCCGATGAGTACAAGGGCGTCGCCAAGTTCTTCACCTTCCTGTCCGACACCAACCGCCAGGCCAAGCTGCACCAGGAATCCGGCTACCTGCCGATCACCAAGGCGGCCTATGAGAAGACCAAGGCGGATGGCTTCTACGAGAAGAACCCGACCTTGCAGACGCCGCTGAAGGAGCTCACCAACAAGGAGCCGACCGAGAACTCGCGCGGCCTGCGCTTCGGCAACATGGTGCAGATGCGCGACGTCTGGTCGGAGGAGATCGAGGCGGCGCTGGCCGGCAAGAAGACGGCCAAGGAAGCGCTCGATGCCGCCGTCGCCCGCGGCAACGCGATGTTGCGCACCTTCGAGAAAACGGCCAAGTAAGGCCGTCAAGTAAGGCCTTCCTCGGGGCTTCCCCTCCTTCCGGAGGGGAAGCCTTGCATCCGTTCCTCTCGCGGCGCGCTCCATGGAAAAGTCAGTCGTCTTCAACGGCAAGCTGCTGCCTTACCTGCTGCTGGCGCCGCAGCTCGCGATCACGCTGATCTTCTTCTATTGGCCGGCCAGCCAGGCGATCTGGCAGTCCTTCCTGCGCGAGGACGCCTTCGGCCTGAATTCGGAGTTCGTCGGGCTCGAGAACTATCAGGCGCTGTTTGCCCAACCGGAATACTACACCGCGATCGGCACGACGATCGTGTTCTCGTCCCTGGTCACGGTGTTCTCGCTCGGCGTCGCGCTGCTGTTCGCGACCCAGGCTGACAAGAACCTCAAGGGCGCCTCGGCCTACAAGACGCTGATGATCTGGCCCTATGCCGTGGCGCCGGCGATCGCGGGCGTGTTGTGGTTCTTCATCTTCCATCCGACACTGGGCACGCTCGCCCGCCCGCTGCGCGTGATGGGCTTCAACTGGAATCCGATGCTCGACGGCACTCATGCGATGGTGCTGGTGGTGATGGCCGCGGTCTGGAAGCAGGTCGCCTACAACTTCCTGTTCTTCCTCGCCGGTCTGCAGGCGATCCCGAAGAGCGTGATCGAGGCCGGCGCGATCGACGGCGCAGGCCCCCTGCGGCGGTTCTGGACCATCATCTTCCCGCTGCTGTCGCCGACCACGTTCTTCCTGCTGGTCGTCAACATCGTCTACGTGTTCTTCGAGACGTTCGGCATCATCGACGCGGTGACCGCAGGCGGGCCGGCCGGTTCGACCACGACCATGGTCTACAAGGTGTTCGCCGACGGCCGGCTCGGCGGCGATCTCGGCGGCTCGGCCGCTCAATCGGTGGTGCTGATGGTGATCGTCATCGCGCTGACCGCGGTCCAGTTCCGCTACGTCGAGCGCAAGGTGCAGTACTGATGGTCGAGCATCGCCCGCTGCGGGACCTCGTCGCCTACGTCGTGCTCTCGCTCGGCGTGCTGATCTTCGCCTTCCCGGTCTACGTCGCCTTCATTGCGTCGACCTATGACGCGGCGACCGTCGTCAGCGGCAATCTCCCGCTGGTCCCCGGCGGCCGCATGCTGGAGAACTACTACCGCGCCGTGTTCGTCGGCGGCTCGCGCTTCATGAATCAGCCGGTCGGCGTGCTGCTCGTCAACTCCTTCATCTCCGCGATCGGCATTGCGATCGGCAAGATCCTGATCTCGATCCTGTCGGCGTTCGCGATCGTCTATTTCCGCTTTCCGTTCCGAAAGACCGCGTTCTGGATCATCTTCATCACCCTGATGCTGCCGGTCGAGGTCCGCATCTATCCGACCTACAAGGTGGTCGCCGATCTGCACATGCTCGACACCTATGCCGGGCTGGTGCTGCCGCTGATCGCTTCGGCGACCGGCACGCTGCTGTTCCGCCAGTTCTTCATGACCATCCCCGATGAGTTGCTGGAGGCGTCGCGGATCGATGGCGCCGGGCCGCTGCGGTTCTTCTGGGACACACTGCTACCGCTGTCGATGACGACCGTCGCGGCCCTGTTCGTCATTCAGTTCATCTACGGCTGGAACCAGTATCTCTGGCCGCTGCTGATCACCACCAAGGACTCGATGCAGACGATCGTGATCGGCATCAAGAAGATGCTGACGACGACCGACGAGCTCGCCGAATGGCAGCTCGCGATGGCCACCGCCGTGCTGGCGATGCTGCCGCCGGTCGCGGTCGTCATCTTCATGCAGCGGCTGTTCGTGAAGGGCCTCGTGGAGACGGAAAAGTGAGAAGGGCGAGTAGGGAATCGCGAATAGCGAATAGAGTCGCGATACCGCCTGAACTTCCGCTCTCTCCTCCCCTTTTCGCTACTCCCTATTCGCCATTCGCTAGGTAACCACCCATGGCCAACGTCACCCTCCGCAACGTCCGCAAGATCTATCCCGGCGGCTTCGAGGCCATCAAGGGCATCGACGTCGAGGTCGGCGACGGCCAGTTCTGCGTGCTGGTCGGGCCTTCCGGCTGCGGCAAGTCCACGCTGCTGCGGATGGTGGCCGGGCTGGAGACGATCTCGTCGGGCGAGATCGACATCGGCGGCCGCATCGTCAACGCGATCGAGCCGGCGGATCGCGACATCGCGATGGTGTTCCAGAACTACGCGCTGTACCCGCACATGACCGTGTACAACAACATGGCCTATGGCCTGCGCAATCGCGGCGTGGCCGAGAGCGACATCAAGACCCGCGTCGAGGATGCCGCGCGTATCCTCGAGCTCGGCACCATGCTGCAGCGGAAGCCGCGCCAGCTCTCCGGCGGCCAGCGCCAGCGTGTCGCGATGGGCCGCGCCATCGTGCGCCAGCCGAAAGTGTTCCTGTTCGACGAACCGCTGTCGAACCTCGACGCCAAGCTGCGCATCGCGATGCGGGTCGAGATCCGCAAGCTGCAGCGCCGACTCAACACCACGGCGATCTACGTCACTCACGACCAGCTCGAGGCGATGACGCTCGCGGATGTTCTCGTGGTGATGAACGGCGGCAAGGTCGAGCAGATCGGCAACCCGCTCGAGATCTACCAGCGGCCGGCGACCACCTTCGTCGCCTCGTTCATCGGCGCGCCGCCGATGAACCTGATGCCGATCGACGGCGTCCGCTCGCAGTTGCACGGCGGCGAGGCGGTTCCAGCCGATGCGGGCCATCTCGGCATTCGTCCCGAGGACTTCGAGCTCGGCGACACCGTGCCGGCGGGCGGCATCGGCCTCGACCTCAGGATCGATGCCATCGAGCATGTCGGGGCCGAGACCTTCGTCTATGGCGCTCGTCAGGATGTCGGCAACAATGACAGCCTCTCGGCCACGGCCAATGACGTCATCGTGCGGCTTCCGGGCGTCGCGAGCCCGGACATCGGGACCCGGATCCGCGCGGTGGCGCCGCGCGCCAAGCTGCATCTGTTCTCGGCCGATGGCCGCCAGCGCCTGGCGCTCTGACGGCGTCCACAGCCCCGCCACTCTCCGTGTTCCCGGCGCTTGAACGCGTCAGGCATCATGCCCATATTGCCGACCAAGGGGTGCCGTCAGGGCCCTGATACATCAAAGTCGCTTCGAGAGGACTTTGTAAACCATGTCTCGTATTCCTTCGCTCTCCAGTCCGTTCCTGCTGGGCTTCGACGAGATCGAGCGCGTGCTCGACCGCGTCGTCAAAGGTGCCGACGGTTACCCGCCGTATAATATCGAGCGGTTCGAGCGCACCAATGGCCAGCCCGAGCGTCTTCGGATCACGCTGGCGGTGGCGGGTTTCACCCGTGACCAACTCGATGTCACCATTGAGGAAAACCAGCTCGTCATCCGCGGTCGCCAGCAGGACGACAAAACCCGGCAATACATTCATCGCGGCATCGCCGCGCGCCACTTCCAGCGCACTTTCGTGCTGGCGGAGGGAATGCATGTGCTGGGAGCGGACCTGAAGAACGGGTTGTTGTCGGTCGATCTGGCCAGGCCCGAGCCTGAGCGGATCGTTAAGACAATCGCTATCAATGAACACGAATAATGGTTTGATGGAACGAGTAGCGGACTCGACCGCTTGAGTCTCAGAAGGAGTCGAGACCATGACTGAGGGTAATGTTGCGTCGGAATCCAGCCTCTCCCTGGAGGCGCTGGCCACCCTGGGCGAGGGTCATATCGCTTATGTGAAGCAGATCCGCTCCGAAGACGTGCCGGACCTGTTTCCGCAGGCCCCGCGCATCGCGCCGGGATTGAAGCTGTTCGCGCTGCATGCCGCCGATGGCACGCCGATCATGCTCACCGACAGCCGTGAAGCCGCGATCGCGAACGCATGGAGCCAGGAGCTTCAGGCCGTGAGCGTGCACTGACCCACGAACGAAGCCGTGACGCTCGCGTGACGGCTTCTCGTGAGATACGCGCCTTATGAGAGCCATCCGGCTCATGCGATGATACGAGGGCGGTCCCCCGGACAAGGGGACGGCCCTTTTTTTTCATGTCGAGGCGATCACTGCATGACCTCGCTGCTCACGGCGCTCAGCGCCGCCGACCTGCGAACGGACACGGCGCTCGCGGCCTCACTGCTCGCGCTCAACAATGCGCACGCATCCGAGCTGTCATGGCTCATGCCAGACACCTTGACGCACCTGCTGGATCTCTCGCGTTTCGCCTGGCGGACGGGCGGAGCAGATGCGCTGATGATCGCGCTCGATGAGACCGCGCCCTACGACAACCCGAATCATCGCTGGTTCCGCGGCCGCTACGACCGCTTCGTGTATGTCGATCGCATCGTGGTGGCCCGGGCCGTCCGCGGCCGTGGCCTGGCGCGGCAGCTCTATGAGCAGCTGATTCGCGCAGCGAGTGCGGCCGGACACGACCGCATCGTCTGCGAGATCAATCTGGCTCCGCCCAATCCGCAGTCGGACGCATTTCACGCAGCGCTCGGCTTCGAGCCGGTCGGGACGAGTGAGATCCATGGCGGCACCAAGACGGTGCGCTACATGCTGCGACGATTGCGTTAGACGGAACGGGAGAGCCTGCTCAGGCCGCGGACGCCGGCGGCAGCGCCAGCACCGAATAGATCGCCTGTGCATCGCGCGACGCCCGGAGCTTCTTGGCGACGTCCTGGTCACGCAACAGGCGGGCGATTCGCGCCAGCGCCTTCAGATGGTCGGCACCGGCGCCTTCGGGGGCCAGGAGCAGGAACACCAGATCGACCGGCTGGCCGTCCATCGCCTCGAAATCGATCGGCCGCTCGAGCCTCGCAAACAGACCGAACAGCTTCTCCAGCTTCGGCAGCTTGCCATGGGGAATTGCGACGCCGTAACCGACTGCGGTGGTTCCGAGCTTTTCCCGCTGCAGCAGGACCTCGAACACGTTGCGCTCGTTCTGCCCGGTCAGCGCCGCCGCTCGCGCGGCCAGCTCCTGCAGTGCCTGCTTCTTACTGATGACCTTCAAAGCCGGCAGGATCGCCTCGGGTGCGACCAGATCGGTAATCGGCATAGGGCGTTCCGAGGTGATTGAACCGTCAGTGTGCGAAATAGGTCGGGACAGACCGGCGTCAAGAAGCTGAGGCGGCAAGCGGGCTTAACCCGTGTCCAATGCGAGGGGCTTCTACCCCAACGCAACGGCGGTGCCAACTCCCGCAAGCATGTTCCCCCTGCCTATCCTTAAGATCGCCGGAGCATGGCGGCCTGAAGGCGCCAACGCCCGGATCGGCCGATCGCACCACGGCCCTCGCCGTGGCGTGACGTCGCAATCGGTGCGTTCAAACACCTGATCAGGAACCTGATTTTCACGTCCCTCAGGGAACCCGAGGCGCGCCCGTATGACTACGGCTTGACCGCGGGCGGATCGACCCAGCCGATATTGCCATCGGCACGGCGGTAGATGATGTTCACGCGGCCGCTCGAGCCATGCTGAAAAACCATGCAGGGTGCCCCGGAAAGGTCCAGTTCCATCACCGCCTCGGAGACCGACAGCCGCTTCAGGGCGGTGGTGTTCTCGGCGATGATGACGGGGCTGTACCCGGTGATCTCCTCGTCGCCCTCGGCCGGCGCCTCGATCACATAGCTCGGCGCATCCAGCACCGCGCCATCGAGGCTCGCCAGCGCCGCGGTCGCCGCGTGCGACTTGCGGGCGGAACGGTCCTTGAGCCGGCTCTTGTAGCGGCGCAGCCGCTTTTCGATCATCAGGAGCGCCTGGTCGGCGCTGGCATAGGCGTCCGGTGCGTTCGATTCGGCCTCGAGCGTGATGCCGGAATCCAGGTGCAGGGCGCAATCCGTCTTGAACCCGAAGCCGTCCTTGGAGAGCGTGACGTGACCGGAATAATTGCCGTCGAAATATTTGCGCAAGACTTCGTCGGTGCGTTCGCTGACGCGCCCTCGCAGCGCTTCGCTGACGCTGATGCTTTTTCCGGAAATCCGCAGGGTCATGTGTCGCCTCGATTCATGTGAACCGGGTATGACACTAAGCCTATTTGGTTAAGGCGCAATCTTGAGCTGCGGTCAAACTGACGCGGTATCCCGGGTGCGGTCGGCACTGGCGGGCGCCGACAGGGCATGCGCCAGCATGCTCTGCTTGTCGCGGCGGCGTTGCACCGAGGACGGAATCCGCATCGCCTCCCGGTATTTCGCGACCGTGCGGCGTGCGATGTCGATGCCGGCGGCGCGCAGCTTCTCGACGATGGTGTCGTCCGAGAGAATTGCGGAGGCATCTTCCGCATCGATCAGCTGCTTGATGTGATGCCGCACCGCTTCCGCCGAATGCGCCTCGCCGCCATCGGCGGATGCAATCGAAGCGGTGAAGAAATATTTCAGCTCGAAAGTGCCGCGATTGGTCGCCATGTATTTGTTGGCGGTGACGCGTGACACCGTCGACTCGTGCATCTGGATCGCATCCGCAACCGCCTTCAGGTTCAGCGGACGGAGATGCGCGACACCATGGGTGAAGAAGCCGTCCTGCTGGCGCACGATCTCGGTCGCCACTTTCAGGATCGTGCGCGCGCGCTGATCGAGCGCGCGGACCAGCCACGTCGCATTCTGCAGGCAGTCGGTGAAGTAGGATTTGTCGCCGTCCTTGCGGATCGTCTTCGACAGCTCCGAGTAATAGCGCTGGTTCACCAGGACGCGCGGCAGCGTGTCGCTGTTGAGCTCGACCAGCCAGCCGCCATCGGGGCCCGGACGCACATAGACGTCGGGCACCATGGTCTGCGTGCGCGTCGTGCCGAATTTGAGGCCGGGCTTGGGATCGAGCCTTCGGATCTCGCCGATCATGTCGACGAGATCCTCGTCGTCGACGCCGCATAGCTTGCGCAGAGAAGCGAAGTCGCGCTTGGCGAGGAGATCGAGATGCTCGACCAGCGCCTGCATGGCCGGATCGTAGCGGTCGAGTTCGCGCAGCTGGATCGCGAGGCATTCGCTCAGGTTGCGCGCGCAGATGCCCGGCGGATCGAACGTCTGCAGCACGCCGAGCACGGCATCGACATCGGCCTGCTCGGCGCCGAGACGGTCGGCGGCCTGGGCGAGGTCGGCCGGCAGATAGCCGGCTTCGTCGACGAGATCGATCAGATACTGGCCGATCATGCGGTCGGCCGGCGTGGTGAAAGCGACGGCGGCCTGCTCGGCGAGATGATCCGACAGCGTCGTCTCGGCCGCAACGAAGGCTTCGAGATTGTAGTCCTCGTCACCGGAGGCGCCGCCGCCCCATTCGGTGTAGGTGGTGGGCGCGGCGTCCTGCGCAGTGCGCGCCGCCGCTTCCGCAGGCTCCTCGGAGAAGACGTTTTCGAGCCCGGAATCGAGCGTCTGTTCGATCTCCGTACGCGTGCCGAGATCGCGGCTCATCCAGTCTTCAGGCGCGCTCTCGTAGGTCTCGCCCGCACCACCAGCACCGTCGCCGAAATCTTCGCCACCGCCCTCGCCGGCCTCGGAGAATTCCGCGCGCTCCGACATCTGCTGCTCGCCGGCGACCGGCGCTTCCGGACCGTCGCTGGCGCGCTCCAGCAGCGGATTACGCTCCAGCTCTTCTTCTACGAATGTGGAGAGGTCGAGATTGGACAGCTGCAGCAGCTTGATCGCCTGCATCAGCTGCGGCGTCATCACCAGCGACTGCGACTGGCGGAATTCTAGTCTCTGCGTCAACGCCATGGGAGCAAGAACATTCCCTTACTGGTCCAATTCTTGCTTATCCTAATCTGCGCGCGATGTACACGTCTTGACGTATAAGAAAAACGGAGTATGGCGCTGCTGAGAAGACGAGGTTACCGGTCCGCACAAGGTGCCCGGGAAACAGCGTGAATCGCAGCGATTCCGTCGCTTGTCGTGCTGCCGACAAATCCCGCGTCGGTATTCCTACAACCTGAATTCCTCACCGAGATACAGCCGGCGCACGTCGGGATCGGCGACGATCTCCTCGGGGCTGCCTTCGGTGAGAATCTGTCCGGCATAGACGATGTAGGCGCGGTCGGTGAGACCGAGCGTCTCACGGACGTTATGGTCGGTGATCAGCACGCCGATGCCGCGGTTGGTGAGATGGCGCACCAGCTGCTGGATGTCGCCGACGGCGATCGGATCGATGCCGGCGAACGGCTCGTCGAGCAGCATGTAGTTCGGCCGTGTCGCCAGCGCGCGCGCGATCTCGACGCGGCGGCGCTCACCGCCAGACAGCGCGATCGACGGCGACTTGCGCAGCCGCGTGATGGTGAACTCCTCGAGCAACGCGTCGAGCTCGCGCTCGCGCTTCTTGCGCGAGGGCTCGACGACCTCGAGCACGGCGCGGATGTTCTGCTCCACAGTGAGGCCGCGGAAGATCGAGGCCTCCTGCGGCAGGTAGCCGATTCCCAGTCGCGCGCGCTGATACATCGGCAGCCGCGTGACGTCGTGGCCGTCGAGCTCGATGGCCCCGCGATCAGCCTTGATCAGCCCGGTGATCATGTAGAACACGGTGGTCTTGCCGGCGCCGTTCGGCCCGAGCAGGCCGACTGCCTCGCCACGGCGGACATAGATCGACACGCCGCGCACCACCTGGCGGCTGCCAAAGCTCTTCTCGATCGAATGCACCGCGAGGAAGCCCGGCCGGCGCAGCAGCTGCGGGCTGGCGACGGCGCCATTGTTGCGCGGCTTGGCCGGCACCGGCTGCGAGGACGGCCGCTTGCGCTGGATCTGCTCGGTGTTCTGCGGCGAGCGCGGATTGATGCGCATCGCGGGCTGCTGCTCGTTCCGCGTCGACTCGTTGCGCACGGAGTCGGCGAGCGCCGAGAGCGGATCGTCACTCATCGACGAGCTGAAGGGATCGTCCATGGCCGTGATGTCGTCGCGCCGCCGCGCCGAGCCGCGCTGGCCGCGCTTGGCGGGACGCCCACGAAACATGCCGAGTAGATCCACCATCCCCGTTTCGCTTACGCCCTTCGAGGCTGCCCGTCACCGGCCGCAGCGCTGGCTCGCCCGCTCACCGCGAGCGAACGCATCTCACGTGCCTCGCGGATCACTAGGACACACGAGGGCGGCCAAAGCGCGGGGGAGAGAGACCCGCGCTCCGGAGTTTATCGTCTGACGGCGAGGTCACGGTCGCCCCTCGGAAGAGGCGACCGATCGCGAGAAGCGCATCGGCGTCCGGCATCACTGTCTCGCAGGCCTGCAGCCGGGTCCCGGCGCCCCGTTGCTGCGGCCCTGCGACAGAACCGCCCGTTCGCTAGATAGAGGCAGCCGCGGCATCGTTCAACAGGAGCCGCAAGCGTTTCGCTAAATAACTGAGATCACTTCTGTTTGCTGGGAGCGAGCTGCAGTGGCCCGGCGCTGGCCGGAGCTGCGGCGGTCGACGGACCGCAGCCGCCGCCGCCATTCGTTCCCGCGCCCGCCTGAGGCAGCAACACCTGCACACCGCGGCCGCCATCGGATTCGACCCGCGACACGCCGGTGGTCATGTCCACGGTCAGGCGGTCGCCGCGCATGACGTTCTTGCACTGGGTCAGCACCACGCCGCCCTGCATCGTGATCATGTTGGTCTTGGTGTCGTAGACGGCGGTCTCGCCGGTCACGACCTGGTCCTTCTGCGTCACCTTGACGTCGCCGCGCGCCTCCATGCGGCGGATCGCCGAGCTGCCGTCGGGCCCTGGCGTCGCCGCCGGCGCGGCCTTGGCGGGCTTGGCGCCGGCACCGTTCTGCCCGCCATCATAGAACACGACCAGCGTCTTCGAGGTCATGGTGGTGTCGCCCTGCACCACCTTGACGTTGCCGGAGAAGGTCGCCTCCTTCTTCTTGTCGCGCATCTCCAGCGCGGCGGCCTCGATCTGGATCGGCTGGTCGCGGTTCTGCGAAAAGCCCTGCATGGCATTCGGCACGCCGGTGCCCTGGGCCCACAGCGCTCCGCCGGCGCAGGCCAGCACGGCCGTCGTCAGCGCGACGACACCGGCGGCGCGAATCGTTGTGGAAATGAAGCGGCACGTCGTCGTCATGGGATCACTTTGGGTTGCGGGCGGGACGAGCCTGATCGGCGCTCGCCGTCGCCGGAGCGGCATTCATGTTCTCGAGATTCATCACGACGTTGCCCTCAAAGCGGATGACCTCGCCATTGTCGGTGATGCGCAAGCGATCCGCAGAGAGCGTGCCGTTGGTCAGCTTGACGTCGACCCGCTCGTCCGAGGTGACGCTGCCCTTGGCCATGTCGACGAAGGCTCGGCTCAGCCGCGCCTCGTAGCCGGTCGAGGTCGTCAGCAGGATGTCCTTCCTCAGCTCGAGCTGCTGCTGCTTGGTATCGAACACGCCGGTGTTGGCCTTCAGGGTCACGACGGACTGATCCTCCATCAGCACCTTGGCGCGGAGGATGTTGAGCTCGACGTGATCGGTATCGGCAAGGTCCTGCACCGCGCTCTTGGCAACGAGATCATAGGGCCGCTGGTCCGGGGTGAAGCCGGTCAGATGCGGCGTCTCCATCGTGATCTTGCGGCCGGAGATGACGAGGTTGCCGGTCAAATTACCGGTGTCGATCGGCATGTGAAACGGATTCAACAGCGCAATGCCGATCACCACCGCCATCGCCAGTCCGACCGCTGCCGGCACCGCGATCCGCAACAGCCGCACGATGCGGCTGTGGCGCGCCGCCACCGCGAAGCGCGCCTGCAGGGTGGGATCATAGGCGGGGTTCTGGACCGAGTTCACCGGAGCTCCGACGGGCGCGGGACGCGCGCGAAACAGCGCTCATCCTATCATGGCCATGCCGGCCATTGCAGCCCGGAACTGTCGCGAAATCGCGACGCAGGGGCGACCGCAATCATTAAGAGAGATTAATGATCGTGAACGGCGCCGCGCCCTTACGAATGCGCAAAGATGTCCTCGGCCTCGAATCCGCCCAGATCGAGGATCGCGCGGTGCGGCAGGAACGCGAAACAGGCCTGCGCCACCGCCATCCGCCCTTCCCGCGCCAGCATCACATCGAGCTTCTCGCGCAGCGCATGCAGGTGCAGCACGTCGGAGGCGGCATAGGCGAGCTGCGGCTCGCTGAGCGCGTCGGCGCCCCAGTCGCTCGACTGCTGCTGCTTGGAGAGATCGACGTTGAGCAGTTCGCGGACGAGGTCCTTGAGGCCGTGGCGGTCGGTGTAGGTGCGCGCCAGCCGCGAGGCGATCTTGGTGCAGTAGACCGGCTGCGGCATCACGCCGAAGGTATGAAACAGCGTCGCGACGTCGAAGCGCGCGAAGTGGAAGATCTTGGTGATGGCGGGGTTGCCGAGCAGCGCCTTCAGGTTCGGCGCGTCGGTGTGTCCCTTGGGGATCTGCACCACGTCGGCCGAGCCGTCGCCGGGCGACAGCTGCACCACGCACAGCCGGTCGCGGTGCGGATTGAGCCCCATCGTCTCGGTGTCGATCGCGACCGATGAGGTGTAGCGGGAGAGATCGGGCAGGTCGCCGCGGTGCAGGCGTACGGTCATGGCTGTCAAACCCTCAGTCGAACCAGATGTCGGACGCGACGGGCCGGGGCGACGCCGCAGGAAGCGCTCGGAAACCGGCTGTAGCCCGGCGCTGGTAACGATCCGGCAAACGCGCCGGGCCGGCCCTCAAGAATCAGCCGAGGGATTGCCAGCCCGGCCGCCCGGATGCAAGGGCTGGCCGATGTGATCGCGCCACCCGCCCCGGCGTCTCCGCAGCAGCCAGAGCGTGCAGCACCGGACTGCCATCGATCGCTGCCGGCGCAATTGATCGGAGATGTTCGATGGACGGCGCATGGCGCGCGGCAAGCGACGAGAAAGCTTGGCCCGGCGCGGTGTCGCCGACTAACATCGGTTCGCGCCGGAACGGGAGGATGCTACCGACGGCAATTACAAATCGCAAGCGACGGCCGGCACCCGCCAGGCAGAGCGACGAGGACACCACCATGAAGCAGCTGCTGGAGCAGTTTGCCGAGGAGTTGATGCAGGACGACCTCCTGGTGCGCGTCGCCTGCGGTCTATGCGGGGTGATCCTGACGCCGATCGGGCTGCTGCTGCTCTACGGCTTCACGACGCGCGGGATCGAGAGACTGCCGATGCCGTGGCCCGTGGCGGCGCTCGCCGTCGCGGTGCTGCTCGTGCTGGGCCCCCTCTTGATCCTGCGCAGCGTGCTGTCGCGCCGGACGAAGCTCGGCAGCTTCGCCGAGCGCTACGCCACGCTCGGCTTCCTGCGCCGGCCGGACGATTTCACGGTCGGAATCATGCTGCCGGCGATCGCGCTCACGGTGCTGCTGCGCAGGCTCGGCGTCAAAGGCGAGCAGCTGGCCGACTAATCCTTTCGTAGGGATGAGACGGCGGACGAGCCGACCCGCATGTTTTGCGCTGCGGCGGATCGCGCCCGACCGATCGATGCAAGTCTTGCATTGATCGATGCCGCCTTTGGCTTTGACAGAAAATGCCCCTCGCCCTAGGCACGAGACTGGCGCTTGATCTAGCATCTGCAGTGGAGCGACCCAAGTCGGCCCGCAGAATTGCCCAACGACGACAAAATTCACAGGAGGAGAAAGCCCAGATGAAGACACTTTCCGCTATTGTTGCAGCCGCCGTTCTGGCGGTCTCATCGCCCCTGGCGATGGCGCGCGATTTCCGCTCGGCCGACGTGCATCCCGCCGACTATCCGACCGTCGAAGCCGTCAAGTTCATGGGCAAGCAGCTCTCCGAGGCGAGCGGCGGCAAGCTCGGCGTCAAGGTGTTCCCGAACGGCGCCCTCGGCTCCGAGAAGGACACCATCGAGCAGCTCAAGATCGGCGCGCTCGACATGATGCGGATCAACTCGTCGCCGCTGAACAATTTCGTGCCCGAGACTGTCGCGCTCTGCCTGCCCTTCGTGTTCCGCGACACCCAGCACATGCGCAACGTCCTGGACGGACCGATCGGCGACGAGATCCTGGCCGCCATGGAGCCTGCCGGCCTGATCGGCCTCGCCTACTACGACAGCGGCGCGCGCTCGATCTACACCGTCAAGGCGCCGGTCAAGTCGCTCGCCGACCTCAAGGGCCTGAAGATCCGCGTCCAGCAGTCCGACCTCTGGGTCGGCATGATCCAGAGTCTCGGCGCCAACGCGACCCCGATGCCCTATGGCGAGGTCTACACCGCGCTCAAGACCGGCCTGGTCGACGCCGCCGAGAACAACTGGCCGTCCTACGAATCCTCGCGTCATTTCGAGGCCGCCAAGTACTACAACATCACCGAGCACTCGCTGGCACCCGAAGTCCTCGTGATGTCCAAGAAGGTCTGGGACACGCTGAGCAAGGAGGACCAGGCGCTGGTCCGCAAGGCTGCCAAGGACTCCGTTCCGGTCATGCGCAAGCTCTGGGATGAGCGCGAGCAGAACTCCCGCAAGATCGTCGAGGCCGCGGGCGCCCAGGTCGTGACGATTGCCAACAAGCAGGAATTCGTCGACGCGATGAAGCCGGTCTACCAGAAGTTCGCCGGCGACGAGAAGCTCTCGAAGCTCGTCAAGCGCATCCAGGACACCAAGTAAGACAACAGTGACAGGCCCCGGCGTCGCCACGCGGCGGCGCCGGACACTGCACGGGAGGGGGAGGGAATGACAGATCCACATGTTGGAGACCACGAGCAGCAGGAGGGGCGCCCATCGACCGGCCCGCTGTCGCGGATCAACGCCGTCATCGCACGCCTGGGCATGTATCTGTCCGTCACCGGCCTGCTCGTCATCGTCACGATCGTCTTCTACCAGGTGTTCGGACGCTACGTTCTCAACTCCAGCCCGACCTGGACCGAGAATCTGGCGCTGGTCCTGATCCTCTACGTCACCCTGATCGGCGCCGCCGTCGGCGTCCGCGACGCCGGCCACATCGGCATGGACAGTCTGCTGGTGATGCTGCCGGACTCGACGCGTGAGAAGATCGAGCTCGTGATCCACGTGCTGGTCGCGCTGTTCGGTCTCGCGATGGCCTATAACGGCTGGATCCTCGGCGCCTCCGTCGGCACCGTGAAGATTCCCAATCTCGGCCTGCCCGAAGTCGTCCGCTACGTGCCGCTGGTCACCTCCGGCGTGCTGATCGTCTCCTTCTCAATCGAGCACATCATTGCTCTGCTGCGCGGCGAAGAGGTCGTCCCCTCATGGAACTAATCATTCTCGGCGCCACGTTCTTCGGCTTCCTGGTTCTCGGCGTCCCCGTCGCCTTCGCCATCGGTCTCTCGGCAATCTGCACCATCCTGTATGAAGGCCTGCCCGTCGCGGTGATCTTCCAGCAGATGATGTCGGGGATGAACATCTTCTCGTTCCTGGCCATCCCGTTCTTCGTCTTCAGCGGTGAGCTGATGCTGCATGGCGGCGTCGCCGACAAGATCGTGCAGCTCGCCAAGAACCTCGTCGGCCACATCCGCGGCGGCCTCGGCATGTCCAACGTCGTCGCCTGCACGCTGTTCGGCGGCGTCTCCGGCTCGCCGGTCGCCGACGTCTCGGCGATGGGCGCGGTGATGATCCCGATGATGAAGAAGGAAGGGTTCGACACCGACTACGCCGTCAACGTCACCACCCACGCCTCGCTGGTCGGCGCCCTGATGCCGACCAGCCACAACATGATCATCTATGCGCTTTCCGCCGGCGGCAAGGTGTCGATCGGCGCGCTGATCGCCGCGGGCCTGCTTCCGGCGCTGGTGCTGATGATCTGCATGCTGGTCGCCGCCTACGGCGTCGCAGTGAAGCGCGGCTATCCCGCCGGCAAGTTCCCGGGCTGGCCGGAGGTCTTCCGCTCGTTCGCAGCGGCGCTGCCGGGCCTCCTGATCGTCGGCATCATCCTGGCGGGCATCCTGTCCGGCGTCTTCACGGCCACCGAATCCGCGGCCGTCGCGGTCACCTACACGATCGTGCTGACGTTCTTCATCTACCGCACCATGACCCTGCAGAACTTCCTGCGCGCCGCCGCCAAGGCGGTGAAGACCACGGGCGTGGTGCTGCTGCTGATCGGCGTTTCCACCATGTTCCAGTACCTGATGGGACTGTACGAGGTGGCCGACTTCGCCGGCGACCTGATGAACAAGGTGTCGTCGCAGCCCTGGATGATCTTCCTGCTAATCAACGTCATCCTGTTCCTGCTCGGCACCTTCATGGACATGGCGGCCACCATCCTGATCTGCACGCCCATCTTCCTGCCGATCGCGATGAAGGCGGGCATGGATCCGGTGCAGTTCGGCATGCTGATGCTGATCAACTGCGCGCTCGGCCTCAACACCCCGCCGGTCGGCACCACCCAGTTCGTCGGCTGCGCCATCGGCGGCATCTCGGTCGGCGCGGTCATGCGCACCATCCTGCCGTTCTACGCCGCGCTGATCGCCGCGCTGATGTTCGTGACCTACGTCCCCGCCTTCTCGCTGTGGCTGCCGCGGCTGCTGATGGGATACAAGGGATAACGGAAGCCTGTTCGCCGGCCCTGGTTCGTAACCTCGGCCGGCGGACTGCACCTGAAACGGCCTACTTCGACAGCCGTATCCTCCGCTGTCGTCCCCGGACGATCCCGCCGACGCCACGCGTCGGCGGACGCAGATCCGGGACCCCGACCACCATCTTTCATGAGGCGGAACGTACCGCCTGCCGCTTCCCGAGACCACACGGTATATGTTCCCGTGCCGCGCGCGATTGCACTCGGCGACGACGACGCCGGAGTGACGGATGAAATTCGTGGCACGCGAGGACGCAAAACTGCTCGGGCAGCGATTGCAGCGTGAGATCGCGGCATGCGCGACGCCCAGGGCCGTCCTCTACGAGCACAGCGTGACGGCGCGGGACCATGCCCGCGATGCGGAGGCCATTGCCGCTGCTGCGGGCCGCTTTGCCGAAGCCATCGTCCTGTTCCAATGGGCGCTGCGCGGGGACGGATGCGAGGAGCCGGCGCTGTCCGACCCGGATTGGAGGCGCTACCGGATTTGGCGATCGTCGCACCAGGAGCAGCGGCGGCTGTACGACGCCCCGGGACACCTGTTCGATGGCGGCGAAGCGGCGCTGTTCGCCCAGGCGATCGCGCATGGCCTCACGCTCGGCTGGGACGCCATCGTGGCCGCCAAGCCGAAGCGCCAACTGATCCTGCTGTCGCACGACTCCGGGATCGAGATCTATCGCGGCTTCGCCGGCGGTGCGCTGACCCGCAAGCTGGTCGGTGCCGGCTGCTGGCGAACGCTGCAGCAGAGATAGCCGCCATGACGTCCGAGGCTGGGCGCTCAGCACGCGCAGCCCCAGCTACGCTCCCTACTTCGGCTCCTGCAGCGTCACGCCGTAGCGGCTGTAGATGCGCTGGACGGTGCCGTCGGCGCGCAGGCGGGCCAGGGCGGCGTCCACCGCCTCGCGCAGCGCATCGTCGGGGCGGATCATGCCGATGGCCACGTTCCAGTTCAGGTTCGGCTCGGTGTCGTCGAGGGCGATGATGCGGAGCGCCTTGTCCGGATGGGTCTGGTTGTAATAGGCGGCGTTGGCCGGCGTCACCGCGGCGGCCGCGATCTCGTGATTGGCCAGCGCGTCGAGGCTGTCGATCTCGAAGCCGAAGGTCGATGTCGGCACGTGACGCTGGCTGATCAGCATCGCCGCGACCGACCCGACCTGCACCCCGACCTTGGTCGTCTGGTCGAGTCCGGCGATGGAGGTGAGCTTGCTCGCCTGCGGCACCGCCAGTGCCACGCCCGTGTGATAATAGGGCTTGGTCGTCTTCAGCCGGGTCTGCTCCAGCGCCTCCGGATCGGCAATGACGTCCATGACGATGTCGCAGCCGGCAGCGCGCATCTGGAACATGGTGATGATCCAGTCGAGCCGCAGCGAGACGCCGAGCTCGCGGGCCAGCGCCTGGCCCATCTCGACCTGAAAACCCGGCGGGTCGCCGGCCTTGCTGGCGAACGGCAGCGAATTGGGATGGGCGCACAGCCCGATCTGGCCCTGCGAACGGATGGCGTCGAGCGACCGCGCCTCGGCCTGGCCGATCAGGACAAGGAGCGTGCCGATCACGGTGGCAAGCAGCGCGAACAATCGTGTCATGTCGTCGTCCTCACCCGATGGCTCTCAACTAATCCGGCTTCAAGGCCCGGATGTAGACGATGATCGCGTCGATCTGCGCATCGCTGAAGGTCTCGCCGAACGCCGGCATCGCGCCGGGCTTGCCGACCTTGATCCGGTTGCGCAGGAAATCGTCGCTGCGGGGCGAGTCCATCAGCTGCGGGCCCTTACCGGCGACACGGCCGGCGCTGGAGTGACACCAGCCGCAGGTGGTCGCGAACAATTGCTGGACGTCGAACTGCTCGGCCGGCGGCTCGGGCGCGGCGGACTGCGCCCACGCCGGTGCGGCGCAGGCGAGCAAGGCGGCGGTGATCGCCGGCGGCAGCGCCTGGGTCACGCCGGATCGCTTTACCAATCCGAGTGTCGTCCACGCCAGTTTCTTCAACACAGATCTAGTGGATTCAAACGTCATCAAGCCGCATCTCATCAAGCATGACCGATTCAGTTGCGTCCCATCGCGAGTGGCGCGGAGCGCCAAGTTTATCGCATTGACGGTCGGAGTTGTACGCTCGTCGTCATGGCCGGGCTGTCCCCGGCCATGCACGTCGTCCAGCACGCTGAGAACCGCGTGGATGCCCGGGTCGAGCCCGGGCATGACGGAATCACGAACTACCCGAATGGTTCGTGGCGACAGTCTCGTCTCTCCACACGCGGTAACCCCAGATCGCGGGAAACAGCGGACCGGTTCCCGCGATCTCCCACGATCTACTTCAAGCTGTAGACGATGAGCGCGCCGTCATCCCTGGGCATGCTCTTGTAGACGCCGCCGAACGTGGCCGCGTAGTCGTCCGAGAGCATGCCGCCGAAGCCGGCGGTCATCGCGATGTACTGCTTGCCGCCCACCGAGTAGCTGATGATGCCACCCTGATGGCCGGTGCCGTTGTTGCGGCTCCACAGCTCGGAGCCGCTCTCGGCGTCATACGCGTGCACGGTGCCGCGCGAATCCGGCACGAACACGAGATTGCCGCCCGTCGACAGCACGCTCGCGATCGGCGGCTCGGGATAGCGGACCTCCCACTTCTTCGCGCCGGTGATCGGGTCGCGCGCATCGAGATGACCGTAGATCTCGCCGCCGGGGGGCGGTGCGATCTTGAAGTCGGCGCCGATGTTGAGCTGGGCCTGCGGCGCCACCACCGGCGTCGTCTTGACGACGTCGAGCGTCATGCACCATTCCTGGCCGATCTTGTAGTACAGGCCGGTCTTCGGATTGTAGGAGCCGCCGTTCCAGCTCATGCCGCCGCCGATATAGGGGCAGAGTGGCTCGGTGACCTTGCCGGCGGTGAAGTCGCGGCGCCCGATCAGCTCGCCGGTCTTCGGATCGATCGTCTTGACGAAGTTGATGTTCTCCACCAGCCGCCAGACGTTGTTGACCTTCAGATCGCGGTCATAGACGAAGACGAAGCCGCCCTTGTTGGGGTGCACCACCAGCTTCTTGCCGTCCCGTTCGAGCATCAGGAATTCGCCGACCGCGCTGTCGAAATCCCAGGCGTCGTGCGGCAGCTCCTGGTGATAGAATTTGAGCTTGCCGCTGTCGAGGTCGAGACCGATCACCGACGTCGTATAGAGGTTGTCGCCCGGACGGGCGCCCTGGGTCTTCCAGTCCGCGCCCGACCAATCATACAGCGGGGCCGGGTTGGCGGTGCCCCAGAGCACCGTGTTGGTCTCGGAGTCGTAGGTGCCGGGCATCCAGCCGCCGCCGCCGCCGGTGCGCCAGGAATCATTGCCCCAGGTCTTCATCGCCTCTTCGGTGCCGGCGACGGTGAGGAATTCCCACTTCTTCTTTCCGGTCGCGGCATCGACGCCGAAGATCGGGCCGCGGCCCGGCCATTCACCGCCCTGCGAGCCGATCACGATGGTGCCCTTGGCATAGAGCGGCGCGCCGGTGAAGCCGACGGTCAGCTTCTGCGAGTCGATCAGCTTGGTGTCCCAGGCGACCTTGCCGGTCTTCATGTCGAGCGCAATCAGCCGCCCGTCCATGGTGCCGACATACACTTTGCCGTCGCCGATCGCGACGCCGCGGTTATACGGCGAGTGGGTCTGGCGCGCGACCAGCGCTTCGTCCAGCTCCGGGAAGTAGGACCAGATCACCTCGCCGGTGGCGCCGTTCAGCGCGAACACGCGGCTGTAGGAGCCCGTGTAGTAGAGCACGCCGTCGGCCGCGAGCGGCATCGACTGCAGGCCGCGGGTCGATCGTCCCGGGATGTGGATCCAGGCGACGCCGAGATTGCTGATGTTGTTCGTGTTGATCTGCGACAGCGGGCTGTAGTGATAGGACTTGTACGAGCCGTGGTAGGTCAGCCAGTCGTTCTGGCCACCGGCTTCGATGCGCGCCGAGTCCACCGTCTGCGCCGACGCCGCCGTGGCGGCGAGCATCGTCGTGACGGCGAGCGCAATCGGCCCAGCAAGACGTTTCCGTTGCTTTATCATGGCACTTCCTCCGCTACGTTCTTGGTTGATGGGCACTGCGATTGCCGCGAGCTGCCTTCGCCAGATCGTCTGCCGCTACGCCGAGCTCGTGTGATGCGCCGTGTGTCGACGGGACGAGTGACGTGTCAACCTAACGTTTAATCGTACCGCTGTGAATGCGCCGGAGCTGAGGCCCTGCCACGCACGACGCGCAGACGTCCCGCAGCAATCGGCAGTGCAGCAAGCCAGATCGCGCCAGCAAAGGCCGATGAGCGCCACGCTGCGCGATGCGACGCAGATGACCCGCGTGCGATCTCCGCGATTTGCTCCACATGCCCGCGGCCTTGTCGACGATGTCGGGTCCGCAACCGCTCTTTGTCAGCCGTGCTGACTCATCGCATGTGCGGAAGACAAAATGAGACTCTACGTCAAACCGCAACTCCGGCCGGCTCCGGATTCGATCTCGGTGAGTGCGACGCGGCGAGGAGGTGCAATGCGGGCGCCGCCACGTGTCATCCGCCACGCGCGCAAGCGCACGAGCCGGTCATGGATGGTGAGACGAGAGGCTCGAACCACATCCTCAACTGTCGTCCCGGACAAGCTGGCCGACGCAACGCGTCGGCCGGCGCAGATCCGGGACCCATAACCACAGGATGCCGTGAGCCGCGCGGAACGTGCCACCTGCCCCTTCCAGACATCACGCGGTATGGATCCCCGCGCCGCGCGCGCAATTGCGCGCTAGGTGGCGACGACGGCGGTGGGGAGTTAAAGCACTCGCGCAACACTGGCGCGATGCCCACCGCCGTCATTGCGAGGACCCAACGGGTCCGCGCAAAGCGCGGCCCGATGACAGGCTCCGCGACGAAGCCATCCAGCGCGACGATCGGAGCTCTTGATTGCTTCTGCCGTCGCCCGGCATGCATTCTTGGACGTCCATTGAAGAGGAGCTCGAAATGGTGGCGATCGGATTCATCGGTCTGGGTGTCATGGGCGAGCCGATGTGCCGCAATCTGGCGCGGAAGTCCGGCGCCACGGTGCTGGGCTTCGATCGTGTGGATGCGCCGCTGCAGCGGCTCGCCGCGGTCGGCGTCATCAGGGCCGCGTCGCTGGCGGAGCTGGCGCGCGAGGCCGATGTGATCTTCATGGCGTTGCCGAGCGGCAAGCATGTCCAGGCCGTGTGCGATGGCGATGACGGCCTGCTCCGCCACGTCGAGCCGCGCCACACCATCGTCGACCTCGGCACCTCGCCGGTGCAGGCCAGCCGGGAGCTCGCCGCGCGTTTTGCAGCCAACGGCGCCGCCTTCGCCGATGCGCCGATCGCCCGCACCCGGCAGGCGGCCGAGGACGGCACGCTGAGCGTGATGGTGGGCGCCGACGTGGCGACGTTCGAACGGCTGCGACCGCTGATCGCGATGTTCGCCACCGACATCACCCATTGCGGCGGCGTGGGCGCCGGCCAAGTCGTGAAGATCCTCAACAACATGGTGCTGATGCAGACCGTGGTCGCGCTCGGCGAGGCGTTGGAGACCGCCAAGCGTGCCGGCCTCGATCCCAAGCTGCTGTTCGAGACCCTCGCCAAGGGCTCCGCCGACAGCTTCGCGCTGCGCAACCACGGCATGAAGGCGATGCTGCCGGACACATTTCCCGAGCGCGCGTTCTCGACCGAATATGCGCGCAAGGACATCAGCTACGCGCTCGATCTCGCCAGGTCCGTACAGATCGACCTGCCGGGCGCCGAACTCGCCGACCGACGGCTCGGAGAGGCGATCGAGGCGGGCTACGGCGATCTGTATTGGCCGGTGCTGGCGCGCGTGATCGCAGCGTCACGCACGGAGTGACCATTGTTCGCCAGCCGTGGACGGGCGAACTGCATCCGGTGAGGGCCAGCTGACAACGGCATCCTCCGTTGTCGCCGATAAGCTCGCTGACCCCGCGCGTCGGCGGGCGCCGACCCGGGACAC
Source organism: Bradyrhizobium sp. HKCCYLS2038 (assembly GCF_051167655.1). Taxonomy (NCBI): domain Bacteria; kingdom Pseudomonadati; phylum Pseudomonadota; class Alphaproteobacteria; order Hyphomicrobiales; family Nitrobacteraceae; genus Bradyrhizobium; species Bradyrhizobium sp. HKCCYLS2038. Next base: position 98,174 of record NZ_JBNPTM010000008.1, on the reverse strand, counting down.
ATCGTCACCGGCTGTCGCGAGGCGCGGAACGTGCCGCCTGCCCATTTCAAACATCACGCGGTTTGGGTCCCCGCGCCGCGCGCGCAATTGCGCGCTGGGCGGGGACGACAGCCGTGGTGAGGCGAAAGACTTGCGCAACACTGGCGTGATGCCGATCGCTGTCATTCGCGTGGAGCGAAGCAATGGCCAACGAGCCGCCGCGGCGCGGCGGCTCGGCTTTGCTACGGCGCGATCTCCGAGCCCGGTCGATCGCGCCGGGGTCTACGCGGCGCGAACCGTGTCCAGGAAGCGTCCGACCTCGCGCTTGAGGCGGCCGCTTTCCTGCGACAGCGATTGCGCGGCCGACAGCACCTGGGACGACGCCAGTCCGGTTTCGGCAACGTCGCGCTGGACGCCGTTGATGTTCGACGACACCTGATGTGTGCCCTGCGCAGCCTGCTGCACGTTGCGGGAGATCTCCTGCGTCGCGGCGCCCTGCTCTTCCACGGCAGCTGCGATGGTCGAGGAAATCTCCGACAGCCGCTCGATGGTGCCGCTGATCCCCCGGATGGCGGACACCGACTCCTCGGTTGCCCCTTGAATGCCGGCGATCTGCTGGCCGATCTCGCCGGTCGCCTTCGACGTCTGCTCGGCCAGCGCCTTCACCTCGGAAGCGACCACGGCAAAACCGCGTCCAGCCTCGCCGGCGCGGGCCGCCTCGATGGTGGCGTTGAGGGCGAGCAGGTTGGTCTGCCCCGCAATGCTGTTGATCAGCTCGACGACGTCGCCGATGCGCCCCGCAGCGCGCGACAATTCGCTGACGCGATCATTCGTCGCGCGGGCCTGGCCGACGGCATCGCCAGCCATCCGTGCGGACTCCTGGACCTGCCGGCTGATCTCGTTGACGGACGACGACAGCTCCTCCGTCGCCGACGCGACCGACTGCACGTTCGTCGAAGCCTCCTCCGACGCCGCAGCAACGACGGTGGCCTGCTGCTGGGCCCGGCTCGCCGTGCCGGTCAGCGTCGATGCGGCGGCTTCGAGCTGGGTCGACGCCGTCGAGACGGTGTTGACGATGCCGCCCACGGCCGCCTCGAATTCGTTGGCCAGCTTCAGCATCGCGGTCCGTCGCTGGCCCGCGGCGATCCGATCCTGCTCGGTCTTGGCCTCGGCCTCCTCGCGCGCCTTCTGCTCGGACAGCACCTTGAAGCGCTCGACCGCGCCGGCGACATCGCCGACCTCGTCCTGGCGGCCGAGTCCCGGCAGGACCACGGAGAAGTTTCCGGACGCCAATTCTCCCATCGCGGCGGCCAGCGCGCGGACCGGCCGCGCCACGGTCAGGATCACCAGCGCGGCCGCGGCGATCAGGACCAGGATCACCGCAGCGGCGACGATGGTGAAGGACTTTTCCGAGCTGGCAACGGTGTCCGCCATCCGTGCGAGCTGCTGCTCGACGCTGTGCTCGGCGAACTCGACGATCTTGTTGGAGAGCTCATCGAGCTCCTTCGCGTCACGTGCGGCGTCCTCGCGGACGATCCGCTTCGCTTCGGCCTCGAGCTTGGCGGCTTCGGCCGGAACCTCGCCTCCTGCGGCCCGCTTGGCCTCGATCGCAAGCGCGTCGGCGCGCAGCTTGGCGGCCTCGCCGGCCTGCGCCGCATAGTCGGCTCCAAGCGTGGCCATCTTCGAAATGCGGTCGCGGTTCTCCGGATTGGTGGAGAGCTTCAACATCGCCTCAGTGGAGCCGGCCAGAGACTTCTTGCGTGCCGCGATAGAGTCCAGCGCCGATCTCAACGCGTTGCCGTCGGCTGCAAGCAGGATGTCCCGCATACCGATCTGCATCCCGCGGACAGATGCCTTGGCGTCGATGCCATCGCGCGCGATGACCTGCTGGCGATCCGCCGCGTCGGCAGCAGCCTTGACCTGTTCGGCGCCGGTCATCTGGATGTAGATCATCGCTGTGACGAGAAGAATGCTGATGACCGATGTGACGATGAGCTTGGTGCCGATCCGGATGTTCTCGATCATTCTCATGGCAGCGCGGAATTCCCTGGGCTTGACGACACGTGACCTGCGCGAATTGCAGTCACACACTGCGGGAACCTTCCAACGGAATGGTTAATGACCTCGAATCGTCTCGCCCGTACTAATACGAGGCCTGTTCGATGTTGCCGTCACCGGTCAGCTCGTGGCGATCGACCTACAGCCGGCTCGACCTACATATACCGTGTTTCCACGCCCTGATCTTCTGGACCGATGCGCATCGGCAGCTTGCAGGCATCGCTCCGGCGGCTCCAGGTGCACCGTCCGCCACCGTCATCGTGAGGAGCGGAGCAACGAAGCAAAGCCAGTGGAGTTGTCATCATGCCTCCCATGCTAGAATTGCCCGTCGTGTTAGTTTGTCGCAGCATTTTCTCTTGTGCCGTCGGGCAAATCACTTGCACATTTCCGCCCGTCCCTGCTGCCGCATGAGGGGCGTTTCGCGACCGTCACGGATCGTAGGCAGTGGGATGCGATGGGCGTGTGTCGACGCAGCGCGGTTCAGTCCGCGCCGACGAACGATCGATGCACGCACGGTCAAGTCGCGCGGTCCTGACATCCCGACGCTGATGTCAAACTTGCGACGTCGCTGACGCGACGCGCAGGTGATGGTGGCCAGAAAGCCCGGCGCACCAGGGAGAACGCGAAGCAGCCGTTAAAACCGTTGCGCAGGGAGGGCCGGATGATCCGGCGCGTACCTGTGGTTCCTGCCGCCAGCATTTCTTTCGCTGGCGGGCCATGGGTGCGACCGGCACCCGGCCTTCCCTGCGCCCTCATGATTTCGGGGGCGAGACGATCAGCAGAGCTCGGGCGCGGGATGCGCCGCGAGGATGAGGATGTTTGTCCAAGATTTTTCAATGACAGGGCATCGTTCGCGATGATGAGAATGATCTGCATGCAAGACGCCGATCGCGACCACAGACGCGTGGCGCTCGGTCTCTACGCAATTGAGCCATGCTCTCGCGCAGGTGACGGTGCGCTCCCCTCCCCCTTGCGGGGAGGGGTCGGGGGTGGGGTCTCCGGGCGCCGACGCCGATGGCGAGCGCCGTCACCTTTAAGGAAGGCAAAGCGAGGGCGTATCACTTGCAGCGGGACTCGTGGACCCCCACCCCCGACCCCTCCCCGCAAGGGGGAGGGGAGCCGACCGTCAGCGCGGCGCGATCGAGAATTCCACGAGGTGTCGTCATGGCTCGCAACGGAGCTCGCTGCGGGAGCCGCCAATGCAAGACCATCGTCCGCGACACACGAAACGTGTGTCCGGCGTCTTCAGCAGTGACAGGGATGTCAGGAAAAATGAAAACCGAGTCTCAGCTCGGCGGCGCCACGCGGAGCCTGAAAGGCATAGCGTGGTGCCCAGGAAAGGACTCGAACCTTCACGGCCGTTAAGCCACTGGCACCTGAAGCCAGCGCGTCTACCAATTCCGCCACCTGGGCATGTGGGGGCGGTGTGTACGGATCGAACGGCGGCTTGTCAAACCGCTGAAGGCCCAAGATGACAATTTTTCTCACCCGATACGCAAAAACACGGCTCCCTTTTCCGCGGTGCGGACGATGGGCTATACAGCGGCGCAAGATGGCGGCCGCGGGTGCGAATCGCCGCGAGAACAGCCCTCTCCTTCGGGGCGGACGGACCGCCCTCCTATCCCAGGAATGATCCCAATGGCATCGAATCTGGACACCCTCGTCACCGTGTTCGGCGGCTCCGGCTTCGTCGGACGCAACGTGGTTCGGGCGCTGGCCAAGCGCGATTATCGCATCCGCGTCGCGGTGCGCCGACCGGAGCTGGCGGGCCACCTGCAGCCGCTCGGCCGGGTCGGCCAGATCCACACCGTGCAGGCCAACCTGCGCTATCCCGATTCGGTCGCGGCCGCGCTGCGCGACAGCCATGTCGCGATCAACCTCGTCGGCATCCTGACCGAGAGCGGCGCGCAGACGTTTGACGCCGTGCAGGGCGAAGGCGCCGCCACCGTCGCCAAGGCCGCAGCGGCCGCCGGCGCGCGGATGGTCCACGTCTCGGCGATCGGCGCCGATGCCGAATCGGCTTCGTCCTACGCCCGCGCCAAGGCGGCCGGCGAGGCCGCCGTATTGGCCGCGGTGCCCGAGGCGGTAATCATGCGGCCGTCGGTCGTGTTCGGCCCCGAGGACCAATTCACCAACCGCTTCGCCGGTCTCGCCCGCATCGCGCCGTTCCTGCCGCTGGTCGGCGGCGGCGAAACGAAAATGCAGCCGGTCTATGTCGGCGATGTCGCGACCGCCGTTGCCGATGCCGTCGATGGCAAGGCGCAGGCCGGCGCGACCTACGAGCTCGGCGGGCCGGAGGTGCTGAGCTTCCGCGAGATCCTCAAGATCATCCTCGACATCACCGACCGCAACCGCGCGCTGCTGCCGCTGCCGTTCGGGCTGGCGAAGCTGCAGGCGACGTTGCTGCAGTTCGCGCCGGGGCCGCTGAAGCTGACGCCGGACCAGGTCGAGCTGCTGCGTCATGACAACGTGGTGTCGGAAGCCGCAAAGGCCGCTGGCCTGACCTTGCAGGGCCTCGGCATCACGCCGGATTCGCTCGAGGCGATCGGCCCGCAATATCTCTGGCGCTTCCGCCCCGCCGGGCAGTTCCAGCGCAAGAATGCGTGAGAGGTCCGTAGGGTGGGCAAAGCGAAGCGTGCCCACCATCCTGCGACGACACTCTGAGTGAAGACGGTGGGCACGGCGCTGCGCGCCTTTGCCCACCCTACGCGATAACTACCTGCCCAGCGCCAGCGCGATCAGGCCGAGGGTGCCGACGATCACGCGCCACCAGGCGAACAGCATGAAGCCGTGGCGGGTGACGTAGTCGAGAAAGACCTTCACCACGATCATCGCGGTGATGAAGGAGACGACGAAGCCGATCGCGATCAGGCCGAGGTGATCGGCCGTCATCTCGGCGCGGCTCTTGTAGAAATCGTAGACGAAGGCGCCGACCATGGTCGGGATCGCCAGGAAGAAGGAGAACTCCGCGGCCGAACGCTTGTCGCCGCCGAGCAGCATCGCCGCCACGATGGTCGAGCCGGAGCGCGACACGCCGGGAATCATGGCCAGGCACTGCGCGACGCCGATCCACAGATACATCATCAGCGGATAGCGCGTGGCGTCGTGCTCTTTGGGCTTGAGATCGATCTGGTCGACCCACAGCAGGATGGCGCCGCCGACGATCAGCGAGAAGCAGACGACCCAGGGATCGAACAGGAGCGCCTTGATGTATTTGCCGGCGATGAGGCCGATGATCACGGCGGGCAGGAAGGCGATCAGCACGCCGATGATGAAGCGCCGGTCCTCCGCATTCGACAGCGCGCCGATCGCGACGCGCGACAGCTTGAAGAAGTACAGCGCGACGATGGCGAGGATGGCGCCGAGCTGGATCAGGATCGCAAAGCTCTTCCAGAAGCCGTCCTCACCGAGGCCGAAGAAGCGCTCCGCCAGCAGCAAATGGCCGGTCGAGGAGACCGGAAGAAACTCGGTGACGCCCTCGACAATGCCGAGAAGCACCGCCCGCAGCGTATCTGACATCATTGATCGGATCCATGATTGCCGGCAAAGCGCCGCCCTTCTCGCCTATTCGGCCCGCGCCCGCAATTGCAAAAAGCGCTGCGCGCAGCCACATCCAATGAATGAACCGGAGCGCGACCGGCGAGACGAACAGGCGCTTGATGAAAAGGCACTTGACGGTGCCGGAGCACGGATCGCGCGTCGCCAGTCACGGATCCGGGAACGGCGTTTTCCGCCTGTCGCCCCGTCGCCCTACTGCTTACACTTTCGCCGACCATGCGCTAATGGTCCGAATCGCAACCGCGCCGCGGTGCGCCGGTATCAAGACCATCCGCCCGCGCGATGCGAAGGTTGATCCAGCGTCGGGCGCAGCGGCCGCGGAATCGTCGAAAGGCTCCATGTACACGCTCTTCCACCATCCCTTCTGCCCGCATTCGCGCTTCGTCCGGCTCGTGCTCGGCGAATACGGGCTCGATCTGCGCCTGGTGGAGGAACGCGCCTGGGAGCGCCGCGAGGCGTTCCTCGCGCTCAATCCGGCGGCGACCACGCCGGTGCTGTCGGTCGAAGGCCTGCCGTCGGTGCCCGGCGTCGGCGTCATCGCCGAATATCTCGACGAGGCCTGCGGGCCCGCTATGGGCGACCGCCGGCTGATGCCGGCATCGCCGGCGGAGCGCATCGAAGTGCGCCGGCTGATGGCGTGGTTCAACGACAAGTTCTTCGAGGAGGCCTCGAACCTGCTGGTCACCGAGCGCATCTACAAGCGCTTCATGAGCGAGGAGGATGGCGGCGGGCCGCCGTCGACCGACGTGATTCGCGCCGCCAAGACCAATGTGCGCTATCACCTCGCCTATATCGGCTGGCTGGCGCAGCGGCGCAATTTCCTCGCCGGTGATCGCCTGACCTATGCCGACCTCGCCGCCGCCGCGCATCTGTCGGCGATCGATTATCTCGGCGACGTGCCGTGGATCGAGGACGACGCCGCGAAGGCGTGGTACGCGCGGGTCAAGTCGCGGCCGTCGTTCCGCCCGCTGCTCAGCGACTGGCTCGCGGGCGTGCCGGCGTCGCGAACCTATGTGGATCTCGACTTCTGAGCGCTGACGCGCCAGAGGCCCTGAGGGCCGCACTGGCCGCCGAGGCGCAACGGCTGGGCTTCGATGCCGTCGGCATCACAGCGCCGGTCGTGAATGCCGAGCGCGCCGCGGCCTTCGAGCGCTTCATCGCGTCGGGCCAGCACGGCGACATGGACTGGCTCGCCCGCGAACCCGCGCGGCGCACCGATCCGCAGACGCTGTGGAACGAGGTCCGCAGCGTCATCATGCTCGGCGTCAATTATGGCCCCGACGACGATCCGCGCGCGATCCTCGCACAGCGCAGCCGCGCCGCGATATCCGTCTACGCCCGCGGCGACGACTATCACGACGTCATCAAGAAGAACCTCAAGACGCTGGCGCGCTGGCTGGTCGCGGCCACCGGCGGCGACGTGAAGGTGTTCGTCGACACCGCGGCAGTCATGGAGAAGCCGCTGGCCGAGGCGGCAGGATTGGGCTGGCAGGGCAAGCACACCAACCTGGTATCCCGCGGCTTCGGCTCCTGGCTGTTCCTCGGCGCCATCTACACCACGCTGGAGCTGCCGGCGGATGCGCCGGAGCGGGATCATTGCGGCTCGTGCCGGGCGTGCCTCGACAGCTGTCCCACTGCGGCGTTCCCGGCCCCGTACCAGCTCGATGCGCGGCGCTGCATCTCGTATCTGACGATCGAGAACAAGGGCCCGATCCCGCGTGAGTTCCGCACGGCCATGGGCAACCGCATCTATGGCTGCGACGACTGCCTCGCCGCCTGCCCGTGGAACAAGTTCGCGCAAGCGGGCAGGGAGTCGAAGCTGGCCGCGCGCGAGGTGCTGCGCGCGCCGGACCTGGCGGAACTGGCGGCGCTCGACGATGCCGCGTTCCGCGCGCTGTTCACGAAGTCGCCGATCAAGCGCATCGGCCGCAATCGCTTCCTGCGCAACGTGCTGATCGCGATCGGCAACTCCGGCGATGCGGCACTGGTGCCGGCGGGGGAGCGGCTCGCGGCCGATCCCGATCCGCTGGTGCGGGGCGCGGCAGCATGGGCGCTGGGGCAATTGCTCGACGAGGCCGCCTTCGCGCGACGTGCCGAGGCTGCGCTGATCTCGGAGACGGACGACAGCGTCCGCGCGGAGTGGCAAACGGCGCGATGAGCGCGGCCAGATCAGCCGATCTCGCCGACGGCGGCCAGCATCCGCGCGATGTCCTGCGGCCGCGACAGCCGGTGGTCGCCATCCTGGATCATGGTCAGCACCACGTCCTCGGCCGGCAGCCGGTGCGCCAGAGCGAAGGCATGCTGCCAGGGCACGTCAGGATCCTGCGCGCCCTGCAGGATGCGGACGGGGCAGCCGACATTGATCGCGCCGCCGAGCAGCAGGTGATTACGCCCGTCCTCGATCAACGCCCTGGTGATCGGATAGGGCTCGCCATACTCGGAGGGCCGCATCCAGACGCCCTTGGTCTCGATCTCGTTCCGGATCTCAGGCGAGAAGCCCTTCCACATCAGCTCCTCGGTGAAATCGGGCGCGGGGGCGATCAGGACGAGGCCGGCCAGCGTGGCCGCGCCGGGCTGGTTCAGAAGCTCGCGCGCCAGCAGCAGCGCCATCCAGCCGCCCATCGAGGAGCCGATCACCACCTGCGGCCCCCGGCAGACCTGCCGGAACACCGCGACGCTCTCCTCCAGCCAGCGCCCGATGGTGCCGTCGGCGAAGCGGCCGCCGGATTCGCCATGGCCGGAATAGTCGAAGCGGACGCAGGCGCGGCCGCGCTCCGCGGCCCAGGCGTCGAGCGCCAGTGCCTTGGTGCCCTTCATGTCGGAATTGAAGCCGCCAAGCCAGAACAGGCCCGGCGCGGCGCCGGGGCGGGCGCGGACCGCGATCTGGCGCGACATATCGCCCGTGCCGACGGCGATGAAGGCAGGCTGGTCGGCGGATTGTGCAGCTTGGTTCATGGATCGTTACCCGATATCGGCTGTTGTGTGGGCGAACCGTGGCGGCGCGTCAATCGCGTCGACCGGCGGCTGGAGCTTGCGAAACGGGTCCGCCCGCTCTATGTCGCCTGCAGGACCGTGACGGACCGGCCACATTGAGGGCCGGCTGCATGGACATCCGGGGAAGATGCCGGGGCTGACGATTGCAGCAGCAACCGCCGTCCCGCTCAATCGACGCAGGCGCCGCCACGGCCCGGTCGGAAAATTGACGGACCGGGGGCTGGCTGTCTTGCCCGCCACGGCATCTTCCTTCACACTAGTGCCCCTCTTCCACAACCTTGGAGAACCACCCATTCGCCGCCCCAATCGAGCCCCGCCCGCAGCCATCAAAGACGGGCCGCGTACCAATGACGAGATTCGCAATGCTCAGATCCAGCTGATCGACGCCGAAGGCACCAACCGTGGTGTCGTCGAGACCGTCGTCGCCATCAGGATGGCGGCCGAGGCCGGCATGGATCTGGTCGAGATTTCGCCGAACAACTCGCCTCCCGTCTGTAAGATCATGGACTACGGGAAGTACAAATATTCGGCGCAGAAGAAGGCCGCCGAGGCCCGCAAGAAGCAGAAGGTCGTCGAGATCAAGGAGATCAAGCTCCGTCCGATGATCGATGATCACGACTACGACGTGAAGATGCGCGCCATGCAGCGCTTCTTCGAGGAAGGCGACAAGGTCAAGATCACGCTCCGCTACCGCGGCCGCGAGATGGCGCACCAGGAGATCGGCACCAAGCTGCTCGACAAGGTCAAGTCCGACGTGGCGGCGTTCGCCAAGGTCGAACAGGACGCCAAGTTCGAAGGGCGGCAGGTGGTCATGGTGCTGGCGCCGCGCTAGCAGCCGGATACCGACGCGCCAAACCGGGCCCGCCACGCGATTGGCGGGCTTTTTCCTGCCCGGCTCCCGGAGGAAGCCGCCGGCCTTCCCGCAGCGATCCTGGTCAGGCTCCGGCCACCACCGCTGTCTTGCCAGATCCGCCAGAGGCGGCCGGCCGGTGTTGGGCGATCGCGGCCTGGAGCGCTTCCGGGCGGATCGGCTTGGTGACGAAATCATTCATGCCTGCGGCGAGACATATCTCGCGCTGTCCGACCAGCGCGTTCGCGGTCAGTGCGATGATCGGGACGTTGCGGGCAGGTCCGTCGAGGGCGCGGATGTTTCGGCTGGCGGTGATGCCGTCCATTTCCGGCATCTGCATGTCCATCAGGACGAGATCGTAAGCCTTGCGCTGCACCGCTTCGACCGCCTCCCTGCCGTTGCAGACGAGGTCGGCCCGATAGCCGTCCCGGGCCAGCAGCTTCGACACCAGCGACCGGATGATGTCGTTGTCCTCGGCCACCAGGATTTTCAGGTCGGACGTCTCACGCGGAATCGCCGGGACAATCGGCGGCGACTGCACCTTGACCGGGGTTTCGCAGGGGCGGCAAACCATCGTGAACCAGAACTTGCTGCCCTGTCCCGGCTCGCTCTCGACGCCGATGTCGCCTCCCATCGCCTGGCACAGGCGCTTGCAGATGGCGAGGCCGAGCCCGCTGCCGCCATATTTGCGGGAAATCGACGAATCCGCCTGCACGAATGCATTGAACAGGCCCTTCTGCACATCGGCAGGAATGCCCGTTCCAGTGTCGATGACCTCGATCCGCAGCTCGATCGATTCGGGCGTCAGCACGCGCGGCTGCGCCGTGATCCGGATCGAGCCGGTCTCGGTGAACTTGATCGAATTGCCGACCAGGTTGAGCAGGATCTGGCCGAGCCGGCTCGGATCGCCGGCCAACTGGTCCGGAATATCCTTGCTGATGCTGGTCTCGAACTGCAGTCCCTTGCTCCGCGCTTTCGGAGCGAGCAGCAGCCGGACGGCATCGATCGAATGCCGCACACTGAACGGGATCGACTCCGGCTCGAACTGCCCGGCCTCGAGCTTCGAGAAATCCAGGATGTTGTTGACGACGGTCAGCAGATTGCGCGCCGATTCATGCGCGACGTGGGCCAGTCCGCACTGCTCTTCGTTCAGTTCGGTACCGACGAGCAGGTCGATCATGCCCATCATGCCGGCCAATGGCGTGCGGATCTCGTGGCTCATCATCGCCAGAAAGTCCGACTTGGCCCGGCTCGCCTCTTCTGCAGCGGCAAGGCTGTTGCCGAGGCGATTCATGGCTTCGCCTCGCTCGGCGAACAGTTTCGCGTAGGTTCCGACATTGACCAGCAGGAAGAACGCGTAGCTCAGCGCCAGGAATCCCAGGATCACATAGCTGCCGCCGGCGATCGTGAAACATTTGATGACGATGGGGCCTAGAACCACGGCCATGTAGGTGATGGCGGCGGGGTAAGCCGCCGAGAGAAGCACGCTGCCGCCGGCCGACATTCCCACCGCGAGGGCGATTAGCACCATCTCCTGATCCTGGGGAAGATCCCCGAACAACCAGAAGCCGAGGATACCCCACGGGGCTGCCATGATGGCCCCCATGACGATGTTCTTGTGCAGCGACTGCGGCTTTCGCGGCCGTCTCGGCTCAGCCGCTGTGCGCTTCGCACGACGCTGCTTGCTGAACCAGCGGGCGAGCAGCCACAGGCCGAGCCCATAGGAGAAGGCTGACCACAGGAGAAGAAGATTCCAGTCGACCACCGCGTGGAACGAGGCCAGGACGACCGTCGTGTTGATCAGGCTGCTGACGATCGACAGCGGTGTGGCGCGGGCAATCGCATTGAGCAGCATGCGCCGGTTGGTGGACGAGCCGGCCGGTCCGGACTTGGCAACCGCCGTCTCATGGCTTGGGTCCAGCTGCGGCGTTGCGCTGGCGGAGTTGACTGCTGGACTGCTGCTGTTCATCTCTTGGACGCTGCAGGTTTCAGGAATTCTAGCGATAGTTGAAAAGGACGCTAGGGTCCGCGGGGTAAAGCTTGGATTGACGAGCAGCCGCGGGCGCGGGAACTTTCTTACGAACGTCCTTGATTGCTTCTGAACGCGGGTTCCCCAGTACCGGACGGGACGGGCACATGCGCGGCATTCGCTCCGGAATCCGGAGAAGCGCTTCCAGTCATTGCCATGTTTGAACTTCTCTGGCATAAGCGCGGCCTTCGTCGCCCGGCTGATCAAGGGCTGCCGTGGCGATGACCCTGTGCGGGTGGGTCCATGTTAGGCCCCGAAACCTGAGCACAACCAACGCTCTAACGAGCATTTTCGCCGGATGGCGCCGCTTTCGCGGGCGGCTTGCCGTTGGCATCAAGGAGAGCCAAATGCCCAAGCTGAAGACCAAATCCGGCGCCAAAAAGCGCTTCAAGGTGACTGCCACCGGCAAAGTGATGCACGCCCAGCGCGGCAAGCGCCACGGCATGATCAAGCGGACGAAGAAGCAGATCCGTCAGCTGCGCGGTACCCGCGTGCTGTTCAAGACCGACGGCGACAACGTCAAGAAGTACTTCTTGCCGAACGCCTGACCGGCCTCTCGCTTCCGAAACCCGCCGCGCCCGGCGCGGCTTTTCCGTCATCTCTGATCAAGGATTTCCGTCATGTCTCGCGTCAAACGCGGTGTGACCGCCCACGCCAAGCACAAGAAAGTCTTCAAGGCCGCCAAGGGCTATTACGGCCGCCGCAAGAACACGATCCGCACCGCCAAGCAGGCCGTCGAGAAGGCCGGCCAGTATGCGTTCCGCGATCGCAAGCGCAAGAAGCGCACCTTCCGCGCGCTCTGGATCCAGCGCCTGAACGCCGCCGTGCGTCCGTTCGAGCTGACCTACAGCCGATTTATCGACGGCCTGTCCAAGTCCGGCATCACCGTCGACCGCAAGGTGCTGTCGGATCTCGCGATCAACGAGCCCGCCGCGTTCCAGGCGATCGTTGAGAAGGCCAAGGCGGCGCTCGCCGCCTGATCGCCTTGCGCATCGTGAGGACTTCAAAAGCGGCCGACGCTCTCGGCCGCTTTTTGCTGTCCGGTACCACCGATCCTTTCGCTTGACCCCTGTCGCCCGCGCGGCGACAACCCAGCCGCCTTTGTTCCGCGGAGATTTTAACCGTGTCCGACCTCGCCTCGCTCGAAACCTCGATCCTCGACCAGATCGCCGCTGCCGGCGACGAAGCCGCGCTGGAAGCTGTGCGCGTCGCCGCGCTCGGCAAGAAGGGCTCGATCTCGGCGCTGCTCGCCACGCTCGGCAAGATGTCGCCGGACGAGCGCAAGACTCAAGGAGCGGCGATCAATCTTGCCAAGGACAAGGTCACGCAGGCGCTGACCGCGCGCCGCGACGTGCTCAAGGCCGCCGCGCTCGACGCGCGCCTCGCCGCCGAGACCATCGACGTCACCTTGCCGCTGCAGGACACGCCGGCCGAGACCGGGCGCATCCATCCGCTCAGCCAGGTGATGGACGAGCTGACCACGATCTTCGCCGACATGGGCTTCTCGATCGCGGAGGGACCCGACGTCGAGACCGACGACTACAACTTCACCAAGCTGAACTTCCCGGAAGGCCACCCCGCACGCGAGATGCACGACACGTTCTTCTTCAATCCGAAGCCGGACGGCTCGCGCATGCTGCTGCGGACCCACACCTCGCCGGTGCAGGTGCGGACGATGCTGAGCCAGAAGCCGCCGATCCGCGTGATCTGCCCGGGCCGCACCTACCGCATCGATTCGGACGCGACCCACACGCCGCAATTCCATCAGGTCGAAGGCCTCGTCATCGACAAGGGCTCGCATCTCGGCCACCTCAAATGGATCCTGCACGAGTTCTGCAAGGCGTTCTTCGAGGTCGACCACATCAACATGAAATTCCGGCCGTCGTTCTTCCCGTTCACCGAGCCATCGCTCGAGGTCGACATCCAGTGCCGCCGCGACAAGGGCGAGATCCGCTTCGGCGAAGGCGAGGACTGGCTGGAGATTCTCGGCTGCGGCATGGTGCATCCGAACGTGCTCCGCGCCTGCGGCATCGATCCTGACGAGTATCAAGGCTTCGCCTGGGGCATGGGCATCGACCGCATCGCGATGCTGAAATACGGCATGAGCGATCTGCGCCAGCTGTTCGAGGGCGACGTGCGCTGGCTGTCGCATTACGGCTTCAAGCCGCTCGACCTGCCGACACTGGCCGGAGGATTGAGCACGTGACCCTCGAGATGGTCCCCGAGGCCTATCGCGGCTTGCGGACGTTCGCGTTCGGCGACGGCCCGGAGCTTGCCGACAAGTTGCTCGACCTCGTCGTCAACGGCCTCAAGACGGCGACCTGCAGCACCGAGGACGAGCCCAATACGTCGACACCCGGCGAGCGCTGGATCGTTCTCGACGGGCAGGGCCGCCCGCGCTGCGTGATCGAAACCACCGAGGTCAGCTATCGCCGCTTCGACGAAGTCGACGCGGCCTTCGCCTTCGAAGAGGGCGAAGGCGACCGGAGCTTGAATGACTGGCGCGAAGCGCACCGAACCTATTTCACCCGACTGGGCAGGTTCAGCGACACCATGACGTTGATGTGTGAGCGCTTCCGTCTTGTCGAGGTCTTTGCCGATCGCAGGGTTGCATCATGAAATTCACACTGTCCTGGCTGAAGGATCATCTCGACACCGACGAGTCGGTGGAAAAGATCGCCGAGAAGCTCACCATGATCGGTCTCGAGGTCGAGCATCTCGAGGACAAGGCGAAGCTGCTCGCGCCGTACAAGATCGCGCGCGTCGTTTCCGCCGAGCAGCATCCCAACGCGGACCGGCTGCGCGTCTGCATGGTTGACACCGGCGACGGTGGCGCGCCAGTGCAGGTGGTCTGCGGCGCGCCGAATGCCCGCGCGGGTCTCGTCTCGGTGTTCTCACCGCCCGGCACCTACATTCCCGGCAAGAACATCACGCTGTCGGTCGGCACCATCCGAGGCGTCGAGAGCCGCGGCATGCTGTGCTCGGAGGCGGAGCTCGAACTCTCAGAGAACCACGACGGCATCATGGAGCTGCCGGCGGATGCGCCGCTCGGCAAGCCCTATGCCGAGTGGGCCGGGCTCGGCGATCCGCAGTTCGAGATCAACCTGACACCGAACCGCCAGGACTGCACCGGCGTGCACGGCATCGCGCGCGACCTCGCCGCGGCCGACATGGGTAAGCTCAAGGAGCCCGGCATCAAGCCGGTCAAGGGCGAGTTCCCCTGCCCCGTCAAGGTCGTGGTCGAGGACGAGAAGCTGTGTCCCGGCTTCGCGCTGCGGCTGGTGCGTGGCGTCAAGAACGGCCCGTCACCGAAATGGCTGCAGCAGCGGCTGACCTCGATCGGCCTGCGCCCGATCAACGCGCTGGTCGACATCACCAACTACATGACCTTCGACCGGGCGCGGCCGCTGCACGTATTCGACGCCAAGAAGGTCAAGGGCAATCTCGTCGTCCGCCGCGCCCGCGACGGCGAGACCTTGCTGGCGCTGGACGGCCGCACCTACACGCTCGACAATTCGATGTGCATCATCGCCGATGATGCCGGCGTCGAATCGCTGGCCGGCATCATGGGCGGCGAGGCCTCGGGCTGCGACGAGACCACCACCGACGTGCTGATCGAATCGGCGCTGTGGAACGAGATCAACATCGCCCAGACCGGCCGCAAGCTCGGCATCAACTCGGACGCGCGCTACCGCTTCGAGCGCGGCGTCGATCCGGCGTTCATGGTGCCGGGCCTGGAGATGGCGACGAAGCTTGTGCTCGAATTGTGCGGCGGCACGGCGTCGGACAATGTGGTCGTCGGCAGGTCGTTCGGCGATGACCGCATCATCGAGTTCCCGCTCACCGAAGTGAAGCGTCTCGCCGGCATCGAAGTGCCGTTCCCCGAGGTGCGGCGGATCCTGACCCAGCTTGGCTTCACGCTCGCCGGCAACGGCCCGGTGATGAAAGTCGCGGTGCCCTCCTGGCGCAGCGATGTCCATGGCAAGGCCGACATCGTCGAGGAAATCGTCCGCATCGTTGGCGTCGACAAGGTGCCGATGACGCCGTTCGAGCGTGGCGACGCGCCGCGCAAACCGGTGCTGACGGCACTGCAGCTGCGCACCCGCCGCGCCAAGCGCGCGCTGGCGGCCCGCGGCATGGTGGAAGCCGTCACCTGGTCGTTCATCTCCAAGCCGACCGCCGAGCAGTTCGGCGGCGGCAAGCCCGAACTGGCACTCGCCAATCCGATCGCGGCCGATCTCTCCGACATGCGGCCGAGCCTGCTGCCGGGGCTGATCGCCACGGTACAGGCCAATGCCGATCGCGGCTTCGGCGATGTCGCGATCTTCGAGGTCGGGCAGGTGTTCAAGGGCGACCGTCCTGAGGACCAGTTCATGGCCGCGAGCGGCATCCGGCGCGGTATCGCATCGTCGAAGGGTCTCGGCCGGCACTGGACCGGATCGCAGCCGGCCAACGCGTATGACGCCAAGGCCGATGCGTTCGCCGTGCTCGCCGCAGCGGGCGCGCCGATGGCGTCGTTGCAGATCGTGCCCGGTGGTCCGGCCTGGATGCACCCGGGACGCTCCGGCACCATCCAGATGGGACCGCAGAACGTGCTCGGACATTTCGGCGAGCTGCATCCGCGCGCGCTGGAAGCGCTGAAGGCGGACGGCCCGCTGGTCGCCTTCGAGGTCATCCTCGATCGCATTCCTGCGGCCAAGGCGAAGCCGACCCGTGCCAAACCGGTGCTGGAGCTCTCGGCCTTCCAGCCGGTGTCGCGCGACTTCGCCTTCATCGTCGACCGCAAGGTCAAGGCTGGCGATATCGTCAAGGCGGCGCAGGGTGTCGACAAGAAGCTGATCACCGACGTCACCGTGTTCGACGTCTACGAGGGCAAGGGCATCGAGGACGGCAAGAAGTCGATCGCGATCGCCGTGACCCTGCAGCCGCGCGACAAGACGATGACCGACGAGGAGATCGACGCGGTCGCGGCGAAGATCACGGCCGACGTCGCCAAGAAGACCGGCGGCACGTTGCGCGGATGAGCCTGCAAGAGCTCGTCCGAACAGAGCTCATCCCTGCCGATCTCAGCCTGCTCGCGACGATTGCACTGGCAATCGTCGCCTTTATCGCGGCGACCGCGCGCGGCTTCTCCGGCTTCGGCGCGGCACTGATCTTCATGCCGCTGGCCAGCAGCTTCGCGACGCCGCAGCTCGTGGCGCCCCTGCTGCTGGTGATCGACTTCGTATCAATGGCGCCGATGGTGGCGCCGGCCTGGCGCGAGGCCGATCGCAAGGCCACCGCGGTGATCGTGGCCGGCGCGCTGGTCGGCGTGCCCGTGGGCACCTGGTTTCTCAGTCGCCTCGACCCCATCACGGTGCGCTGGATCATCACCGGCTTCGTGACCGCGCTGCTCGCATTGCTCGTCTCCGGCTGGCGCTATCGCGGCAAGGAGTACACCGCTCTGTCCGTTGCGGTCGGCGCCGTCTCCGGCTTCTGCAGCGGGCTCGCGCAGACCGGCGGGCCGCCGATCGTCGGCTACTGGCTCGGACGTCCGATCCCATCGAAGATCGCGCGGGCCAACATCGTGCTGTTCTTCGGCGCCTCGGATTTTTTCGCGATGGTCAGCTATGCGACGAGCGGCCTGATCAGCTGGGACTCACTGAAGCTGTCGCTGCTGATCGGCCCGGTCTACGCGCTGGGCGTGGCCTTTGGCGCTTCGCTGTTCGGCCGCGCCAGCGAGCAGATGTTCCGCGCCATCTGCTATGCGCTGATCGCGATTGCCGTGATCGCTGGTCTGCCGGCTCTCGACGGGGTGCTCGGGCGGGGCTAGCCTCGCGCCAACGAGACCGACCGGGAGGACACCATGATCAATCGCCGCACGATGCTCTCGCTGGCATTGGGCTCGGCCGGAGTCATCGCAGCGCCAGCTGTGTTCGCGCAAGGCGCGAAGACCGGCACGCGCATCGTCTTTCTCGGCACCAAGGGTGGTCCGCGCGTCGGTGTCGGCGCCTCGAACCCGGCCAACCTCGTCGTCGTCAACGGCACGCCGTTCGTGATCGATTGCGGCATGGGCGTCAGCCGCCAGCTCGTCAGTGCCGGCGTGCCGATCCCGTCGGTGAAGTACATCCTGATCAGCCATCACCATTCGGATCACAATCTCGAATACGGCAACCTCGTCTACAATGCCTGGGCGGCAGGGTTGTCAACGCCGATCCAGTCGTTCGGACCGAGGGGACTGGAGGAGATGACCCGCAACTTCTGGGCCACCAACAAGTACGACGTCAACACGCGCATCGAGGACGAGGGCCGTCCCGACCCCCGGCCGCTGCTGATCGCGAAGGACATCGACGCCGATGGCGTCGTGCTGAAGACCGCCGATGTGACGGTCACCGCGTTCCGCACGCCGCACCCGCCGATCACCGACAATTTCGCCTACAAGTTCGAGACCGCCGAGGGCACGATCGTGTTCTCCAGCGATACCGCCTACAATCCAAAGCTCGCCGAGTTTGCCAAAGGCGCCGACGTGCTGGTGCACGAATGCCTGTATGTACCCGCGGTCGACCGTCTGGTGATCAAGACCAAGAACGGCTCGACGCTCAAGAAGCACCTGCTCGAAAGCCACACCACCACGGAGGATGTCGGACGCATTGCCGCAGCGGCCGGCGTCAAGACGCTGGTGCTGAGCCATTTCGTGCCGGGCGATGATCCCGAAGTGACCGACGAGGATTGGACCCGCGACGTCAAGAAGAACTACACCGGCCGCATCGTCGTGGCGAAGGATCTGATGGAGTTGAAACTGCCGGTGTAGTCGACATAGCAGCGATTTGTTGAAACGCTTTCTTCTATCGGAGGCGAGCCCGGTGCACATGAATGCGCCCTCTCCCCTTGTGGGAGAGGGCATCGCCGGCTTATCGACACATGCGGTTGGGTGAGGGGTATCTCTCCGCATACCATGCTCGTGGAGAGATACCCCTCACCCAACCGAGTTTGCCGCACTGTCCTACATGCCCTCTCCCACAAGGGGAGAGGGCGCATTCACGCGCACCGGAGTCGTTCTCACTGCCTCAAAATGCAGTGAGCATACAGTCCGTAGGATCGGCAAAGCCGCTGCCGCAACGCGGCGGCGCGCCCACCGTCCATCGGCGAAGTCATCAGCAAGGTGGTGGGCACGGCGCCACAACGGTCTGGTCTATGGAGACAGCCCGGCAGCTCTTTTGCCTACCGCTCGACCTCAATCCTCCGGCGAGGCCGACCGCACCTTGCCCCGACGCCGCGGACGCTTTTCGCTCTGCTCCGGCTCGGGATCCTTCAACGCGCCGATCCGGCGCAGCGCGGCTTCGGCGGTGCGCTCGCCGGACTCCCAGGCGCCGTCGACCGTGCCCCACAGCGTTTCATGGGTGGCTTCGCCGGCGAGGAACAACGGCCCGAGCGGCTCGCCGAGAATCTTCCGGGCGCCCTGGTTGCCCGGCGCGGCGGCAGACATCGCGCCGAGCACGCCCGGCACCTGGTTCCAGCGCGTCGCCGCTGACGACTTTATGGCCGCAGCGGCTTCGCTGCCGAACAGCTTGGCGATCCATTCCTTCGCGAACGCGGCCATCGCCGCCTCGCCCTGGGCCGACAATTCGCGCCCGAAGCTGCCTGACACGTCGACGGTGCACAGCGACGATCCGCCGATATTGGCGAGCAGAAGACCCGTCCGGTTCGAGTTGCTCTGCTCGATGATGACCTCGTCGCGTGACAGGCCGAGCGGATTGCCCGTCAACATCAGCGCGATGCGATCCATGCTGCCGAGGCTCAGCTTGGCCGCGGCGTCGAGCTGCCGCTTCGGCAGCTCGGGCGTGAACTTGATGGCGCCCGAGGTCAGCACGTTGGTGGACACCGTGAGGATCACGGCGCGGGTCGCGATCCGGCCCGCCGGCGTCTCGACCGCGACGTCGCGGTTGCTCCACACGATGCGTGTCGCCGGTGTCGACAGCGCGAGCGGCAGCGACTCGCCGAGCTTGCTGACGAGCGTGCCGAGGCCCTGGCGGCACGCCAGCGGCGCGCTGCGATCCTGGGCGCGTGCCTTGTCCATGACCGACAGGTCGGCGAGATCCTTGCTCGTCGCACTGGCGCCGAGCACGAAGGTGGCCGTGCTGGTCCAATCGCCGAGATCCTTCGGCAAGGCGGCCGCGCAGGACGTATCGAGCTTGCCGCGCGACGCCTCGTCAATGGCGCGGTTGGCACGGACGAGCCCGGCCAGGAATTGCTCGGTTTCCCCTGGGCGTGCATTGCGACGGCCGACGCGGACCTTCTGGCCGACCGGCGCGGCCAGCACATCGAGGCCGGCGCCGCGGGCGAGTTTGCTGATCGGATTGCTGTCGGCATTGAGCAACCAGCGGGCGCCGCGGTCGAACGGCACGCCGAAAGTGGTGGCGTCCGTAATGCAGCGCCCACCAATTTGCGGCGCCGTCTCGAGCAGGATCACCTTGCGATTGGCTGCGATGATGCGGCGGGCGGCGGCGATCCCGGCAGCCCCCGCCCCGATCACGACGATGTCGGCCTCGCGTGGAACGGCCGCTTGTGCGGTGCGACTAAGCGCGGGCAGTGCGGCCAGCGCCGCTGACGCGGAGAGGAAGCCGCGGCGCGTGAAGCTCATGACATGGTTTCCGAAAGCTTTGAAAGAGACGCGTTCACGACAAGTTTTGGCGCATCTGCCGCCCTGCGGCAACCGGGATGGTAAACATGCTACCATCTGGGACGCTTCGACTATGAACCAAATTGCAACCGCAATCGACCATCATGGAAGCAGGGAACACGCAGGCGGCCGGCAAAGGTCGTCCGGGGAGCGTTATGGGTATCGTGCTCGATCAGATCGGCAAGCTGCTTGCCGCCTATCTCCAGAAGGAGATACCGGGGTATGAACCATTCACGCCCAGCGATCCCGATTACCTGCGCAAGGACATCCAGCCCGGCGACGTCCTGCTGGTCGAAGGCAACAGCCGGATCTCCGGCATCATCAAGTACCTCACGCAGTCGACCTGGTCGCATGCGGCGCTCTATGTCGGCCCGATCGACGGCGCAGTCGAGCCCGACGGCGAGCCGCATGTGCTGGTCGAGGCCTATGTCGGCGATGGCGTGATCTCGGCGCCGTTGTCGAAATACTTCGCCTATCACACACGCGTGTGCCGTCCCGTCGGCCTCACCTTCGAGGACCGCCACACTGTCTGCCGCTACGCCATCAACCGCATCGGCTTCGGCTACGACACCAAGAACATCATCGACCTGATGCGCTTCCTGGTTCCGCTGCCGGTCCCGCAGCGTTGGCGGCGGCGCATGATCGCGCTCGGCTCCGGCGACCCGACCAAGATGATCTGCTCGGCGCTGATCGCGCAGGCGTTCGATGCGGTGCGCTATCCGATCCTGCCCAAGATAACGCGGGCACCGTCGCGGCGCGCCAAACGCGAGATCCTGCACATCCGCGATTCATCCTTGTACATGCCGCGCGACTTCGACATCTCGCCCTATTTCGAGATCGTCAAGCCGACCATCGTCAACGGCTTCGACTACACCACGCTGCACTGGGCCGACAAGCAGAAGCCGCTCGCGGAGGTAGCGGGCCAGTTCAGTGTGTTTCCAGGGACTATCGTTTCGCCGCCGCTCGTTCCTGAAGCGGCTGACGAAGAAGCGGCGCAGCCGGCTGCGGCTGCGGAAGTAGTCGTCGAGCTCGGCGAGCAGCTCGTCGTCAGCGAGCATTTCCTCATCGCCGAGCCAGTCCGAAAACTGCCGCCACGCCCAGCCGCCCGCCGCCGCAACAAGGTTTCAGTCTGAGCTCTCACTGGCACCACGAAAGTTGAACCAAAGCCCGCGCGCTGTTGACGCTGCGTCCACTCTTCCCGTTATTACGTGAAGCATCTCAACCGCGCCGAGGAAGCGCGACGAGGCCGCGCGCGACGTTGCCTACCGGCGGTGCAACGGCCCGCTTCAGAGCGTCGACGAGCGGCGTCCTGGTGATGGACATGACGCTCAGGATTGAGATTTTAATTAGTGGGTTTCCGTCTGCGGGAGTATTCATAGGCGCGTCGGGTTCTCTCAGCGTACCTAGCAGCAAGGAGCTAAAGTGTATGCCAAAACTCGTCATGCGGAATTCGTCAGAAAAGGAAATCCACGTCGTTATCGAACCGTGGGCTGACTTCGAGATAGTGCCTACTCAGGGGGAGTTGCGTTTTGAGTACGAGGATTTTGAAATTCCCCCCGCTTTGGAAGTCGAAATGATTGGCGATGGAAAAGTCACGGTTTTTATTATGAGTGAAACGATCAAGATAACCGGTAGTACGAGCGAACGAATCTATTCGTGTAGAGAATCTCCAGAGTAGAATTGTTGTGGTGCGGGTGCGCCGAATTGATTGGCTGAATCACAATGGCGGGGTGGTTGATTGGGTTGATTAAGTGCGTGACTGGTTCAGCCGCCGCCTGCTGCTCGGGGAGAGGGCTGGGCTGAGAGGCATCCGTACGCACCGGCCCCGCCGAGCATCCCTCTCACCCGGCGGTCGTGGCTCTGGGCTCGCTTGCCGACTACGACATTAGCGATCCGACCGGCTGATCACATCCATCAACTCCGCGATCTTCTGCCGCTGATCGGCCTTGTCGCCGGCGGCGATCGCGTGCTCGACGCAGTGCGCGACGTGGTCGCGCAGGATCTCCTCCTCGACGCGGCGGAGCGCCGCCCTGACGGCGGAGATCTGGGTCACGATGTCGATGCAGTAGCGGTTGTCCTCGACCATCTTGGACAGGCCCCTGACCTGCCCTTCGATCCGGCTCAAACGTTTCTGACAGGATGTCTTGATGTCGTCGCGCATGCGGCCTATATACCCCTACTGGGTATAGGTTTCAAGAGGCGAGGCTGGGCAATGTCGGAAACCGGACACGGGCATGGGGCCGCAGCAGGCACCGCTGGCGGGTGTGGCTGCGGATCGCGCGTCGATACGGCGCAAACCGGACACAAGGAAGCGACGTCAGACAGCTGTTGCAGCGATCGTGCCGAAGCTGCGACGTCGGCGGCGGGCGCGTGCTGCGGCGGTCACGACCATGCGGCATCCGAGCCCGTGAAGGTGAAGGACCCGGTCTGCGGCATGTCGGTCGACCCCGCGACCTCGAAGCACCGCTTCGAGCATAATGGCCAGACCTTCCACTTCTGCTCCGCCGGGTGCCGCACCAAATTCGCGGCCGATCCCGCGAAGTATCTCGCGCCGGCAGCTGCAGACTCATGCTGCGGCGGCCATGATCACCCTGCGCATCAGCACGATCACGCCAAGGTCATCGATCCCGTCTGCGGCATGTCGGTCGACCCCGCGACATCGAAGCACCGCCTCGAGCATGACGGCCAGACCTTCCACTTCTGCTCCGCCGGGTGCCGCACCAAATTCGCGGCCGATCCCGCGAAGTACCTGGCGCCTGCCGCTGCGGACTCATGCTGCGGCGGCCATGATCATCCTGCGCATCAGCACGATCACGCCAAGGTCATCGATCCCGTCTGCGGCATGAGCGTCGATCCCACGACGTCGAAGCACCGCTTCGAGCACCAAGGCGAGACCTTCCATTTCTGCTCCGCCGGCTGCCGCACCAAGTTCGCCGCCGATCCCACCAAATATCTCGGCGAGCGCGAGCCGCCGCCGGAGATGCCGGCCGGCACGATCTACACCTGCCCGATGCATCCGGAGATCCGTCAGGAAGGCCCGGGCACCTGCCCGATCTGCGGCATGGCGCTGGAGCCCGATGTCATCAGCCTCGACGATGCGCCCAATCCCGAGCTCGCCGACATGACGCGGCGGTTCTGGATCGGTGCGGTGCTCGCAGCACCCGTGGTGGTGCTGGAGATGGGCGGACACATCGTCGGCGGGCACGGCCTGATCGATCCGGTGCTGTCGAACTGGATCCAGTTCGCGCTGGCGACGCCGGTGGTGCTGTGGGCGGGCTGGCCGTTCTTCGTGCGCGGCTGGCAGTCGGTGCAGACCCGCAATCTCAACATGTTCACCTTGATCGCGATGGGCACCACGGTCGCCTATGTCTACAGCGTGATCGCGACCCTGGCGCCGCAGGCGTTTCCGCCGGCGTTCCGCGGCCACGGCGGTGCGGTGGCGGTGTATTTCGAGGCGGCCTCGGTCATCACCATCCTCGTGCTGCTTGGCCAGGTGCTGGAGCTGCGCGCGCGCGAGGCGACCTCGGGCGCGATCAAGGCGCTGTTGCAGCTGGCGCCGAAGACGGCGCGCCGGCTCGATGCCGACGGCAACGATCACGAGGTGGAGATTGCCGAACTTGCAGTTGGCGATCAGCTGCGCGTGCGGCCCGGCGAGAAGGTGCCGGTCGACGGTACCATCCTCGAAGGCCGCTCCTCGCTCGACGAATCGCTGGTGACGGGCGAGTCGATGCCGGTGACCAAGGACGAAGGCGAGCGCGTCATCGCCGGCACCTTGAACCAGACCGGCAGCTTCGTGATGCGCGCCGACAAGGTCGGGCGCGAGACGCTGCTGTCGCAGATCGTGCAGATGGTGGCCGACGCGCAGCGCTCGCGCGCGCCGATCCAGCGCCTCGCCGACCAAGTCGCGGGCTGGTTCGTGCCGACGGTGATCGCTGCCGCCATCACCGCGTTCGTCGCATGGTACGCCTTCGGCCCCGAGCCGCGCTTCGCCTTCGGCCTGGTCGCGGCGGTGAGCGTGCTGATCATCGCCTGCCCGTGCGCGCTGGGACTGGCGACGCCGATGTCGATCATGGTCGGCGTCGGCCGCGGCGCCCAGGCCGGCGTGCTGATCAAGAGCGCCGAGGCGCTGGAGCGCATGGAGAAGGTCGACACGCTGGTGGTCGACAAGACCGGCACGCTGACCGAGGGCAAGCCGAAAATAACGAACATCGTCACCGCGCAAGGTTTCGACGAGGCCGAGGCGCTCAGGCTCGCCGCCAGCGTCGAGCGCGCCAGCGAGCATCCGCTGGCCGAGGCGATCGTCCGTCACGCCAGCGAGCGCAAGCTCAAGCTGGCTGACGTGAAAGGCTTCGACGCGCCGACCGGCAAGGGCGCACGCGGCGAGGTCGACGGCAAGACGATCGTGCTCGGCAATGCCACCTATCTGGCCTCGCTCGGCATCATCACCGATACGCTCGGCGTTGAGAGCAAGCGGTTGCGCAGCGAAGGCGCGACCGTGATCACGATGGCGGTCGACGGCAAGCCGGCGGCGCTGTTCGCGATTGCCGATCCCGTGAAGGCCTCGACACCGGACGCGCTGAAGGCGCTCGCGGCCGACGGCATCAAGGTGATCATGCTGACCGGCGACAACCGCACCACGGCGACCGCGGTCGCGCGCAAAATCGGCATCACCGAGGTCGAGGCCGAGGTGCTGCCGGAGCAGAAGAGCGCCGTCGTCGCGCGTCTCCGCGCCAGCGGCAAGGTGGTCGCGATGGCCGGCGACGGCGTCAACGACGCGCCGGCGCTGGCGGCCGCCGATGTCGGCATCGCCATGGGCACCGGCACGGATGTGGCGATGGAGAGCGCCGGCGTCACGCTCCTGCAAGGCGATCTCGGCGGCATCGCGCGGGCGCGCAAACTCTCGGCCGCGGTGATGCGCAACATCCGCCAGAACCTGTTCTTCGCGTTCATCTACAACGCCGCCGGAATCCCGATCGCGGCGGGCATCCTCTATCCGGTGTTCGGCATCCTGCTGTCGCCGATCATCGCCGCGGCCGCGATGTCGCTGTCGTCGGTGAGCGTGGTCGGCAATGCCTTGCGGCTGCGGGCGACGAGGCTGTAAGCGGAACCCGGAGTAGACTTTCGCGGAGGGTGGTTCCATGATTGACGATCATGCGAACGGTTCTCCGCGTCATCCTTTCGATCGTGCTCGGCTTCCTGCTGATGTGGCCACTCGTCGCCATCTACGACTGGGCGGAGTTGCCGACATTCCATTCGTGGGGCCTGATCCATGGCAGCCTCTTTGCCGCCTGGCCTACGCTGGGAGCGATCATCTTTTTCGCCCTCGGATACGTGCCGTTCTTCGGACCATCGCCGGACGCTCCATTGCGCATGGCCGTGCTGATCAGCAGCCTGCCCGTGTATAGCTTTCTCAACGTACCCTCCTACTACAGTCAGACGACTCAATACGGTCTGCTGATTGCAATAGCCGCGATCGTTGCCGTTCTCGGCTTCTTCGCGAAGCGCCGACTCGTCTTGGGTCTGCTCGCGCTGATGCCATTTGCGGCAAACCAGCTCGAATTGTTGCCGCAACTCATCATGGAGCCGAGCGCAATCGACTGGTCGGTAGAGGCGTTCTTCGCCTATCGTCACCTGAAACTGCCGATCCTTGCGGCGGGAGTGGGTTGGGCCATCGCCTGCCTCGTTGCGCGCGTTCTGGGACGCACGCCTGCCGTCCCCGCTTGATCCGAGCTGCTCCGGAACAACCCCTTGCCGAGGGGCGAGGCGATCGCTACCTGCCACGCTGGTCAGGAGAGAAAGGTCCCACGCATGATCGACGCCGCCATCAAGGCGCTTTCGCAGATGTTGTCGCCACCGATGCGCTCGATCCTGTGGCGCTCGATCGGGTTGTCGCTGGTGCTGATCACGGTGCTGGCGATCGGGCTGCAGCGGCTGCTCAGT
This sequence comes from Bradyrhizobium sp. HKCCYLS2038, assembly GCF_051167655.1. Classification (NCBI taxonomy): domain Bacteria; kingdom Pseudomonadati; phylum Pseudomonadota; class Alphaproteobacteria; order Hyphomicrobiales; family Nitrobacteraceae; genus Bradyrhizobium; species Bradyrhizobium sp. HKCCYLS2038. The sequence goes on along the minus strand of NZ_JBNPTM010000008.1, from coordinate 72,107 downwards.
TGGCTCGCGACTGCCGGCGAGGGCTGGGCCGAGGCGATGCTCGGGCCGAACTCGCACGGCACCCTGGAGGTGCTGACCTGGATCATCTCGATCGCCGCCGGTTTCGGCGTCGTGTTCGGCGGCATCATGCTGATGCCGGCGATCACCTCGCTGATCGCAAGCCTGTTCGTCGACGATGTCGCCGATCTGGTCGAGCGTGAGCATTATCCGGCCGAGCGCCCCGGGTCCGCGCTGCCGGTCGGCATCGCCATGGTCGAAGGCCTCAAGGCCGCCGGGCTCACCATCCTGGTCTATCTGGTCGCCCTGCCCTTCGTGTTCCTGGCCGGCGCCGGCCTCGTGATCTTCTTCATCGCCACCGCCTGGCTGCTCGGCCGCGAATATTTCGAGCTCGCCGCGATGCGCTTCCGCCCGCCTGCGGAGGCCAAGGCGATGCGGCGCGACAACGCGGTGACAGTGTTCACCGCGGGGCTGTTCATCGCCGCCTTCGTGACGATTCCGATCGTGAACCTGGCGACGCCGCTGTTCGGCATGGCCTTCATGGTCCACCTGCACAAGCGCCTATCCGGACCGCGGCCCGAGCTGATCGAGCCGTCGCCGGAGCGCCGGCTGCGCAGCCTCTAGCGCCATCGCGCGCGGCGACGCGTTCGCCGCCTTGCCCGCAAACGGGATCAGCACGAAGCCGAGCAGCGCGACCGCGGCGAGCAGCGCCCAGGCCTCGTTGACGCACAGCGCCAACGACGCCTTCTCGACCAGCGGCCGCACATAGGCGATGGCCTGTTCCTCCGACACGCCGCGCGGCCGGTTGCGCAGCAGCTCAGGCGCAAGCCCGATCGCCTTGGCCGCCGCGCTGTCGCCGGCCATCAGGCGATCGCGGAACGCCTGGGCATGCAGGGTGACGCGGCCGTAGATGATGGTGTCGATCAGCGCGATGCCGATGGCGCCGCCGAGATTGCGCATCAGGTTGAACAGTCCGCTGGCATCGGCGACCTCGGCCTGCGGCAGGTCGCCGAGCGCGATCCGCGTCGGCGGCAGCAGGCAGAACATGATGCCTATGCCGCGCACCACCTGCGGCCAGAACATCTCGTCGTAGTCAGCCGTTCCCGGCTGGAAGGCGCTGGCGGCAAGGCCGGCGCTGAACAGCAGGAAGCCGAACGCGGTCAGCAGCCGCGCATCGACCTTGCCGTCGAGCGTGGTCACGATGGGGGCGGCGATCAGCTGCGCCACGCCGGTCACCAGCATGATCTTGCCGATCTCGAACGCATCGTGGCCGCGCACGAAGGCGAGGAACACCGGCATCAGATAGACCGAGCCGAACAGGCCGATGCCGAGGCAGAAGCTCGAGATGCAGCCGAGCGTGAACGAGCGGCGCTGAAAGCTGCCGAGCCTGAGGATCGGATGCGCTGCGGCCAGCAGCCGCTGGATCAGCAGCGTGAGACACGACGCGCTGAGCACCAGCAGCGCGATGCAGTTCGACGACAGCCAGCCGCCCTTCGGCGCTTCCTTCAATCCAAGCTCGAGGCTCGCCAGCGACACCGCGAGCAGCAGCAGCGCCAGCAGATCGAGCTTGTCGAGCTCGCCGAGTTCAGGACGCTCGTCCGGCAGCAGCGCCGGCGTCACCGTCGCCGCGAGGATGCCCGGCGCGATGTTGATCAGGAACAGCCACGGCCACGACCAGGTGTTGGTGATGAAGCCGCCGACCACGGGGCCGATCGTCGGCGCGAGCACCGCCACGACGCCGCCGATCGTCGTCGCCACAGCATGCAGCCGCGCCGGAAACAGCAGGAACACGGCCGAGAACACCACGGGGATCAGCAGGCCGCCGAAGAAGCCCTGCAGCACGCGGAACGCCAGCAGCATGTGAAAGCTGCCGCTCAGCGCGCAGCCGAGCGAGGCTGCCGTAAATACGCTCACCGCGCCGACAAACAGCCAGCGCAGCGTGAACACGCGGGTGAGCAGGCCGGTCAGCGGAATCGCGATGATCTCGGCGATCAGATACGCCGTCTGGATCCAGCTCATCGCGTCCGGCGTGATGCCGAGCGCCTCCTGGATGGTCGGCAGCGACGTCGCCACCACCTGGATGTCCAGGATGGCCATGAACATGCCGACGCACATCAGGATGAATCCGAGCCAGGTCGCGATGCTCGGACGGTCCTCCCGCGCGACGGGTGCGCTCATGCCGTCTGGCCGCCACCGACGCCGCCGCCAGCAATGCCGGAGAGCGCCTCGGATTCCGCGCGGATGCGGATGAACAGCACGGCGGCATTGAGGCCGGAGAAGATCAGCGCGATCAGCGGCAGATGCAGCGCCAGCGGCAGCAGCGCGATCTCCGCCGTCACCACCAGGTAGTTCGGATGCGAGATGTAGCGATAAGGACCATCGGTCACCAGCGGCGCACCCGGCAGGATGATGATGCGCGTGGTCCAGCGCGGCCCGAGCGTCTGCAGCACCCACCAGCGCAGGCCCTGCAGCAGTACGAAGCCACTCAGCAGCCAGGGATCGACCTCCTGGTCGGTGCCGAGCAGCCACAGCGACACCAGCCAGGCCGCATGCATCGAGATCATCAGGGGGTAATGATCCGCCCCGATCTCGACCGCGCCCATGGCGCGCAGGCGCTTGGTGTTGTGGCGGGCGAGCACGAGCTCGCCGAGCCGTTGCATGGTGACGAGGGCGAGGACGAAGGCGGCGAAGGTCATGCGGCGTGCCTCAATGAAACGCAGCTTGCGGTGAAACCGGGGCCGAGCGCCGTCAGCACCGAGCGCGGCGGCAGGCCGCGCGCGCGGGCGCGCTCCAGCACGAACAGCACGGTCGGCGCCGACATGTTGCCGTAGTCGGCGATGATCTCGCGCTCATGATCGAGCGTGCCCTGCCCGAGCGACAGCGCGCGCTCCAGCGCCGTGATCACCTTGGCGCCGCCGGGATGGCAGACGAAGCGGTCGACGTCGGCGGCCGACAGCTTCATGTTGCCGAGAATCTCGTTGACCGCCGGCCCCATGTTCTCGGTGACGAAGTCGGGAATGGTGCGCTGGAAGATCACCCCAAACCCCTCGGGATCGACGCTCCAGCCCATGATATCGAGCGTATCCGGCCACAGCTTTTCGCCCGTCGCCTCGACGCGCGTAGTCCCACCGTCGCCGGCGCGCAGGATCGCCGCCGCCGCGCCGTCGCCGAACAGGCTGAGCGCGACGATGTTGGCCTTGCTCAGCTCGTCATGGCGAACGGCGAGCGTGCACAATTCGAATGTCACCATCAGCACGTTGGTGCCGGGCCGCGCCTGCGCCAGCCGTGCGGCGATCGAGAGCCCGGAGACGCCACCGGCGCAGCCGAGCCCGAACACCGGCACGCGCGAGACGTCGGAGCGGAAGCCCATGCGGCCGGCGACGCGCGCTTCGAGCGTCGGCGTCGCGATGCCGGTCGAGCTCACGGTGACGATGGTGTCGATCTCGGCAGCGGTGAGATCGGCCTGCGCCAGCGCCTTGTTGGCAGCATCGATGAACAGCGCCTCGGCGCCTTCGAGATAGGCCTCGGTGCGCTCGGGCCAGCCGCGGCGCTCCATGTACCACTCGATTGGCTTGACGCCGTAGCGCTGCCGGATGCCGGTGTTGGCGAACAGGCTGGCCATGGTGTCGAACTGCGGAAAGCGCGGCGACAGCACCACGCGCGCGGCTTCCATCACCTCGTTCTGGCGAAACTGATGCGGGGGCACAGCGGTCGCGAGCGACACGAGGGCGGCGGTATGGTCCATGCGATCGATCCTTCCACGTCCCGGCGCAAACAGTCCGAGAACGCGGAAATTTCACGCGCCACTCACATCGCCCGGATTACCTGTTTCATCTTATGGCCAAAGCGGGCGGCGGTGTGGCCCGGCGATGGTGAGACGGCGTCGCGGCGTGACGCTTAAGTGACTGTCAAACGCGTTCTCAATTTGCAACCTTACGTCGCGCTCAACGTACTCAGGCGGCCTTCTCCGCCTCAGGCGGTCTTCTCGGGCCAGCGGCAGAGATCCTTGATCAGGCACAGCTCGCAGCGTGGCTTGCGCGCGAGACAGGTGTAGCGGCCGTGCAGGATCAACCAGTGATGGGCGTGCAGCATGAACTCGGCCGGGATCACCTTCTCGAGCCCGAGCTCGACCTCAAGCGGCGTCTTGCCCGGCGCCAATCCCGTGCGGTTGCCGACGCGGAACACGTGGGTGTCGACCGCCATGGTGTGCTCGCCGAACGCCATGTTGAGCACGACATTCGCGGTCTTGCGTCCCGCGCCCGGCAGCGATTCCAGCTCCGCGCGCGTGCGCGGCACCTCGCCGCCGAACTCGGCGATTAGCTTCTGCGACAGCGCGATCACGTTCTTGGCCTTGGTGCGGTAGAGGCCGACGGTCTTGATGTAGTCGCGAACGGTGTCCTCGCCGAGCGCGAGCATCTTCTGCGGCGTGTCGGCGACTTTGAACAGCGGACGCGTCGCCTTGTTGACGCCGGCGTCGGTCGCCTGCGCCGATAGCACCACGGCGACCAGCAGTGTGTAGGGGTTGAGATGCTCGAGCTCGCCCTTCGGCTCCGGATTCGATGCGGCGAACCGGCTGAAGGCCTCGCGGATCTCGGCCGGAGTCCAGGGTTTTGTCGCCTTCAACGCGGCCTTGACCGGGCGGACCGGAGTGGTCTTCGCCACCTTGCCCGACGGCTTCTTCGGCGCCTTGACGGCCTTTTTCGCAGCGATCTTGGATGCCGTGCTGGGCGCAGCCTTGGCAGGCTTTTTGGCGACCTTGCGAACCGGCATTGGCGTGGCGCGTTGGGGGCGGGTGATTTTGGCCATGATCCGGGTATACTGAGGCCCCATGATGCCAGGCAATGCTTTTGCGTATCAGGAGACCGGCAACGGCGCCGCTGATCCCGAGCTGTTCGCAGCCCGGTTGACGCCGCACCGCTCGCTGAACCGCACCGGCTTCGTGGTGCTGATGGTCGTGGTCTGCGCCATCAGTTTCATCGGCGGCCTCGCCTCGCTGCTGATGGGCGCCTGGCCGGTGCTCGGCTTCTTCGGCCTCGACGCGCTCGCGATCTACTGGGCCTTCAAGGTCAACTTCCGCCGCGCCAACGCCTATGAGGAGGTCTCGGTCACCCTGACCGAGCTGCGCCTGCGCCGCGTCAGCCACAAGGGCCACGTCATGGAGTGGCGCTTCAACCCGCTCTGGGTGAAGCTCGACATGGTCAGCCACGAGGAGTTCGGCATCGAAAACCTCTACCTCGTCGCCCGCGGCCACCGCGTGGCGATCGCGAGTTTTTTGGGCCCGGAGGAGAAGGCGAGCTTTGCCAGGGCGCTGACGGCAGGGCTGCAGGCCGCGAAGCGCGGGCCGGTGTATAATCCGCTGTAGCGGCCCAGCGGCCCAGCGGCCCAGCGGGCCGGCTGGACTGCTCGGCGAGCTGTTATCCAGGCGGAAGCCCCCGCCATCACCTCCAGCGTCGTTCCGGGGCGCGCGTAGCGCGAGCCCGGAACCCGTACCCGCAGGACGTGGTGTGCGGCACGCGAGGCGTGGGCATCTCGCCTCGCACGTCTGTCCGTGGTTATGGATTCCGGGCTCATCGCTGCGCGATGCCCCGGAATGACGGAGCAAGCCGGGAAAGTCCCGGTTCAGGCCAAACCGATCGCACGCCCCCTAGCCCCTCAATCAGAAATCGGGTGGAGTCCCCTCCCCGGCCGCCCTACATCCGGACCCATGATGACCCTCGCCATTCACGATTCCGCCCTGGCCAAGCCGGGCCCGCAACAATCAGCCGACCTGCGCGACTACGACGCCGTGCGCCGCGCGATCGCGTTCATTTCGGAGCACTGGCGCAGGCAGCCGGCCATCGAGGACATGGCCGACGCCGCCAGCCTGACGCCGGACGAACTGCACCATCTGTTCCGCCGCTGGGCCGGGCTGACGCCGAAGGCGTTCATGCAGGCGCTGACGCTCGATCATGCCAAGGGCCTGCTGAAAGGCTCGGCCAGCGTGCTCGACGCCGCGCTCGACTCGGGGCTATCAGGCCCCGGCCGCCTGCACGACCTGTTCGTCACCCACGAGGCCATGTCCCCCGGCGAATGGAAGACCGGCGGCGCCGGCACCACGCTCCGCTACGGCTTCCACCCCTGCCCGTTCGGCCTCGCTCTGGTCATGGCCACCCCGCGCGGCCTCGCCGGCCTCGCCTTCGCCGACCCCGGCGAAGAGGCCTCCGCGCTGGCAGACATGAAGAGCCGCTGGCCCCGCGCCACTTACGTCGAGGACGTCCCCGGCACCGCCGGCCTCGCCCAGCGCATCTTCGACAAGACCCTGTGGCGCCCCGACCAGCCGCTGCGCGTCGTCCTGATCGGCACCGACTTCGAAGTCCGCGTCTGGGAAACCCTGCTCAAGATCCCCATGGGGCGAGCGGTCTGCTACTCGGACATCGCGACAAGGCTGGAGTCGCCGAAGGCCTCGCGCGCGGTTGGCGCAGCGGTGGGGAAGAACCCGATCTCGTTCGTAGTCCCGTGCCATCGCGCGCTGGGCAAGACAGGCGCGCTGACGGGCTATCACTGGGGGCTGACGCGCAAGCAGGCGATGATCGGATGGGAGGCTGGGCAGGTGGGCATGGGGTAGTGCGGAGAGTGAGCCGCTGCGCACTGTGAGAGGAAGTCGACAAACAGCACTGCTATCGTCCTCGACAAAATCTCGATTCTCGCAACTCTCTCGACTTTCCCGTGGCCCGCTTTAGCGGAATAACATACCTCGCGGATGCACCAGCATAGCAGTGATTTCAAGCCGGCTAATTGAATTGAGCGATCTATCTGGGCGCATCGCGCTTCTCAATTTGGGCCTTAACACTGTCCGGCACCACCACGTCGAACAGTTGATCAATGTGTTTCTTCTGTGTGATCTGCGTCTCGACGATTAGATTCACCAAGCCAAATAGATTTGCTGCAATTGTCTTGTCGTCATCAAGATCAATTTGTCCCGGATGCACCGCATTATTTCCTACAACGCGAACTACATCCAATGCCTTCTGTATTCTGGTATCGAGACCCTTCTTTACAAGACTTGCAATATCGTTGTTGATGTTATCGCCCTTCTCACCGAGATGGGGCATAAGTTTCTGCACGCAAAGCCGAAGAAGAGCAGCCGCACCTTTCGGCGACTTGTCGATGATCTCGTTCGCCTCAAGGAAGACCATCTTAACGTCGTCAGGCATTCCTTCGTTTGGCGCGAAAGAGACTTTGCTGACAGGATAAATTAGCTCGTCCGCGTGCCAAATAGCGACGCCATTGCAACTAAAGCAGCTGCTCACGTGCAAATTAATCAATTCAGTTATCCTGTGCCAAGTCGGCTCGATCGCCGGCTCGAAGAAAATCCTCTTCGCGAACATTTTTTCGATCAACGGCAATATGCCTTTTGAATGCGGGTCCTGCCTTATTTGGTCCAACTGAACCTTCGTGATTAGCGAAGGCTTTTCATCGTCGCCGTAACTCTCAACCCGGGCTCTGAACCAGTCCTGGTGAGCAATTGCACCGCAATCCGGATAGGGACATGTGAACCGATTAAGGCCCAGCGCCGGAACAACCTCTTTGCTTGCCATACGCCCAGTCACCTTTCGTACCTGATCCGATTTTTGGACCCATGCGCCCTGCGATCGAAAATCTGGGACCAAACCCTGTCAGTAGGGCAACAACATATTTCTCAGACTTATCTAGCACAAAGCCAGATTGCCGCACATTTTGGACAGCTGCATAGGCCATTCCTCAATGTAAGAACAGCAAGTAGAAGCTACTTAGCGTTCACGTAGAAAAGCCTGTCAATCTTGTCTCGATGCCATTCGATGGCTACGCCGGAATACCCGCCAAGAATTCGCGCCTTGATCCAGATCGCTTTGGCCGTGGCGCTTGATCTCGGGCACAATCTCTTGGATACCTGCCCGGGGCGCATCCGCTATCATAACTTCTATACAGATATTTTACTTGCGTTTTTTCCGAACTTATGATCTTATCCGGGCATCCCGCCTCGACGAGAGGGGCGTTGCGCGCGATCGTCACGACACGCGAGGTGGGGAGGCGATGGCCGCGGTCTGCCGCAGCGTGTCTTCGGGCGCGCGGACGAACGGTGGAGCGTGGACGTGAAGTCGCAGGGTCCTGACACCCCGACGCTGGTGTCACCCGCGCAAGGCGCGTCAGCGCGTTGTCGCGGCATGGTGGCCAACAAGCCCGGCGCACCAGGGAGACTGCGTATAAGCGTTAAGACCGTCGCGCAGGGAATGCCGGTTGATCGGCAGCACCTGTGGTACCTGCCGCCTGCATTTTTTTCGCAGGCGGGCCATGGGTGAGGCCTTCACCCGGCATTCCCTGCGCCCTCTCGATTTCGGAGGGACATGATCGATCCAGGACTCGGGCGGTGCCGCCGCGAGCGCGCGGAACTGTGTCTACTGCTGTTTGAGATGTGAATCGGATAGAAGCAGCCGGCGACCAAATCGCTACCCACAATCCCGTGAATTGAAAGTAGTTGAGACTAGCCGATTACCTCAACTTACTAGGGGACAATTCAATGGAGTGCGGCGATTCGTGCTAATTTGATGAGCTAGCTCGAATCAGGAGGCTGCTATGGCCAGGAAATCTGATCTTCTGGAAGAGCGTGAAAGCGTCGTTACGTTCTTGTTTGACGCAATCTTTCATGGATTGCAGACTACAAAGGACCAGTTCAATGCAGCGATACACCGATTAGGTACGCTCGACAGGCTTTTGAGAAAGTCCGACGATCAGGATTGAGAGCTATCCGCGGCTCTCCTACACCGAGGCCGCGGACTTCTTGTTAAGCGATTCGCTAGACTGGCGATGAACAAGTTTAGCTGAGATCAAAGCGTGGGGGACACGCATCCCTCAAAACCTGTAACTACGAACCCAAATCCAGCTTCGACTCCACCGTCGAATCCGCGTTGAGGCGGTAGATGATCGGTACGCCGGTGGCGAGTTCGCGCTTCAGGATGCCTTCGGGGGTCAGCTTTTCCAGCACCATGATCAGGGCGCGCAGCGAGTTGCCGTGGGCGGCGACGAGGGTGCGCTGGCCGCGGAGGACGCCGGGGAGGATCTCTTGGACGTAGTAGGGCAGCGCGCGGGCGAGGGTATCCTTCAAGCTTTCGCCGCCGGGCGGCGGGACGTCGTAGGAGCGGCGCCAGACGTGGACCTGGTCCTCGCCCCATTTGGCGCGGGCGTCGTCCTTGTTGAGGCCGGAGAGGTCGCCATAGTCGCGCTCGTTGAGCGCGAGGTTCCTGGACGTCGGCAGGCCGGGCTGGCCGAGCTCGTCGAGGATCAGCTTCAGCGTGTGCTGGGCGCGGGTCAGATCCGAGGTGAAGGCGACGTCGAACGTCAGGCCCTGCGCCTTCAGCTTGCGGCCGGCGTCCTTGGCTTCGCTGACGCCCTGCTCGGTGAGGTCAGGATCCTTCCAGCCGGTGAACAGGTTCTTCAGGTTCCACTCGCTCTGGCCGTGGCGCACCAGCACCAGGAGACGTTCGCTCATTGCTAACTGATCCACTTGGTTTGATTAGAACAGGTCCTTGAGGCCGAGCACGTCGTCCATCGTGTAGTGGCCCGGCGGCTTGCCATGGGCCCACAGCGCCGCCTTGAGCGCGCCATGGGCGAAGATCATGCGGTCCTCGGCCTGATGCGACAGCACCAGCCGCTCCGACGGTCCGGCGAAGATGACGCTGTGATCGCCGGCCGCGGTGCCGCCCCGCAGCGAGGCGAAGCCGATGTCGCCGGAGCGGCGCGCGCCGGTGATGCCGTCGCGGCCGCGCGCGGAATGCTGATCGAGCGAGATGCCACGGCCGTCGGCCGCCGCGCGTCCGAGCATCAAGGCGGTGCCGGAGGGCGCGTCGACCTTGTGCTTGTGATGCAGCTCGAGGATCTCGATGTCGAAATTCGCATCGAGCGACTTCGCGACCTGCCTGACCAGCGCCGCCAGCAGGTTGACACCGAGGCTCATGTTGCCGGACTGCACGACGATGGCGCGCTTGGTGACGCTCTTGATGACGGCGTCGTCCGACGACGACAGGCCGGTGGTGCCGACGACGTGCACGATGCCGCGCTCGGCGGCGATGGCGACGTTGGCGATGGTCGCCGCCGGCACGGTGAAATCGAGGATGCCGTCGGCCTCGGCCGACATCGCCCAGAGATCGGCGGACAGCTTGATGCCGTTGGCCGGCAGCCCGGCGAGCACGCCGGAATCCTTGCCGATCAGCTCCGAGGTTGGCGCTTCCAGCGCCCCGGCCAGCACCGCGCCCTCGCTTTCGGCGATGGCCCGCACCAGCGCGCGGCCCATGCGGCCGCCGGCTCCTGCAACGATCAAGCGCATCCTGGACATGTCGCGTTCCTCCGCCCCGTCAAGGGCTATAGCCGGGGCAGGCGGCGGCGGCAACCAAGGCCGCTGCGGCGCAAGGCGCCGCCCAGCTCAGGGCTGCGGGCCGTCATAGCCCTCGATGATGACCAGGTCGCCTTCCGAGTGCGGCGAGCGCATCGCGACCAGGCGCTGGTATTCGGCGGAATTGTAGCAGGCGAGCGCGGTCTCGTAGTCCTTGAACTCGATCACGACGTTGCGCGAGCGCGATGAGCCTTCCTTGGTCTGGTACTGGCCGCCGCGGACCAGGAATTTGGCGCCGTATTGATGGAACACGGCGCCGTTCTGCGCGACGTATTCCTTGTAGCCGTCCATGTTGTGCACGTCGATGCGGGCGATCCAATAGGCCTTGGCCATCCCTGGGGTCTCCTTGTTGTGGCTGTTGCTCAAGCTCGGTTGGTCTTGCCGACCAGCGCCACGGCGCTGGCGATGTCGGCGACGATGCTCTCGGCGGCGGCGGCGGGATCCGCGGCGCCGGTGACGGGACGGCCGACGACGAGGCGGTCGGCGCCGCCGGCGATCGCCAGCCGCGGGGTCATGATGCGCTTCTGGTCGGCAACGTCCGATCCCGCCGGACGGATCCCGGGGGTGACGAGCTGCATCTCAGGGCCGACCAGCGGGCGGACCAGCTGGGTCTCCTCGGGCGACAGGATCAGGCCGTGGATGCCGATCTCCCTGGCCTGCACGGCGCGCTTCGCCACGAGATCCTTCACGCCCATGGCGTAGCCGGCGGCGGCGAGATCGGCGTCGTCATAGGAGGTCATCACGGTGACGGCGAGCAGCTCGAGGCTGGAGCCGGCGGCGCCGGCGAGCGCGGCTTTCATGCTCTGCGAGAAGCCGTGCACGGTGAGGAAACGGGCGCCGAGCTTGGCGATCTGGCGGGTGGCGCGCTCGACGGTGGTCGGGATGTCGTGCAGCTTGAGGTCCATGAACACGTGCTTGCCGGAAGCCGCGAGCCGCTCGGCGAGGCCGAGGCCGCCGGCATAGGTCAGCTCCATGCCGATCTTGTAGAACGTCACGGCATCGCCGAGCCTTGCAATCATCGCCTCGGCCTCGGCCACGCCGGGCAGGTCGAGCGCCACGATCAGTCGGTCGCGCGGAGCAATCTCGGTCGGCATGTCACCTCACACTGTGTGTTGCGCAAAATCGATCAGCTGCCGCACCAGCGCATCGAGCGCGGCGGCGTCGGCCGGCAGCCTGAGCCGATCCATGTCGTTATACGCCTTGTCGGCAAAGGCCAGCGCGAGCTGGCTCGGGATCACCGTGGCGTTGCACGCGGTCAGCATCAGCCGCAGCGCGGCGAGCGCGCGGACGCCGCCGAAGCGGTTCTCGGACGCTGACGCGATCGCAAAGGGCCGGCTGCGAAACACATGGCCGCGCCCCTCCGGCGGCTCGTCCACGCGCGACAACCAGGCCAGCGCGTTGCCGAGCAGCGGCGGCACCGCGGCATTGTACTCGGGCGTGACCAGCAGGACGCCGTGATGCGCGGCCATCATCCGCTTCAGGTTGACCGCGTCGCGCGGCACGCCGGAGCGGGCCTCGAGGTCGGCGTCGTAGATCGGCAGCGGGAAGTCGGCGAGCGAGATGCGGGTGATGTCGGCGCCGGCCTGCACGAACTGATAGGCAGCGGCGGCGGCGAGCTTGACGTTGTGGGAGCCGGCCCGCGTCGAGCCGGGGATGATCAGGATCTTCAGGACGGACATCGTGCGGCCGGGAAACGACCCGCCACGACGAGCCGCGGCTGCCGGTCAGGGCTTGCGATACACCCAGACGCGCGCCGGCGGAAGGTTCATCCAGATCCGCTCGGAGGCTTCGGTCTTGACGCCGGGTAGCGATTTCGGAATCGGCGGGACGACCGAATAGGTGAACTGCACGAACGGCGCGTTGGGCGCCATGGCGGCGAACGCATCGCGCACCAGCTTCATGCGGGTCAGCATCGGCTTTGTCACCAGCGGCAGACCGGAGACGACGGCGGAGGCCGGCGCACCCAGCACGTTCCACAGCGTGTCACGGAGGCGATAGGCATCGCCCTGCACGACCTTGGCCTGCGGATAGCGGTCGCGCAGCAGCGCGCAGAAGCTCGGATTATACTCGACGAGAACGAGCCGCTTCTGATCGATGCCGTGCTCGACGAGCGCGGCGGTGATCGCGCCGGTGCCGGGCCCAAGCTCGATCACCGGGCCGGTGCCGTGAGGATCGACATACTGCGCCATGGTGCGCGCCAGCAGCCGTCCCGACGGCATGACGGCGCCCATATGCAGCGGCTTCTCGATCCATGAGCGGAGGAAGCGCACCTCGTCGTCAAGACGAAGAGGCTTTTTCGACGCACGCACGGACGTTTGCAGGGGCATCTCAGTACCAGACGGGACCGTTTTCACGGCGATGTCAGAAAAGAGTCACAAAGACGTATAGGTCGCAGGCGGGACGGTCAAGCCGAACCGTAACTCACGATTAAGGCTGCCGGGTCCGCGTGCTTACAGTTGAACTTGATAATTTTTTGCATGTGCAGAGCAGCAAAAGCGCGTGCTCGGCACAACTGCAGGTCGCAATAAGAAACCCTTCGAAGGGCGCAGCGGCGTTCAGCTTGCCGCCTTGCCGAAGAAGTCCTTGACCTTGGTGAAGAAGCCGGCGGCTTCAGGCTGGGTGGCGCCCGACGACAGCTTCTCGAACTCGGCCAAGAGCTCCTGCTGCTTCTTGGTGAGGTTCTGCGGCGTCTCGACCACGACCTGGACATACATGTCGCCGGTCTGGCGCGAGCGCAGCACCGGCATGCCCTTGGCGGCGATCCTGAACCTGCGGCCCGATTGCGCGCCGGCGGGAATCTTGACCTTGGTCTTGGCCTTGTCGATCGTCGGCACCTCGAACTCGCCGCCGAGTGCGGCCGTCACCATCGAAATTGGCACGCGGCAATGCAGGTCGGCGCCGTCGCGCTGGAAGAACTCGTGCGCGGTCAACGACAGGAAGATGTAGAGATCGCCCGGCGGGCCGCCGCGCAGGCCGGCCTCGCCTTCGCCCGCGAGACGGATGCGGGTGCCGTCCTCGACGCCCTGGGGAATGTTCACCGACAGCGTGCGGTCGCGCGTGACGCGGCCCGAGCCGGAGCAGGACGGGCACGGATCCTCGATCATCTGGCCGCGGCCGTGACAGCCCGGGCAGGTGCGCTCCAGGGTGAAGAAGCCCTGCGCCTGGCGCACCCGGCCAGCGCCGCCGCACATCGCGCAGGTCTTCGGCTTGGTGCCGGCCTTGGCGCCGGTGCCGGAGCAGGGCTCGCAGGTCACCGAGACCGGAATCTCGATCTGCGCGGTCTTGCCCTGGAAGGCTTCCTCCAGGGTGATCTCCATGTTGTAGCGCAGGTCGGCGCCTCGCTCGCGTCCCGTTCCGCCGCGCCGCTGTCCGGCCATGCCGAACAGGTCCTCGAAGATGTCGGAGAACGACGAGGCGAAGCCGGCGCCGAAGCCATGCGGACCGCCGCCGGCGCCCTGCTCGAACGCGGCATGGCCGTAGCGGTCATAGGCGGCGCGCTTGTCGGCGTCGCGCAGCACCTCATAGGCCTCGTTGATTTCCTTGAACTTGACCTCGCTGGAGGCATCGCCGGGATTCTTGTCGGGATGCCATTTCATCGCCAGCTTGCGGAAAGCCGACTTCAGCTTGCCCTCATCGGCGTCGCGCTCGACTTCCAGGGTCTCGTAGTAGCAGCGCTTGGTGGACATCAATCAAACCCGCCCGAACATCGTCAGACCTCAACGGCTCGCGCGACTGCCGCGCGCCAGTTCAATGAAAATGACCCCCATCCAACGAGACGCTGTCAGCGCTCTTTGGCATGGGGGTCATGGCTGTCGCCTCTACCGTCGATTAAGCAGATTTCTTCTTGTCGTCGTCGACCTCGGTGAACTCCGCGTCGACAACGTCATCCTTGGCTGCATCGCGGGCCGCATCGCTCTCGGCCTGCTGCTTGTACATCGCCTCGCCGAGCTTCATCGACGCCTGCGCCAAGGTATTCGTCTTGGTCTTGATCGCCTCGGCGTCGTCGCCCTTCAGAGCTTCCTTGAGGTCGCTGAGCGCGTCCTCGATGGCACGGCGCTCGGTCTCGGCGACCTTCGAGCCATGCTCGGTCAGCGCCTTCTCGGTCGAGTGGATCAGCGCATCGCCGTGGTTCTTGGCATCGACCGCCTCGCGGCGCTTCTTGTCCGCCGCGGCATTGGCCTCGGCGTCCTTGACCATCTTGTCGATGTCGGCCTCCGACAGACCACCCGAGGCCTGGATGCGGATCTGCTGCTCCTTGCCGGTCGCCTTGTCCTTGGCGGACACGTTGACGATGCCGTTGGCGTCGATGTCGAACGTCACCTCGATCTGCGGCATGCCGCGCGGCGACGGCGGAATCCCCATCAGGTCGAATTGGCCGAGCATCTTGTTGTCGGCCGCCATCTCACGCTCACCCTGGAAGACCCGGATGGTGACCGCGTTCTGATTGTCCTCGGCGGTCGAGAACACCTGGCTCTTCTTGGTCGGGATCGTGGTGTTGCGGTCGATGATGCGGGTGAACACGCCGCCCAGGGTCTCGATGCCCAGCGACAGCGGGGTCACGTCGAGCAGCAGCACGTCCTTGACGTCGCCCTGCAGCACGCCGGCCTGAATCGCCGCACCGATCGCCACCACCTCGTCGGGGTTGACGCCCTTGTGCGGCTCCTTGCCGAAGAACTGCTTCACCATCTCCTGGATCTTCGGCATGCGGGTCATGCCGCCGACCAGCACCACTTCGCCGATCTCGCCGGCGGTCAGGCCGGCATCCTTCAGCGCCTTGCGGCACGGCTCGATGGTCTTCTCGACGAGGTCGGCCACCAGCGCCTCGAACTTGGCGCGGGTCAGCTTCATCGTCAGATGCTTCGGACCGGACTGGTCCGCCGTGATGAAGGGCAGGTTGATTTCGGTCTGCGTGGTTGACGACAGCTCGATCTTGGCCTTCTCGGCAGCTTCCTTGAGGCGCTGCAGAGCGAGCTTGTCGTTGCGCAGGTTGATGCCCTGCTCCTTCTGGAATTCGTCGGCGAGGTAGCTGACCAGACGCATGTCGAAGTCTTCACCGCCGAGGAAGGTGTCGCCGTTGGTCGACTTCACCTCGAACACGCCGTCGCCGATCTCCAGGATCGAGACGTCGAAGGTGCCGCCGCCGAGGTCATACACGGCGATCGTGCCGGCCTTGGTCTTGTCGAGGCCGTAGGCGAGCGCCGCCGCGGTCGGCTCGTTGATGATGCGCAGCACCTCGAGGCCGGCGATCTTGCCGGCGTCCTTGGTGGCCTGGCGCTGGGCGTCGTTAAAATAGGCAGGGACCGTGATGACGGCCTGGTCGACCTTCTGGCCGAGATGGGCTTCCGCGGTCTCCTTCATCTTCTGCAGGATGAAGGCGGAGACCTGCGAGGGCGAATAGGACTTGCCGTCGGCCTCGACCCAGGCGTCGCCATTGCCGCCCTTGACGATCTTGTAGGGGACGAGCTTCTTGTCCTTCTCGACCATCGGATCGTCGTAGCGGCGGCCGATCAGGCGCTTCACTGCGAAGAAGGTGCGCTCGGGGTTCGTGACGGCCTGGCGCTTGGCGGGCTGGCCGACCAGACGTTCGCCATCGTCACTGAACGCGACGATCGACGGCGTGGTGCGCATGCCCTCGGCATTCTCGATGACTTTCGACGTCTTGCCGTCCATGACGGCCACGCACGAATTCGTGGTGCCGAGATCGATCCCGATGACCTTTCCCATGGTCTCATATCCTTCTTTTTGCGGCAGGTTGGGTGGGGCCCTGACGGCGCCCCCATCCAAAACCCCCTCAGATCAAATGCTCGCGATATTGCGACGATGAGCGTCATATAGGAGGGGGGGAGTGACCCGCAAGGACCGGACCAGACCCGGGCACGCGGAAAAGCCGCGGATTTTTGCTGACCTCGTGAAACTGCTGGCCAGGACGGCGCAACGGCTTGACGACGGTACCGCCGGGACATCGGCTGGCATCGTTCATGTGCCCGTCTGGTCCGCGCGAGGCCGTATTGTCGCCGCGGTCGCACCGCGCCGCCGCCAAAACGAATCATGCTTAGCGAAGCCATAATCGATCCGCGCCCGCTGCGCCGCCGGAACCTCTCGCCGCACCCGATCGGTCTGTTACCGGCGCGGCAAACCCGTTAAAAGGCGTGGCTTCGATCGGCCGCGTGGGGACGACGGCCGGCCGGATGCACAGGTTAGCGAACGAGGCTGCTCCGTCATGACGTTATCCCGACTTCTCGCCACGGCGATCGTGTCGATGTCCCTGCTGAGCCCGGCATTGGCGGCCGATGCGATCTTCCCGACCGGCGTCCGGATCGGGCTCGCCCCACTGGTCGGGCTGAGCCAGGCCAAGACCTTCACCGGCTTCGAAACCGAGGATCACAGCGTCAAGGTGCTGCTGACGGAGCTGCCGGCCAAGGCCTATGGCGAGGTCAAGACCGCCTTCACCGCCAACCCCGGCGGCATGGGGAACGTCAAGCCGGAAAGCATCGAAACGCCGGCGGGAACGGCCTACTACACCGTCGAGAACGGCCGTGACGGCGCCGCGCCGGTGCGGCGTTACTCGATGATCGTGCCCGGCGCCGGCTTCTCCGGTTACGTGGCGGTGCAGATTCCGGAAAGTGCGAGCAAGATCTACACCGACGATGCCGTGCGCCAGATGTTCGCCACCGCCGTGGTCCGCAAGGAGGTCCCGGTGGACGAGCAGTTGTCCATCATGCCGTTCAACGTCACCGATCTCTCCGGCTTCAAGACCATTCGCACGCTCGGACCCGGCGCGCTGATTCTCGCCGACAGCGACGAGGAGAAGGGATTCGAGGCGGCGCCGTTCGTGGTGATCGGACTGGTCAACGGGGTGGCGCCGGAGGCCGCCGACCGGGCGCGCGTCGCGCAGCAGGCGGTCACCACCATTCCCGGCGTTCGCGATGCCCGCATCACCATGTCCGAGCCGATCCGCATCGAGGGCCAGCCGGCCTATGAGAGCCGGATCGAGGCGGTCAGCGGCAAGGACAATACGCCGGTCACGGTGGTGCAATGGCTGCGCTTCGGCGGCCCGAACACGCTGCGGATCATCGGCAGCGCGCCGCGCGACCAATGGCCGGCCGCCTTTCCGCGTTTCCGCGCGGTCCGGGACGGCATCCAGCCGAAAGGCTAGCGCCGCGGCGACTCAGTTCGCGCGCCGGACATAGACGTCGACGTTCTGCACCGTCTCGGCGAGGCGATAGTCGCCCAGCAGGCGGTCGAGCTCGGGCGTGGCGCGCAGCCATTGGCCCCATTCGCTGGTCATGTTGTCGACCAGCAGGATCGACGGCGCGGACCGCCGGATGTCGTCGGCCAGCCAGGTCCGCTCGCGCTCCGCATAGGGCTCGATCCGGGCCAGCGCCTGATCATCGGCGCCCATCTCGCGGGCAAACTCCTGATAGGTCGCGACCAGCAGGCTCTGCTCGCGCGAGGTCCATACACCACTGACGGCGCGCGTCAGCGGATGGGCAATGCCGGCATTGCCGGAAATCACCAGGATGCTCGGATGAACGATCCCGGTGCGCTGAATCGCCGGCTGCAGGAAACGCCCGTCGAGAGCGGCGTTGAACCACCATAGCGCCGTGACGAGCAGGCCAGCTCCTACCGCCGCGATTGCAACACTCGACCTCGCCGCCGCGCCGTCTGGCTTCGGCGCGGACGCCGTCACGGCGGTGACGAAGCCGAGCCCGGCAAAGGCCAGCATCGGATAGGAATGATACGGCCAGCCCTTGCGCTGCAGAAGATAGATCATGAGGAACGCCGCCGACGCGCTCAGCAGCAGCGCCAGGGTCGGTGTCACGGTGCTGCTGCGCTTCAGCACCAGCGCGGCGATCAGGGTGAGCACGCAGAGCACGACGCCCGGCTTCATCACCATCATCGAAAACGGCAGGCCGAAGGCGTAGACGTCGCGGATCAGCGGCCACATCGCGCTGAAGAATTCCGGGAACAGCAGCACCGTGCCGAGGCTGTAGGCGGCCAGCAGCAGCGCCGCGATGACGTTCTCGGCCGCGAGCAGCACGCGCGCCGATCTCAATTGCGCCGCGACGAAGCCGAGCACGCAGAGCATCGCCAGCGCGAAATGCGGCTTGAAGCACAGCGCGAGCCCGAGACCCAAGCCGGCGACCACGCTCGCCCACAGCGGCGGCGTCTCGCGATTGAGACGGAGCGCCAGCACCGCGAACACCGGCATCAGCTCGATGACGGCGATATGCTCGCGCTGCCCGAAGCACTGCGCCGGCAGCACGCCGAGCACGACGACTGCGGCGATCGCCAGCGGCCATTTCTGGCGTGGTCCTAGCGCCGCGGAGTCGCGCAGGATGAGCATGCTGACGCCGAGCGAAAGTACGATGGCCACGAGGATGAGCGTGTCGAGCACGATCTCCGCGGGAAGGCCGATGCCACGCGCGATCACGATGGCCGGGACATAGACCAGCACCGCCATCGGCGGGTTCGTCTCGAGGATCTCGGAGTACAGCCGCTGCCCATCCAGCCAGCGTTCCGCGGCAATCAGGAGCCAGCTCACATCGGTGTTCGCAGCCACCAGATGGCGCATCAGGATGGCGGTTGCGAACAGGATCAGGAGCAGCGTCACCGCCGAAAGGCCGGACCATCGGTCAGCCACCTTCAGCGACGGTAGCGTGAGGCCGCCATCCGCATCGACGTTCAAGCTCATGGTCCTGCTCCGTAGGATTACGGACCATATTCCGGCACCGTTAATGGATTGCTGCTTCCGCTCACGCCGATCCTGGGTCTATGATCCCGGGCGTCAGGCGGTAACCTGGGAGAGCCGGGCCATTTGGTCACCGTGCTGAGGTGTCTTGGTACTGAGATGTCTCGATCGGGGGAAAATTGACATGAACCGACGTCGAATCCTGCGGCTGCTCGGCAGCTCCGCCTTTGCGGCCGTGGTGGCCGATACGACCCGCGCGATGGCCGCGCCGATCAAGCCGGACGACAAGTCGGCGCTGCTGGTGATCGACGTCCAGAACTGCTTCCTGCCCGGCGGCAGCCTCGCCGTGAAGGAGGGCGAGCAGGTCGTGCCGGTGATCAACAAGATCGCAAAGGCCTTCAGCAATGTCGTGCTCACGCAGGACTGGCACACGCCGGAGCACGTCTCGTTCGCGTCGAGCCACACCGGCAAGAAGCCGTTCGAGCTGGTCGACCTCTCCTATGGCAAGCAGGTGCTGTGGCCGGATCATTGCGTGCAGGGCACCGACGGCGCCGGGCTCTCCAAGGATCTTTCGATCCCGCAGGCCGAGCTCATCATCCGCAAGGGCTTCCACAAGGAGGTCGACAGCTACTCGGCCTTCACCGAGGCCGACGGCAAGACCACGACGGGGCTTGCCGCCTATCTGAAGGCGCGCGACATCAGCACGGTGTACGTCGCCGGATTGGCGACCGACTTCTGCGTCGCCTGGACCGCGCTCGATGCGCGCAAGGCCGGCCTCGATACCTTCGTGGTCGAAGATGCCTGCCGCGGCATCGACACCCAGGGCTCGCTGGCCAAGGCGTGGACCGACATGGCAGCCGCGGGCGTCAAGCGGATCAGCTCCGCCGACATCGCGGCGTAGTCCCGCAGACGTTCTGGCGCTGAAAATAAAAACAGCCACGGGCCGGACCCGTGGCTGTTTTGATTCTGGGCCTGAGACGATCAGGCCGCGTCGTTGCCGGCAGCAGGAGCGGCTTTCGCGCCGCCCTTGGAGACGCCGACCAGGGCCGGACGCAGCACGCGCTCGCCGATCATGAAGCCGGCCTGCACGACCTGCACCACCGTGCCCGACGGCACCGAGGGATCGGGGACCTCGTACATCGCCTGCTGGAAGTTGGGGTCGAACTTCTGCCCCGTCGGATCGAACTTCTTGACGCCGTTCTTTTCGAGCGTGTTGAGCAGCGAGCGCTCGGTGAGCTCGACGCCCTCGATCAGCGACTTCAAGCCGGCATCGGCATTGTCACGCGTCTCGGCCGGCACGGCGTCGAGCGCACGCTGCAGATTGTCGGCGATGTCGAGCACGTCGCGGGCAAAGCCGGTGATGGCGTACATGCGCGCATCGGCAACTTCGCGCGCGGTGCGCTTGCGCAGATTCTCCATCTCCGCCAGCGTGCGCAGCATCTTGTCGCGCGCATCGGCGGCTTCCTTGGCCAAAACCTCAACTGAGCCGGGCTCGGGGTCGTCAGGCATGATGTAGGGCTTTGAGACGACGGGGTCGCTGGCCTGCGCAGGGTTTTCCGGATCGTTCTGATGCAGGTCGGGATCGGTCATGGACAGACTTCTCGCAAGTTCGGCGGTTCTGGGGATGTCGGGCGGGATATCGTGCTTTGAGCAGCGAAAATCAAGCGCAGCCTCGCAGGGGCGCTTCCTTCGAATTAACCATGGTTCGTATCAGCCACCCATCAGGCGGCTGAGCAGGCGCGCGGCATAATCGACGGTCGGAATCACCCGGGCGTAGTTCAGCCGGGTGGGGCCGATGACGCCGAGCACGCCAACGATGCGGCCGGTGGCGTCGGAATACGGCGACACGATGGTCGACGATCCCGACAGCGAGAACAGCTTGTTCTCGGAGCCGATGAAGATCCGGACGCCCTCGGCATTCTCGGCACGTCCGAGCAGATCGACGACGCCGCGCTTGGTCTCGAGATCGTCGAACAGGCGACGGACACGTTCGAGATCATCGAGCGCGTGCAGATCCTCGAGCAGATTGGCATGGCCGCGCACGATCAGCTGACGCTCGTCACTGTCGCCGCCGGACCAGCTCGCGACACCCGCCGCGATCACCTTCTGCGTCAGCTGATCGAGTTCGGCGCGATCGCTCGCGAGTGCGGTTTCGAGCTCGAGCCGCGCCTCGGCCAGCGTTCGCCCGCGGATCCGCGCGTTGAGAAAATTCGAGGCCTCGGTGAGTGCCGAGGACGGCACGCCCGGCGGCAAGGTCAGAACCCGGTTCTCGACCTGTCCATCCTCGCCGACCAGCACGACCAACGCGCGCTCCGGCTCGAGGCGCACGAACTCGATGTGCTTCAGCCTTGTGTTGGATTTCGCGGTCAGCACCACCGCCGCCGCGCGCGTCAGTCCGGACAGCCGCGTCAGCGCCTCGTCGAGCGCGGCCTCGACCGACTGCGCCCGGCCGACGGAGGCGAGCTGGCTCTGGATCGACTGCCGCTCGGCTTCGGTCATGTCACCGACCTGCATCAGGGCGTCGACGAAGAACCGCAAGCCCGCTTCGGTCGGCAACCGGCCGGCCGAGGTGTGGGGTGCATAGATCAGCCCGAGCTGCTCCAGATCGGCCATCACGTTGCGCACCGAGGCCGGCGACAAGGGAACCGCGATCAGGCGCGCGATGTTGCGCGAGCCGACCGGCTCGCCGGTCGCGAGATAGCTCTCGACGATCTGGCGGAAGATCTCACGCGACCGCTCGTTGAGCTGCGCCAGGCCGGCAGGCGGTGTCATCAGGTTGATCGGATCGTGGTGGGCCACCAGAGACTCTCCTCCCCAGTTGCGTATAATTTGGCCATGCGGCGGCTCGGTGGCAAGTCGGTCTTGAGCCGCGTTCCGGCGTGATAAGCCCTTGATAAGCCCCTTGCCGCTGCCGGTCCCGGCTCCTACAAGGCCGTCAAACCCGTCTTTTTGCCACTTCACGGAGAGAATCATGCGGCCGAGCCGCCGTGCACCGGATGAATTGCGCCCCGTGAGCCTGGAACGCGGCGTCGTCAAATACGCCGAGGGCTCCTGCCTGGTGAAGTTTGGCGACACCCACGTGCTGGTGACCGCCACGCTCGAAGACCGGCTGCCGCCCTGGCTCAAGGGGCAGGGGCGCGGCTGGATCACCGCCGAATACGGCATGCTGCCGCGCGCCACCCTGGAACGGACCCGCCGCGAGGCCTCCGCCGGCAAGCAGACCGGCCGCACGGTCGAGATCCAGCGCCTGATCGGCCGCTCGCTGCGGACCGCGATCGACCTCGAAGCACTCGGTGAGCGCCAGATCACGGTCGACTGCGACGTGCTGCAGGCCGACGGCGGCACCCGCACGGCCTCGATCACCGGCGCCTGGGTAGCGCTGGCCGACTGCATCCGGTGGATGAAGACGCGCAACATGATCAAGACAGAGGTGCTGCGCGCCAATGTCGCCGCGATCTCCTGCGGCATCTACAACGGCACGCCGGTGCTGGACCTGGACTACGCCGAGGATTCCGAGGCCGAGACCGACGCCAATTTCGTCATGACCGGCGACGGCCGCATCATCGAGGTGCAGGGCACGGCCGAGAAGACCCCGTTCACCGAGGCCGAGTTCCTGGCGCTGATGGCGCTGGCCCGCAAGGGCGTCGCGCGGCTGGTCGACCTGCAGAAGATGGCGATCGCGTGAGCCGGACCCACCGCAAGCTCACCGGCCGCATCGTGATTGCGACCCATAATGCCGGCAAGCTCGCCGAGATGCGCGAGCTGCTGGCGCCTCACGGGGTCGAGGCGGTCTCGGCGGGCGAGCTCGGGCTTGGCGAGCCGGACGAGACCGGCGACACGTTCCAGGCCAATGCGCGCATCAAGGCGGTCGCCGCCGCGGAAGCCGCGCAGCTGCCGGCCTTCGCCGATGATTCCGGGATCGTCGTCCACGCGCTCGATGGTGCGCCAGGGATCTACTCGGCGCGCTGGGCCGGTCCGACCAAGGATTTCGGCGCGGCGATGGCCCAGATCGAGCGACTGCTGCAGGAGCGCGGAGCAGCCAGCGCCGACAAGCGCACTGCGCATTTCGTCTCGGCGCTGTGCGTGGCCTGGCCGGATGGTCATGTCGAGGAGGTCGAGGCGCGCGTCGACGGCACGCTGGTCTGGCCGCCGCGCGGCAATGCCGGGTTCGGCTACGATCCGATGTTCCTGCCCGACGGATTTGACCGGACGTTCGGCGAGATGACCAGCATCGAGAAGCACGGCCTGCCGCCGCTCGGCCTCGGCCTGTCGCATCGCGCCCGCGCCTTCGTGAAGCTTGCGGAGATCTGTCTTGAGCAGCGCTGACAGCGAAGCGTTCGGCGTCTATGTGCACTGGCCGTTCTGCCTGTCGAAATGTCCGTATTGCGACTTCAACAGCCATGTCCGGCACGTAGCCATCGACCAGGACCGCTTCGCTCGCGCGTTCGGCCAGGAGATCGCGACCACCGCCGCACGCACCGGGCCGCGCACCGTCAGCTCGATCTTTCTCGGCGGCGGCACGCCGTCGCTGATGCAGCCGCAGACCGTCGGCGCCATCCTCGATGCGATCGGCCAGCACTGGCACGTCGCTCGTGATGTCGAGGTGTCACTGGAGGCTAATCCGACCAGCGTCGAGGCGACAAGGTTTGCCGGCTATCGCGCAGCCGGCGTCAACCGCGTCTCGCTCGGCGTCCAGGCGATGGATGACGCATCGCTGAAGATGCTGGGGCGCCTGCACACCGCAGACGAGGCGATGAAGGCGGTCGCGATCGCGCGCGGCGCGTTCGACCGCTATTCCTTCGACCTGATCTATGCGCGTCCCGACCAGACGCCGGCGATGTGGACGGAAGAGCTGACGCGCGCGATCGGCGAGGCCGCCGAACATTTGTCGCTGTATCAGCTCACGATCGAGGAGGGCACGCCGTTCTTCGGGCTGCACGCCGCCGGCAAGCTGAAGACGCCGGATGAAGGTCTTGCGCGCACGCTCTACGACGTCACGCAGGAGGTCTGCGGCCGTCACGGATTGCCGGCCTACGAGATCTCCAATCACGCCCGGCCCGGCGCCGAGTGCCGACACAATCTCATCTACTGGCGCGGCCAGGAATATGCCGGCATCGGCCCCGGAGCCCATGGCCGGCTCGACATCGACGGCATCCGCCACGCCACGGCCACCGACAAGCGGCCGGAAGCCTGGCTGATGCGCGTCGAATCCAACGGCCACGGTGTCATGACCGACGACCAGCTCAACACCGAGGAACGCGCCGACGAATTCCTGCTGATGGGCTTGCGTCTGCGGGAAGGCATCGATCCCAAGCGCTACGCGGCGATCTCCGGACGTGCGCTTGATCCGCGCCGCATCGCGCTGCTGCGCGAGGAGGGCGCCATCATCGTCGATGCCGATGGCCGGCTGCGCGTGACGCAGGAAGGCTTCCCGGTGCTCGACGCCGTCGTCGCCGATCTCGCCGCGTGATCGATCGCGTCAGGTCGCGCTGAAGCTCTTTGGAGCACCGGCGACCGCCTGGCCGCCGCCGGAGCCGACTCGCATGACTGCGAGTCCGCGCTCGTTGGTGCCGTCGCTGCGGAACCGGAACAGGCCGTCGATGCCGGCGAAGCCGGAGGCGTTGGTGAGCACGTCCGGCGCAAAGCGCTGCGTGCCCTGGGTGCGCGCCAACGCGGCGACCAGCGCCACCGCGTCATAGGCGAGCGTCGCCGTGCGCACGGGATCGCCGCCGAACCGGGTGCGGTAGCGGCCGGCAAAGGCACGGAAGCCGGCAGGATCCGGCGCCGCATACAGGCCGCCCTGCAGGCTGGCGCTGCCATAGACCCGCGGATTGTCCCACAGCCCGGTGCCGAGCATCTGGATGTTGCGCAGGTTCGCACCCGCTGTCGTCAACGCGTCCGCCGTGGCGACGACGGACTCGCCATCATCCGCCAGCAGCAGCGCATCGGCGCCACCGAGCGCCTGCGCGACCGCGCGCGCCTGCATGGTGCGATCGCCGGAATATTTCTCGAACGCCACGATCCGTCCGCCGCGCCGGCTGACCGCGGTCTTGAACGCGCCCTCGACAACCGTGCCATAGGCATTGTCCGGCAGCAGCGCCGCGAACGAGCGTTTGCCGACGCTTGCGGAGTAGTCGACGATGCGCGTGGCATCGGACTCCGGCAGGAAGCTCAGCAGATAGACGCCGCGCCCGGCCACGCTCGAATCGGTCGAGAAGGCGATCACGGAGATGTTGCGGGTGCGCGCCACCTGCGCCACCGCCGGCACTGATCCCGCGAACAGCGGCCCGAGGATGATCTCCGCGCCTTCGTCGGAAGCCTGCTGGGCACCTTGCTGCGCGCCTTGCGGACTGCCGGCGTCGTCCTTGATCAGCAGCTGGATGTTCGGGTTCTGGAATTCGGCGAGCGCCATCTCGGCGGCGTTCTTCATCGATTGCGCGGCAATGCCGGCATTGCCCGAGGCCGACAGCGGCAAAATCAGCCCGACCCTGACCTGACCGTTGCCGGCGACGGCCGGCTGCTGCGGCGGTCCGGCGGGGGCCGTGGGCTGCTCGAATGGGTTGGGAAACTGACCCATGCTCTGCTGCACGTTGGAGCAGGCCGACAGCAGCGGCGCGCCGACGATCAGCCCAAGCGCCGTTCGCCGGGCAACCAGAGGGGCTCCCGGCTTGGCATGAGAATTGGGATGACGCGGGCCAGTCATGGCATCTCTTCGCTCGGCCGAGACCGGCCAGAAGTTCCCCGATCGCACGCCCCGAGGCTGTGCGAATAATTCATATTGTCGACGAATAGTTAAGCAAAACAAAAGGCTGTCTGGGCAACACCCGCGATCAAATCGACGTTTTGCACGCTCTATCCCCTGCTCACGGCCACCCTCTTCAGTGCGGCTTCGTCCTTGAATCCCCCATGAACGGTGAAACCCCGGACCGGCCCGGAACTTCAATTTCGGCGCACGATCGTTCACCGGTGGCATTCCCGCGTCCGCCCCTTTAAATTACCGCGATGGGCGCCAAGGCAATCCCGAACATGCCGCCGGACGACGGCAAATCTTCCACCACGTCTACCTATCTGGTGGCGGGACAGCGCGTCGCGGCACCGAAGACGCGGCCGGGCCTCTATCTCGTGGCCACGCCGATCGGCAATCTCGGTGACATCACCTTGCGCGCGCTGGGAACGCTGGCCGGCGCCGACGTCATCTTCTGCGAGGACACGCGGATCACGCGGCGGCTGACCGAACGCTACGGCCTGGGTGCGGAACTCGCCGCCTATCATGAGCACAATGCCGAGGCTGTCCGGCCGAAGATTCTGCAGCGCCTGGCGGACGGCGCCGCCATTGCGCTCGTATCCGACGCCGGCACGCCGCTGATCTCCGATCCCGGCTACAAGCTGGTGCGCGCCGCCTGCGAGGCCGGTCTCGCCGTGACCGCGCTGCCGGGGCCATCGGCCGTGCTGGCAGCACTGAGCGTCGCCGCCCTGCCGACGGATCGCTTCTTCTTCGAGGGTTTCCTGCCGGCCAAGCAACAGGCGCGGCGCACAAGGCTGGCTGAGCTGGCGCGTGTCGAGGCGACACTGGTGCTGTTCGAAGCCGGCAGCCGCGTGCAGGAGACGCTGGCGGATCTCGCCGAGGCCATGGCGGGACGACAGGCTGCGATCTGCCGCGAGCTCACCAAGCTGCACGAAGAGGTGCAGCGCGGCTCGGTTGGCGAACTCGCAGCACATGCCGATGGGCTCGAGACGCGTGGCGAGTTCGTGCTGGTGATCGGACCACCGCCGCGCGACGCCGAAATCATGACCGACGGCGCCCTCGACGCGCTGCTCACCGATCTGCTGCAGCGGTCGAGCGTCAAGGACGCCGTGATGCATGCAGTCGAGCTGTCGCGCCGGCCGCGGCGCGAGGTCTATGCGCGTGCACTGGCGCTTGCCAAGGACGTGCGCGCGGGAGCGGGCGATGGCGAAGACTGAGCCCGCCGCCGACAAGCCCGCCAAGGCTGCGACGCCCAAAAAGGAAACGAAAACCGCTGCGCCCGAGCGTGTCGCGGCGTTCCGCACCGGGGTGTCGGCCGAGGCTCGCGCGGCCGCGCTGCTGATCGCCAAGGGCTACCGCATCCTCGCCAAGCGTTTCCGCACGCCGCATGGCGAGATCGACATCATCGCGCGCAAGCGCGGCCTCGTCGCCTTCGTCGAGGTCAAGGCACGCGCCTCGCTCGACGACGCGGCCTATGCGGTGACGCCGCGCCAGCAGCAGCGCATCATCGATGCCGCGCAGGCCTGGCTGATGGCGCATCCCGACCATGCCGAATTCGAGCTCCGCTTCGACGCGA
Source organism: Bradyrhizobium sp. HKCCYLS2038 (assembly GCF_051167655.1). Lineage (NCBI taxonomy): Bacteria > Pseudomonadati > Pseudomonadota > Alphaproteobacteria > Hyphomicrobiales > Nitrobacteraceae > Bradyrhizobium > Bradyrhizobium sp. HKCCYLS2038. Next base: position 44,692 of record NZ_JBNPTM010000008.1, on the reverse strand, counting down.
TTCTGGTTGCGCCGCGCAGCCTGCCACGCCATCTCATGGCTGCCTTCGATGCCAGCCCCTGACACGATCCACTGCAGACAGACCGGGACCCGCCCATGAAACTCAACGTCGCCGTCCAGATGGACCCCATCGCGCGCATCAACATCCGCGGCGACTCGACGTTTGCGATGCTGCTCGAGGCGCAGCGCCGCGGTCACGGCCTCAGCTACTACACGCCGGACAAGCTCTCATTGCGTGGCGAGGAGCTGTACGCGCCGGTGCAGGCCCTGACCGTGCGCGACCAGGTCGGCGACCATTTCACGCTGGGCGAGCCGAAGCCGACGGCGTTGACCTCGTTCGATGTCGTGCTGCTGCGGCAGGATCCGCCGTTCGACCTCGCCTACATCACCTCGACGCATTTCCTCGAGCGCATTCATCCGAAGACGCTGGTGGTCAACGATCCCGCCAGCGTGCGCAACGCGCCGGAAAAGCTGTTCGTCATGAACTTCCCACAGCTGATGCCGCCGACGCTGATTTCGCGCGATCTCGACGAGATCAACGCGTTCCGCGATCAGCACGGCGCCGTTGTGATGAAGCCGCTGCACGGCCATGGCGGCGCGGCGGTATTCCGGGTGATGCCGCAGGACATGAATTTCGGCTCGCTGTTCGACATGTTTTCGGTGACCTTCAAGGAGCCCTGGGTGATCCAGCGCTTCCTCCCCGAGGTGAAGCATGGCGACAAGCGCATCATCCTGGTCGACGGCGAGTTTGCCGGCGCCGTCAATCGCGTGCCGGCCGCCGACGATCTGCGCTCCAACATGGTGCGCGGCGGTGCCGCCCAAGCCACCGACCTCAGTGCCCGCGAGCGCGAGATCTGCGACACGCTGGGTCCGGAGCTGCGCGCCCGCGGCCTGCTGCTGGTCGGCATCGACGTCATCGACGGCAACCTCACCGAGATCAACGTGACCTCGCCCACCGGCATCCGCGCGATCTCCCGCCTCGGCGGCCCCGACATCGCCGCGCGCGTGTGGGATGTGATCGAGAGCAAGCGACGCTGAGCCAGGCTCGACATAGCTGGGGATAAACCCGATCGATGCGGTCATTGCGAAGCGGCGGTCGTAGGGCGCCACGGCTGACGCCGCCGCATTCCATGCTATCACGCCCGTCTCATGCGTCTCGTCCTGACCACCTGGAACATCAACTCGGTGCGCCTGCGCATCGACCTCGTCGCCAAGTTCATCAAGCAGGTGCGGCCAGATGTGCTGTGCCTGCAGGAAACCAAGTGCATCGACGATGCCTTCCCGCTGAAGCGCTTCAAGCGGCTCGGCTATGAGCATGTCGCGCTGAACGGGCAGAAGGGCTATCACGGTGTCGCCGTGATCTCGCGCTGGCCGTTCGAGAGCACCAACGTCCGCACCTTCTGCGACAAGGTGGATTCGCGCCACATCACCGTGGCGTTCGGCGAGAAGGCGCAGCTGGCGCGGCCGCTGGTGCTGCATAATTTCTACGTGCCGGCGGGCGGCGACATTCCCGACCCCGCACTCAATCCGAAGTTCGAGCACAAGCTGCAATTCCTCGACGAGATGAAGGCGTGCGAGCCGCTGCATCCGCGCGGCGACGACCGCCACATCCTGGTCGGCGATCTCAACGTCGCGCCGCATGAGCACGACGTCTGGTCGCACAAGCAGCTGTTGAAGGTGGTGTCGCACACGCCGATCGAGACCGAGAAGCTGCTCGCGGCGCAGAATCACGGCGACTGGATCGACGTCGCGCGCGAGCGCATTCCGATGTCCGAGAAGGTCTACACCTGGTGGAGCTATCGCGCCGCGGACTGGACGGTCGGCGACCGCGGCCGAAGGCTCGACCACATCTGGGTGTCACGCGCGCTGAAGGACGGGATTTCCGACTTCCGGATCCTGCGCGACGCGCGTAGCTGGGAGCGCCCGTCCGACCATGTACCGGTCACGGTGACGCTCGACGTCTAGCCCAGGCCCGCCCTCACGAGGTGAGCTTGGCGCCGGCTTTCAGAATGTCGCCGGCAAGCCGCGTCGCCCGGTTGGCGAACTCGTCGCGCAGTCGCCGCGCGGCCATGGCGTCGCTTTCCAGCACGCGCTGGAACAGGCTGCGGGACACCCGCACGACGGTGGAATATTCGAGGGCTGTCGCGGTGGCCGGCCGGCGCATCTCGACCAGCAGCGCCAGCTCGCCGATCAGCATGCCCGGCTTGGCGACGACTTCGGCGCCGACCTCGTCGCTGATCCGCAGCGAGCCGCGCTGCACGACATAACCGCAATCGGCGGTGTCGCCCTCGCGGAACAGCGCCTCACCGCTCTGGATGTTACGCTGCTCGGACCCGATCGCGATCATGCGCAGCGAATCGCTTCCCAACAGGCGCAGGGTCGGGACGCGCTCCAACAGCGCAATATCGTCTTCGATCGACATCGAGAGCCCGGGGAAGGCGGAATGGAACCAATATCATAGACGGCAAACCGCCAATCCCCGAACGTATCACGGCACCAGCTTGTAGCCACCGGCCTCCGTCACCAGAATCTCTGGATTAGCGGCATCTTTCTCGATTTTCTGCCGCAGACGGTAAATATGCGTCTCCAAGGTGTGGGTGGTGACGCCGGAATTGTAGCCCCACACCTCCTGCAGCAGGGTCTCGCGCGACACCGGCTGCTGCCCGGCCCGGTACAGGAAGCGCAGGATCGCGGTTTCCTTTTCCGTCAGCCTAACCTTGCGCGCATTGGCGCCGGTCAGCATCTTCGAGCCCGGACGGAAGCTGTAGGGACCGACCGAGAACACCGCGTCCTCGCTGGCCTCGTGCTGGCGCAGCTGGGCGCGGATGCGCGCCAGCAGCACGGCGAATCGGAACGGCTTGGCGACGTAGTCATTGGCGCCGGATTCGAGGCCGAGAATCGTATCGGAATCGGTGTCGTGTCCGGTCAGCATGATGATCGGGGCCTTGAAGCCGCCCTTGCGCAGGGACCGCACCACCTCACGGCCGTCGGTGTCGGGGAGGCCGACATCCATCAGCACCAGATCGGGAGAGTTCGCCTTTGCCGCGCTGGCGCCCTTGGCGCCGGTGTCCACCGCCTGAGCCTCGAACTCGTCGTGCAGCGACAGCTGCTCCATCAGTGTGTCGCGCAGATCGGTGTCGTCATCAACGATCAGGATCTTGCGGGCATTGGCCATTGGTACAAATCCTCTTGCTGGCGCCGGCGGGATCGGATGATGGCGCCTTCGACGGTGGGCAAAACAGGCTCAATAAGCCTTGTTTCGTCTTGAAGTAGGGGGCTGTTACCGATTCACAAGCGCCTGACACTCTACTCCACATTTCGGGACGGATTGAGGTGAATGTCTCATCCGCTCCCGCCACGGACCATTTGCCGACATTAAGGCAATTGACGGGCAATGCATGGCAATGAAAAGGCACGTTGTTTCAAGTCGTTATGAGAAGGGCGCCGTTGACATGCCAGCGACCCGCATCCGAATCCGCACCGCTGCCGGGACTCGGCAGCGTGGCTGGCTCGAGGTTTCGGGGCGAATCATTCCGGTCGCGCTGGGCCGCGGTGGCATCCTGGCCAACAAGCGCGAAGGCGATGGCGGCACGCCCCGCGGCACCTTCTACCCGCGCCAGTTGTGGTGGCGGGCCGACCGCCACCCGCGGCCGACAACGCGCCTCGCTATCCGGCCGATCGGGCCCGAAGACGCCTGGTGCGAGGACCCGGCCGACCGCCGCTACAACCGGCCGTTCCGGCTGCGCGGCGACCAGCCCGGCGACCGGCTGGCGCGCGGCGACCATCTCTACGACTTCATCATCGAGATCGACCACAACACCCGGCCGCGCATCGCCGGTCGCGGCAGCGCCGTGTTCCTGCATCTGGCGCGGCCGAATTTCGGTCCGACGGCCGGCTGCGTCGCGATGACCCGCCCGGCGATGCTGCGGCTGTTGCAAAGGATCGGCCCGCGCACCAGGATCATCATCGAATAAAGAGATTGAGGGGAGGACAGCATGCGCACGCCGGACCAGACCGCGGCGGCTTCGGAGATCCTGCGCGGGCACTGGCGCGATGGCCGCAAGCTCGCCGACCTGCCCGCCGATCTCAGGCCGCGCGACCGTGCCGAAGGCTACGCGGTGCAGGCCGCGCTCGAACAGCACTCCAAGGCGCCGTTGTACGGCTGGAAGATCGCCGCGACCAGTGAAGCCGGGCAGCGGCACATCAACGTCGCCGGGCCGCTCGCCGGTCGCATCCTCGCCGAGACCGTGCTGCCGGACGGCGGCACCGCGTCGATGGCCGGCAATGCGATGCGCGTCGCCGAGCCGGAATTCGCCTTCCGGTTCGGCGCGGATCTGCCGCCGCGCGCGACGCCTTATGATGTCGCCGAGGTGCTCGCCGCGGTCGCGACGCTGCATCCGGCGATCGAGATCCCGGACTCGCGGTTCGCAGATTTCGTCAGCGCCGGCGAGGCGCAGCTGATCGCCGACAATGCCTGCGCGCATCTGTTCGTGCTCGGCGCGCCCACCACCGCGGACTGGCGCAGCCGCGACCTGGTTGAGGAGCGGCCGCGCATCACCGTCAGCGGCCGCGACTTCATCGGACATGGCCGCAACGTGCTGGGCGATCCCCGCGTCGCGCTCGCCTGGCTGGTCAACGAGGTCAGCGCACTCGGCATGCCCCTGCGGGCGGGACAGGTGGTGACGACGGGCACCTGTCATCCGCCGCTGCCGATCGGCACGGGCGATGACATGGTCGCAGATTTCGGCGACCTGGGACGGGTGTCGGTGCGCTTCGGCGAGTGAGCCCGCCGTCAGCGGTGGCCGAAGATCGCCGATCCCACGCGCACATGGGTGGCGCCGAACTGGATCGCGATGGCGAAATCGGCGCTCATGCCCATCGACAGGTTGGCAAGGCCGTTGCGCGCGGCGATCTTCGCCGTCAGCGCGAAATGCGGCCCCGGCGCCTCGTCGACCGGCGGAATGCACATCAGGCCTGAGATCTCGAGCCCATAATCCGTGCGGCAAGCCGCAAGGAACGCGTCGGCCTCGCCGGGCGCGATCCCAGCCTTCTGCGGTTCCTCGCCGGTGTTGATCTGGACGAACAGCTGCGGATGCCGGCCCTGGGCGGCGATCTCCTTCGCCAGAGCCGCGCACAGGCTGGCACGATCGACCGAATGAATGGCGTCGAACAGTGCCACCGCCTCCTTGGCCTTGTTGGACTGCAGCGGCCCGATCAGGTGCAGCAACAGCCCCGGATGCGCCGTCATCAGCGCCGGCCATTTGCCCTTGGCCTCCTGCACCCGGTTCTCGCCGAACACGCGCTGTCCCGCCGTGATGACCGGTTCGATCGCCTCGGCCGCGAAGGTCTTCGACACTGCGATCAGCGTCACGGACGAGCGTTCCCGCTTGGCGTCGTGGCAGGCGCGCAAGATCTCCTGCTCGACGGCGGCAAGCGCGGATCGGGACGGCGGGGTTACGGCGGGGGCATCGGTCACGAGGATATCCGGCGGTAGATTTACGGGGTTGGCTGCAATTTTACGGAGTTCGAGAAAGGGTTCTTGAACCCTTCTCCCTACCTTGCGCGACGGGGTAGGGGGAAGAAATGCCAAGCATCCGCTTCAACCGCAATAGAGTGAAGCTGAACCGGCTGTTGGGGATCCGTGCACGTCTGGCATTGCTGGCGGTGATCCTGGTGGCGCCGTTGATGCTGGAACGCGCCAGGTCGCTCGAAAGTGCCAGAACGCGGCAGATTGCGCTGGCGTCCGACGAATTCTTCAACATCGCCCGACAGAGCGCCGACATGCAGCGCGAGGTCATCATGTCGGTCGAGACGGTGCTGAAATCCACCGCCTATGTCCGCGCCTCCGCAACCGGCGTCAGCCGCAGCTGCGACATGCTGCGCGCCAGCCTGCCGGCCACGCTGCCCTGGATCCGCACCCTGATGATCGCCGGCCGCGACGGCCGCATCCAGTGCTCCACCAACAATCAATATGTCGGCCTCGATTTCAGCGACCGGCCCTATTTCCGCGGCGCGCAGGAAGCGCGCGACTTCGTGTTCAGCGACTACCTGCTGTCCAAGCCGGCACAAATGCCGATCGTCATGGCGGCGTATCCGGTCGGCGCCATCACCGGCGAGCCGGACGCGGTGATGCTGGCGAGCGTGAACCTGGAATGGATGTCCAAGATCATGAGCAATCTTGGCGGTCGCCCGGGTATCACGGCGGTGCTGATCGACAGCGAGGGAACCGTGCTGGCGGCGCCGGCGGGCAGCACCGACCTGATCGGCCGGCCGCTCGACAGCGTGCCGCTGCTCTCGGCCGTCGCCGAGACCGCCATGAGCTCGGACAAGCCGACCGATACGGTCTCGTTCAGGGCTGCCGACGGGTCGAAACGTGCGATCACCTTCACGCGCATCGCCGACACGGGGTCACGCCTGATCGTCAGCATCGACGAAACGCGGGTGACGGCCGCGATCGACCGCGACATCCGCACCGCCTATCTGCAGGCCGGACTTGTCTGCCTGATCGTGCTGCTCGGCGCGCTCATCGCAGCCGAGAAGCTGATCGTGCGGCCCGTCAGCATGCTCGCGGCCACCGCCAAGCGCTTCGGCCATGGCCAGTGGTCCGCGCGCGTCGCCACCAAGCACCTGCCGTCGGAATTCGTACCGCTGGCGAAGTCGTTCAATGCGATGGCCGCCAAGCTCGGACAGCGCGAGCGCGAGCTGATCGCCGCCAATGACCGCCTCACCGTGATGGCGTCGATCGACATGCTCTCGGGCCTCGCCAACCGCCGCGGCTTCCAGAATCACATCGACCTGGAGTGGACCCGCGCCGAGCAGGCCGGCAGCGAGCTGTCCTTGCTGATGATCGATGTCGATCATTTCAAGCTCTACAACGACACCTATGGCCATCCGGAAGGCGACGCGTGCCTGTCACGGCTCGGCGAAACCCTGTCGCAAATCGCCGGGGCGACCGCTGCTTTTGCCGGGCGCTACGGCGGCGAGGAATTCTGCCTGCTGGTGCCCGGCATCAGCGCGCAGCAGGCGTTCGTCATCGGCGAGCAGGTGCGGTATGCCGTGCTCGACATGGAGCTGCCGCATGCAACGTCGGCGCATCGCTGCGTCACCGTGAGCGTGGGCGTCGCCTCTGCGCGGCCGCAGGAGGCGCTGTCGCCGGCCGATCTGATCGAAGCCGCCGATGCGGCGCTTTATGCCGCCAAGCGACAGGGCCGCAACACGGTGGTCGCGCATGGCTTCGAAGATGGCGCCAAGGACTGGAGCGGTGTCGCACGCGCTGGATGAGATGCGGCGCCTTTCGATGATCAGCCGACCGCGAGCTTGCGGTCGAGCTCGAGCTCGGTGACGACGCGGTTGCGGCCGAGCTTCTTGGCCAGATACAGCGCCCGGTCGCAGCGATCGATCAAATCGGCCATCGCCTCGCCGAACTGGAACTGGCCGACGCCGATCGACACCGTGATTTGCGGCAGCACCTCGCCGGTCGAGCGTCGCGTGAACTGACAGTCGGCAATGGTGCGGCGGATGCGCTCGGCGATGACGGTGCAGCCCTCGAGGTCGGTCTGTGGCAGCACCGCGATCAGCTCCTCGCCGCCATAGCGCGCCGGCAGATCCTTCTCGCGCACCCGCTCGCGCAGCGCCTTGGCCACCAGGCGCAACACCTGATCGCCGACGCCATGACCGTAATTGTCGTTGAACTTCTTGAAGTGATCGACGTCGATCAGGAGGATGCTGAACGGCTCGTCACGTTCCATCGCCTCGACCTGGGCGTGACGGAAGAACTCCTCGAGCGCGCGGCGGTTCGGCAGTCCGGTCAGCGTATCGGTGCGCGCGCGCTGCTCCGACTTGTTGAGCGAGTCGCGGATGGTGTCGAGCTCGCGCGACTTCTCGGCAAAGCTTGCTTCGAGCTTCGCTGCGCGCGCGGTCGCCTGGGCGAGCTCGCTGACGAGGTTCTCGATCAGGATCTTCGGATCGACGCCCTGCTCGCTGCGCTCGGCGACGTCGTCGATCGCGGCCATGTGCGTGCGGTTGTCGGCAATCGCGGCCGTCAGATAACTTTTGGCCGAGTCCATCACGCCATGCAACTGTTGCGAGACTTTATGGACGACGGCTGCTTCCGTTCCCTGCTGGCCGATATAGGTGTCGAACAGCGCCTGGTTCGTGGTCTTGTCAAACTTGCGCTTGTTGCTGACGAGGATGTCGACGGCGCGCTTCAGGTCCGACGCCGAGCCCAGCGAGTACTTGAACCACAGATGGAAGTTGTTCGGCGTCGGTGGAACGCGCTGCTGAGCCATGGATTTCATGGCCTGTTCCGCGACAGTCGTCGCGTACTCGAAGTCAAGCTCGTCGAACGTAGCGCCGGACACGATGTGGAGCGATCCCAGATGCGGGCTGATGCCTCGATGTATGCACTCAGTCTCCCATTCAAGTCTTAACCGTGCCTCAACCCGACCTCCGACACCCCGGCCGCATCGTGCAAAAAATACTCGCGATTACCAGCGCTTAGCAGGTGCACGAAATGGTATCATCATCTGCCGCCCCATTGACCGACGTGCTGCTTTTGTGGCCTAGTCCGCCGTCGAAAAACGACGCGAATCCTCGAAAATTATAAGCGATTCCATGACATCCGAACGCTACAACGCCCGTGAAGCCGAGCCGCGCTGGCAGCGCCAGTGGGACGAAAAGGCGATCTTCGCCACCAAGAACAACGATCCGCGTCCGAAATACTACGTACTCGAGATGTTTCCCTATCCGTCGGGACGCATCCATATCGGCCATGTCCGTAATTATACGCTCGGTGACGTCTTGGCGCGGTTCATGCGCGCCAAGGGCTTCAACGTACTGCATCCGATGGGCTGGGATGCTTTCGGCCTGCCGGCGGAGAACGCCGCGATCGAGCGCAAGGTGGCGCCGAAGGCGTGGACCTACGACAACATCGCGGCGATGAAGAAGCAGCTGCGCTCGATCGGCCTGTCGCTCGATTGGGCCCGCGAGTTCGCCACCTGCGACCCGTCCTACTACAAGCACCAGCAGAAGATGTTTCTCGACTTCATGCAGTCGGGGCTGGTGGAGCGCGAGAAGCGCAAGGTGAACTGGGATCCGGTCGACATGACCGTGCTCGCCAACGAGCAGGTGATCGACGGCCGCGGCTGGCGCTCCGGTGCGGTGGTCGAACAACGTGAGATGAACCAGTGGGTGTTCAAGATCACGAAGTACTCGCAGGAATTGCTGGACGCGCTCGACGGCCTGGACCGCTGGCCGGACAAGGTGCGGCTGATGCAGCGCAACTGGATCGGCCGCTCCGAAGGCCTGCTGATCCGCTTCGCGCTGGATCCCAAGACCACGCCCGCCGCTGAGACCGACCTGAAGATCTTCACCACGCGGCCGGACACGCTGTTCGGCGCCAAGTTCATGGCGATCTCCGCCGACCATCCGCTGGCGCAGGCTGCGGCTGCCAAGAACCCCGAGCTCGCCGCGTTCATCGCCGAGATCAAGCGCATCGGCACCGCGCAGGAGGCGATCGACACCGCCGAGAAGCAGGGCTTCGACACCGGCATCCGCGCCGTGCATCCGTTCGACCCGAGCTGGAGCTTGCCGGTCTATGTCGCGAACTTCGTGCTGATGGAGTACGGCACCGGCGCCATCTTCGGCTGCCCGGCGCATGACCAGCGCGACCTCGACTTCGTCAACAAATACGGCCTCGGCAACACGCCGGTGGTCTGCCCCGAGGGACAGGACCCGGCGAGCTTCGTCATCACCGACACCGCGTTCGACGGCGACGGCCGCCTGATCAATTCGCGCTTCCTCGACGGCATGACCATCGCGCAGGCCAAGGAAGAGGTGGCGAAGCGGCTGGAGACCGAGCAGCGCGGCGGCGCGGCCGTCGGCGAGCGTCAGGTCAATTTCCGCCTGCGCGACTGGGGCATCTCACGCCAGCGCTATTGGGGCTGCCCGATCCCGGTGATCCACTGCGCCAAGTGCGACGTGGTGCCGGTGCCGGCGAAGGACCTGCCGGTGGTGCTGCCGGACGACGTCAGCTTCGACAAGCCGGGCAACGCGCTCGATCATCATCCGAGCTGGAAGCACGTCACCTGTCCGAAGTGCGGGGCTAAGGCGACGCGTGAAACCGACACCATGGACACCTTCGTCGACTCGTCCTGGTACTTCGCGCGCTTCACCGATCCGTGGAACGAGACCGCGCCGACGACGCCCGATGTGGCCAACCGGATGATGCCGGTCGACCAGTATATCGGCGGCGTCGAGCACGCGATCCTGCATCTGCTCTACAGCCGTTTCTTCACCCGGGCGATGAAGGCGACCGGCCACGTCGCCATGGACGAGCCGTTCGCCGGCATGTTCACCCAGGGCATGGTGGTGCACGAGACCTATCAGAAGGCCGACGGCACCTACGTCAACCCGGCCGAGGTCAAGATCGAGATCGGCGGCAACGGCCGGCGCGCGGTGCTGACCGCGACCGGCGAGGACATCAATATCGGCCCGATCGAGAAGATGTCGAAGTCGAAGAAGAACACCGTCGACCCCGACGACATCATCGAGAGCTACGGCGCCGACGTCGCGCGCTGGTTCATGCTGTCGGACTCGCCGCCCGATCGCGACGTGATCTGGAGCGACGAGCGGGTCCAGGGCGCGGCGCGGTTCGTCCAGCGACTGTGGCGGCTGGTCAACGAATCGGTCGCAGCGTCAGCCGAGGCCCCCTCCTCCCGCCCAGCCACCTTCGGCGCCGACGCGCTGGCGCTGCGCAAGGCCGCGCATGGCGCGCTGGACAAGGTCACCGGCGGCATCGAGCGGCTGCACTTCAACGTCTGCCTGGCGCATATCCGCGAATTCGCCAACGCGCTGGCCGACGTATTGGCCCGGCCGGCCAAGCCGGTGCCGGACCTGGCCTGGGCCATCCGCGAGGCGGCTGACATCCTGGTGCAGCTGTTCTCGCCGATGATGCCGCATCTGGCCGAGGAATGCTGGCAGGTGCTAGGACATTCTGGGCTGATCTCGGAGGCGCCCTGGCCGCAAATCGAACGAGATTTGCTGGTTGAGGACACCATGACCTTGGTCGTCCAGGTCAACGGCAAGAAGCGCGGGGAAGTCACAGTCGCCAGCAACGCGCAGAATCCGGAAATTGAGTCTGCCGTTTTGGCGCTCGATGCAGTAAAACTGGCGCTCGACGGCAAGCCCGTCCGCAAGGTGATCATCGTTCCCAAGAGGATCGTGAATGTCGTCGGTTAGGTTTCGGATCGCTGCACGCCTGGTCGCCGTGGCCGCTCTGGCCGGGCTGACGGCTGGCTGCTTCCAGCCGATGTATGCCGAGCATGCCGACGGCACCCCGGCGCTGCGCGACAAGCTGGCGGGTATCGAGCTGCCGCCGGTCGACAAGCCAAACGCCTCCCCGGAGGCGCGCATCGGCGTCGGCATCCGCAATGCGCTCGCCTTCAAGCTCTACGGCACCGCGACCGGCTCGGCGCCCACGCACAAGCTGGTGCTGAGGTTCCAGGCAGGCCGGTCGTCGCTGATCATCTCGCAGGCCACGGGCCTGCCGACCACCGAGAATGTCAGCATCGACGCGCAGTACAATCTGGTCGACCTGGCCACCAACAAATCGGTCATGACCGGAACGACCTTCGCGCGGACCTCCTACGACATTCCCGGATCGTATCAGCGCTTCGCCCGTCAGCGCGCGTTCAACGAAGCCGAGGATCGCGCTGCCGAGGAGGTCGCTGAGAAGATCAAGACCCGGCTCGCGGCGTTCTTCACCGCGGGCACCTGACGCGCGGCTGACACGGCCGTGGTCGCACTGCGCGGACGAGACATCGACGCCTTCCTGGCCAAGCCGGATGCTTCCCGTCCGCTGATCCTGCTGTATGGCCCGGATGCCGGCCTCGTCCGCGAACGCGCCGAGGCGCTGATCGCTTCCGCAGTCGACAATCCCGACGATCCGTTTTCCGTGGTCCGGCTCGATGGCGACGATCTCGCTGCCGAGCCGTCGCGGCTGGTCGACGAAGCGATGACCGTGCCGCTGTTCGGCGGCCGCCGCGCGATCAGGGTGCGCGCAGGCTCGCGCACCTTCGCCAGCGGCGTCGAGACGCTGAGCCAGATGACCGTGCGCGATTGCCGCATCGTGATCGAGGCCGGCGACATCCGGCCCGACTCGCCGCTTCGCAAGATCTGCGAGAAGGCCGCGACTGCGGTGGCGATCGCCTGCTATCCCGACTCCGAGCGCGATCTCGCCAAGCTGATCGACGACGAGCTGCGCATCGCCAACTTGCGGATTGCGCCGGACGCGCGCGCCTCGCTGATGGCGCTGCTCGGTGGCGACCGCCAGGCCTCGCGCAACGAGGTCCGCAAGCTGACCCTGTTCGCGCATGGCGAGGGCGAGGTGACGCTCGATCACGTGATGGCGGTGGTCGCCGACGCCTCGGAGATGAAGCTCGACCCGATCGTCGACGGCGCGTTCGGCGGCAAGCCTGATGTGGTCGAGACCGAGTTCGGCAAGGCGATGATCGCCGGCACCTATCCCGGCGTGATCATCTCGGCGGCACAGCGACATGCAGCATGGCTGCACAAGTCCGCGCTCGCGGTCGCTTCTGGCACGCCGGTGTCGAGCATTCTTGAGGGCGGCTTTCCGCGGCTGCATTTCTCGCGCAAGCCGAGCGCGGAAGTCGCACTACGCAACTTCTCCCCGGCCCGGCTGCTTCCGATCATCGACCAGCTCGCCACCGCCGCGCTCGACATGCGCAAGCAGCCCAGCCTCGCCGCCGCGATCGCGCAGCGGACGTTGCTGTCGATCGCGCTGAACGCGCGGCGGAAGGGGTGATGCGCCGACGAGACGTCGGCGGCACCAGCGATGGTGACGAAGAACGCAGCCCAAGTGGACCCGAGACCGCGCCCCACTCTCCACCGTCATTCCGGGGCGCCCGAAGGGCGAGCCCGGAATCCATCGGGCTGGAGTATCCGCCGTGAGATGGATTCCGGGCTCGCTCTACGCGCGCCCCGGAATGACGGTGGAGAGAGCCGAGATCAGCGGAAGGACAAGCAACGGGGACGCATGCGCGCCACTATCGCGTCGTTCGTTGGTACCTCGTGGGTCGCTCGTCATGGCCGGGCTTGACCCGGGCATCCATCCTCTTCGACCGAGGACGCCGAAAGATGGATGGCCGGGTCAAGCCCGGCCATGACGAAGGTGAGAGCGGAACAACAGACTCTCTGAGAGCCCGAGGCGCAGTCGTGGCGACGTAGTCAGCGCCGCCAGCTGGCACCTAACCCTGCTCCAGCCGGCGCATTACCTCGTCGAGCTGCTCGAGGCTGCGATAGGTGATCTGCACGGTGCCGCCGGGGTCGCGGTGGCTGATCGACAGAGTAAGACCCAGCGCGTCGCCGACGCGCTTCTCCAGCGCGAGCGTATCCGCGTCCTTCTTCTCGGGCGCGGCGCTGCCGCCGGAGCTGCGCGGCTTCTGCGACTTGCGCTCGGGCACGCCCTCGTCATGCGCGAGCGCCTCGGTCTGGCGAACGTTCAGGCCTTCGGCGATGATCTTCTTCGCCGCCGTCAGCGGGTCCGGCAGGTTGATCAGCGCACGGGCGTGGCCGGCCGAGATCTGGCCGGTCGCGATGAAGCCCTGCACCTCGGCCGGCAGCTTGGTCAGCCGCATCATGTTGGCGACGTGGCTGCGGCTCTTGCCGACGATCTTGGCAATGTCTTCCTGGTTGCGTTTGAACTCGTTGGCCAGCGCATGATAGCCCTGCGCCTCCTCCATCGGATTGAGATCCTCGCGCTGCACGTTCTCGATGATCGCAAGCTCCAGCGCATCGCTGTCGCTGACATCAACGGGAACGATCGGCACCTCGTGCAGGCCGGCCGCCTGCGAGGCGCGCCAGCGGCGCTCGCCGGCGATGATCTCGAAGCGGTCCTGCTGGCCCTTGATCGGGCGCACCACGATCGGCTGGATCACGCCGTGCTGCTTGATCGAGGCCGAGAGCTCGGCGAGCTCGGCGTCGGAAAACGTCTTACGCGGGTTGCGCGGGTTCGGCTTGAGAAACTCGATCGGCACCTTGCGCTGATTGCGCGGCCGCTCCGCAGGAGCACCCGCCTCGCGGTTCACGTCACCGATCAGACTTGCAAGGCCCCGGCCCAATCGCGATCGCGACTCGTCCGCCATCGCCTTCTCCTTTGGATTCACGTCACGCTCCGCTTGCGTCTGCTGCCGAACCGCGGCGTCGGCGCAATGAAAAGGGGTTGCGAATCCCGCTGCCGGAATCCGCCGTCATCCTCGGTCGAGGCCCGGCTGACACGAGGTCAGCCGGCGACGTGGAAACGATTAGTTCGCGCGCAGATCGCGCTCGCGCTGGATGACCTCGGTCGCGAGCTTCAGATAGGCCTCGCTGCCGACGCACTTCAGGTCATAGACCAGCACCGGCTTGCCGTAGGACGGCGCTTCCGAGATGCGCACGTTGCGCGGGATCATGGTGTTGTAGACCTTCGATCCCATGAACTGGCGGACGTCGGCGACGACCTGGTTGGACAGGTTGTTGCGCGAGTCGAACATCGTCAGCACGATGCCGTGGATCGACAGGTTCGGGTTCAACGTCGAGCGCACCTGCTCGACGGTCTGCAGCAGCTGCGACAGACCTTCGAGCGCGAAGAACTCACACTGCAGCGGCACCAGGATCGCGTCGGAGGCGGCCATCGCATTGACCGTCAGCAGGTTCAGCGACGGGGGGCAGTCGACCAGCACGTATGTGTAGTCGCCCTCCGGCGAGACGTTGTTGTTGAGGCCGGCGATCGCGTCGCGCAGGCGGAAGGCGCGGTTGGCGCTGGCGCCGAGCTCGAGCTCGAGGCCCGACAGGTCCATCGTGGAGGAGGCGATGTGCAGCCGTGGCACGGCGGTCGCCACCACGGCGTCGCGCAGTGAGGCCTCACCGATCAGCACGTCGTAGGTCGAGCAGTTGCGGCTGCCGCGGTCGATGCCGAGACCGGTCGAGGCGTTGCCCTGCGGATCGAGATCGACGATCAGCACGCGCTCGCCGATGGCGGCCAGCGCCGTTCCCAAGTTGATCGCGGTCGTGGTCTTGCCGACCCCGCCCTTCTGGTTGGCGAGCGCCAGGATACGCGGATGCCCTTCCGGATGAGGGGCCCTATCTTCTTGATAAACTTCATCAATTACGGCCATGCGCGATCGCCATTGGTTGTATCAGCGGTATTCAGCTTTGTCGCTCGATGCAATCGATTGCGACGATCCAGCCCTGCCCGCCCGTGCGACTGGAGTGAAGTTTCGGCTCAATTTTCCAATACTTAGTAGATTCGGTCAATTCCGCTTCTACATCTTGACCCTTGAGAAACAGCGCTTTCGCGCCTTTTTTCACCAGGGGCTCCGCAAAGCCGATGAGTTGATGTAGCGGAGCCAGCGCGCGCGCAGTGACGCAATCGACTCGCCCGCTCCACTTCTCCACGATATCCCCGATCTCAGATAAATGCACGATCCCCGGAGCGCCGGTAACGCGAATTGCTTCGCGCAAGAACGCCGCCTTCTTGCCGATGCGCTCGACGAGGTGGACCTGGGCGCCGGGTCGCTCGGCCAAGGCGCAGGCCAGCACGACGCCAGGGAAGCCGCCGCCGCTGCCAAGGTCGACCCAGATTTTGGCGTCGGGTGCGAGGTCGAGAAGCTGCAGTGAGTCGGCGATGTGACGCGTCCAGAGCTGCGGCAATGTCGACGGCGCGACGAGGTTGGTCTTGGCCTGCCACTCGAGCAAGAGCGCGACATAGCGGTCGAGGCGCTGCTCCGTTTCACGTGAAACAGGAACCAACGCGAGAGCCTCGGCCTTGTCGGCGCTGAGGTCGGTGGCCGCTAATGCTGACGATGTTCGTTTCACGTGAAACGTTCCTCAGCCCGCAATCTTGTTGCGCCGCGCTTCACGGCGGAGATAGGCCGCCAGAATTCCAAGCGCGGCCGGCGTCATCCCGTCGATCCGACTCGCCTGCCCGATCGTCCATGGCTTTGCTGCCGTGAGCTTGGCGCGCGCCTCATTCGAGAGACCCGGGACAACGGCGTAGTCGATCTCGTCTAGCACGAGGCCCTCATCGCGCCGGAAGGCATCGACGTCCTCGCTCTGGCGGCGAACGTAGACATCATATTTCGCGTCGATCTCGAGATGGGTGGCGATGCCCAGGTCGATCGCGCCGAGCTCCGGCCAGATCGCCCGCACCTCGGCGAAGCCGATTTCCGGATAGGCCATCAGCTCGAACGCCGAGCGGCGCTGGCCGTCGCGGTTGAGTGTCAGCCCATGCTTGGCCGCCTCGTTCGGCGTGATCGTCAGTGACTTCGCGATCGTGCGCGCTGCCTCCAGCGCATTTATCTTGGCACGATGAAACCGCGCACGATCCGTCCCAACGCAGCCGAGCGCGATGCCCTTGTCGGTCAGCCGCTGATCGGCGTTGTCCGCTCGGAGCGTCAGGCGATACTCGGCGCGCGAGGTGAACATCCGATATGGCTCCGTGATCCCACGCGTGACCAGATCGTCGATCATCACGCCGAGATAGCCGTCGGCCCGGTCGAACACGATCGGCTCCCCGCCTCCCGCCGCCAGCGCGGCGTTGAGCCCGGCGACGAGGCCCTGCGCCGCCGCCTCCTCATATCCGGTCGTGCCGTTGATCTGGCCCGCGAGGAACAGTCCCTTCGTCCGCTTGGTCTGCAGCGTCGGTTCGAGCTCGCGCGGATCGACGTGGTCATATTCGATCGCATAGCCCGGCCGGATCATCCGGACCCGCTCCAGGCCCGGGATGGTCGGCAGCAGTGCGAGCTGAACCTCCTCCGGCAGCGAGGTGGAGATGCCGTTCGGATAGACCGTCGTATCGTCGAGTCCTTCCGGCTCCAGGAAGATCTGGTGGCCGTCGCGATCGCCGAAGCGGACGATCTTGTCCTCGACCGATGGACAGTAGCGCGGACCGGTCGACTTGATCTGGCCGGAGTACATCGGCGAGCGATGGACGTTGGCGCGGATCACATCGTGGGTCGCAGTGGTCGTCCGGGTGATGCCGCATTGGATCTGCGGAGTGGTGATCTCTTTGGTCAGGACAGAGAACGGCTCGGCCGGATCGTCGCCCGGCTGCATCTCGATGGCGGCCCAGTCGATGGTCGTGCCATCGAGGCGAGGTGGAGTCCCGGTCTTGAGGCGGCCGAGCTTGAAACCGATCGCCTCAAGCGATCCCGACAACCCCAGGGTCGGCGCTTCGTCGACCCGACCGGCCGGCCAGGTGCTTTCACCCAGGTGGATCAGGCCCCGAAGGAAGGTGCCGGTGGTGATCACCACCGCGCCGCTCGCGAAGGTTCGACCGTCAGCCAGTTTGAGACCGACGATGCGCCCGTCCCTGATGAGCAGCTCGTCCGCTTCGCCTTCGATCACGGTCAGGTTGGGAGTCTCGGTGATCGCCGCCTGCATGGCCGCAGCATAGAGCTTCCGGTCGGCCTGGGCTCGGGGGCCGCGAACGGCCGGTCCCTTGCGACGGTTCAGAACGCGAAACTGGATCCCGCCGGCATCGGCGACCCGGCCCATCAGACCATCCAGGGCATCGACCTCCCGAACGAGGTGTCCCTTGCCCAAGCCGCCAATCGCAGGATTGCAGGACATCGCGCCGATGGTCGCGAACCGATGCGTGACCAGAGCGGTGCGGGCGCCCATGCGCGCCGATGCGGCGGCCGCCTCACAGCCGGCGTGGCCGCCGCCGATGACAATCACGTCGTAGGAGGTCAGATACTCATTCATGACGGATATCTAGCGCTAGGAGATGGAGCCCGGAAGACGTTTCACGTGAAACATTGACGAGGAACGGCCGAGCGTTTCACGTGAAACATTCCGACGGCGTTCATGCGGATGTTTCACGTGAAACAACCTGCCAAGCTCGGCTCTCTGTTTCACGTGAAACACGTTGACGTTCGATTAACCAAGCAAGACTTCGTTAGGTATATTCCGCTCGCGGCGGGCGGGCTATTTGCCGATGCAGAACTCGCGGAAGATGACGTCGAGCAGATCCTCGACATCTACCCGGCCGAGAAGGCGTCCCAGGGCAAGCGCCGCGATCCGCAGCTCCTCCGCGGCCAGCTCTTCGCCGAGATCAACTGCTGCGATGCTCCGGCGGAGCGCGGCAGTGGTGTCGTTCAGCAGTGTCCGTTGCCGCTCCCGCGTGATCAGACCGCTCTCGATCGAGCCAAAATAGTCGCGCGCAAATCCGACCAGCGCCTCCAGCAGGCCGGACAGCCCCTGCCCGCTTTGCGCCGAGATGCGGAACGACCGGCCGTCGCCTTCGGAAGCGGTTTTCGTCACCCGCTCAGATGACTCCAGATCGACCTTGTTGCGGATCCGCCAGACCGGCACCTCTCCTTGCTGCTCGGCTTCTGCGCGGTCGTCCTCGGCGAGCCACAACACGAGATCGGCTTGCGACGCACGGTCCCTGGCGCGACGGACACCTTCCTGCTCCACCGGATCGTCGGTCTCCCGGATGCCGGCGGTGTCGATCACCGTCACCGGATAGCCATCCAGGTCGAGCTGCACTTCGATCAGGTCGCGGGTCGTGCCGGCATGGGGAGAGACGATCGCCACCTCGCGGCGCGCCAGCTGGTTCATCAGCGTCGACTTGCCGGCATTTGGCGGTCCGGCAATCACCACGGTCAGCCCATCGCGCAGACGTTCCGCCCGACCCTGCGCCGACAGCACGCCGTCGATCTCGGTGAGAAGCTGGGTGATCCGGGTCAGCGCCGGCGCCATCAGCTCAGTCGGCACGTCACCCTCGTCCGCGAAGTCGATCCCCGCCTCGATCAGCGCCGATGCCTGGATGATCTGGTCGCGCCAGCTCCGCGCCTTGTCCCCGAGCAGTCCTTTCAGCTGCCGCAGCGCCTGGCGCCGCTGGCGATCGGTGTCGGCGTGGATCAGATCATCGAGACCCTCGGCCTCGGTCAGATCGATCTTGCCGTTCTCGAACGCTCGCCGGGTGAATTCACCGGGCTCGGCGGCGCGCATCTGCGGCATGCCCGACAGCACTGCAAATAACGTCGCGATGACCGCGCGACTGCCGTGTACGTGCAGCTCGGCCACGTCTTCGCCAGTCGCGCTGGCCGGAGCGGGAAACCACAGCACGACGGCATCGTCGATCGGCTCGTGGCTAGCATCTCGAAGCAGTACCCGTGTCGCCAGCCGCGGTGTCGGCAGCTTGCCCGCAAGCATCTGGAGCGCAGCGCCCGCGTGCGACCCAGACAGTCTGACGACCGCGATCGCGCTCGGCAAACGTCCGGAGGACAGCGCGTAGATGGTCTGGTCGTGCGGATGCATCGTCCTCAGTTGGGCTTCGCCACGCGGAAAGACAATCAGTTTAGAGCGGCATGCTTTACGCCGATTGCCGACGCGAGACGAACCTCACCCCTCATCCTGAGGAGCTACGCAGCAGCGTCTCGAAGGATGAGGCCGGGATCGTAGAGTCGGAAAACGACCGTCTCATTGCTGCAGGCGTGCTGGCGTTGCTCACTGGATCAAGCCTTGGCATGGCCAACAGGGACAGCATGCTGTCCGTGATGCCCAAACAAAAAGGGCGCCCCGAAGAGCGCCCTTTCCAAACTCTGCGATCGGATCCCGATCAGGTGTTCATCGACTCGAAGAACTCCGAGTTGCTCTTGGTGCTGCGGAGCTTGTCGAGCAGGAAGTCGATCGCGTCCATCGTACCCATCGGATTGAGGATGCGGCGCAGGACATACATCTTCTTGAGGTTCTGCGGCTCGGTGATGAGCTCTTCCTTGCGGGTGCCGGAGCGGGCGATGTCGATCGCCGGGAAGGTCCGCTTGTCGGCGACCTTGCGGTCGAGGATGAGCTCGGAGTTGCCGGTGCCCTTGAACTCTTCGAAGATGACCTCGTCCATGCGGCTGCCGGTGTCGACCAGCGCCGTGGCGATGATCGTCAGCGAGCCGCCCTCTTCGATGTTGCGGGCGGCACCGAAGAAGCGCTTCGGCCGCTGCAGCGCGTTGGCGTCGACACCGCCGGTCAGCACCTTGCCCGAGGATGGCACGACGGTGTTATAGGCGCGGCCGAGACGGGTGATCGAATCCAGCAGGATGACGACGTCGCGGCCGTGCTCGACCAGGCGCTTAGCCTTCTCGATCACCATTTCTGCGACCTGCACGTGACGTACCGCCGGTTCGTCGAAGGTCGACGACACGACCTCGCCCTTCACCGAACGCTGCATGTCCGTGACTTCTTCCGGACGCTCGTCGATGAGGAGAACGATCAGGTAGCACTCGGGGTGATTGGCGGTGATCGAGTGCGCGATGTTCTGCATCAGCACGGTCTTGCCGGTACGCGGCGGCGCAACGATCAGGGCGCGCTGACCCTTGCCGATCGGAGCCACAATGTCGATGACGCGCGACGACAGATCCTTGCGCGTCGCGTCCTCGATCTCGAGCCGGAAACGCTCGTCCGGGAACAGCGGCGTGAGGTTGTCGAAATTGACCTTGTGCTTGGACTTCTCGGGATCCTCGAAGTTCAGCGTGTTGACCTTGAGCAGCGCGAAGTAACGCTCGCCCTCTTTCGGGCTGCGGATGTGACCCTCGATGGTGTCACCGGTGCGCAGGCCGAAGCGGCGGATCTGCGACGGCGAGACGTAGATGTCGTCGGGGCCGGGCAGGTAGTTCGCGTCGGGCGAGCGCAGGAAGCCGAAGCCGTCGGAGAGAACCTCGACGACGCCTTCGCCGATGATGTCCGTCTCCTGGATGGCGAGCTGCTTGAGGATGGCGAACATCAGCTCCTGCTTGCGCATCGTGCTGGCGTTCTCGACCCCGTTTTCCTCCGCAAAGGAGACGAGCTCGGCCGGCGTCTTTGACTTGAGGTCCTGTAGTTTCATTTCCCGCATTGGGGGTGGTCCTGTGGAAGCGACTTGGGAGGGATGCGAGGTGGCTGTGGGAAGGCGGACGAAAATGAGGTCCGCAGGTCTGAGCAAGGTTGGCGCCTGTGAGGCACCAGACCTGATGCGGCGGCCGGTCAAACCGGAACGCAACCACATCCGCCTGCGTGGGGTGGGATGTCCCCAATATAGAAAATTGCGCCGCCGTTCGCAAGGCATCTGCGGCGGAGCGGTATTCTCGTGGAACAGATCAGAACGGCTTGACGATCACGAGAATCACGACACCGATCATCAATACCGTTGGTACTTCATTGATAATACGGTAGAATTTCTGGCTGCGCGTATTCTGATCATTGCCGAATTCCCGCACCCAGCGGGTGAACAGTCCATGGACGCCGGACATGATCAGAACCAGCAGGAATTTCGCGTGGAACCAGCCGCTGGTATACCAGTGGCCGGCCCATACCAGATAAAGCCCGGCAAGCCAGGTCACCGTGATCGCCGGATTGATGATCGCCTTGAGCAGGCGACGCTCCATGATCTTGAACGTCTCGGACTGCTTCGAGCCGATCTCGGCGTCGCAGTGATAGACGAACAGGCGCGGCAGATACAGCATGCCGGCCATCCACGCGATGACCGCAATGACGTGCAGCGCCTTGATCCACTCGTACATCGGCTGGGCGATCCTCTTGGCCGGCGGGCCATCACGTTGGGAGGCGAGACATATCCGCTCGCTCGATCGCTTCCAAACCAAATAATTTTAGAATCTTAGGGTTTGAGTCTAGGTAGCGGTGGATTGGACTCATGCAATCCTGTCAGCAAATTTCCCGCAGCTTGTTCACATCCTTCAACAGGCGCCGATCGAGCGACGGCTGCCATGCGAGTCCGAAGTGATTCAAATGCTTGCCGAAAAGCTTCGACAGCTTATCCAGAGACAAAGCAGCCTCGCCCCGATATCATCGCAACGTTGCCTGGCGTTTTCCCGGACGGCGACCATGTGCAGAAGAATCGGGGTTATACAAAGGGGGCCCATCGGCGCTGCTTTTTGGCCCCATCCTTCACAGGGATTCACAGATCGTTAAGGATTTGATGCCCACCACCGGCAACTACTTTCACCTGCATCTGGTTTCCGACTCAACCGGCGAAACCTTGATCACGGTCGCGCGAGCGGTCGCTGCGCAATACGCCAATGTGACGCCGGTGGAGCATGTCTATCCGCTGGTCCGCAGCCAGAAGCAGCTCGATCGCGTGCTCGACGAGATCGAGGAGGCGCCGGGGATCGTGCTGTTCACGCTGCTCGAGAAGGACCTGGTCTCCAGGCTCGAAGCCAAGTGCCAGCAGATCAACATCCCGAGCCTGTCGATCATCGGGCCGGTGATGCAGCTGTTCGAAGCTTATCTCGGCGCGGCAACGGCGGGGCGCGTCGGCGCGCAGCACGTGCTCAATGCCGAATATTTCGCGCGCATCGACGCGCTGAACTACACGATGCTGCATGACGACGGCCAGATGGTCGACGGTCTCGAGGAAGCGGATGTGGTGCTGGTCGGTGTCTCCCGGACGTCGAAGACGCCGACCTCGATCTATCTCGCCAATCGTGGCGTGCGCACCGCCAACGTGCCGCTGGTGCCGGGCATTCCGATTCCGCACCAGCTGGAAACGCTGAAGAAGCCGCTGGTGGTGAGCCTGCACGCGACCCCCGAACGTTTGATCCAGGTGCGGCAGAATCGCCTGCTGAGCATGGGTGCCGAAAGCGGCAACGAGAACTATATCGACAAGCAGTCGGTCACCGATGAAGTGGCGTATGCGCGCAAGCTCAGCGCCCGGTTCAATTGGGTGATGCTCGACGTGACGCGCCGCTCGATCGAAGAGACGGCGGCCGCGATCCTGAAACTCTATACCGACCGGCAGCGGCAGCGCCTGCCGGAATGAGTTGACGACGATGACCTTATGGTGTGGTGACGAGCCGCTGGTTCTGGCCTCGCAGAGTCGAGCCCGGCGCATGCTGCTCGAGAATGCCGGCCTCGCCTGCGAGGCGATCGCGGCCGATATCGACGAGCGCGCGATTCAAGCCGAGGCGGGACTGGTTGCGCCGTATGAGATTGCGCTGCATCTGGCCACGGCCAAGGCGCAGGCGGTCTCGGCGATCAAGTCTGGCTCATATGTCATCGGCGCGGACCAGACGCTGGCGCTCGGCGAGCGCATGTTCAACAAGCCGGCGGGGCGTCAACAGGCCATGCACCAGCTGCTGGCTCTGGCCGGCCGGACCCATGCGCTGCATTCGGCGATTGCCGTCGTGCGCAACGGCGAGGTGCTGTTCTCGCATGTCGCGGTGGCCTGGATGACGATGCGGACGCTCACCGAGAGCGACGTTGCCTGCTATCTCGACACGGCCGGCCCCGCGGTGATGTCGAGCGTCGGTGCGTATCAGCTCGAAGGCCTCGGCGTGCATCTGTTCGACCGCATCGATGGCGATCATTTCACAATACTCGGCATGCCCCTGCTGCCGCTGCTGGCCTATTTGCGTGAAGCACGGCTGCTCAGGTTCTAGGACCGCGTCGGGATCACTGGGGAGCGAACGCGGATGAGAGTGCTGGGGCTGACCGGCTCGATGGGAATGGGAAAGTCGACGACGGCGAAGCTGTTCGCCGAAGCTGGCGTCCCCGTCTACGATGCCGACGCCACGGTCCATCACGTCTATAGTGGTGAGGCGGCTCCGGCCATCGAAGCCGCATTCCCAGGAACCACTGTCGACGGCAAGGTCGACCGCCCCAAATTATCGGCGAAGGTGGTCGGGGATCCCCAGGCGATCCGTCGTCTCGAAGCCATCGTCCATCCGATGCTGCGCTCCTATCATCAGAAGTTTCTCGACGATGCCGAGCAGTCTGGCGTGCCGGTCGCCGTGGTCGACGTCCCGCTGTTGTTCGAGACCGGTGGTGACAAGCGCGTGGATGCTGTCGTTGTCGTCTCGACCTCGCCCGAGATCCAGCGTCAGCGCATCCTGGCACGCGGCACGATGACGGAAGAGGCGCTGGATGCGCTGCTGGCGCGGCAGATGCCCGACGCGGAGAAACGCGCGCGCGCCGATTTCATCGTGGATACCTCGCACGGGCTTGACCCGGTGCGCGCCCGCATCCGCGACATTCTGGACGAGGTCGTTAAGATGCCGCGGCGGCGCGCCTGATTCGACGGCGCGGCAGGACCTGCGGACAGACCCATGCGTGAGATCGTGCTCGACACTGAAACCACCGGCCTCGACGCCCTCCGGGGTGATCGCCTGGTCGAGATCGGTTGTGTCGAGATCATCAACCGAATGCCGACCGGCCAGGTCTTTCACCGCTACATCAATCCGGAACGCGACATGCCCGCCGAGGCATTCGCGGTCCACGGCCTGTCGTCAGAATTCCTCGCCGACAAGCCGCTGTTCCACGAGGTGGTCGAGGACTTCCTGGCGTTCATCGGCGATGCGCCGCTGGTGATCCACAACGCCTCGTTCGACATCGGCTTCATCAATGCCGAGCTCGACCGCGTCAAGCGCGCGGCCATCCCGCGCGATCGCTTGGTCGACACGCTCATGCTGGCGCGCCGGAAACACCCGGGCGTGTCGAACCGGCTCGATGATCTGTGCTCGCGCTATGCGATCGATAATTCGCGCCGGACCAAGCACGGCGCTCTGCTCGACGCTGAACTGCTGGCCGAGGTCTATGTCGATCTGGTCGGTGCCCGCCAGTCGCAGCTGATCCTGACCCAGGACGCGCAAGAGATCCGCATCGGCGGGGCCGGCGACACGCCGCGCCGCCAGCGCGATGTTCCCTTGGCCCCGCGCGTCACCGAGGCGGAACGGGAGGCGCATCGCGCCTTCATCGCCACCCTGGGCGACAAGCCGATCTGGATGGAATTCCTGGCCGGCACGTGATCCGCGCATCGAGGCTGCGGACCACGGCCGTCAATCATGGCTAATGAAATCTGAACGTATCAGCTCGGCCGGATCTGAGCGGCTTCCGCGGCCTGACGCTCCATGTTCTGGCGGTACAGGCTGACGAAGTCGACCGGGTCCAGCATCAAGGGCGGGAAGCCGCCATCGCGGACCGAATTGGCAACGATCTCGCGGGCAAACGGGAACAGCAGCCGCGGGCACTCGATCAGCAGCATTGGCGACAGGTGCTCCTGGGGAACGTTGACCAGCCGGAAAACGCCGCCATAGACCAGATCGAAGCTGAACATGACCTGGCTGCCGCTCTCAGCCTTGCCTTCGATCGTCAGCGTCACCTCATATTCGGTCTCCGCCAGGGCGTTGGCGCCGACATTGATCTGGATGTTGATCTGTGGCGGCTGACCCTGCGGGGCGAGCGACTGCGGAGCATTCGGATTCTCGAACGAGAGATCCTTGATGTATTGCGCCAGTACGTTCAGCTGGGGAGGAGGGGCCGCCTCGGGATTGGCGCCGTTACCGTTGGTCATCGAAGTGTTCTCCTGGCACAAAAAGCGGGTCGTTGCGGCGCGTGGCTACCATAGGGCCGGCTTGTTCCACAAGGACGAGCCGCCGGCGGGCCTTATTGGCCGCCAATCAAGCCTGTCCGGGCCTGCTGTGCCACCATTTGTCGCATGAAGCGTTCGGCAGCTCGGTCTGGCGTTGGCAGGGATCGAAACACCAGCGATCCGATTTCCCCTTGGCTGGGAAACGGGTTAGGATCGCTGTGCCACAATGTGCCATTGGCCGGGCCCAATTCGATGACTACATCCGGTCAAAGCCAGCGTTCACGGGTCTTAACCAGGATCCTGTAACACGGGCGTCCGCAGGACGGGTCCAGCCGCCAGCCGGCCCGACGAAGTCAGAAAGCGAAACGACGTGTTTGATATTTATACCATCATCTTCCTGGCATTGGCGGTCTTCATCTTCGTGCGCCTGCGCGCGGTGCTCGGACAACGCACGGGCGACGAGCGGACCCCGTTCGATCGGGCCGCCCGCAACACGGTGCAAGGGGCCCCCGACAACCGCGTGATGCCGGTTCCCGGAGCGCCGATGGATGCAGGAGGGCCCGCCGGGGGCGCCGACATCGGCGTTCCGAGCGATCGCTGGCGCGGCTTGGCCGAGCCGGGCACGCCGCTGGCGCGTGGGCTCGACGCGGTCGTGGCGCAGGATTCTTCGTTCGACCCGCGTCATTTCCTGACCGGCGCCCGCAGCGCCTACGAGATGATCGTGCTGGCCTTCGCCAATGGCGATCGCCGCGCCTTGCGCGACCTTCTCTCGTCCGAGGTCTATGACAGCTTCGAGTCCGTCATCAAGGATCGTGAGAAGAACGAGCAGAAAACCGAGACGCGGTTCGTCTCGATCGACACCGCCGAGCTGGTCGGCGCTGATGTGCGGGACCGCACGGCGCAGCTGACGGTGCGGTTCGTCTCGCAGATGATCTCCGTGACCCGCGACAAGATGGGCAACATCGTCGACGGCAATCCGGACAAGGTCGCCGACATCACCGACATCTGGACCTTCGCGCGCGAGACCGGTTCGCGCGATCCGAACTGGAAGCTGGTGGGAACCGGCAGCCACTGACTTGAAATAACACCGGGACGTCCGGTGTCGAATGATCGCAATAGCTGCGATCGGCATGTCCACGGACCTGATTGGAGAGAACGACGCGGCGGCGATTGTTTAGTCCTGTTTTTCCGAGCTTCGCGTTGATTGGTCCTTTGATGGTGCGCAGGCATGGTTCGCGAAATCTGGAAGCGGGGATTCACCGCCCGTAGCCTTCGATACTGGACGCCGGCGCTCGCCTTGAGCGTCGCGGCCGTGGCGCTCGCGCCCTATGCGGCCGAGGCCGTACGCGCCCGCCATCGCTCGGCCGCATCAGCAGCGCCAGTGCGCCACCTGCCCTACCCCCACCTCGACTGGCCGCTCGAAATCGCCAACAGCCAATATGCGCCGCTGCAGTGGAGCGAGGTGCCCGGCTGGAACGATGACGATCAGCTCGCGGCCTACCGGACGTTCCGCGCCAGCTGCAAGCCGATCGCGGCCAAGCCCGACAGCGCCGCCGAGGACAAGGCGCTCGGCGATTCCCTGCGCGATCCCTGCCGCGATGCGCGCGCTGCCGATCTCGCCGACAACGCCGCGGCGCGCACCTTCTTCGAACGGCATTTCGAGCCGCTCAAGATCTCCAAGCTCGGCGATGCCGACGGCTTCGTCACCGGCTACTACGAGCCGATCATCGAGGGATCGCGGACCCAGAACGAGGTCTACAACGTTCCGGTCTACCGCCGTCCCTCGAACCTGTTCGTCCGCGGCTTCAAGCAGGACGCGACCAGCCTGCCCAACAAAGGTCTGGTGTATCGCAAGATCGGCCGGCGCAAGCTGGTGCCCTACTACGATCGCGCCGAGATCGAGGATGGCGCCATCGAGGGTCGCGGGCTGGAGATCGCGTGGCTCAGGAATCAGACGGATCTGTTGTTCGCGCAGATCCAGGGCTCGGCGCGCATCAGCCTCGACGACGGCTCGACGGTGCGCATCAACTACGATGCCTATAACGGCCATCCCTACACGCCGGTCGGCCGCATCCTGATCGAGCGCGGCATCATCCCGCGCGAGCAGATGTCGATGCAGCGCATCCGCGAGTGGATGGAGCAGAATCCGAACGGCGCCGACGACCTGCGCCGGATGAACCGCTCCTACATCTTCTTCCGCGAGGTGCAGCTGTCGGAGAAGGACGAGGCGGTCGGCGCACAGGGCATTCCGCTGACGCCGGGCCGCTCGATCGCGGTCGACAAGTCGCTGCACGTCTACGGCACGCCGTTCTTCATCACCGGCGAACTGCCGATCGACTCGGAAAAGACCAAGAACCCGTTTCACCGGCTGATGATCGCCCAGGATACCGGATCAGCCATCGTCGGCCCTGCCCGCGCCGATCTCTATTTCGGTGCCGGCCAAGAGGCGGGCAAAGTGTCCGGCCGGCTCAAGCACAGCATCCAGTTCGTGATGCTGGTGCCGCGGAGCCTCGATCCGGTCGCGCGCGGCCGGAAGATGCCGCTGCCGGACGCACGTCCGTCGGAAAAAATCGCAAAGCTGTTTCCGCAGCTGCCACCGACGGACGCTGCGAAGGACACCGTCAAGGATCAGCCGAAGGATCCGGCCAGCGTCGCTGCGGCCGTTGCCGCCAAGGACACGAAGGCCCCTGCCCCGACCACCGGCACGAGCGCCGCGACCACGGTGGCGCAGAACGTGGTGGCGCCCCCCGTGCCGCTGCCCGAGGCCCGGCCGCGGCTCGAAAGTGATCGCAATCTGCGCCGATTGCGTTATGGCAGACGCACCCGCCACCGCTGATGACAAGCCGTCTCCATGTCTGAAGATCATGCCTGAAGATCCTGAACCGCCGCGCAGCCGTCGCAAGCGTGGCCTGTCCGAGGACGAGCGTGCGCTGTGGGAGACGGTGGCGCGCCAGATCAAGCCGTTGCGAAAGATGCCGCGCCCGGTCCGGCCGCATCCGCCGATGGTGACCGCGGAGCCGCAACCGGACAAGCCGATGACCACGCCCCGTCCGGTCGCGCCACTCGTCGTTCCCAAGCCGGCCAAGCCGGCGATCCCGCCGCTCGTCTCGCTCGGCCGCAAAGAGCGCTCGAGATTGTCGCGCGGCCGCAGCGAGATCGACGCCCGGCTTGACCTGCACGGCATGACCCAGAGCCGGGCGCACCAGGCGCTGCATCACTTCCTGCATCGCGCCCAGCATGACGGCCTGACCTTCGTGCTGGTCATCACCGGCAAAGGCACCATCGGCGCCGATCCCGAACGCGGCGTGCTCAGGCGGCAGGTGCCGCATTGGCTCAGCCTGCCGGAATTCCGCGCGCTGATCATAGGCTTCGAGGAGGCCAACGTCGGCCACGGCGGCGCCGGCGCGCTCTATGTCCGGATCCGGCGGCCACGCGGTTGACGATCAGAACGGCCGGATGATGCCGACGCGCGGGATCACCGTGATGATCCAGCCGAGGATCGTCGTCTTGCGATCGTCGCCATCGATCAGCGCCACGGGCTTGGTCGTCGGCAGCGTCTTCACCGCGTGCAGCATCAGCACCATGCAGACCACCCAGCTCGAGATCCAGCGCGAATAGTCGAACACCATCGCGAACATGACGAGATAGGCGAGGCTGATCACGATCAGTGCGGCGCTAACGACGTGACGATGACGCTGCTCGAGCGCGGCGATGAGATCCCGGAACGTGCGCCACAGCGGCGCATGCAGCCAGAGCAGCAGCGCATAGACGGGCACGCCGAGCAGGTTCGACGGCAGCCGCGCCCAGGTGTCCTGCACCTCCTTCGCCAGCGGCTGGTACCAGACATAGGCGAACTGCAAGAGCTCGGTGCGCGAGGGATCGGCCATTCGCGTGCGCAAGTAGCTCACGAAGTCGGCCTCAGGTAGCGGCATCGTGCCGAGGAACTGCGCGGCGAGGAACAACACACCAAGGCCGAGCAGCGCCGCTGCGCCGACCGCGACATCCAGGCGCGTGGTCGGGCGCGGCAAGTAGTAGCGCAGCACGACGATGGCGGCGATGGTTGGGACGTACATCAAGAGATGGATGTGATGGATCAGCACCAGCACGGCCGAGATGAACGCCGCGAGCAGGACGTAGCCCAATGAGTATGTCGGCACGAGCAGCAGGATGATTGCGCCGAGGCAGCCATAGATGTCGAAATGGCCGAGCGTGAACAGGAAATTCTTGAACACGAACGGCGAGCCGGCGGTGAAGACGAGCAGCGGCAGCTGCGTACGATCGAGGCCGAAGGTTCGGCGGAACAGCTGTAGGAACAGCACGAAGGTGATCAGCCAGACGCTGCCGGCGAGTGCGAACACCAGCCACACCGGCACCTTCGCCGCGAACAGCCCGACGATCGCCCCGATCAGCGCCCGCTTGATGAAGCCGAAATGGTAGTCGACCAGCAGGTGGATGTAGGGAATGTAGGGCGGCAGCGTGAGCTTGTATGCGAACACGCCGAGCATGACCGCAGCGTTGACGGCGAGCATCAGGCGCCAGTGCCTGCTGGACACGCCGGTCATGCCAAGGCCGAGCAGTGACAGAGAGAGGCGAGGTCCCCGCCCAACCCACCGCTGTCGTCCCGGCCTTGAGCCGGGACCCATAGCCACCGCCATTCGTGGTGAGGCAAGGCTGGAGCCGCCATCTTGAACTACAATCAGCCTCGGTGGTTATGGGTCCCCGCGTTCGCGGGGACGACAGCGGAGGGCTAAGCGACGGCCAGTGCGAAGAAACGCAGAAGCTGCAAGGCGCAGCCGCTTACAAAATGAACCGGCTCAGATCCGCGTTCTTGGCGAGGTCGCCGATGTGCTGCTGCACATAGGCGGCGTCGACGCGCATGGTTTCGCCGGAGCGGTCAGAGGCGTTGAAGGAGATGTCGTCGAGCACGCGCTCCATCACCGTCTGCAGCCGGCGCGCGCCGATGTTCTCGACCGTGGAGTTCACGGCCACTGCGATGTCGGCCAGCGCATCGATCGCGTCGTCGGTGATGTCCAGCGTCACGCCCTCGGTCTTCATCAGCGCGACATATTGCTTGATCAGCGACGCCTCCGGCTCGGTCAGGATGCGGCGCATGTCGTCGCGCGTCAGCGCCTGCAGCTCGACGCGGATCGGCAGGCGGCCCTGCAGCTCTGGCAACAGATCCGACGGCTTGGCGATGTGGAAGGCGCCGGACGCGATGAAGAGGATGTGGTCGGTCTTGACGGCGCCATGCTTGGTCGAGACCGTCGTGCCTTCGATCAATGGCAAGAGGTCGCGCTGCACGCCCTCGCGCGAGACGTCGCCGCCATGGCGGTTCTCGCGCACGCAGATCTTGTCGATCTCGTCGAGGAACACGATGCCGTTGTTCTCGACCACACTGATCGCCTCCAGCACCAGCTGGTCGCTGTCGAGCAGCTTGTCGGATTCTTCCGCGATCAGGAGATCGTGCGAGGCCTCCACCGTGACGCGTCGCGTCTTAGTACGGCCGCCGAGCTTGCCGAAGATGTCGCCGATCGAGATCGCGCCCATCTGCGCGCCCGGCATGCCCGGGATCTCGAACATCGGCATGCCGCCGCCGGACGACTGCGTCTCGATCTCGATTTCCTTGTCGTTCAGTTCGCCGGCGCGCAGCTTGCGGCGGAACGAGTCGCGGGTTGCGGCGCTGGAGTTGGCGCCGACCAGTGCGTCGATCACGCGCTCCTCCGCGGCAAGCTGGGCGCGGGCGGCGACGTCCTTGCGCTTGCGCTCGCGGACCTGGTGGATAGCGACCTCGACGAGGTCGCGGATGATCTGCTCGACGTCGCGGCCGACATAGCCGACCTCGGTGAACTTGGTCGCCTCCACTTTGAGGAACGGCGCGCCCGCGAGCTTGGCCAGTCGCCGCGCGATCTCGGTCTTGCCGACGCCGGTCGGACCGATCATCAGGATGTTCTTCGGCAGCACCTCCTCGCGTAGGCCGGCGTCGAGTTGCAGCCGGCGCCAGCGGTTGCGGAGCGCGATGGAGACGGCGCGCTTGGCGTCAGCCTGGCCGACGATGAAGCGGTCGAGTTCGGAGACGATTTCGCGGGGGGAAAAGTCGGTCATGGGCTCTAGCTAGGCTTGGATTGGCGGCGAGGCAAGTCGCCGGGCGCACAGGACATCAGGAGCGCACGTCCGTCCGGTGTCTCGATCGGCCGCTCCCGCCTGAATCCCGCCTTTTCGTAGGCGCTGATCGCGCGGACATTGGCCGGCGACGGATCGGTAACCATTCGCGGAACGCCGCGCAGAAACATCAGATCACAAAACGCAGTGATCACCCGCGGGCCATGGCCGCGCCCCACGCGGTCCTGTCCGGCGACGAACAGGTCGATCCCGCGGGTGCCATCCGGCTGCGGGCCAAAACCCTCGTTCCATGCGGTCAGGGCGTAGCACTGCAGATAGCCGGACGGCTCGTTGTCCATCAGCATGATGTACTGGTCCATCGCCGGCTCGTCGCGGTCGCCGTCGATCAGCGCATATTGCTCGTCCGGATCGCCCCACCATTTGCGAACGTGAGGCTGGGTCAGCCAGTCGCGGATCGCGGGCAGGTCGCCTTCGGTCATGAGACGAAAGCCGATGATCATCCGGCCCCCGCCCTCACAGCAGCGGCGGCCCGGCCTGCCATTGCCGGATCGCCTCGGTCGGATAGACCAGCATCAGGATGTTGAGGGTCAGGTTGTCGCGGATGTGCAGGCCCACCCCGATCTCGAACACGACCGCGATCAGCACGGTCAGCCACACCGGCAGCACCCGCGCCAGCAGGAAGCCGGTCATCATCGCGAGCGTATCGCCGACCGAGTTGACGATGCTGTCGCCGAAATAGTCGAGCGAGATCGTCGCGGCGCGGTAGCGCTCGATGATGAAGCTGGAATTCTCGACCAGCTCCCAGGCGCCCTCGATCAGCATCGCAATGATCAGCCGGCCCTGCCATGGCAGCCGCGGCACCAGCAGCGCCGTCAGCGCATAGAACAGGAACCCATGGATGATGTGCGAGAACGTGTACCAGTCGGTGAGATGCTGCGAGTTCTCCGAACTCTGCACCACGCCATGCCACAGCTTGACGGTGCCGCAGGCGCAGATCGGCAGCCGGCCCATCGCGAACAGGATCGCGGCCTGCGACGCCAGTAGCGCGAGCGCCAGCCCGAGCCAAAGCCCGGACGATCGTCGGGACGGGACGCCGATCTCGCTCGTCGCCATCGTCTACTCGGCCGACAGCGCTTCGATGGTGATGTTGCGGTTGGTGTAGACGCAGATGTCGGCGGCGATATCGAGCGACTTGCGCACGATGCTCTCGGCGTCCTTGTCGGTGTCGATCAGCGCGCGCGCGGCGGCCAGCGCATAGTTGCCGCCCGAGCCGATCGCCATCACGCCCGCCTCCGGCTCCAGCACGTCACCGGTGCCGGTCAGGACCAGCGAGACCTCCTTGTCGGCGACGATCATCATCGCCTCAAGCCGGCGCAGGTAACGGTCGGTGCGCCAGTCCTTGGCGAGTTCGACGGCCGCCCGGGTCAGCTGCCCCGGATACTGCTCCAGCTTGCTCTCCAGCCGCTCGAACAGGGTGAAAGCATCGGCGGTGGCGCCGGCAAAGCCGCCGATCACGTCGCCCTTGCCGAGCTTGCGCACCTTGCGGGCGTTGGACTTGATCACGGTCTGGCCGATCGAGACCTGGCCGTCGCCGCCCACGACCACCCTGCCCCCCTTGCGGACGGTCAGGATCGTGGTGCCGTGCCAGACGGTGGGCTCGTGCGAGGATGCGTGCATGGAAGATCCCTGGTTGTCGGCCTCATTTAGGCGCTTGGGCCGGGGGAAACAATTACCAGGTCCCTGCCCTGCCCCTCCGGGCCTTGAAATCTGCTCACCATGGCCCGAGATCAGGCCTCGAGGGCGTCATCCCGCAGTAGCTAAGGTGTCATCCGCCTGATAAAAGGGCCGCGTTTTCAAGGGAAGCTGACCCCATGCGTAGCGCGACCATCAAGCGCAAGACCAAAGAGACCGACATCGAGGTGTCCGTCAACCTCGACGGCACCGGCGTGGTCAACATCGCGACCGGTATCGGCTTCTTCGATCACATGCTGGATCTGCTCGCCCGGCATTCCCGCATCGACATGACCGTCAAGGCGGTCGGCGACCTGCATATCGATTTCCACCACACCACCGAGGACGTCGGCATCGCGCTCGGCCAGGCCGTGCGCCAGGCGCTCGGCGACATGGCCGGCATCACCCGCTATGCCTCGATCCACATGCCGATGGACGAGACGCTGACGCGCGTGGTCATCGACGTGTCCGGCCGGCCGATGCTGGTGTTCCGCACGACCTTCGCGCGCGACAAGATCGGCGAGTTCGACACCGAGCTGGTGCGCGAATGGTTCAATGCGTTTGCCATGAACGCCGGCATCACCCTGCACGTCGAGACGCTGTACGGCGAGAACGCCCATCATATCGCCGAATCCTGCTTCAAGGGTCTGGCGCGGGCGTTGCGGTCAGCGCTCGCGATCGATCCGCGCAACAAGGGCGAAGTGCCTTCCACCAAGGGTCAGCTCGGCGGCTGACCTCCCTCCTCCCAAGGGATATTCGACATGCCCGTCTATACCGTTCACGCTCCCCTCGCCGCCGGGGCCGATCTGCGTTCGACGGATCGCTTCGTGTTCATTCGCGACGGCTTCCATCTCTGGGCTGCCATTCTCGGCGCGGTCTGGCTGGCCTGGCATCGGCTGTGGCTGGCGATGCTCGGCTGGATCGTGCTGGTCATCCTGGTCGACGTGGCGCTGGCGCGGATCGGCGTCACAGGCGGGGCGATCGCCGCCATCGATCTTCTCATGGCGATCCTGCTCGGTCTCGAAGCCTCCAGCTTCAAGCGCTGGAGCTATTCGCGCGGCAATTGGCGCCAGCTCGACGTCGTCGTCGCCGACGATCTCGACGCCGCCGAGCGCCGCTTCTTCGAGCGCTGGGCCGCGAGGCGCAGCGATCTCGGCTACGACAACAACACCGTCGATCGCGGCGCCGCGCCGCCGACGCGCGACAATGGCAATGGCCAGCGGCCGCCGCCGCTGCCGCATGCCAGCATCATTGGCTTGTTCCCTGAACCCGGAGGTGGACGATGAGCGTTGCCATCATCGATTACGGCTCCGGCAATCTGCATTCCGCCGCGAAAGCGTTCGAACGCGCCGCGCGCGGCATGGAAGATCTGCAGAAGGTCGTGGTGACGCGCGATCCCGATACGGTGTATCGCGCCGACCGCATCGTGCTGCCGGGCGTCGGCGCCTTCGCGGATTGCCGCCGCGGACTCGATGCCGTCGACGGCATGCTGGAAGCAATGACCGAAGCCGTGCGCCACAAGGCGCGGCCGTTCTTCGGCATCTGCGTCGGCATGCAGCTGATGGCGACGCGCGGCAAGGAGCACGTCACGACCGACGGCTTCGACTGGGTCGC
This sequence comes from Bradyrhizobium sp. HKCCYLS2038, assembly GCF_051167655.1. NCBI lineage: Bacteria > Pseudomonadati > Pseudomonadota > Alphaproteobacteria > Hyphomicrobiales > Nitrobacteraceae > Bradyrhizobium > Bradyrhizobium sp. HKCCYLS2038. Next base: position 9,871 of record NZ_JBNPTM010000008.1, on the reverse strand, counting down.
CGGTGATGTCGAGAAGATCACGCCCCGTGACGAGAGCCTGAAGATCCCGCACATGGGCTGGAATACGCTGGATGTTCTGCAGGAGCATCCGGTGCTGGAGCGGCTGCCGCTGGGACCGAAAGGACTGCACGCCTATTTCGTGCACTCCTATCACCTGAACGCCGTCAACGAGAGCGAGGTGCTGGCGCGGGCCGACTATGGCGGGCCGGTCACCGCTGTTGTCGGCAAGGATACCGCCATCGGCACGCAATTCCATCCCGAGAAGAGCCAGCGGTTCGGTCTCGCCTTGATCTCCAACTTCCTGAAGTGGAAGCCGTGAGCGCAGCGCTCTTGCTCGATCGAGAGACGGGCAGGGCGCTTGCCTGAAAGACAGCTCAGATGATTTTGTTTCCCGCCATCGATCTCAAGAACGGCCAGTGCGTGCGTCTGGAGCAGGGCGACATGGCCCGCGCCACCGTGTTCAACCTTGATCCCGCCGCTCAGGCCAAGAGTTTTGCCGACCAGGGTTTTGAGTATCTCCACGTCGTCGATCTCGACGGTGCCTTCGCCGGCAAGCCGATGAACGCGCAAGCGGTCGAGGCGATGCTGAAAGTGGTCAAGATGCCGGTGCAGCTCGGCGGCGGCATCCGCGATCTCGCGACGGTCGAAGCTTGGCTCAATAAAGGTATCACCCGAGTCATCATCGGCACCGCCGCCGTGCGCGATCCCGAGCTGGTCAAAACTGCCGCCAAGAAATTCCCCGGCCGCGTCGCCGTCGGCCTCGATGCCCGCGACGGCAAGGTTGCCGTCGAAGGCTGGGCGGAAACGTCGGAAGTCACCGCGCTCGACATCGCCAAGCGCTTCGAGGACGCAGGCGTCGCCGCGATCATCTTCACCGACATCGCGCGCGATGGCCTGCTCAAGGGCCTGAACCTCGACGCCACGATCGCGCTGGGCGATGCCATCTCGATCCCCGTGATCGCCTCCGGCGGCCTCGCCTCGATCGAGGACGTCAAGGCGATGCTGACACCGCGGGCGAAGAAGCTCGAAGGCGCCATCGCCGGCCGCGCGCTCTATGACGGCCGGCTCGATTCTGCCGAGGCGCTGGCGCTGATCCGCGCGGCGCGCGGGTAGGGGAGAGAACACGATGTTCAAGGTCCGCGTCATTCCCTGCCTCGACGTCAAGGACGGACGGGTCGTCAAGGGCGTCAACTTCGTCAATTTGCGCGACGCCGGCGATCCGGTGGAGGCGGCGATCGCCTATGACGCCGCCGGCGCCGACGAGCTCTGCTTCCTCGACATCACCGCGACCCATGAGAACCGCGGCATCATGCTCGACGTCGTCCGCCGTACCGCGGAAGCCTGCTTCATGCCGGTGACGGTCGGCGGCGGCGTCCGCACCATCGACGACATCAAGACCCTGCTGCGCTCCGGCGCCGACAAGGTCTCGATCAACTCGGCCGCGGTCAGCCGGCGCGAGTTCGTCAAGGAAGCGGCCGAGAAGTTCGGCGAGCAGTGCATCGTGGTGGCGATCGACGCCAAGTCGGTCGCCCGTCCGGGCGGCGGCTCGCGCTGGGAGATCTTCACCCATGGCGGCCGCAAGTCGACCGGCATCGATGCCCTGGAATACGCCCAGGAGGTCGTCGCGCTAGGCGCCGGCGAGATCCTGCTCACCTCGATGGACCGCGACGGCACCCGCCAGGGTTTCGACCTGCCGCTGACCCGTGCCGTGGCCGACAGCGTACCGGTGCCGGTGATCGCCTCCGGCGGCGTCGGCAATCTGGACCACCTGGTCGACGGCATCCGGCAGGGCCGGGCGACCGCGGTCCTGGCGGCCTCGATCTTCCATTTCGGGGAATTTACCATCCGGGAAGCCAAGGAGCACATGGTGCGCCAGGGGCTGCCGATGCGGCTCGATCCCTGACGACATTGCGCCGCAAAAATGTTAGATGAACGCTGGTCCGGCCTCCCCGGGACGGACCTGCGTTCCGAGAACTGGCTGATGTCCCGCTTCACGATCCACGATCTCGCTGCCATCATCGACGCGCGTGCCGCGGCGGGCGGCGAGGCGTCGTATACGCGCAAGCTGCTCGACAAGGGTCCGGCGCAATGCGCCAAGAAAATGGGCGAGGAGGCGGTCGAAACCGTCATCGCCGCCGTCGGCACCGACCGCGCGCATCTGATCTCGGAAAGTGCCGATCTGCTGTTTCATCTGTTGGTGCTGTTGAAGTCCCGGGACGTCCGGCTCGAGGAAGTCGAGGCGGCGCTCGGCAAGCGGACCGGTCAATCAGGTCTGGAAGAAAAGGCGTCGCGCAAGACGGAGTAGGGCGCGACAGCGGGGGAAACGAAGGGCAGCGTCATGGATATGCGCACCAGCGAACAGCAATATAATCCGTACCGCGTCTTCACCCGCCAGCAATGGTCCGAGCTGCGCAACGACACGCCGATGACGCTCGAGCCCGGCGAGTTCTCCAAGCTGCGCTCGATGCACGACCGCCTCGATCTGCAGGAGGTCGAGGACATCTATCTGCCGCTGTCGCGATTGCTGTCGATGTATGTCGATGCGGCGCAGCGGCTGTACTACGCGCAGCGCCAGTTCCTCGGCATCCGCGACCGCAAGATGCCCTACATCATCGGCGTCGCCGGCTCGGTGTCGGTCGGCAAGTCGACCACTGCACGCGTGCTGCAGGCGCTGCTGACGCGCTGGTCGCCGCGGCCGAAGGTCGATCTCATCACCACCGACGGTTTTCTGTTTCCGAACGCCGTGCTCGAACGGCAAGGCCTGATGCAGAAGAAGGGCTTTCCGGAGAGCTACGACAAGGCACGGCTGCTCGCCTTCCTCTCCGACATCAAGGCCGGCCGCCATCCGGTGCGTGCGCCGGTGTACTCGCATCTCAGCTACGACATCGTCCCCAACCAGTGGGCCGAGGTCGACCAGCCGGACATCCTGATCGTCGAGGGCGTCAACGTGCTGCAGACCGGACCGCTGCCGCGTGACGGCAAGGCCGTGCCGGTCGTCTCCGACTTCTTCGACTTCTCGGTCTATATCGACGCCGAGGAGGCGGTGCTGCGCAAATGGTACGTCAAGCGCTTCCTGTCGTTGCGCGATACCGCGTTCCAGGATCCGCGCTCCTACTTCAACCGCTACGCGCTGCTCTCCGACGACGAAGCCGTCGCCACCGCGATCGCGATCTGGGAGCGCACCAACCTCGCCAATCTCGAGGACAACATCCTGCCGACCCGCCCGCGCGCAACCCTGATCCTGAAGAAGGGCGCCGACCACGAAATCGAAACGGTGGCGCTGCGGCGGTTGTGAGCTGATGCGTGCGGCTTTAGCCGATCCGGGTCGTGATTGATTGATCAGATCTGATTTGATCCATCAGTATTAGCTCAACTGTTTTCTGTGAAACGATTTGGGACCGCGACGGCGGTGCACCCTCTCCCCTTGTGGGAGAGGGTGGCGAGCATGAGCGTAGCGAATGCACGCCGGGTGAGGGGTTCTTTCCGCGGAGAAAGACCCCTCACCCGGCTCGCGCTCGCTCCGCGAACGCGATCCACCCTCTCCCACAAGGGGAGAGGGTGCACTAATCGTGGAGCAGGTGAATCGCTAACTAACCAGCCAACTACGCAGCAACCTGCCGGGCCGCCGCCAGATTCGCCAGCGCTTCGTCCAGCTTGTCGCGGTCGAGGGGCTTGACGAGGAAGCCGTCCATGCCGGCTTCGAAGCAGGCGTAGCGGTCCTCGACCAGGGCGTTGGCCGTCAACGCCAGGATCGGCGTGCGGCGGCCGGGCTCGCTGGCCTCCAGCGCGCGGATGCGCTTGGCGGCGGCGATGCCGTCGAGCCGCGGCATCTGCACGTCCATCAGGATCAGATCGTAGGGCGCGCCAGCCGCGCGGGCGGCGAGCCAGGAATCGAGCGCGGCCTCGCCATGGACGGCGATATCGGCGTGATGGCCGAGCTTGGTCAGCAGCGAGCGCATCAACAGCGCGTTGATGTCGTTATCCTCGGCGACCAGGATCGACAGGCCGGCGCCCGCGCGGGCCGCGATCGGCGGAGCGACCATCGGGACAGGCTCGTCGATGTCAGCCGACGCGGTGCCATCGACGTCGAAGCCGACGCGGGCGGCGAGTGAGGCGGCGCGCAGCGGCTTGACGAGATAGCCATTGAACGGCGCCGCCGGCATCTGCTCGTGGCGGCTCACCGGCGTCACCAGCACGATCAGCCGCGTCGTATGTCGCTGCGCCGTTGCGCCCAGGTCGAGCGCCACGTCGCTGCCGATCGCATCATCGATCAGCACCGCATGCCACGCGCGCTCCGGCAGCAGCGCCTCTGCGACTTCGGTATCGGCGACCAGGCAGGTCTGCGCGCCCCAGTTCTGCAGGCGGCGCTCGATCAGCTCGGCCTGCAGCCCGGGCGGCGCGATCAGCATGACCGACTGTCCGGTCAGGTCCGGTCCGCGGAAGCTGTTCTGCTCGCCGCGCTCCAGGGCGGCCGGCAGCGGCACGGAAACCTCGAACGTCGAGCCGGCACCGAGCGCGCTCTGCAGGTTGATCCGTCCGCCCATCCGCTTGACGATCCGGTCGGAGATCGCCAGTCCAAGGCCTGTCCCGCCGAAGCTGCGCGCGACGCTGTCGTCGGCCTGCTCGAACTCGCGGAAGATGCGCTCCTGGGCATCGGCGGCGATGCCGATGCCGGTGTCGCGCACCTGGAAGCTGATCTCGTTCGGCCAGATGCCGGGCTCGGCGATCAGTGCAACGCCGCCTGACGCCGTGAACTTGATCGCATTGCCGGCAAGGTTGAGCAGCACCTGGCGCAGCCGCGCGGCGTCGCCCGTCACCCAGGTCGGCAGCCGCTCGTCCATGTAGGCGGCCATCTCCAGCTGCTTGGCTTGGGCGCGCGGCGCCAGCAATTCGGTGATCTCCTCGATCAGCGCCGTCAACGAGAACGGCTGCGCCTCCAGCGCCAGCTTGCCGGCCTCGATCTTGGAATAATCCAGCAGCTCGTTGATCAGCGACATCAGCGCGTCACCTGAGGTGCGCACCGCCTTGGCGTAGGTCGTCTGCTCCGGCGTCAGCTGTGTCTCCAGCAGCAGACCGCTCATGCCGAGAATGCCGTTCAGCGGCGTGCGGATCTCGTGGCTGGCCATCGCCAGGAAGCGCGACTTGGCGCGGTTGGCGGCATTGGCCTGGTCGCGCGCATCCGCCAGCGCGCGCTCGGTCTCGGTGCGGTCGGTGACGTCGCGGCCGACACATTGCAGCACGGCGGGATGTCCGGCGTCGGAGCGCACCAGCGCCTCGCGCCAGGCGATCCAGCGCGGCCCGATGGCGCTGCCGATGCACTGGTCGTGCACGCGCGTGCCGCTCGGCTCCAGCGCGCTGTCGCCCTGTTCGATCAGGTCGAAGGCAAATTGGCTGCCGACGAGGTTCTCGCGATCGAGCCCGGCCATCTGGCAATAGGCGTCGTTGACGAACACGATGGTGCCGTCCTGCTCGCGCATGACGATGAGGTCGCCCTGCTGCTCGAACAGGCTGCGCGCGCGCTGCTCGGCCTCCTGCAGCTCCCAGTTCCGGTCCGCCAGCACCTCGTTGTGAAGCGCGATCTTGTGCAGCTTCTTCTTGACGAAGCGCAGCCGCATGCTGAGCGTCGCCAGGCCGACGCAGGCGAGTGCGAACAGGAAGCTGGCGCCGATCGCGAAGGCATGCGGATTGTAGCCGGAGTTCTCGGAGAGGCTGGCCTTGATGAAGCCATAGGCGCCGCCGAAGCCGGCGGAGAAGATCATCATCGCGCGCAGGATCGTGAAGATCAGCTGATGACGGCGCGTGAACCGGCGCAGGCGCAGCCTGATGCGAAAAATCGGTCCCATTCCGTCACCCCTGATGTCGTCGATCCCGTGTCATCGCCGGCCCGCACCATGCGCCGGCCGGTATTGCTGAGACTTTGAAGCGTCGTGCCCGCGCGAGCCTGCGGTGCGGAGATGGTGAACCGGGCGTTAGCCCGGCTCACAGCACCGGATGGAGCGGTGATGAGGCGTGGCTGCGGGCGGCGACGATCAGCGCGGCGGCCTCTCTGACCGACGTGCGGCTGGAGCGGACGTAGATGCGGTAGTCGGCAAGGCCATCCCCGGCGCGATCGGTGCTGAGATAGATCCGCGGCGCATCAGCATCGCGATCGGCGGCGATCGCGACGATCCGGGACGGCCCGCCCAGGCCGCAGCCCTGATCCTCGCGGACGGGCGCATCGTCGATCACGACGAAATCGGCTACTTCGGGATCATCGACCAGTGCCACGCGCACGGTGGCGAGCGCGGGATCATCGGTGAAGTCGACGTTGAAATCGGCCTGGGGATCGGTCTGCCGCGGCGCGGAGCCGAGCGAGACGGTCTCTGTCCCGACGGCAATGCAGGGCCGCGGCGAGGGCGTCAGCTCGAGCCTGGCGGCGACCGCAGCCGCGATCAGCGGCACGGCCGAAACGAGCACCTTGAAACGCAACATGATACGCACCGACACAACAGGCCTGATGACGCAAACGCGGCCTTATGGTTGTCGGAGTGTAAAGAGAAGTCGTTACCAGAGTGTTGAGGCGGAGGGCGCCGTCACGCCGCATGCCGATTGTCTTCCGCCAGCGCGCGATACGATAGCGCCTCGGCCAGATGCAGCCGGCCGATGGTCTCGACATGGTCGAGATCGGCCAGCGTGCGCGCGACGCGCAGCACGCGGTGATAGCCGCGCGCCGACAGCCGCATCGTCTCGGCGGCTTCGCGCAGCAACTTCTGTCCAGCGGCGTCGAGCTTGGCGATGTCGTCGAGCACCGCGGCGGGGGCCTCGGCGTTGGTCCTGATATGCGGCAGGCCGGCCCGGGCGTAGCGCGCGCGCTGCAGGTCACGCGCGGCGGCGACGCGGGCGGCGACTTCGGCGGAGCCTTCCTTGGACGGCGGCAGGATCAGGTCGGCAGCGGTGACGGCGGGCACTTCGATGCGCAAATCGATGCGGTCCATCAGCGGGCCCGAGATGCGCATCTGGTAGTCGGACGTGCAGCGGTCGATGCGGCCGCGCTTGCAGGCATAGCCGGGCTCGAAGGCGTTGCCGCAACGGCACGGATTCATCGCCGCAACCAGCATGAAGCGGGCAGGGTAGGTGACGCGGTGGTTGGCGCGCGAGATCGAGACCTCGCCATTCTCCAGCGGCTGGCGCAGCGAATCCAGCACGCGCGGATCGAACTCCGGCAGCTCGTCGAGGAACAGCACGCCCTGATGCGCCAGCGAGATCTCGCCGGGGCGGGCGCGCAGGCCGCCGCCGGTCAGCGCCGCCATGCTGGCGGAATGATGCGGGCTGCGGAACGGCCGCCGGTTGGTCAGCGCGCCGCCCTCGATCTCGCCGGCGACCGAGGCGATCATCGACACTTCCAGCAGCTCGGCCGGCGACAGCGGCGGCAGGATCGACGGCAGCCGCGCCGCCAGCATCGACTTGCCGGCGCCGGGCGAGCCGATCATCAAGATATAGTGTCCAATTAATCGATATTAAAAGGACATCACTTAAGGATATGGTGGACAATTAAATCAAGATTTTGTACCGGTCTTAGATGGCTCCTGTCCCGACCAACTCAGAGCGGCCCAAGGCGTATTCCTACGTTCGAATGTCGACCGACCTTCAACTGAAGGGCGATAGTCTACGTCGTCAGCGTGAGGCTTCGCGAGCGTACGCCGAAAGGCATGGGCTCGAACTCATGGAAAATTTCGACCTGCACGATATCGGCGTTTCGGCATACTCGGGCAGGAATATTGCGTCGGGAAACTTCGGACGGTTCCTGACCGCGGTGAGAGAAGGAAAAATCGCGAAGGGATCATACCTGCTGGTCGAGTCATTCGACCGGATGAGCCGACAGGAGCCGATGGTCGCCCTAAAGCCCTTTATGGAGATTGTCGACGCCGGCCTTGTGCTCGTAACACTCGACGATGAGCGCATCTTCCACGGTAAGATCTCGTTCGAGGACCTGATCATCTCGATCGCGAAAATGAGCCGAGCGAACGAGGAGTCCGCACGGAAAAGCGACCGTTTGTCGCAGGCGTGGAAGGCAAAGCGGGCTCTTATCGGCGAGAAGAAGCTTACCGCCCGAGCTCCCAGCTGGCTGCGCCTGCGGGCCGACCGTAGCGGGTTCGAGGTGATCGAGGATCGTGCGGCGATCGTTCGTCGGATCTTCGATGACGCAGCGTCGGGGCTCGGTACGTACACAATAGTCCGGCGCCTGAACGAAGATGGTGTGCCTACGTTCATGGGCAAGGGAGGCTGGCAAAACTCAACGGTCAACAAGATCCTCAGCAGCCAGGCTGCCGTAGGAACGTTCCAACCGAACCGAATGGAGAACGGCAAGCGAACGCCAGACGGGGACCCGATACGCGATTATTTCCCCTGCATCGTTGACGTGGGCGTGTTCGAAGCAGCTCAACGCGGCCGGCTCGAGCGAAAAACTATGCCTGAGAATGGGAAACGGGGAAGTGGAGGGCCAAAGGGGAAGCACTTCACGAACCTCTTCACGAAGCTAGCCGTTTGCGAATACTGCCGCAGCCCGATGCAGCATCAGGATAAGGGGACTCCACCCAAAGGGCAGGCATACCTTGTTTGCTCGAACGCGATACGCAAGCTTGGCTGCAAAATGAACGGTCGTTGGCGTTATGACCAGTTCGAGTCCACGTTCCTGCAATTCGTTGAGCAGCTTGACCTCGCTTCCCTAGTGCAGACGAGTGAGCACTCAACTAAGCGAGCCGAGCTGGCGTTCCAGTTGGAGGCTACCGAGGGAAGAATCAAGCTTGTCGAGGACGAACTCGCAAAAGCATTCGAGACCAGTGTCAAACTGAACGACTTCAACAGCGACTTCCTTGCCACCAGAATACGCAGAGGCGAGCAGGAATTAACGGACGCACGCAAGCGAGTACAGCTCCTGCGCCATGAGCTCGCCGTTCTCGACCAGACAGCACTGATCTACTATCGCGAGCCGGAGCAAGTTGCGGCCCTGATCGAGAAAGTACGATCAGCGAGAGCGGGTGATGTTTACAAGCTTCGCGCTCAAATAGCGTCGAGGCTACAGTCCTTGATCAGCGAACTCCGGCTTACTGTCGATCCAGATGCGCAGCACTTTGAAGTGGTGTTCCGCGATGGACAGGCAATGATGTTGTTCGTCGACCCTGAAGATCCCGCAAAGTTCGTCCAGAAGGTTAGCGGGCTGCAACCAGATTACCGTGTAACTCTATCCGATGGCTCCATCGAAACGCTATCAACCGATTAGATCCGATGGGAGACAAAATATGTCTCGGAATGGTCACTGAGCGACCTAGATTGATCCCGCTGGTAAACCAGCGCGGCTGGGGTCACCCATGATCGCAGACCGCTGATTGCGTAGCTATTGCTGCAATCCTGTTAGGGGCGAAGAGCCCTTACTAGCGTTGCTGATGCTCCAGCTTCTAACAGCAGGTTTGTCACGACCTTCATGTGGTCCTGGAACGAGAACTGATCGATATCCACTATCGTTCCATTCAGAACATTCCATACTCTCCCCCCGGCTGAATACAATGGCCGATACCGTGAGAACGGCTTTAGGTAATCAGAGGATCGGGGATTCTGACCTTGCCCCCAAGTTTTATCCAAGTCTCAGTTCGTTCGGGCGGTTGGATGTGCCCATCCGGGCGGTGGTAGCAGCGGGGGCTGGCGCGGAGCTCTCGACATGGCGCAGCGCCAGATCCCGACGCGGATTGCAGGTTGCGGCGAACTCGGAGGGCGTTTTCCACCCGAGCTGCGAGTGTGGTCGTTCATCATTGTAGTCAGCCCGCCAGCATCGGAGCGCGACGCGGGCCTGGGCGAGCGAGGTGAACAGCGTCTCGTTCAGCAGTTCATCCCGCAG
>NZ_JBNPTM010000007.1:0-371753 GCF_051167655.1 Bradyrhizobium sp. HKCCYLS2038 | reverse complement strand
AACATCCGTGCCCAGGTCGAGGGCGCGGCGCTGTGGGGCCTGTCGCTCGCGATGTACGAGAAGGCGACGTTGAAGGACGGCGGCATCGAGCAGACCAACTTCGACAGCTACACGCCGCTGCGGATGAGCCAGGTGCCGGAGGTCGCGATCTCCGTCATTGCCAATGGCGAGAAGGCCACCGGCGTCGGCGAGCCCGCCGTCACCGTGGTTGCGCCGGCGCTCGGCAACGCCATCTACAACGCCTGCGGCGCAAGGCTGCGCTCGCTGCCGATCACTGCCGCGGCGGTGAAAGCGGCGATGAAAGCTTGATAACAACAAGCAGGGTGGGGCGGTCCGCCGCTCCACCCCTGTCTACACGAGTTCTTAGCGCTGCCGATTTCTCTGCACGCGCGGTTCGTTTCGATTAGTTAGCTGATTTGTTTTGAACTTGGCGATCGGTCTGGCGACCGTATCTCGTCGATTTCTTCCGTGAGTTCGCCGCAGCGCGGCGCGCCGACCATCAGGGAAGTAAGTAGATTGGCAATCTGCCAGTCTCCGACCTCTGCTGTCGTCCCGGACAAGCGCGCTCCCGGCCACGCAGCGTTGTCGGGCCAGCGCGCGCTGGGACAACACCTGTGGTGTGGCGACTTGTGTGACCAGCCCCAAAGTAGGTTCCGAGGACAGGGCGCCTCAAATCCTGCCGCAGATCCTCAAGGAAAGTTCCGCCAAAGCGCCTTGATTTGAATTCGAATTCGGAATACGAACTCAAAACGGAGGAGGGAACGACGATGAGGGACCTCTTGAACTTCGGGCAGATGCTGTTCGCCCACGCCCGCATGTCGCCGGATCGCACCGGCGTCCGTGACCTGGAGCGCGCGATGAGTTTTGCGCTCTGGAACGCGCGTGCCTGCCGGCTCGCCAATGCGCTGCTCGGGCTCGGCCTCAGCAAGGGCGATCGCGTCGCCATCCTCGCCTACAATTGCGTCGAGTGGTGCGAGATCTACGCCGCGACCGCCAAGGCCGGACTGGTCGCGCTGCCAATCAATTTCCGCCTCACCGCGCCCGAGGTGCAGTTCATCGTCCAGAATGCCGAAGCGGCCGCCGTCATCGTGCAGGACGAGCTCACAGGCCTCGTCGAAGAGGTACGCAAGGATCTCGGCATCGCCGACGATCGCTTCATCCATTTCGGCACCAGGCCGCGTCCGGCCGGCTATCGCGGCTACGAAGACATCATCGCCGCGGCTGCAGATCGCGAGCCGGATCAGCAGGTCGCGCTGTCCGATCCCTGGACCCTGATGTACACGTCGGGCACCACCGGCAAGCCCAAGGGCGTGCTGCGCAGCCATCGCAGCGCCGTGCTGCTGTCGATGGTCACCGAGATCGAGTTGAAGCTGAGCCGCAACGACGGCGCGCTGCTGGTGATGCCGATGTGCCATGCCAACTCGCTCAATTTCTTCGGCGCGTTCGGCTATATCGGCGCCGTCAACTCGATCTATTCGCGCAAGAGTTTTGATCCCGAGCACGCGGTGACGACGCTCGCCGACGGCGGCTCGACCTTCACCTCGCTGGTCCCTACGCATTACATCATGATGCTCGACCTGCCGCGCGCGATCCGCACGCAGCACGATTTCAGCGCGATCACCAAGCTGATGATCTCCTCGGCGCCGGCGCGCCCGGAGACCAAGCGCGAGGTGATGGAGATGTTCCCGAAGTCCGGCCTCTACGAGCTCTACGGTGCGACCGAGACCGGCTGGGTGACCATGCTGCATCCGCATGAGCAGTTCACCAAGCTCGGCTCGGTCGGGCGCGAATGCGTCGGTGCGGCGCCGATCCGCATCCTGGACGACGCCGGCAACGAGGTGCCGGACGGCGAGGCGGGCGAGCTCTATTCCTCCAACGCGCACACCTTCGACTGCTACTGGCGCCTGCCGGAGAAGACGAAGGAGGCGTTCCGCGGCGACTATTGCTCGGTCGGCGACATGGCCCGCCGCGACGCCGACGGCTACATCCACCTCGCCGACCGCAAGAGCAACATGATCATCTCTGGCGGCGAGAATATCTATCCTTCCGAGGTCGAGGCTCTGGTCGGCGCCCATCCCGGCGTCAAGGACATCGCCGTGATCGGGCTGCCCGACGACAAATGGGGCGAGCGCGTCCATGCCGTGATCGTGCCGCGCGACGGCATGACGGTGAAAGAGTGCGAGCTGGTTGACTGGGCCAAGGAACGCCTCGCGGGCTTCAAGCGTCCGCGCTCCTATGCCTTCATTACCGACGCCGAGATGCCGCGCAACGCCACCGGCAAGATCCTGCATCGCGAGCTGAAGAAGAGATTTTCGTGAACGAGTGGCGGCAATGCGCTGCGGTCTGATAGATAGCTGCGATGCAGGCCGTCCTCAATTCCGCTCTCCCCATCTTCGCGCTGATCCTGACCGGATTTTTGTGCGGACGGTTCGGTGTGTTCGATCGCACCGCGACCGACAATCTCAACCGCTTCGCGGTGTACCTCGCGCTGCCGGCGCTGATCTTCACGGCGATGTCCAAGATCGGCGTCGAGCAGGTCAGCCAGTTCGGCTTCATCGGCGCGTTCTGCGGCGGCATCGCCGCAACCTTTGCGACCGGCTTCATCATCAGCCGGCTACGCGGACGCCGTGTTGCGAATGCCAGCATCGAGGGGCTCGATGCCGGCTACAGCAATGTCGGCTTCATGGGCATTCCGATGTGCCTGCTGGTGTTCGGCCCCGACAGCGCGCCGGCCTCGATCATCGCCACCCTGTTCACGGCGTGCGTGCTGTTTCTGTTTGCGATCGTCGTCGTCGAGATGGATCTGCAGAAGGGCGCCACTCTGGGTGCGACGATCGCCAAGGTCGCGCGCTCGCTGCTGACCAGCCCGTTGTTCATCGCGCCCGTCGCAGGTCTTGCGGTGGGACTCAGCGGCTTTTCGCTCCCCGCGCCGTTCATGAGCTTCACGAGCCTGCTCGGCGGTGCAGCCTCGCCGGCGGCGCTGGTCTGCATCGGCCTGTTCCTGGCGCAGGAGCGCGTCGTGACGCACGATGCGACATCGATCGCCATCCTGGTGTCGCTGAAGCTCGTGATGCAGCCCGCGGTGACCGCGCTGCTCGCCTTCCACGTCTTTGCGATGCCGCCGCTGTGGTCGCATTCGGCCGTCATCCTCAGCGCGCTGCCGATCGGCTCCGGGCCGTTCACGATCGCCAAGCTGTATGGGCTGGAGGCGGGCGTGACATCAGGCTCGATCCTCGTCTCGCACATCTTCGCCGTTCTCACGGTCTCGCTGCTCGTGGCCTGGCTCGCGCCGGGCTGATCGCATCCTCATCCGCCGGAGTGGTCCGATGAAAGTCTCTCCCGACAGTGCCGCCGACCTGATCGCCCGCCTGCTCAAGCGCCGCGGCGTCAGCCGCGTCTTCGCGCTGTGCGGCGGCCACATCATGCCGATCTGGATGCGGCTCGACGCCGAGGGCATCCGCATCATCGACGTGCGCGACGAGCGCGCCGCCGTGCACATGGCGCAGGCGCATGCGGAGTTGACCGGCGAGCTCAGCGTCGCATTGGTCACGGCGGGACCCGGCATGACCAATGCGATCACCGGCATCGCCAACGCGCATGTCTCGCGGGCGCCGGTGCTGGTGATGTCGGGCGGCAATCCGCGGCCGCAGGAGAATCGCGGCGGCCTGCAGGACATGGATCACACCCAGCTGGTGCGCTCGATCACGCGCTATGCCCGCACCGTGCGCGAGCCGTCCTTGGTGCTGCAGGAGCTCGACGAGGCGATCTCGCGCGCCTTCGGCGATGGCGGCGAGCCGGGGCCGGTGTTCATCGACTTTCCGGTCGACACCTTGCGCGGCATCGTGCCCAAGGCATTGCAGCTCGAGGAGCATCTCGCGCCAAAGTCGCGCGTGTCGGTGCGGCCCGATCCGGCCGAGGTCGAGAAGGCTGTGGAGCTGTTGTGGTCGGCGCGACGCGTGCTCGTGATTTCCGGCCGCGGCGCGCGCGGCGCCGGTCCTGAACTGATCGCGCTGCTCGACCGGCTCGGCGCTGTTTATCTCGACACCGGCGAGAGCAGGGGTCTGGTGCCGGACGACCATCCCTCCGTTGTCGGCGCGATGCGCGGCGCTGTCATGGGCGATGCCGATGTGATCCTGACCGTCGGCCGAAAGCTCGATTTTCAGCTCGCCTACGGCTCGCCCGCTGTGTTCAAGGACGCGAAATTCGTCCGCATCAGCGACACCGCGAGCGAACTGCGCGACAACCGTCGCGGCGCGGCCGAGATTCTCGCATCACCAGCTGAAACGCTGCGCGCCATGATCGCGCTCGCCGGCAACCGCGAATCCGCCGTCGACAGATCATGGACGGCGAAGCTGCACGCCAGCCATCAGGAGCGCGCCGCCAAGCTGAAGCAGAGCATGGCGGCGGCGCCAGCCGGCTCCGACGGCCGGCTGCATCCCAATCGCGTGCTCTCGGCGATCCAGGACGCCATCGGTAACGACGCCGTGGTCATCACCGACGGCGGCGACTTCCTGTCCTTCGCCCGCGTGGGCTTGAGCGCGCCCCTGATGCTCGATCCCGGCCCGTTCGGCTGCATCGGCATCGGCGTGCCCTACGGCATCGCCGCGAGTCTCGCTTATCCCGACAAGCCGGTGGTGGTTGCGACCGGCGACGGCGCGTTCGGATTCAACGCGATCGAGGTCGACACCGCCGTGCGCCACAAGGCGCCGGTGCTGATCGTCGTCGCCAACAACGGTGCCTGGCAGATCGAGGTGCACGACCAGACCGTGACGCACGGCAAGGTCGTCGGCACGAAACTTCAATTCGCCGATCACGCTGCCATGGCGCGCGCCTTCGGCATGCACGCCGAGCGCGTCGAGACCGCGGAACAGCTTGGGCCTGCGATTGAGCGTGCGCTGGCCAATCGCCCGGCGCTGCTCGACATGGTGGTGACGCCGGAGGCGGTGTCGTCGGATGCCAAGACAGGACTTGCGTGGGTGCCGGATCTTCAGCCGCTCGCGGCGTGGGACGAGGCGGAGCGGAAGTGGCGGGGGACTTGAGGACTAGCTCAATCGATCCGCCGTTTGCTCAAAGGCGGAACGACGACGATCAGTCCCCCACGTGTGAGCACAAACAATGAGCCGCAGCGGTGGTGCACCCTCTCCCCTTGTGGGAGAGGGTGGTATGAGCGCGCAAAGCGCGGTCATACCGGGTGAGGGGTCTCTCTCCACTGGGACGGTCGTGCGTGCGGAGACAAACCCCTCACCCGACCGAGTTTGACGCACCGTCCTACATGCCCTCTCCCACAAGGGGAGAGGGCGCAATTACTTGGACTGCCGAGTGAACTCATTTTCCGCTTAGTGAGCGCTCGCCGAGCGAGTGGCTCGTAGCGAGCCTTACCGAGGCATCACCTCGCGCGACGACTACGTCTGCTGCAGCTGCCGCGGGGCACTCAGCCACAGCGCGAGCAATGTGCAGACCGCGCCCGACAACAGATAGCCGCCGGCCGAGAGCACGCCGAAATACGACGCCAGCAGCAGCGCTGCAAGCGGTGCGAATCCCGCGCCGAACAGCCACGCCAAGTCCGCCGTCAGCGCCGACGCCGTGTACCGATAGGTTCGCGCGAAGTTGGCGGCGATCGCACCTGACGACTGGCCGAACGACAGGCCGAGCAGGATGAAGCCGAGCACCATGTAGATGGTCTCGCCGACCGGGCCGGCGTCGAGCAGCTGCGGCGCGAAGCCGGAGAACACCGCGATCGCGACCGCCGAGCCGATCAGCAGCGATCTGCGGCCGATGCGGTCGGCGAGCATGCCCGAGGCGATGATCGCGATGACGCCGAACACCGCGCCGACGGCCTCGATGATCAGGAAGCGCGCCGGCGTCTCCTTGGTGAACAGGAACACCCAGGACAGCGGAAACACGGTCACCATATGGAAGAGGGCGAAGCTCGCCAGCGGCGCGAAAGCGCCGATCACGATGTTGCGGCCCTCGTGGCGAATGGTGCTGCTGACGCTGGCGGGCTGCAGTTCGCGCGACTGGAACAATTCGTCATATTCTGGCGTGACCACCATGCGCAGCCGCGCGAACAGCGCCACGACGTTGATGGCAAAGGCGACGAAGAACGGATAGCGCCAGCCCCAGTCGAAGAAATCGGCCGCCGAGAGATGGCCGACGAAGAACGCGAACAGTGTGCTGGCGACGATCAGCCCGAGCGGGGCGCCGAGCTGCGGAATCATCGCATACCAGCCGCGCTGATGCTCCGGCGCGTTCATCGCGAGCAGCGAAGCGAGGCCATCCCAGGCGCCGCCCCAGGCAAGGCCTTGGCCGATGCGCGCCAGCGCCAGCAGCCAGATCGCACCGGCGCCGACGGTGTAGTAGCTCGGCAGGAAGGCGATGGCGACGGTGGAGGTGCCGAGCAGGAACAGCGCGAGGATCAGCTTGGCGCTCTTGCCGTAGCGGCGGTCGATCGCCATGAAGATCACGCTGCCGAACGGGCGCGCGATGAAGGCGAGTGCGAACAGCGCGAAGGAGTAAAGCGTCTGCGTCAGCTCGTCGGCGAACGGGAAGACGAGGCGCGGAAACACGATCACGGAAGCGATGGCGTAGACGAAGAAGTCGAAGAACTCCGAGGTGCGGCCGATGATGACGCCGATCGCGATCTCGCCCGGATTCGCCTCATGCCTGCGGGAAAGATTGGTCTCGCCGTCCATGGCCGCTGCCTGTGTCATCGCCGCTCGCAGTCCTCTCGCACTCTATCTTAGCCCGTAAATGTCTGGCCGGGCGTCGGTCCGGTATTGGACAAATTGTCCAATGTTGGGCGTGACGTCCGGTCGCTACGTGAGGCCTCGTTCAGCGACTTCGACGAGGTTAATCGTGCGTTACTGGAAAACGTTGGCTCTGCTACTCCTAGGGCTTGCGCTCGGGGGCTGCAATCTGGTGGTGCTCGCGCCGTCAGGTGATGTCGCGGCCCAGCAGCGCGATCTCGTGATCATCGCCACCGTGCTGATGCTGCTGATCGTGGTCCCGGTGATGGTGGCCACCGCCATGATCGCCTGGCGCTACCGCCAGTCCAACCAGGCGGCGACCTATACGCCGGACTGGGACCACTCGACCCAGCTCGAGCTCCTGATCTGGGCCGCCCCGCTGCTGATCATCATCTGCCTCGGCGCGGTGACCTGGATGGGCACCCATCTGCTCGATCCCTACCGGACGTTGGGCCGCATCTCGGCCGACCGCGCGGTGACGCCGCAGGACAAGCCGCTTGAGGTCAACGTCGTCGCGCTCGATTGGAAGTGGCTGTTCATCTACCCCGAATACGGCATCGCCAGCCTCAACGAGCTCGCTGCTCCGGTGAACCGGCCGCTCGATTTCCGGATCACGTCCTCGTCGGTGATGAACTCGTTCTATATTCCGGCACTCGCCGGCCAGATCTATGCGATGCCGGGCATGCAGAGCCGGCTGCACGCCGTCATCAACAAGCCCGGCGTCTATCGCGGTTTCTCGGCGAACTACAGCGGCTCGGGCTTCTCCGGTATGCGCTTCGCCTTCCATGGCCTGTCGGATGCGGAGTTTTCGAGCTGGGTCGAGAAGGCCAAGGCCAGCGGCACTCAGCTCGGAAAGAGCGAATATCTGATGCTGGAGCGTCCGAGTGCCAACGAGCCGGTGCGCTACTACGCCTCCGTCGATGGGGACCTGTTCCGCGCCATCCTCAACATGTGCGTCGAGACCGGCAAGATGTGCATGAGCGAGATGATGGCGATCGACGCCCGGGGCGGCATGGGCATGGCCGGTATCAGCAACACGCTGCCGCTGGCCTATGACAAGTTCGCCGGCCGCGGCGCGGTGTTCGGTGCCGAGCCGAGCTTCGTAGCCGGTGGCGTGTGTCTGCCGGGCGACCAGGTCACGCGCATGGCCGAGGACTCCTCGCCGACCGTGCTGGCGCCGCTCGACTGGACACCGCTGCAGGGCCGCGGGCTGGAACGGCCCGGCCTGCTGCGGCCGTCCAAGGCATCCTTCATCACGTGGTCCACCTCCAAGTCAAATTCGTGAAGTCGGATTCGTGAGGGTCCATCATGTTCGACACGGCCAATCTCACCAAATTCATCTTCGGCCGGCTGACCCTGGAGTCGCTGCCCCTGCACGAGCCGATCATCGTCGGCACCTTCGCGATGGTCGCGCTCGGCGGCCTCGCGCTGTTGGGCGCACTGACCTATTTCCGGCTCTGGGGCTATCTCTGGAAGGAGTGGTTCACCACCGTCGACCACAAGCGCATCGGCATCATGTACATGGTGCTCGGCATCGTCATGCTGCTGCGTGGCTTCGCCGACGCGCTGATGATGCGGTTGCAGCAGGCGATCGCCTTCAACGGCTCCGAGGGCTATCTCAACTCGCACCACTATGATCAGGTATTCACGGCCCACGGCGTGATCATGATCTTCTTCGTGGCGATGCCGCTGGTCACCGGCCTGATGAACTATGTCGTGCCGCTGCAGATCGGCGCGCGCGACGTGTCGTTTCCGTTCCTCAACAATTTCAGCTTCTGGATGACCACATCAGGCGCCGTGCTGGTGATGTGCTCGCTGTTCGTCGGCGAGTTCGCCCGCACCGGCTGGCTGGCCTATCCGCCGCTCTCGAACCTGTCCTACAGTCCTGACGTCGGCGTCGACTACTACATCTGGGCGCTGCAGGTCGCCGGCGTCGGCACGCTGCTATCCGGCGTCAATTTGATCTGCACCATCGTCAAGATGCGGGCGCCCGGTATGACCATGATGAAGATGCCGGTCTTCACCTGGACGTCGCTGTGCACGAACGTCCTGATCGTCGCCTCCTTCCCGGTGCTGACGGCCGTGCTGGCGCTGCTGTCGCTCGACCGTTACGTCGGCACCAACTTCTTCACCAATGATTTCGGCGGCGATCCGATGATGTATGTCAACCTCATCTGGATCTGGGGCCATCCGGAGGTCTACATCCTGATCCTGCCGGCGTTCGGCATCTTCTCCGAAGTGACCTCGACGTTCTCGGGCAAGCGGCTGTTCGGCTACACCTCGATGGTCTACGCGACAGTCGTCATCACCATCCTGTCCTATCTGGTCTGGCTGCACCACTTCTTCACCATGGGCTCCGGCGCCAGCGTGAACTCGTTCTTCGGCATCACGACAATGATCATCTCGATCCCGACCGGCGCGAAGATGTTCAACTGGCTGTTCACGATGTATCGCGGCCGCATCCGCTTCGAGCTGCCGATGATGTGGACGGTGGCGTTCATGATGACCTTCGTGATCGGCGGCATGACCGGCGTCCTGCTCGCGGTGCCGCCGGCCGACTTCGTGCTGCACAACAGCCTGTTCCTGGTCGCGCATTTCCACAACGTGATCATCGGCGGCGTGCTGTTCGGCCTGTTCGCCGGCATCGCTTACTGGTTCCCGAAGGCGTTCGGCTTCAAGCTCGATCCGTTCTGGGGCAAGATGTCGTTCTGGTTCTGGACGGTGGGCTTCTACTTCGCCTTCATGCCGCTCTATGTGCTCGGCCTGATGGGGGTGACCCGTCGCCTGCGCACCTTCGACGATCCGGGCCTGCAGATCTGGTTCGTGATCGCCGGCGTCGGGGCGTTCCTGATCCTGCTCGGCATCGCCAGCTTCCTGATCCAGATCGCCGTGAGCGTCCTGCGCCGCGAGCAGTTGGTCGACGTCACCGGCGATCCCTGGGATGCGCGCACGCTGGAATGGGCGACGTCGTCGCCGCCGCCGGCCTACAACTTCGCCTTCACGCCCGTCGTCCACGACAACGACGCGTGGTGGGACATGAAGCGTCGCGGCTACACGCGTCCGCTCGCCGGCTTCAAGGCGATCCACATGCCGAGCAACACCGGCACCGGCGTGATCCTGGCGGGGCTCAGCACCACCATGGCGTTCGGCCTGATCTGGTACATGTGGTGGATGGCGGCGGGCAGCTTCGTCGCGCTGCTGGCGGTCGCGATCGCCCACACCTTCAACTATCACCGCAGCTTCCACGTCCCGGCCGATGAGGTCGTCAGTGTCGAGCGGGCGCGCACCGCGCTGCTCGCGGCAGGAGCGAAGTCATGACAGTTGCAACGGGTACCCTGAAGGCCGGCGAGCCGGTCTTCTACCTCGTCGACGAGCACGAGCACCCGGAAGGCAGCAGCACGATGCTCGGCTTCTGGATCTATCTGATGAGCGACTGCCTCATCTTTGCGATCCTGTTCGCGGTCTATGGCGTGCTTGGGGCCAGATATGCCGCAGGGCCGGCACCGAAGGACCTGTTCGATCTGTCGCTGGTCGCGTTGAACACCTCGTTCCTGCTGCTGTCCTCGCTCACCTACGGCTTCGTGATGCTGTCGATGCAGCAGAACCGGCTCGGTGCAATGCAGGGATGGCTGGTCGTGACCGGCCTGTTCGGTCTCGCCTTCCTCGGCATCGAGCTGACGGAGTTCGCCCACATGATCCATGAGGGCGCGACGCCGCAGCGCAGCGCCTTCCTGTCGTCGTTCTTTACTCTGGTTGGAACTCACGGCCTGCACGTGACGTTCGGTTTGGTCTGGCTGGTCACCCTGATCGTGCAGGTGCAGCGCTTCGGCCTGATCGAGCCCAACCGGCGCCGGCTGGTCTGCCTCAGCCTGTTCTGGCACTTCCTCGACGTGATCTGGATCGGGGTCTTCACCTTCGTCTATCTGATGGGGATGCTGCGATGAGCTCGGATGTCCACGCCCACGCGGACGCGCACCACTCGGCCGATGATCATGCCGGCACCCGGCAGGGTCAGCTGATCGGCTTCGGCCTCTCGGTCGTGCTGACCGCGATTCCGTTCCTGCTGGTGATGAGCGGATCGCTCGACAAGCAGGTGACCGCGCTGATCATCACGGCGTTTGCCGCCGTGCAGGTCGTCGTCCACATGATCTTCTTCCTGCACATGAACACCAAGGCCGAGGGCGGCTGGAGCATGATGGCGCTGATCTTCACCATCATCATGGTGGTGATCGCGCTCTCTGGCTCGCTCTGGGTCATGCACCATCTGACGACCAACATGATGCCGGTGCACGAGATGGGGTCGACGCCGTGATATCAGCTCCTGCCGACGGGGCAGGGGGACGAGTCGCGCGGCGCGCGCTGCGGCCGGCGACGCTCGCGATCGGCGCGGTGTGGATCGCGTGCGTAGTGATCCTGCTGGCGCTCGGCGTCTGGCAGGTCGAGCGCCGCGCCTGGAAGCTCGATCTGATCGACCGCGTCGAGAGCCGTGTTCACGCCGAGCCAGTGCCCGTGCCGGAGCGGGCCGCGTGGGCGACGGTCAATCGCAATGACGATGAGTATAAGCGGGTCACCTTGAGCGGCCATTTCCTCAACGACCGCGAGACGCTGGTCCAGGCGCTCACGGTCGAGGGGCCCGGCTATTGGGTGGTGACGCCGTTGCAGACGGCCGACGGCGTCGTGCTGGTGAACCGCGGCTTCGTGCCTTCGGAGCGGCGCGATCCTGCCAGCCGCAGCGCCGGGAACCCGGATGGTCCGGTGAGCGTGACCGGGCTGCTGCGCATCTCCGAGGCCGGCGGCGGCTTCCTGCGCCACAACGATCCCGCCGCCAATCGCTGGTATTCACGTGATGTCGCGGCAATCGCGGCCGCAGGCGGCCTGTCCGATGCCGCGCCCTTCTTCGTCGATGCCGATGCGACGCCGAATCCCGGCGGCTATCCGATCGGCGGCCTGACCGTGATCGCGTTTCCGAACAACCATCTGGTTTACGCGCTGACGTGGTTTACATTGGCCCTGATGCTGGCCGGCGCCGGCGTGCAGCGGCTCTGCCGCGCGCGCGGCGAGACCGGCGCGGCGGCAGCGCAGGATGCGGAATGGGACGATCGGCAGCAAGGCATGCGTGGACACGAGGCGTCATCATCTTGAGCGGCGCCGTCGCATGAGGAATGAAGCGCCGAAACTGCCGATCGGAGCCGTGGCGGCGCTCGCCGCGCCCGAGATCCATGCGCCCGTCACGACCAAGGACGCCACCAACCGCAAGAACATGGTGCTGCTGATCCAGCTGCGCTGGATCGCCGTGGTCGGTCAGATCGTCACCATCGCCTTCGTCACCACTTGGTTCGGCATCGCGCTGCCGGTGCTGCCGATGGCTGCGATCATCTGCGCGCTGGTGGCGCTCAATATTGCCAGCCACATCTGGCTGCGCCGGCGTGACGACGTCGGCAACCGGCATCTGCTGATCGCGTTGATGCTCGACGTCGTGGCGCTGACGTCCGAGCTCTATCTCACCGGCGGCGCATCCAATCCGTTCACCTGTCTCTATCTGCTGCAGGTGACGCTTGGCGCCGTACTGCTCGATGCGCGCTCCTCCTGGTCGCTGGTCGCGCTGACCGTGCTCAGCTTCGTCTGGCTCACCATCGAGTACCGGCCGCTGGCGCTGCCGCAGCATCACGTCAGCGATCCTTTCACGCTGCACATCACCGGCATGTTCGTCGGCTTCGTGCTCGACGCCGTGCTGCTGGTCGTCTTCGTCACCCGCATCAATCGGAATTTGCGCGAGCGCGACGCCAAGCTCGCCGATCTGCGCCAGCACGCCGCCGAGCAGGATCACATCATCCGCATGGGCCTGCTCGCGTCGGGCGCCGCGCACGAGCTCGGCACGCCGCTGGCCTCGATCTCGGTGATCCTCAACGACTGGCGGCGCATGACCGCGATCTCGGCCGATCCGGCGTTGGCCGAGGATTTCACCGAGATGGAAGCGGCCGTGCAGCGCTGCAAGTCGATCGTCACCGACATCCTGGTGTCCGCCGGGCAGGCGCGCGGCGAGGGCTCGTCGCCGACCACGTTGAAGGCGTTTCTGACGACGCTGGTCGACGAATGGCGCGCCGCGCGCTCGGCGCGCAATCTGATGGTCCGCAACGAGTTCGGCTCGGATCCCACGATCGTCTCCGACGTCGCGCTCAAGCAGGCCATCGTCAACGTGCTCGACAACGCCTTCGAAGTGTCGCGCGAGTGGGTGGAGTTCGCGGTCGAGCGCGACGGTGATCAGCTGCTGCTCAGCGTCAGCGATCGGGGCCCGGGCTTCGATCCCGCCATGCTGGCGCAGCTCGGGCGTCCCTATCAGTCGAGCAAGGGCCGTCCCGGCCGCGGCCTCGGGCTGTTCCTGGTGGTCAACGTGATCCGCAAGCTCGGTGGCGGCGTTTCGGCTTGGAACCACCGGGGACGCGGGGCCACCGTGCGGCTGTCATTGCCGCTCTCGATGCTTGCGATTGGAGAGCCCCGTGGAAATTGAACGCTCGCTCCTGATCGTCGAGGACGACGACGGCTTTGCGCGCACCTTGAAGCGCTCGTTCGAGCGCCGCGGCTACGAGGCCGTGATCGCGCCCTCGCTCGAGCAGGTCGACGAAGTTCTAAAGGACAAGAATTTCGGTTATGCCGTCGTCGACCTCAAGCTCGGCGGCGGCTCCGGCCTCGTCTGCGTCGAGAAGCTGCACGCGCATGATCCGGAGATGCTGATCGTCGTGCTCACCGGCTTCGCCAGCATTGCCACCGCCGTCGAAGCGATCAAGCTCGGCGCCTGCCACTACCTCGCCAAGCCGTCGAATACCGACGACATCGAGGAAGCCTTCCGCAAGGCGCAAGGCAACGCCCAGGTCGCGCTCGCCGAGCGCTCGACCTCGATCAAGACGCTGGAATGGGAGCGCATCCACCAGACCTTGATCGACACGGATTTCAATATCTCCGAGGCAGCACGACGGCTCGGCATGCATCGGCGGACGCTGGCCAGGAAGCTGGAGAAGCGGCCGGTGAAGTAGGTCGGACCGAGGCATCAGGAAGCGCCATTCGCGATCGAGACAGGCTCCGCGGCTTGTATTCCTCCTGAGGTTGTGGTTGGCTCCGCGAGCGGCGTCTCCGGAAGGGCAGAGTATGTCGAGCGAGCCAATGCGGGTCTATGTGCTGTGGGCGCCGTCGGGACCGGAGGCACGTGACGACCCTGGTGCTCGCCTTGCCACGGCTCTCCATTATCAGCTCGATGCACTGGGTATGACGCGTGACGGCGTTGGTTTTCGCATTCCCGTACGCAAGCGCAGCACAAACTGGCGCGATACCGATCGACCCCAGGCCATTGATTGGACGACGGCGCGCTCCAACATCGTCATTCTCGTGGTCGACGACGTCATGCGCAATCGTCCGGCCGAATGGGCAGACTACATCCGCGATGTCGTCACGCACGTCAAGGACAGCCAATCAGACATGTTGCTGCCTGTTCGCGTGTCGCAGGGCGAGTTGAGCTACGTACATCTGGCCACGCAGGGAATCGTCGCAGATACACCTGAGGCCGACGAAGGGTGGGAGAGCTGGACTCGGCGCATCACGATGTATGTGATGGGGGCGGTGTGGGCTCAGCAGCGCAACGTGCGGCTAGCGATGAGCCGAGCTATGATCGAGCAGAGCACGAGCGCCCAAGGGCGCTCGCCCGCGGATCTGAAGATCACGATCTTCCTCAGCCATGCCAAGATGGACGGCGAAGGCGTCGCGCTGCTGCTCGAGCGGTTCAAGGAGGCCAAGCCGAACCCGAGAGCGGGTGAGGTCCGCGTCAACAGCGTGGAGATGTTCTTCGACGCCAGCGACACCGTGGCAGGTGATGAATATGCCAAGCAGTTCGAGGACACAATCAAGGGGGGCGCACTCCTCGGGATCATCACCGATGCGTATCACGGCCGTCCCTGGTGCATGTGGGAAATGCTGACGGCGAAGAGGCATGGCAGCCCGATCGTGGTATGGGACCTCTCGCATACGGGAACCTCCCGCAGCTTCCCCTATCTCGGAAACGTGCCGCTGATCCGCACGCCGAAGGTGGGCTATGACAATAGCCAGGGCATGCCCCGCATCGACGTGAACAGCATAGACCGCGCCGACGTCGAGCGCGTACTGCTTGGGTTGCTTTCCGAAGCAATGCGGATGGAAGTTTGGGCTGCTGACGCGCAAAGGCGGGTTGATGATCGGCTGGCGCCGGGCCAGGCGATTGTGGTCTGCCCGCGCCCGCCGGAGCTTGCCGAACTGGCGCATCACCACGCGCAGACGCCAACCGACATCGTGTATCCCGACCCGCCGGTCTGCCGGCACGAGAAGGAACTGATCAACAAGGCGTTTCCGAATGTCAGGCTCATGGCGTTGAGCGAGCTGCTGTGATGATTGAACAACCTCCCAAGTACGATTGGACGCTGGCGCTGTCCGTGTCGGAAACGCCAGACCTCGCCGCGCTCGGAATGTTCGAAAACGACGACAAGCGCGTGCTTAGCGCGGTGCTGACCCCCCTGGTGTATCGTGGTGCGCGGATCGCCTATGGCGGTCGGATCGATCCACCCACGCAGACCAATTTTACACTGGAGATCTCAACCCAACTCGCTGCGGCCTATCGCTCTACGGGGCGGGCCTTGAAGAGCCGGCCGTTCATCCATTATCTCCGCGCTAACGACCTTCATCGCAAACTCCTCCCTGACGACCCCTATCGCGAACGCGAGGATAAGGTCTGGGCGCATACGCTTCGGCTTGGCGCCTTCAGCGAGATCAAGCTGCTGTCCGGTGAGACCACCGTGGCGACACTCATGTCATCCGGAAAGATAGCAGACGTGTATATCGGCGATCGGAGGCTGCCGGAGGTGCTCAAATCCGCAGCGCGGCTGAAGACCGTTCCTCAGATCGCTCTGCTGTTCGACGAAGAGCCGCCCCGCGATGGCCTCGCCGCGTTGCGGCGTGCGATGGCCAGGGAGACCGATGCGCGAATTATCCTCGGCTGCCGGGTCGCCGGCAGCAGGCATTGCGATGGGACTTGGTGGGGCGACGGTAGCTCCGGCATCGCGGCCGAGGCAGTGGCCACGTTGGAAGAAAACAAGCCGCTGATCGTGATTGGCGGCATCGGCGGTGCCAGCCGGGATATTGCTGCGGAGCTGGATCTGATCGACGCGAAGGACCAAGTGCTTCACGCGCGGTCGGGCGATCCCGGTGAGAACCAACAGTTCGACAACTACGACGCATCGATGAAATTGGTCGGCGGGTTCGCCGACGACTACCGAGCGCGGCTTGAGGCCGCGGCCTCTGGGATGACGCCAAGCGCCTCGCCGTGTCCGACAGCTATACCGAGATCGCCGAGCTGGTCATGACCATGCTGACTCGCCTGCTGCCGGCAAGCTGAAATTACTCCGCCGCCTCGCTCCTGCCCTCGATCAGCAGCACGTCCAAACTCTCGATCTCCTGCATCGCGCGGCCGGCGATGCCCTGCAGGTCGCCGTAGAGTCCCGCCGTCGAGTCCAGCACGCCGCGCAGCTGCTCCTCGCGCTTGGCCCACAGACGCATCATGGTCTTGCGCTCGCGGTCGAGGTCGGACTGCATCTCGGTGAAGCGCTCGACGATGGCGTCGATGCGGTGGCGGAAGCGCGGGCCGGTGAGATAGGCGTAGACCATCTCCATCTTGGTCTGCTGGCCCTCCTGCGCGAGCTTGCTCGAGGCGACGTCGATCAGCGACTGGCGCAGCGCCTGCGACAGCGGCAGCGCGAAGCGCGGCTCGGCGACCCACACGCCATCGATCAGGTCGAAACCGTCGACGCCCTTCGGCAAAGCCGTGGAGACGATCAGCGCGATGTCGGCCTTCGCCGCGCGCAAATCGTCGCGCAGCTTCACCAGCCAGCCATCGCTCCAGTTCTTGGTGCGCTTGGATTCCCACAGGATTGCGCCGCAGGCCTGGCCGCCGGGGCCGACCACGCGGTGGATCACGTCGCCGCCGAATTCGCCCTTCGGCACCGGCTCGACCAGGTCGCGCGGAAAGCGCGCGCGCAGCTGCGATTCCAGCTCGATCTCCAGCGCCTCGCCCTGCAGCTGCTGCGAGCCTTGCTCCGCCTTGCGGCGGAGCTCCTCGATCTGGCGCTGCATGCCGGCGATCTGGGTCTCCTTTTCGGCGACCTTCGCCTTCAACGATTCCTCGGCTTCCAGCCGCGCCTTGTCGCGCACGGCGACGAGCGACTCCTGCACCTTGGTCTCGATGGTGAGGTCGAGCTCGCGGCGGGCCTCGTCGAGATCGCGCTGCTTGCGCAGCATCTCGGCCTGCGCCTTCTGCGCGTCGGCGAGCTTGGCGTCCTTGCTGACGATGGCTTCGTGCAGTTCGGACAGCTGGCGATCGCGGTTGCCGATCTCGTCGGCGACCGCCTGCCGGGCCTTCTCGGCCTCCGCCTGCGCGATCGCCGCACGCTCGGCCTTCAGCTTGGCGGCGACCTGCTGGTCGATCGCGGCCTTGGCCTGCGCGATCTGCTCCTGCGCCGCCTTGAGCTGCGCCTCGCGGCGGCCGAAATCGGCTTCCTTGGCCAGCAGCTGCCGCTCGAACTGCCGGCGCGTCTCCGCGATCAACGGCGCCGCGAGCTGCTCGGTGAGCTTGATCTCGGTGCGGCAGGAGGGGCAGACGATCTGTGGATCGGTCATGATTCGCGTCCTTGCATGGACATCGAATCTACCCGGCCGCCGCGTGGCGTTTAACCCACGCGGACGGCTTATCCCGTGCAATTATCCGCGATTCATGCGGCGTGAGGCTTGGCGTCCGGCTCCGCCGTCGTGTCCGGCGTCTTGATGCGGAACCAGGCGACGTACAGCGCCGGCAGGAACAACAGCGTCAGGACGGTGCCGACGATGATGCCGCCCATCATCGCATAGGCCATCGGGCCCCAGAACACCTCGCGGGCAATCGGGATCAGCGCCAGCGAGGCCGCCGCCGCCGTCAGCATGATCGGCCGCATGCGGTGCTCGGTCGCCTCCATGACGGCTTCCCACGGTGGTCGTCCCTCGTCGCGCAGATGCTCGATCTGGACGATCAGGATCACCGAGTTGCGGATCAGGATGCCGATCAGCGCGAGCACGCCGAGGATGGCGACGAAGCCCAGCGGCGCGCCGCTCGGCAGCAGCGCCGCGACCACGCCGATCAGCGCCAGCGGCGCCACCGCGAACACCAGGAACAGCCGCTGGAAGCTCTGCAGCTGCAGCATCAGGATCGTGGCCATGGTGAACAGCATGATCGGCACCACCGCGATGATCGGCGCCTGGCTCTTGCCGCTCTCCTCGACGCTGCCGCCGGTCGCGACCTTGTAGCCGGCCGGGAGCTTGGCGTTGAAGGCGGCCATGGCCGGCTTGAGCTGATCGACGACCGTGTTCGGCTGCACCTGGTCGATCACGCTGGCCTTCAGGGTCAGCGTCGGCAGGCGCGAGCGGCGCCAGATTTCCGGCTGCTCGATCTGGTAGCGCAGGGTTGCCAGCGCCGCGAGCGGGATCGATTGTCCGTTGGACCCGGACAGCTGCAGGTCGCGCAAGGTCTCGAGCGATTGCCGCTCCTTGGCCTGGGCGCGGCCGCGGACGTCGATCAGATAGATGTCGTCGCGCACCTGGGTGATCGAGGTGCCGTCGAGCACGCCGTTCAGCGCGTTGGCGATGTCGGAGGAGGTGACGCCGAGCTGGCGCGCCTTGTCCTGCAGCACGTCGACCTTGACGACGCGAGCCGGCTCCATCCAGTCGAAGATGACGGCGCCGAGATGGCTGTTGTTGCGCATCACGCCGGCAGCTTCCTGAGCGATCTCACGCACCTTGGCGACATCGGGCCCGCTGACGCGGTACTGCACGGGGCGGCCGACCGGCGGGCCGATGTCGAGCAGATGCACATAGGCGTCGGTGCCGGGGAAGGTCTTGGTCAGATAGGCCTGCAGCTTGGCGCGTGCGCGATCGCGCGCCTCGAGGCTCTTGGTGACGATGATGATCTGGCCGAACGAGACGTCGGCCGGCTGCACGTCGAACGACAGCACGAAGCGCTGCGCGCCCGAGCCGACATAGGTCGACCAGTGGTCGATGTCGGGATCGCCCTTCAGCGCCTCCGCTTCGAACTTCGCCATCTGCGCGTTGGTCTCGGTGATCGAGGAGTTCTGCGGCAGGTTGAAGTCGATGACCAGTTCGTTGCGGTCGGAGGAGGGGAAGAACTGCTGCTGCACGAAGCGCATGCCGAACACCGACAGCCCAAAGATCAGGACGGTCGCAACGATCGTCGTCCAGCGGTGCCGCATGCAGGCGTTGAGCATGGCGCGGAACATCCGCGTGAGGCGGCCGCCCTCGGCATGATGGCTCGGCAGCGAGGCCGGCAGGATGGTGACGCCGAGCAGCGGCGTGAACAGCACGGCGACGATCCACGACACCAGCAGCGACACGGCGATCACGACGAACAGCGTGAAGGTGAACTCGCCGGCGGCGCTGTTGTTGAGGCCGATCGGAATGAAGCCGGCCACCGTCACCAGCGTGCCCGTCAGCATCGGGAACGCGGTCGAGGTGTAGACATAGGTCGCGGCCTTGCGCAGGGAGTCGCCGACCTCCAGCCGCGCCACCATCATCTCGACCGCGATCATGGCGTCGTCGACGAGCAGGCCGAGCGCGATGATCAGCGCGCCGAGCGAGATGCGCTGCAGGGAGATGCCGGTATAGGCCATGAACAGGAAGGTGATCGCGAGCACCAGCGGGATCGAGATCGCGACCACCAGGCCGGCGCGCACGCCGAGGCTGACGAAGGAAATCGCGAGCACGATGATGACCGCCTCGTACAGCGCCTTGGTGAAGCCGCCGACGGCCTCCTCGACGATCTTCGGCTGGTCCGAGACGAGATGCACGCCGACGCCGACCGGCAGGTCAGCCACGACCTTGGTCATCTCCTCCTTGAGCGCCTCGCCGAACTCCAGCAGGTTGGCGCCGGACTTCATGCCGATCGCGAGCCCGATGGCGGGCTGGCCGTTGAAGCGGAACAGCGAGGTCGGCGGATCCTCGTAGCCGCGGGTGATGGTGGCGACGTCGGTGAGCGGGAAGAAGCGGTCGTTGATGCGCAGGTTGATCGCCTTGAGGCTCTCCTCCGAGGTGAACTGTCCGGAGACACGCACCGCGATGCGCTCGGGGCCGGCCTGCAGCACGCCCGACGGCGACACCGCGTTCTGCGCCTGCAATGCGGTCAGGATGGTGCGCTGGTCGATGCCGAGGGCTGCCACCTTGCGCGGCGAGAATTCGAGATAGATCACCTCGTTCTGCGCGCCGACGATGTCGACGCGGCCGACATTCGGCACGGTCAGCACCTTGGCGCGGACCTCTTCGACACGGTCGCGCAACTGGCGCTGGCTCAAGCCGTCGCTGGTGAAGGCGTAGATGTTGCCGAACACGTCGCCGAAACGGTCGTTGAACCCAGGGCCGATGACGCCGGAGGGAAAGTCGCCCTTGATGTCGTTGATCAGGTTGCGCACCTGCAGCCAGGTCGGCACCACGTCGCGCGCCTTGGTGGTCGCGAGCAGATTGACGAACACCGTGGTCTGGCCCGGAACGGTCAGGCTCTTGGTGTAGTCGAGCGCCGGCAGTTCCTCGAGCTTCTTCTCGATGCGGTCGGTGACCTGGCGCGTCATCTCCTCGGCGGAGGCGCCGGGCCACTTCGCCTGGATCAGCATCGTCTTGATGGTGAAGGAGGGATCCTCCTCGCGTCCCAGATGGACGTAGGAGAACAGGCCCGCAGCCATGAAGGCGATCATGAAGTACCAGACCAGCGAGCGGTGCTCGAGCGCCCAGTCGGAAAGGTTGAACGATTTCACGGCTGCGAATCCTGATCGATGCGGACGGACTGGCCATCCTTGAGGCTGTGGACGCCGGCGGTGACGACGCGCTGTCCGGCGCCGAGACCGCCGGTGACGCGGACGCTGCCGTCCTCATTGCTGGCGATCGTGACTTCCTGCCGCTTGACGGTCTTGCTGCCACCGTCGACCAGCCAGACGAAGCGCTTGTCGTCCTGCTCGAGCACGGCCGAGCGCGGCAGCCGGATGACCGTCTTCTGATCGGTCTCCATCGACGCCGTCACCGTGGTGCCGAGCCGCATGAT
Source organism: Bradyrhizobium sp. HKCCYLS2038 (assembly GCF_051167655.1). Classification (NCBI taxonomy): domain Bacteria; kingdom Pseudomonadati; phylum Pseudomonadota; class Alphaproteobacteria; order Hyphomicrobiales; family Nitrobacteraceae; genus Bradyrhizobium; species Bradyrhizobium sp. HKCCYLS2038. Next base: position 350,864 of record NZ_JBNPTM010000007.1, on the reverse strand, counting down.
CTCGGGCGGGCCGTCCAGCGTGATGCGGATGCGGCGCGTGCGCGTGGTGGCGTCGGCGCGCGGCGCGATCTCGCGGACCTTGCCGGTCGCGCTGACCTTGGGATCGACTTGCAGCCGCACCGTGAAGGGGGTGCCGATCTGCAGGCTGCCGGCGATGTCGTCGCCGACGTCGATGACCGCTTCGCGAATGTCGGGCCGCGCCACCGTCACCACGCTCCGGCCCGGCGACACGACCTGGCCGACCTCCGCGCTGACCGCGGTGACGATGCCGGCGAAATCGGCCTTGAGCTGCGCATAGCCGAGCTGCTCGCGCGCCTTGGCGAGATTGGATTGCGCCTTGATCACCGAGGCCTGCGCCGCCGCGCGCGATTGCTCCGCACTTTCCAGGGTCGCCTTCGTCGTCGCGTCGGTTTCCAGCAGGGCGCGCTGCCGCCCCTCGGTCCCCGTTGCATTGGTCAGCTGCGCCTGGCTGCGCGAGACCTCGGCGGCCGAGGCGCGCACGGCCAGCTCGAGCGCGGCAGGATCGATCGCCGCCACCACCTGGTCCTGCTTGACCATGTCGCCGACATAGACCGGACGCGCGATCAGGCGCCCCAGCACGCGGAAGCTTAGATCGGCCTTGTAGCGCGGCTCGATCGTCCCGGTCACGGCGGCGGCATTGGCGGCCTGCGGCTCGACGGTCATCGACAGCACCGGCCGGACCGGCTCGGGGCTTGCTGCCTTTTCGTTGCAGCCGGCGAGCACGGCCAGTGCGCCAAGCGAAACGACACAACGCATCGGCGTCATCACGACCGAGCCTCCTCGCTGAATGTGATCTGCTGCCCGACGCTCAGGAGCTTGCCGCCCTCTGTGACGACGCGGTCGCCTGGCTTCAGCCCCACCGAGACGACGATTGCGCCGGTCTCGTAATCCTCGATCTTGATCGGCTCGAGCGTGACGGTCTTGCTGGTGGGGTCGACCAGCCAGACGGCCGGTGTCTTGCCGTCCGCGTTGAGCGCGCTCCACGGCAGCACGATGCGCTGTTCCGGCTTGATGAAGCCGGTCGCGCTGACGGCGCTGCCAAGGGTCATCTCGGGAGGCGGATTCTCGATCGCGATCTTGACCCGCACGGTGCCGGACTTCGCATCGATCGTCGGCGAGACCTCGCGCACGGTGCCCTTGGCGGTCACCGAGGGATCTGAAAGCAGCGCGAGCGCCACCTTGGTGTCGTCGAACTTGAGCGACAGCGCCGCCTCATAGACGTCGATGACCGCGTCGCGATTGCCGTCATGGGCGAGCGTGAACACCGATTGCGCCGCCTGCGCCACCTGGCCGACTTCGATGTTGCGCGCGGTGATGGTGCCGTCGGCGTCGGCGCGCAGCTCGGTGAAGCCGAGGGCATCCTTGGCGGTGTCGCGCTGGGCCTTGGCGGCCTCCAGCGAACCTTCCGCCGCGCGTAGCGTTTCCTGCGCCTGGTCGAAGGCTGCGCGCGTGGTGAAGCCGCTGGTGATCAGCGTCTGCTGGCGGCCGAAATTGGAGGTCGCGACCTTGACCTGCGACTGCGCCGCCGCGACGGCGGCTTCGGCCGAATCGAGATCGGCCTGCTGCTCGGCCGGATCGATCCTGGCGAGTAACTGGCCGGCCGTGACATGCGCACCGACCTCGACCAGCCGCTCGGTGACCCGGCCGCTGACCCGGAATGACAAGTCGGCCAGCACCCGCGCCTGGACGTCGCCGGTCAGCGTGATCGATTGCCGCCGTTCCGATAGTTTCACGACCTCGGTCCGGACCGACCGTACCGGCGGCGCGGTCGCCGCCGTCTTCTGGTCGCAGGCCGCGAGCAGCAGCCCGGTTGCGGCACAGATGGCGCCGGCCAGCAGGCGGGAGCCGGACCTGCGGAGGGAAGGTGGAGATCGCGTCAGTGAATTCATGGTTGCACGTTCGGGCCCAAGCGGGGGTTGCAAGCGGAGTTGACGGTCGTTCCGACCGGGGTCGGAGACCGTCGGTCGTCTTCTGCGTCCGGGATTGGAGGACGGTCGTTGCAAATTCGGGCCATTGAACCCCGACCGGGGTTTGGCCGTTGAGAAAGGGGATCATGGCTTTCGGAACCATGCTGAGCAGCATCCCCTTGACAGCACGTGAATTAGACAAACATTTCTAGAAAAAAATGTCTAGTAACATTCCCGTTGATGGGATTAGGCTTGGCCCAACGTCGTCGGTGGCGGCCAAGCCGGCCGCGTCGATCTGCGGAGGATCAACCGGGAGCTCGAACGCAACGTGCGACGGAAGGATGTGATCACCCAGGAAGCTTCGGTCCGAACGCCCCGCGCTCCGCGTCAGGCGCGCGGCCGCGAGCGCCGCGAGCAACTGCTCGACGCCGCGGCGGCGCTGATTGCGGAATCCGGGTTGGCTGCGGTGAGCATGCACGCGACCGCCGCGCGCGCCGGCGCATCGATCGGCTCGGTCTATCACTTCTTCCGCGACAAGGATCAGATGCTCGACGCGCTCGCCGAGAGGCACGACGTGGAATTGCAGCCTGCCTTCCATCGCATGCGCGAGCGAAGCGATGCCGAATGGGCCGCCTTGTCGGCCTCAGAGGTGCTCGAGCAATTGATCGGCTGGGCGCTGCGCTACTTCGTCCGCCATCCCGACGCGCTGGCGACGCTCGATCTGCACGACAAGACCACGCATGCCGAGTTCAGGGCCGTGATCGATCGGGTCATGCGGGCCAGGCTCGGCGCGGAGCTCGGCGCGCAGGCGGCCACCACCTTCGAGGCCGTCGTGCTCGGCACCTTGCTGTTCACGCGCGAGCAGGACCCGCGCAGCCGCGACGTCGTGGTCGCCGCGCTGCCGGAGATGATGGCGGCCTACCTGACGGCGCTGGAGGCGAAGCGGAAGCGGGCGAAGGGCTGAGGTACAGGCGGCGGATCGATGCGATCAGTGCTGCTACTTGAACACCCACTCGTTCTTCTTCCGATGGATCACCACCGGCCGCGGGCTCGCCGTGTCCCCGGTCGGCTTCGCCGAGAGGATGACCTCGTTCTCGCTGTCCCAGCGGTCGAATTCGTAGCGCCATTTGCCATCCTCCGGCGTGCGGTAGTGCCAATCCTTCAGCGTCCGGTCGCGCTTTGTGGGGATGACGTCGATGCCGTCGGGCGGCCCCGACGATTCGAGGCGAGACGTGACCGACACCAGCCAGCGCTTCTCCGGCGAATAATGCGGCGGGGCGACGATGCCGATCTCGTCGCCGACGTCGGCGCGCACCAGCAGCCAGTCGATGCCCTCAGGACGGCCGCGCTCGAGCAGCAGCAGGTCGTGATCGGGGAAATATCCGGTCAACTGATATTTGACGCAGCCCTTGTCATCGCCGGCACATTTGGCGTCCTCGTTGCGATAGACGCGCGTGCGCCGGTTGCGAAACGTCAGCTGCAACGCAGCGCCGCGGCGCTGGGCCACATCGGGGATCTGCGCGAGGCAGGCCGCCTCCGAGCGATCGAGGTCGCCGGTTCCGTTGTCGCCGATGCAGCGCCCGTCCTGCGACGGGTGATCGACGACGGCAAAGGGGGGCCGTTCAGCATGGGCAGCGCCGCCGGCGAAACAGCAGAGCGTTACGAGCCCGATCGCAAGCGCCTTACTCATAAGCCACCTCCTGCTGAAGGCGTGTTGACGTGATCCACCGTGGTCGTCCGCATCGGCTGGGGGTTGTCGATGTACGCCCTGCGACAGCGGCGGCCCCGCCGTCTCTCGGGTCCGCGGTGTCGCCGGGAGGCGAACTCCTCGACGACTCGCGCCACGACACCGACGACGGCAAAGCTGACGAGCAGCGAGACGCACAGCAGCCCCAGGTAGAGCTTGAGAACCGAGCTTGCCAAACAGGCAAGCGCGACGAGCGCGACAATGGCCAGCCGGCCTTTGGCGGAGATCGACATTGTGAGGGCGTTTCGCTGTGAGCTGATGTGGCCGGCACTCTAGCGGCGCGTTCTCTCAGCGGACAAGCAGCGTTCAGGTGGGTGGTAAATTTTGCCGCAAGGTCGTGCCGACAATCGAATGTGCTGCAGCTCCATTGTAGTTGCGCGCGCAAGTGATCAACTAAGCGTTGCGAAATTCCGGTTGTCGCGACGCGCACCTCTCGCAGCAGTCGCGACAGCTGAAGCGAAGTTTGAATAGAACTGTCTCGATCGCGCGTTCGGGAAACCTGCGGGTGTCTTGGAGGACATGTATCTGAATGTTTCTGACGGGCTGTCGCGACGAACTAATCTGGCATTTAGTAACTCCGTCATGCCCGGGCTCGCCCCGCCTGCGCGGCCGAAGCCGCTTCGGCGCGGCGAAGGCCCGGGCATCCACGTGGTTCTCGGCGTGCTGAACGACGTGGATGGCCGGGACAAGCCCGGCCATGACGACGTGGAGACGGACGAGCGCACCACTCCGACCGTCATCTGCGAGACCCCCGGCGTCCGTGGGGACGACACCTGCAATTGCAGAGCGAATAGGTGGGGATGACACGACTGTCAGCCTCTCGCTCAGCTGTCGTCCCCGCGAACGCGGGGACCCATACCGCGTGATCCTTCGAGGCACGTGGCTGCTCGTTGACCTTGCCTTCGAGCGGCGCCGATTTCCCGGCGTTTGGCGACGACGGCGGAGTGTTCGTCACTCGCTGAGCACATCCAGGCGCGTGCGCGCAGAGAAAAAATCTCCAGTCCTTTCAAGCTGATTTGGCCTGTCCAGTCCCTCCGCGAAAGATATTCTTGTTTCGTTTTATCTGAAATTGTGGTTGTCTCCTGCCATCCCGCCTCGAGCAGAGGGGCGTACGCGTCGTCACGATACGCGAGGTGGGGAGCGGTGGCCGCGACCGGCAGTGCCCGACGAGCACTGTGCGGCGTGGACGCGAAAGCGTGTGGTCCTGGCGCCCCGATGCTGGCGCCAAGTCTTTGGCCGATGATGAAGCCGAAGGCGACGGTGGCTCAACAGCCGGACACCGGGGAGAGCGCGCCATAAGCGTAAAGCCATCGCGCAGGGAGGGCCGGGTCTGTCCGGCTGTACCTGTGGTTCCTGCCCCGTGCACTTCTTTCGCACGGGGGCCACGGGCCTCAGCCGAGGTCCGGCCTTCCCTGCGCCCTCTGCATTTGCGAGAGGGACACCGTCAATGCATCACCCGGGCGCCACGCGTCGCGGGACGGCGATCGTATGTCCCGTGATGTCCTGATGTCCGTACTGATCCGCTATGCCGCGCTCTTTGAAATGTGAATCAGCTGTTTCCCCATCGTCGTCCCGGACAAGCCGCGACGCGCGACAGCGCGTTTGCGGCGCCGATCCGGGACCCATACTCCGCAGCGCTGGTGATGAGCAAAAAAGCCAATGACCGGCGTGCCTCAAACCGCTCCCTGGGGGTATGGGTCCCGGCTCGAGGCCGGGACGACAGCGAGTTTGTAGCTGCCGTAGGGTGGGCAAAGCAGCCGTCCGTCCATCCGCATCGTTGGTGGGAATGGTGGGCACGGCGCACGATAAAGCGGCGCATCACGTGGAGCGCGGTGGCGCGCCTTTGCCCACCCTACAGATCCAGCGGGCACCGTCACCACGCCTGCGACAAATTCCGGTCTCTACTGCCCGCCCGCCCAGGCGGCGAGCACGGCTCGCTCCTCGCCGGTGATCTCGGTGATGTTGCCGGGCGGCATCGCGCTCGACCACGCTGCGTTTCGCGCGATCAGCCGGGCGTTACGCTGGATGTTGTCGGGCGTGTCGAGCAGCACGCCCTTCGGGGCTGCGACGATGCCGTCCCAGACCGGCTCGGCGGCATGGCACATGCTGCAGCGGGACGTCACGATGTCGGCGACCTCCGTGAAGCTCGGCGGCGCGCCGGCGACTGTCCTGGCATCGCGCGGACCGGCCGCGGACAGCAGCAGGATCGCGATCATTCCGGCGGCGGCGACGCCCCATACCCACCACGGCGACGGGTTGCCCTTGTGGCGCTCGTTGAAGAAGTGACGGATCACCGGCCCGAGCGCCAGCACGACGGCAACGATCGCCCAATTGTAGCGGGTGCCGAACAGCAGCGGATAGTGGTTGCTGATCATCAGCACCACGACCGGCAGAGTGAGGTAGTTGTTGTGGACCGAGCGCTCCTTGCCGGTCTTGCCGAGCTTGGGGTCGGGCGCCTCGCCCGCGAGCAGCGCGGCGACGATCTTCTTCTGGTTGGGAATGATCACCGCGAACACGTTGGCGACCATGATGGTGCCGATGATCGCGCCGATCTGGTTGAAGGCGCCGCGACCGCTCAGCACGTGGGTGAAGGCGTAGGTCAACGCCACGAGGAAGATGTAGCCGCCGATCGCGAACGGCAGCTCATGCTTGGCCAGTCCGCTGCGGCAGGCCGCCTCGTAGAGCAGCCACGCCAGGGCCAGCGAGCCGAAGCTGAACAGGCCGGCCTGGATGGGCGTGAGATCGAGGATCGACTTGTCGACCAGGAACAGATCGGCGTTGAGATAGTACACCACGATCATCAGCACGAAGCCGGACAGCCAGGTGGTGTAGGCCTCCCATTTGAACCAGGTCAGCTCGCTCGGCATCTGCGCCGGCGCCACCAAATATTTGACGATGTGGTAGAAGCCGCCGCCATGGACCTGCCAGGCCTCGCCCATCACACCCTTCGGCAGGTTGTCACGCGGCTTCAGGCTGAGGTCGAGCGCGATGAAGTAGAACGAGCTGCCAATCCACGCCACCGCCGCGATCACGTGCAGCCAGCGGAAGATCAGGCTCAGCCATTCCGATATGATCGAAGCCCACATCGCGTGGTCATCTCCTATTGTTCGCTTGAGGCCGTATCGTCAGGGCTGATGCACTGCCGACTTTTCCCCGCCCAAGCAGTAGCTGAGACATCCGGCGTCTCAGACGTGCTGCGCGGACGACGCGGCGGCGGCTGCGTCGGCCTCCGCCGCGTTGCCGCTGCCGAGCCCGTTGAAGAAGGCATTGAGCAGCACGGCCGCGACGGCGCACAGCAGGATGCCGGACTCCAGCAGCGGCTGCAGATCCCTCGGCAGATTGTGGAAGAAGCCCGGCGCGGCGAGAGGGATCAGGCCGAAGCCGACCGAGATCGCGACGATGAACAGGTTGAAGCGGTTGGTTTTGAAATCGACATTGGCGAGGATGCGCGCGCCGGTCGCCGCGACCATGCCGAACATCACGAGGCCGGCACCGCCGAGCACGACCTGTGGCACCGCCTCGACCAGCGCGGCCATTTTCGGCAGCAGGCCGAGCAGCAGCATGATGGCGCCGCCGGTGATCGTCACCCAGCGCGTGCGCACCCCTGTGACCGAGACCAGGCCGACGTTCTGCGAGAACGACGTGTAGGGAAACGTGTTGAAGACGCCGCCCAGCAGCGTGCCGAGGCCATCGGCGCGCAGGCCGCGCGACAGCGCCTCGCGGTCGACGGTCTTGCCGGTCATCTCGCCGAGCGCCAGGAACATGCCTAGCGACTCGATCATGACCACGATCATGACGATGCACATGGTGACGATCGGCACCAGGCTGAACTGCGGCATGCCGAAGCGGAACGGGATCACCAGCGCGCCCCAGGGCGCCGCGGCGACCTTGTCGAAGTGCATCACGCCCAGCAGCGTCGCGAGCACCGCGCCGGCGACGATGCCGAGCAGCACCGAGACGTTGGCGACAAAGCCGGTGCCCCATCGGATCAGGCCGAGGATGAACAGCAGCACGAACAATGCGATGCCGAGGCCCTGCAGCTGGCCGTAATCCGGATTCGGGAAATTGCCCCTGACGCCGTCGACCACCTTGATGATGGTCGGCTGGCCGCCACCGGCCCAGTTGATGCCGACGCGCATCAGCGAGATGCCGATGATCAGGATGATGGTGCCGGTCACCACGGGCGGGAACAGCGGCAGCAGCCGGCTGACGAACGGCGCGACGATGATGCCGAAGATGCCGGCGGCGATCACCGAGCCGTAGATCCCGAGCAGGCCGATCTCGGGCGAGGCGGCCATCGACAGCATCGGACCGACGGAGGCGAAGGTGACGCCCATCATCACCGGCAGTCGGATGCCGACGCCGGGGAAGCCGATGCACTGCACGAGAGTGGCGAGGCCGCAGGCGAACAGGTCGGCGCTGATCAGGAAGGCGACGTCCTCCGGCGGCAACTTCAGGGCGCGGCCGATGATCAGCGGCACCGCAACGGCGCCGGCATACATCACCAGGACGTGCTGCAGCCCGAGCGCCAGCAGCTTCGGCACCGGCAGCATCTCGTCCACCGGATGAATCTTGTCGCTCATGTCTCCCCCCAGATCATCCCCATGATCATTCCTGAGATCGCGTCAGTCTCCGAATGCCTCATGTAGCTGCGGAAACAGCCGGTCCGGCTTGAACGGCGTGGCCGTGAAGCGGATGCCGGTCGCCGCGCGCAGCGCGTTGCCGAGTGCGGCGGCCACCGGATTGTACGGGCTCTCGCTCATCGATTTCGCCCCCAGCGGCCCGATGGAGTCAAGCGTCGCCGCAAACAGCACCTCGGTGCGCGGCACGTCGGCGTAGGACGGCAAATGATAGTCGCGGAAACGCGGGTTGACGACGCGGCCCGCCGCGTCGATCACGATCTCCTCGTAGAGCGCAGCACCCAGCGCCTGCGCGACGCCGCCCTCGACCTGGCCGCGGCACTGCATCGGGTTGGCGACGCGGCCGGCATCGGCGGCCTGCACGCTCTTGAGGATCCTGACCGCGCCGGTGTGCCTGTTCACGGCCACGCGAAAGCCCTGGACGTTGAACGCCACCGACCGTGGCGTGCCCTGCGAATTGCCGCTGGCGGTGAGCAGCGATCCGCTGGCCTTGGCAAGCTTGGCGAAGGTGAGGCGCTGCGCGCCGCAGGCGATGGCATCATCGGCGATCCGGCAATCGTCGGGAGCGACCTGCCAATGTTGTGCGGCGAAACTCTTGAGCTGGGTGGCCAACGCCTCGGCCGCAGCCTGGGTGGCGCGTCCCGCGACGAAGGTGCCAGTCGAGCCATAGGCGCCGGTGTCGTGGCCGCCATGGGCGGTGTCGGACTGCCTAAGGCTGATGCGGTCCACCGTGGTGCCGATTACGCTCGCCGCGATCTGGCGATGCACCGTGCTGGTGCCGTTGCCGAACTCGGCGGTGCCCACGGTGAGGTCGAAGCCGCCGTCATCGCGCAGGCTGATCGCGGCATCGGCGAAGTGGCCGTCCGGCGGCACGGTGTCGATCATCGTCAGCGCGATGCCGTCGCCGGTGAGCCATTCGGCCGACAGCTCGGGCGCCGGCGCGGCCTCGGCCATGGCGCGCTCGACCAGGTCGAGGCACTGGTCGAGACCGTAGGAACCGTACAGTACGTCGCTATGCTCCGAGCCCGGCGGCGTCAGCATCGGATCACCGGGCCGGACGATGTTGCGGCGGCGCATCTCGTAAGGGTCGATGCCGAGCTGCAGCGCCAACTCGTCGATGGCAGCCTCGACCGCGAACGTCGTCTGCGGCAGGCCGTAGCCGCGATAGGCGCCGGCCGGCACGGTGTTGGTGTAGACGGCGAGGCCGTCGACCTTCTTGTTCGGACAATTGTAGACCGAGATCGACTCGCCGCAGGCATGGAACAGCACCGGCCCGGCGTGATTGCCGTAGGCACCGGTGTTGGAGAGCACGTCGAGCTGCAACGCTGTCAGTTTGCCGTCCTTGTCGGCGCCGGCCTTGACCGTGACGCGCATCGGATGGCGCGTCGAGGTTGCGATGAACTGCTCCTCGCGGGTGAATTCGAGCTTGACCGGCCGCTTGGTCTTCAGCGCGGCGAGTGCCAGGATGTCCTCGACGAACATCTCCTGCTTGCCGCCGAAGCCGCCGCCGACGCGCTTGCAGAACACGCGGACCTTGTCGGGCGCGAGGTCGAAGATCTCGGCGAGCGCCCGCCGCGTCAGGAACGGCACCTGCGTGCTGGAGCGGACGGTGAGAATGCCATCGTCGTCGAGCCAGGCAAGACCGCCGTGAGTCTCGAGCGCGGCGTGCTGCACGCGTTGCGTCGTGAACGTACCTTCGTAGGTGGCGGCAGCGGACGCGAGCGCGGCGGCGACGTCGCCGAACTCGCCATGGGTCTCGGCGACGATGTTGCGGCTGACGTCGGCGATGCGATGTTCGCTGCCGCGGCCGGCGTGGATGACCGGGGCGCCGGGCGCGATGGCGTCGGCGGGATCGACCACGGACGGCAGGATTTCGTAGTCGATGACGAGACGCCGGCAGCCTTCCTCGGCCGCAGCTTCCGTCTCGGCGACGACGGCGGCGACCTTCTGGCCGATGAAGCGGACGACGTCATCGAGCACGCGGGTGTCAGCCGGATCCATCCAGGCCTGCTCGTGGCGCGCGGTCGAGAACAGCACGGCCGGCGCGTCCTCATGCGTCAGCACGGCGTGGACGCCGGGCACGGCCAGGGCGGCCGCCTTGTCGATGTTCTTGATGCGCGCATGGGCATGTGGCGAGCGCGCGAGCTTGACCTGCAGCAGGCCTTCGATGGCGGTGTCGAAGGTGTAGCGCGCCGCGCCGCGCACGACGTCGGGCCCGGCCGGCGCCGGCAGGCTGCGGCCGAAGGCCTCGCCGGCCGCGACGTCTTCCACATGGGTACGGCCGAGCAGCGCGTCCTCGATCGCGCGATAGCCGGTGCAGCGGCACAGATTGCCCTTCAGCGCTGCGCCGAGGTCCTTCTTCTGCGCCTGGTTGAGCGAGGCGCAGGTGACGATCATGCCGGCGGTGCAGAAGCCGCATTGAAAGGCCTGCGCGTCGAGGAAAGCCTGCTGCATCGGATGCAGGGCTTCATCAGTCGCGAGACCTTCGACTGTCGTCACCGCCTTGCCGTCGGCGCGGACGGCGGGGATCAGGCAGCTGTGCACCGGCTCGCCGTCGAGCAGCACGGTGCAGGCGCCACAGTCGCCGGCGTCGCAGCCCTTCTTGACGCCGAAATGGCCGGTATCGCGCAGGAACGTGCGCAGGCACTGCCCCGGGCGCGGCGCGGCATCGACCGCTTTGCCATCGACGATCACGCTCATGGCCTGGCGCCTGCGAGCTCGGCACGGATCTCCTCGGCGAGGCGCAAGGTCATCGCCTTGCGCCAGGCCGGCTTGCCGTGGACGTCGTCATGATAGAGCCCATCAGTGATCTCGCCGAGAATTCTGGCGCGGAGCGCGGCGGCGTCGGGCATCGTTGCGAAGCGCAGCTGCAGCGGCCTGACCGTCGAGCCGGTGACCGTGAGCAGCAGGTCGCCGTCGCGTCCGGCCGTTCCGATCAGCAGCGCACCGGAGCGACCGACCGGCGTCAGTGCGATCTGGCGGAACGCGGTGCGACGCTTCAAGGCGGCGATCGGAATGTCGATCTGGCGCAGCAGGTCGCCGGGCCCGAGCACGTTGCGGTTGTTGCCGGTGATGAAGTCCGCCACCCCAATGCGCTGCTCGCTGCCGTCGGTCTTCCAGATCGTGCAGACGCCTTCGAGCGCGGCGAGCAGCGAGATCATCGGGCCGGCCGGCAACGACATGCAGAGGTTGCCGCCGACGGTCGCCGTCTTCCAGATCTTGAACGAGGCGAGGAACGCGCGGCAGCATTGATCGATGAGCGGCGCGGCGATCCAGTCGGCGGGGCATTGCAGAGCATCGAGCTCCGCGACGCTGCAGGTCGCGGCGATGCTGAGGCCGTGGTCGCTGATGGCGAGCGGCGGCCAGGCGAGATCGCTGAGGTCGATCAGGCGCGACAGCTGCGCCTGCGGTTCCGAGAACAGCCACGTGCCGCCGGCGAGCCAGGCATCGCCTGCCTTCCAGGCGGGCAGCTCCGCCCGCGTTCGCGGGCGCACGACCTCGGTAATGGTGTTCAGGTCCATGATCACGCAAGCTCAATGGCGAAGCAGATCGCCGGTGAAATCCTTGCAAGACCAGCGCCAACTGGCAATAGGATGACGTTGGCCTTCGGCTTGCAAGTCATCCGCAAACGCGAAGGTCGCAGCAGCGAGACGAGACCGTCATGAGCACCACGCCGATCTGGATCAAGGACCCGCTCGCCATCCTGGCCGAGGACGCCGCGCGCGGCATCGTGGTCAAGGATGGCCGCATCGTCGAGCTGGTGGGGGCGGGGAAGGAGCCGGCCACCGAGGGCGCCGTGGCATTCGATGCGAGCGCCCATGTGGTGATCCCCGGGCTGATCAACACGCACCATCACTTCTACCAGACGCTGACCCGCGCGCTGCCCGCCGCGATGGACCGCGAGCTGTTCCCGTGGCTGAAGGCGCTCTACCCGGTCTGGGCGAAGCTGACGCCGGAGGCGCTGGATGCCGCCGTCACGCTCGCCATGGCCGAGCTGATGCTGTCCGGCTGCACCACGACGACCGATCATCACTACGTCTTTCCGGCAGGGCTCGAGGATGCCGTCGGCATCGAGGTCGCCGCGGCGAAGCGGCTCGGCATCCGCGTGCTGCTGACGCGCGGCTCGATGAACCTGTCGGAGCGCGACGGCGGGCTGCCGCCGGACAGCGTGGTGCAGGACGAGGATACGATCCTGGCCGATAGCGAACGGGTCGTCGCGCGGTATCACGAGCGCGGGCCGGACGCGATGGTGCAGATCGCGCTGGCGCCGTGCTCGCCATTCTCGGTGACGGGATCGCTGATGCAGAAGACCGCCGCGCTGGCGGACAAGCTCGATGTACGACTGCACACGCACCTCGCCGAGACCGAGGACGAGAACCGCTTCTGCGAGCAGATGTTCGGCTGCCGTCCGCTCGACTATCTCGAAAAGAACGGCTGGCTCGGCCCGCGCACCTGGCTCGCCCACGGCATCTTCTTCAACGCTGACGAGATGAAGCGGCTCGGCAAGGCCAGGACGACGATCAGCCATTGCGCCTGCTCGAATCAACTGCTCGCCTCCGGATGCTGTCCGGTGTGCGAGATGGAGGAGGCCGGCGTCGGCATCGGTCTCGGCGTCGACGGCTCGGCGTCGAACGACGGCTCCAATTTGATGCAGGAGGTGCGCGCCGCGTTCCTGCTGCAGCGGGCGCGCTATGGCGTGACGCGCATCAGCCACAAGGATGCGCTGCGCTGGGCAACGAAGGGCTCGGCCGCCTGCGTCGGCCGGCCCGAGCTCGGCGAGATCGCCCTAGGACAGGCGGCTGATCTGGCGCTGTTCAAGCTCGACGAGTTGCGCTTCTCTGGGGCGGGTGACCCGATCGCGGCGCTGGTGCTGTGCGGCGCGCATCGTGCCGATCGCGTCATGGTCGGCGGCCGCTGGACGGTGGTCGAGGGCGCCATTCCAGGACTGGACGTCGCCGGCCTGATCGGCCGGCACAGCGCGGCCGCACGTCGCATGCAGGCTGGGTGAGTCAGGCCACTGGCGCGTCCAGGAAGCGCTCGGCGTAGTGGCAGGCGACAAGGCGGCCGTCGAGCGGACGCAGTGCCGGGCGCTGCGCGCGGCAGAGATCCGTCACATGCGGGCAGCGGGTCGAAAACACGCAGCCTGCCGGCGGATCGAGCGGCGACGGCAGCTCGCCCTTGGGCACGATCCGCTGCCGCTTGCGGCCCAGGCCGGGCGTGGCATCGACCAGCGCCTGCGCGTAGGGATGCAGCGGCCGCGCAAAGATGCGCTCTTTTGGCCCGTGCTCCATCACCAGGCCGAGATACATGATCAGGACATCGTCGGCGATGTGCCTGACCACGCCGAGGTCGTGCGAGATGAAGAGGAAGGCGAGGCCGAGCTCACGCTGCAGGTCGGCGAGCAGATTGAGCACCTGCGCCTGCACCGACATGTCAAGCGCGGAAACCGGTTCGTCGGCGACCAAGAGCTTCGGCCGCAGCATCAGGGCGCGGGCGATCGCGATGCGCTGCCGCTGGCCTCCCGAGAACATGTGCGGATAGCGGCCATACTGCTCCGGACGCAACCCGACCTTGGCCATCATGTCGAGCGCCTGCGCACGCCGCTCCTGCCGGCCGAGGCTGGTGTTGATGATCAGCGGCTCTTCCAGGATGGCGCCGACGCGCTTGCGCGGGTTGAGCGAGCCATACGGGTTCTGAAACACGGTCTGCACGGTGCGTCGCAGGGTCTGCACGGCGCTGGCCGGCGGATTGACCGCATCGCGCCCGTCGAGCGTGAGCGTGCCGGCCGAAGGCTTCTCGATCAGCGTGACGAGCCTGGCGAGCGTCGACTTGCCGCAACCGGATTCGCCGACGATCGCGAGCGTCTTGCCGGCCTTGATGGCAAACGATACGCCGCCGACGGCCTGCAGATGCGCTGAAGCACGGAACAGGCCCTGCTTGATCTCGTAGCTCTGCTTGAGATCGTGGGCGGTGACGAGCGCCGTCATGACGATGCCTCACCCGCAATCGCATCGGTCCGGGCGCGATCGGCCGCGAGGCGCTGCTCCCGGGTCGGATCGCCGAGCGGATAATGGCAACGGATCAGGCCGTCGCGCCAGGGGCGCAGATCGGGACGGATCGCGTCGCTTACGGGCGTCGCATAGGCGCAGCGCGGGCTGAACAGGCAACCGCGCGGCCGGTCATAGACGCCGGGAACAACGCCCGGAATGGTGGCGAGCCGTCCGCCGTCGCTGACCTCCGGGCGTGCCGCCAGTAGCGCGGCCGTATAGGGGTGCTGGGGCGCGGCGAGCAGGCTCTCGGTCGGGCGCTGCTCCATGATCTGGCCGGCATACATCACGGCGACCCGCTCGGTCGTGTCGGCGACGACGCCCATGTTGTGCGTGATCAGGATCAGCGCCATGCCGCGGTCGCGCTGCAGCGACAGCAGCAGATCCAGGATCTGGGCCTGGATGGTGACGTCGAGCGCCGTGGTCGGCTCGTCGGCGATCAGGAGTTTTGGATTGCAGGCGATCGCCATCGCGATCATGACGCGCTGGTTCATGCCGCCGGACAACTGGTGCGGATAGGCCGACAGCCGGGTCTCCGCGGCGGGAATGCCGACCTGCTCCAGCAGCTCGATCACGCGCCGCCGCGCCGCCTTGCGGTCCATACCTTCGTGGATGCGCAAGGTCTCGGCCAGCTGATAGCCGATGGTGAAGGACGGATTGAGCGAGGTCGTCGGCTCCTGGAAGATCATCGCGACGTCCTTGCCGGTCAGCGCACGCCGCTCGCGCTCGGACAGGCGTTGCAGGTCGCGACCCTCGAACAGCAGCTTGTAGGCCTCGACGCGTCCGGGATGGGGAACGAGCCCCATCAGCGCGAGCATGCCGACGCTCTTGCCGGATCCGGACTCGCCGACGATTCCCAGCACCTCGCCCTTGTCGAGCGTGAGGCTGACGCCGTCCACGGCCCGCACCATGCCGTTGCGGGACGGGAAGGCGACCGACAGATTTTCGATCTCGAGAAGCGGCATCGGATCGCCTTTACGGCCTTGTCTGCATCATCGTTTGAGCTTGGGATCGAGCGCGTCGCGCAGCCCGTCGCCGAGCAGGTTGAAGGCCAGAACGGTCAGCAGGATCGCAAGGCCCGGCAGGGTCACGACCCACCAGGCCCGCAGCACGAATTCGCGCGCGTCCGCCAGCATGGTTCCCCATTCCGGCGACGGCGGCTGCGCGCCGAGGCCGAGGAAGCCGAGCGCGGCTGCGTCCAGGATCGCGGTGGAGATGCCGAGCGTCGCCTGCACGATCAAGGGCGCCGCGCAATTCGGCAGCACCTCCTTGAACATCAGCCGCAGCCGGCCGGCGCCGGCGACCTTGGCCGCGGTGACGTAGTCCTTGGAGATCTCGCTGATGACGGCGGCGCGCGCGATCCGCACGTAATGCGGCAGCAGCACGATCGCGACCGCCAGCATGGCGTTCATGAGGCCGGGACCGAGGATCGCGACGATCACGATCGCCAGCAGCAGGCTCGGCAGCGTCAAGGTGATGTCCATCACCCGCATGATCGCGATCTCGGTCACGCCGCGAAAGAACCCGGCCACCAGACCCAGGATCGTTCCCGTCACCACCGACAGCGCCACGACCGCGATTCCGATCAGAAGCGAGAGCCGCGCGCCATGGATGAGGCGCGACAGGATATCGCGTCCGATCGCGTCGGTGCCGAGCGGGTAGGTGAGCGACCCACCCTGCTGCCAGAACGGGGGCCTCAGGAACGCGGTGTTGTCGGTGAGAACCGGCGAATGCGGCGCGACGACATCGGCCGAAAGCGCGAGTATGACCAGAACCGCGATCACGGCGAGGCCTGCCACCGCGCCGGCATTCTTCTTGAAATCAAGCCAGAACTCCACGAGCGGAGACGGCGGCGCGGCCGGCTCGGTCACGATGCGGCTCTGCAGGCTCTCGCTGGTCATCGCGTGTACCGGATGCGGGGATTGATCAGCCCATAGGTCACGTCAACCAGCAGATTGATCGTCATGACGATCGCGCCGATCAGCAGCGTGCCGCCCTGCAGGACCGGATAGTCGCGGCGGTTGATGCCTTCGATCAGCCATTTGCCGACGCCCGGCCATGAAAAGATGGTCTCGGTCAGAATGGCGCCGGTGAATAGAACTCCGACCTGCAGCCCGATCACGGTCACCACCGGGATCAGCGCATTGCGCAAGGCATGGATCGCGATCACGCGGAAGCGCGGTAGGCCCTTGGCGCGGGCGGTGCGGATATAATCCTCGCCCAGCACCTCCAGCATCGCCGAGCGCGTCATGCGGGCAATCACCGCGAGCGGCACCGTGCCGAGCACGATCGTCGGCAGTACCAGATGCGACAGCGCCGACCTGAACGCGCCGAAATCGCCGTCGAGCAGCGTATCGATGAGCAGGAAGCCGGTGACCGGTTCGACGAAATACTGCACGGCGATCCGGCCCGACACCGGTGTCCATCCGAGCTGCACCGAAAACAGCAGGATCAGCAGCAGTCCCCACCAGAAGATCGGCATCGAATAGCCGGTCAGCGAGATGCCCATCACGCCATGATCGAAGATCGAGTTGCGCCGCACCGCTGCAATGATGCCGGCTGGAAGTCCGAAGCAGAGCGCGAACAGGATGGCGCAGACCGACAATTCGACGGTGGCGGGGAACAGGCTCTGGAATTCCGAGATGACAGGCTCATGGGTGACGATCGAGCGCCCGAGGTCGCCGTGCACCAGCCGCGCCAGATAGAACCCGTACTGCACCATGACCGGCTGGTCGAAGCCGTATTCCTTGCGCAGCTGCGCCAGGCGCGCCGGATCGATGCCGCGCTCGCCCGCCATGGTCTCGATCGGATCGCCTGGGATGAGCCGGATCAGCACGAACACGAGCAGGGTCAGACCAATGAAGGTCGGAACCACGAGGCTCAGCCGGGTCAGAGCGAAACGCAGCATGCCTTGCTTCTATCGTCCTCGATCGCAGACAGGCGCGGGGCGGCGTCCACCGCTCCGCGCCGTGTCCGTCAGTCCTTGACGTCGACGCCGTAGAAGCTGTGGCGGCCGAACGGCGACAGCTTGAAGTCGATCACGCGCTTGCTGACCGGCTTGAGCTGCACCGCATGGGCGATGGTGAACCACGGGGCCTGTTCCTTGAAGATCACCTGCGCCTCGCCGTACAGCTTGGTACGCTCGGCCTGGTCGCTGACCGTCTTGGCCTTCAGGACCAGATCGTCGAACGGCTTGTAGCAGAACTTGGCGACGTTGGAGCCGCCGGATTGTGCCGAGGCACAGCCCAGCAAGGTGTGCAGGAAATTGTCCGGGTCGCCGTTATCACCGGTCCAGCCAAGCATGCCCATCTGGTGCTCACCGGCCTGCATGCGCTTGCGGTATTCGCCCCATTCAAACGACTTGATCTCGGCCTTGACGCCGATCTTGGCGAGGTCGGCCTGCATCAGCTCGGCGATGCGCTTGGCGTTCGGATTGTAGGGGCGCTGCACCGGCATGGCCCACAGATCTGTCTCCAGGCCGTTCGGAAAGCCGGCCTCGGCGAGCAGCTTCTTGGCCGCCTCCGGATCATAGGGATCGTCCTTGACTGCGTCGTTGTAGGACCACATCGACGGCGGGATCGGGTTCTTCGCCGCGATGCCGGTCGACAAATAGACGGCGTCGATGATCGCCTTCTTGTTGATCGCCATGCTGATCGCCTTGCGCACGCGCACATCGTCGAACGGCTTCTTCTGGGTGTTGAACGCAAGGTAGCCGACGTTGAGACCGGGCTGCTCGAGCACCGTGACGTTCGGGTCCTTGCGGATCGCGTCGATGTCGGCAGGGTTCGGATAGGGCATCACATCGCATTCGCCCTTCTGCAGCTTGGCCCAGCGCACCGAGGAGTCCGGCGTGATCGCATAGACGAGATCGTCGATCTTGGCCTTGCCGCCCCAGAATTGCGGGAACGCCTTGTAGCGGATCACGGCGTCCTTCTGGTACTGCACCAGGTAGAACGGACCGGTGCCGATCGGATCCTGGTCGATCTTCTCGGGCGTGCCGGCCTTCAGCATCGCATCGGCATATTCCTTCGACTGGATCGCTGCGAACGGCATCGCGAGATCCGCCAGGAACGGAGCTTCCGGCTGATTGAGAGTGATCTTGATCGTGTAGTCATCGACCTTCTCGACCGACTTCAGCAGCTTTGGCATCGCCATGTCGCCGAAATAGGAATGGTTCGGACTGGTCACCTTGAAGTAGGGATTGTCCTCCTTCCACTGCCGCTCGATCGAGAACAGAATGTCGTCGGCGTTGAAGTCGCGCGTCGGCTTGAACGATTTCGAGGCCGAATGCCACTTCACGCCCTTGCGCAGATTGAAGGTGTAGGTGGTGCCATCCGGCGAGATCGTCCAGCTTTCGGCAAGGCCCGGCCCCACCTGGGTGCCGCCGCGCTCGAACTCGACGATGCGGTTGTAGATCGGCTCATTGCCGTCGAACGACGTTCCGGTCGTGTTGACGCCGGGATAGAAGTTCTCCGGGCTGCCTTCCGAGCAGAACACGAGGGTCTTGGCAACAGCCGACGGACTTGCCAGCAGCGCCGAGGCGCAGACGGCAACGAGCAGGTGATATCTGTTCACGGTTGGAACTCCAGGTGAGAACCGGCAACGCGCATGCGCCAGGGGCTGCATCGCGGCGTCCAAGCCGAGCTTGCTATCGGGTGTTGCCGCTGTCAACGCACCGGAAGATGGGGCGCACCGGCGCCTGCGCCGCGCGATGGCTGCGCTGCGCCATGCCGGCATTCCGAGGAGCCCGGAAGCGGAGCCTTGCTGCGTCACCATGCGTCGCAGCAAGGCTCGGGATCGATGGTCGTCACCGTCACCCTGCCGCCGGCGGGCGGCAGGGGGCTGTTGGCTGCTTGCCGCGCCTACTTGCCCGGCAGCTTGTCGTCGACGCCCTTGACGTAGAAGTTCATGCCGAGGATCTGGCCGTCGGCGAGGTTGGCGCCGCCCTTGCACTCGACCTCCTTGCCGTCCTGGCCGATGACCGGGCATTTGAACGGATGCAGCTTGCCGGAGGTGATCGCGGCCTGGGTCTCCTCCGCCATCTTCTTCACGTCGTCAGGCATGTTGGTGTAGGGCGCCATCTCGAACATCTTGGAGTCGAGCCCGCCCCAGGTGTCCTCCGACTTCCAGGTACCATCGAGCTCGGCCTTGACGCGCGCGATGTAGTACGGGCCCCAGGTGTCCAGGATCGACGTCAGCTGCGCCTTGGGACCGAACTTGATCATCTCGGAGTCCTGGCCGAAGGCGAGCTTGCCGCGCTCGGCTGCGACCTGCATCGCCGCCGGGCTGTCGGTGTGCTGCATGATGATGTCGGCGCCCTGGTCGAGCAGCGCCTTGGCGGCGTCGGCCTCCTTGCCCGGGTCGAACCAGGTGTTGACCCAGATGATCTTGACCTTGATGTTCGGATTGATCGACTGCGCGCCGAGCATCGTGGCGTTGATGCCGGAGACGACCTCGGGGATCGGGAACGAGCCGATATAGCCGAGCACCCCGGCCTTCGACATCTTGGCCGCGATCTGGCCCTGGATGTAGCGGCCCTGGTACCAGCGGCCCGAATAGGTCGACATGTTCTTGTCGCGCTTGTAGCCGGTGGCGTGCTCGAAATGCACGTTCGGATATTTCTTGGCGACCTTGAGCGTCGGATCCATGTAGCCGAACGAGGTCGTGAAGATCAGCTTGTTGCCGGCGCGCACCAGCTGCTCGATGGCGCGCTCGGAGTCCGGGCCTTCCGGCACGTTCTCCAGATAAGTCGTCTCGATCTGGTCGCCGAGCTCCTTGACCAGTGCCTGGCGGCCGAGCTCGTGCTGATAGGTCCAGCCGAGATCGCCGATCGGGCCGAGATAGATGAAGCCGACCTTCAGCTTGTCGGCGGCATGCGCCACGCCCGCGATGCTCCCCGCCAGCACCAGCGCGGCGGCAGCGCCCAGAAGCTTTTTCATCATCGTCAATATCTCCAAACAGCCAGGGGAAAAGGTGGTGATCCCAAGCGTGCGCCCCATCGCAGGCGCTCGGGATGAAGTCGTCAACGATCGGGAACGAACACGGTCCCCAGCGCCGCCGGGGCGGTCGAGCCGCCGGTGCGCGCGCGGGACAGCAGCACCAGCACGATCACGGTGGCGAGATAGGGCAGCGCCGACATCAATTGTGAGGGAATGCCGACACCAGCGCCCTGCGCATGCAGCTGCAGGATCGTCACCGCGCCGAACAGGTAGGCGCCGATCACGAGCCGGCCGGGCCGCCATGATGCAAACACCACGAGCGCCAGCGCGATCCAGCCGCGTCCGGCGGTCATGCCGGGGATGAAGAACGGCGTGTAGGCGAGTGGCAGATAAGCGCCGGCGAGCCCGGCGCAGGCGCCGCCGAACAGCACGGCCAGCAACCGGATGCGCAGGACGGGATAGCCGAGCGCGTGCGCGGACACGTGGTTGTCGCCGCAGGCGCGCAGCACGAGGCCTGCGCGGGTGCGGTAGAGGAACCACCAGACGGCGACGATCAAAGCGAGCGACAGATAGACGAAGGCGTCCTCGCCGAACAGGATACGGCCGACCAGCGGCATGTCGCTGAGACCGGGAATAGAGAGTTTCGGCGCGGTGGTGATGCGTTCGCCGACGAAGCGCGCGCCGATCAGCCCGGACAGGCCGATGCCGAGAATGGTCAGCGCCAGCCCTGTCGCGACCTGGTTCACCGCCAGGCCGAGCGTCATGAACGCGAAGATCAGCGACATCAGCATGCCGGCGACGATGCCGCACAGCGCGCCGACGATGATCGAGCCGGACAGCCACGCACCGCCGAAGCCGCAGGCGGCGCCGACGATCATCATGCCCTCGACGCCGAGGTTGAGGACGCCCGCGCGCTCGGTGACGAGCTCACCGGTTGCGGCCAGCAAGAGCGGCGTCGATGCGGCCAGCACCGACAGGATGATTGCTTCAACCAGCACCACTTTGCACCTGTCGCGACGCGAAGACGAGCTTGAAACGATAGAGGATGAGGGAGTCGCAGGCGAGCACGTAGAACAGCAGGATGCCCTGGAAGACCTTGGTGACGTCGAGCGGGATCTTCATCGTGATCTGGGCCTGCTCGCCGCCGATGAACGTTAGCGCAAGGAACAAACCTGCAATTAGTATTCCAATCGGATTGAGCCGGCCGAGAAAGGCGACGATGATTGCGGTGAAGCCGTAGCCCGGTGAGATCCCCGGTTGCAGATGCCCGATCGGTCCTGCCACCTCAATGATGCCGGCCAGGCCCGCCAGCGCGCCCGAGACGGCGAAGGTCAGCAGCACGAGCTGGTTGGCGTTGAAGCCGCCGAACCGCGCCGCGCGGGGCGCGACGCCGACGACGCGGATCTCAAAACCCTTGATGGTGCGGTCGAGCAGCACGAAGGCGGCGGCAACGACCACGAGCGCAATGATGCTGCCGAGATGCAGCCGGCCGCCCTCGATCAGCACCGGCACGGTGGCGACGGGATCGAACTCCGCCGTGGTCGGAAAGTTGAAGCCCGCCGGGTCGCGCCAGGGGCCGCGGACGAGGTAGTCGAGCAGCAGATCGGCGACATAGACCAGCATCAAGCTGGTGAGGATCTCGCTGGCGCCGAACTTCACACGGCACAGCGCAGGGATCAGCGCATAGAGCGCACCGGCGACGGCGCCGGCGATCAGCATGGCCGGCAGCACCCAATGACCCGCCTCGGTGCCCTGCGTCTTAACCGCGATCCAGCTGCCCGCGACGGCGCCGATCAGGAACTGGCCCTCGGCGCCGATATTCCAGGCGTTGGCGAGATAGCACAGCGACAGACCGATCGCGATCATCACCAGCGGGGTGGCCTTCACCGCGATCTCCTGCAGCGAATAACCGTCGGTCAGCGGCGCGACGAAGTAGACGCCGAGTGCGGTGAGCGGGTTCTTGCCCAGCACCGCGAACAGCACGCTCATGGTGATGAGCGTCAGCCCGATCGCGATCAGCGGCGAGACGAGGGCAATGCTGCGCGATCGCTCGGCGCGTTTCTCAAGCACCAGCTGCATGCGCGGCCTCCTTCTGCTCCAGACTGGCGCCGCCCATCAGCAGGCCGAGCTTTTCGCGCGTCGCCTCGGCGCGGGGAAGGGCCTCGGAGAGATGACCATGGAACATCACCGCGATCCGGTCGGCGATCTCGATCAGTTCGTCAAGATCCTGGCTGGTGACGAGCACTGCCGCACCGGAGCTGGCGAGATCGATCAGAGCCTGGCGGATGATTGCGGCGGCGCCGGCGTCCACGCCCCAGGTCGGCTGGTTCACGATCAGGACGGCCGGCGCGCGCAGGATCTCGCGGCCGACGACGAACTTCTGCAGATTGCCCCCGGACAGGCTCGCGGCCTCGGGATCGCGCTTGGCCTTGCGGACGTCGAACGTCTCGGTGGTGCGATCGACGGTTCGCAAGGTCGCGGCGGCGTTGACGAAGCCGTGCCGGACCATCTCGCCCGCCGCGTGTCCCGTCAGCAGCGCGTTCTCGGACAGTTTCATGCGCGGCGCGGTGCCATGCCCGAGCCGTTCCTCCGGCACGAAGGCCGCGCCCATCTTGCGCCGCTGGGTGATCGAGAGGTTGCCGCAGGCGAGCCCGTCGATGATGATCGTGCTGGGCTCCTTGACGAGGCGCTCGCCGGAGAGCGCGGCGAACAGCTCGTCCTGCCCGTTGCCGGCGACGCCGGCGATGCCAAGGATCTCGCCGCCCTTGAGCTCGAACGAGACGTTCTGAAGCCGCACGCCGTGCAGCTCGCTGGGCACCAATGTGAGATCGTTGACGACGAGGCGCGGCACCGTGGTGTGCCGCTCGGCCGGCGGCTTTACTTCCTTGATCTCGGTGCCCACCATCATGCGCGCCAGCGAGGCCGCGGTTTCGCGCTTCGGATTGCAGGTCGCGACCTTCTTGCCGCCGCGCAGAATCGTTGCGGTGTCGCAGAGGCGCTTCACCTCGTCGAGCTTGTGGCTGATGTAGAGGATGGCGCGGCCCTCGGCCTTGAGCCGCT
Source organism: Bradyrhizobium sp. HKCCYLS2038 (assembly GCF_051167655.1). Classification (NCBI taxonomy): domain Bacteria; kingdom Pseudomonadati; phylum Pseudomonadota; class Alphaproteobacteria; order Hyphomicrobiales; family Nitrobacteraceae; genus Bradyrhizobium; species Bradyrhizobium sp. HKCCYLS2038. The sequence continues at coordinate 327,503 of NZ_JBNPTM010000007.1, read as the reverse complement.
CCAGCACGACGAACAGCTGGTCGGCCTCCTGCGGCGTCAGCACGGCGGTGGGCTCGTCCAGGATGAGGAATTTCGGGTTCTGCATCAGCGCGCGCACGATCTCGATGCGCTGCCGCTCGCCAACCGACAATTGCCAGACCTCGCGCTTTGGATCGAGCGGCAGACCGTAGTCGCGTGCGACGTCCGCGAGCCGCGCCGAGACAGCCTTGAACGGCTCCTTGCCGTCGAGGCCGAGCGCCACGTTTTCGGCGACCGTCAGGTTGTCGAACAGGGAGAAATGCTGGAACACCATCCCGATGCCCAGTGCACGCGCCTCGGCCGGACCGGACAGCTTGATCGGTTTGCCCTGCCAGCGCAGCTCGCCGGCGCTCGGCTGCACCAGGCCGTAGATGGTCTTGACCAGGGTCGACTTGCCGGCGCCGTTCTCACCGAGCAGTGCGTGGATCTCGCGCGGAAAGATGTCGATGTCGATCCTGTCATTGGCCAGGAAGTCGCCATAGCGCTTGGTCAGTCCGACCGTCTGCAGGAGCGGCGGCGTCGGATGGGAATTGGCCGGCGTAGGGTCAAGCATAGGCTGCGTCGCGGGCAGGAGATGGAACTGCCTCAATTGTGAGCTAAATTGCGGCGGCGCGTAAGAGGCGAAAAGCGCCAACCTGTGCCCAACACTTGCTCAAGCGCTGATCGAGCAGACACCGCGCGCTGCAGCGCTTTCTGGCGCAGCGGCCCTACCGTTGCGAGTGGCCGGTTTGAATAATCGGAAATGGCGTGTGGCACATTTGTGACAGTGTGTGGAAATCGCTTGGCTGAAGCAGTCTGCCCGTTGGATGAGCAACGTCATCCTATGCCTGGTCCGACGCAGCGCTCGCGGTCGCGCGTGATCGCGCTGGCGTGCGGAAGGCCAAACGCGAACTTCCGAAAAACCTCAGCAAAGTGAAGAGCCAAGGCGCACCGTTTGCGGGACGTCGGTCGCGGCCAATCGTCTCAGGCCGTGGAACCGTTCAGGGCGCGTGCGCTCCGCAATGCGGCTGAAGCTTGATGAAACTGCGGGCAAGGCCTGGAGAAAGTTGAGGCTTCTCGCGCCGAAGCAACGGCGCAACTGTGCAGGCAAGTCCGGAATCGGCGCTTGTCAATTGGGGGTGTTCTACATGTCGTTCTCTAAGTCCATCGCGGCGGCCATTGCGCTCGGCGCAGCGGTCTTCGCATCCGCGGCGCCGGCCTCGGCCGCCGATCTGCCGGCGAAGGCTGCGAAGAAGGCTCCGGCCGACGTGCCGTTCTTCCTCGTCGTCGACAACCGGGTGAGCTACTCGTACATCTTCAACGCCGTTCAGCCCGGCGCCTGGAGCCGGAACGCCAACGGCACGTTCAACGCGAACACCGCCAAGCAGGTCTACTCGTTCACCCATTTCGACGTCTGGGGCTACGGCACCAACTTCTTCACCATTTCGCTGTTCAAGTCTGACCACAACGATCCGGCCGGGCCGTGCACGCAGACCGGCGGCATCGTGTCACCGAACGCGGGCTTCGCCTTCACGCCCGCAAGCTGCGCCGGCGCCACCGAGATCTACGGTCTGTTCCGCTCGACCTTCGGCTGGAACCAGATCTTCAACACCAAGGCCTTTACGATGGGGCCGCTGCAGAACATCTCGTTCGAGGTGGGCATGGATGCCAACACCGAGAATCGCTATTTCGGCGCCGCCAAGCGCGACGTCGTCGCTGGTCTGCAGTTCGCGTTCAACCTGCCGTACAAGGGCTACTTCAACGTTGCGCCCTTGATGTACTGGGAGTTCGCCAACCACAATTCGTTCTCGCAGTGTGGCGCCGGCTGGTCGAACCCGTGCATCGCCGATGGCAATACGTCGTTCAAGCCCACCTGGGCGGTCGAGACCAACTACTACATGGACCTCGGCTTCATGCCCGAGAACATGCAGTTCTTCTCGATCTCGGGCCGCGCCGGCTGGTACGGCAAGAAGGGCACTGACACCGAGCCGCTCCCGGCCAGCGTCGCGAACGGCGTCTACCCGACCAAGATCGAGTTCAACTCGGAGCCGATCCGTCTGACCTTCGACGCCTCGAAGGCGATGTGGGGCGAGAAGCAGAGCCACATGATCGATGTCTGGGTGGCGTATCGCTACTGGCAGAACAAGTTCGGTCTCGACCACAACAACGCAGTGGGCTGCTCTGTCCCAGGTGCGGGTACGACGCGCATCTCGACCGGCGCGTGCACCGAGTCGTCGCTGTATTCCGGCGTGACCGTGAAGTTCTGAGTTCAATCGAATGGCTCAAGGCGCCGCGGCCCTGTCGCGGCGCCTTTGTTATTTGTTCCAGACCCCCGCATGCAGCGCGGCGGCTTCGTCCTCCAGTAGGGGGCCGACGACCTCGGTTGACCGCTGGCCGCTCGCGAACACGTCTCGGCAGGGCAGGTCGAGTGTCGGGTTCTCCGGATGATTGCCCGTCAAGTCGCGCAGCCGCCGCTCGCCGAGGCCGTAGACCACGCGTCCGATGCCCGCCCAATAGATGGCGCCCGCGCACATGGCGCACGGTTCTGCCGACGAATACAGCGTGGCTGTCGCTCGGACCTCTGGCGTTATCGACGTGCAGGCCTGGGTCGCAGTCAGCCGCTCCGCATGAGCCGTGGCATCGTGTGTCGGCATGTAGCCGTTCTCGGCCTCGATCAGAATGCGGCCGTCGGCGGCTACCAGCACCGCTCCGAACGGGTGATTGCCACGAGCCATCGCGCGGCGCGCGACAGCGAAGCTGTGACGCAGGAAATCCACGTCGCGCTCGCGTGGATCGGCGAGCCTCTCTCCGTCTCTCGACTCGTCCGGTCTCGTCATCAGCTCTGCCCCGTTGCGGATCGGGTGATCCTGCGCCTGCATGATCAAGTCCGCAAGCGCATGGCGGAACCCGATGGCTGCAGATTGCGTTTCCCGGCGCACGATCAGCATGACACCAGGGCAGGCGAGATGGCGGCGAACTCGGATTCCAAGATTGCCGTCTATGCCGCGCTTGTCGGCAATCTGCTCGTGGCCTCCACCAAGATTGCGGCTGCCGTCTGGACTGGCAGCTCGGCGATGATGAGCGAGGCCATCCACTCGGTCGTCGACACCTCCAACGAACTGCTGCTGCTGTACGGCATCCATCGCGCAGGCCGGCCGCCCGACCGCGAGCATCCGCTGGGCCACGGACGCGAGCTCTACTTCTGGAGCTTCATCGTTGCGCTGCTGCTGTTTGCGCTCGGCGCCGGCGTCTCGCTGTATGAAGGCGTGGCGCATCTGGTGCAGCCGCAGCCGATCGAGGATCCGACGGTGAACTACATCGTGCTCGGCCTCTCCTTTATTTTCGAGGCGGGGTCTTGGTGGGTGGCGGTGCGGCGCTTTCGTGCGGCCGCTCCAGGCCTGTCGTATCTCGAAGCTTTCAGGCGCAGCAAGGATCCGCCGGCCTTCATGGTCGTCTTCGAGGACAGCGCGGCGCTGATCGGCATCGTGATTGCCGCTGCCGCCACGGCGGCGGCGGTCGCGTTCGAGCAGCCGGCCTGGGATGGCATTGGCTCGATCCTGATCGGATTGCTTCTGGCGGCCACCTCGATGGCGCTCGCGCGGGAGAGCAAGAGCCTCCTGATCGGCGAGCCTGCGGACCCCGAACTGGCGCGTTCGGTCCTCGACATCGCGCGTGCCAGGAAAGGCGTCGAATCGGCAAACGGCCTGCTCACCGTGCAATTATCTCCGCAGCAGGTCGTGGTGGCGCTCAGCATCGAGTTTGCCGATGATCTGCGTGCCGACGACATCGAGCGCGCCGTTGTTGCGATCGAAGCCGAGTTGCGCGCTCGGCATCCGACCATTGCGGCGTTGTTCGTCAAGCCGCAGACCAGCCTCCGCTATCGACAGGTCCGCGAGCGCCAGCTCCAGGATCGCTCGGCGCCCGCATAGCGGCCTGTTGCCGCTCCGCCTCAGCGATAGACGACGTCGCTTCGCGCAGAGGACAGCCGCACCAGCATGCCGATCTGGTAGATCGCCGAGATCGCGACCAGCACGTAGACGATCCGGGCGATGGGGGAGGATGTCGCCGTTTCGGCCGCGCCGTTGCCGAAGATGGCGGTCACGAGGTCGAAATCGAACAGGCCGACGAGGCCCCAGTTCAATCCACCTACGATGACGAGAATAAGTGTGATGATGTTGAGTGCGCGCATGAAGTTGCTCCTTGACCGCGGCGTGTGATGCGAGGTCAAAGCGGCACTTTGCGGCTCGTTCCTATCCCTTCGCGGTCGCGACAAAGGGCGCGCTCGCGAGCACGATGATAAGCAGCGCGGCGAGCATCCAGAATGCAGCGGAAAGGCTGGTGGCGGCGGCGACGAAGCCGATACCGGCCGGGCCGAGCAGCACGCCCGAGTAGCCGGCAGTGGTGACGGCGGCGACGGCAAGCCCGACGGGCATCGCGGTCTGCGCGCCGGCTCTTCGGAACAGCACCGGGACCAGGTTGGAGGCGCCGAGTCCGATCAGGGCAAAGCCTGCCATGGCGGCGACAAGGGAGGGAACCGCAAGCAGGACGATGAAGCCCGCCATCGTGATGGCGCTGCCCCACAGCAAGGTCGCGCGATCGCCGATCCGCGCCACGACGGCGTCGCCGAGCAGCCGTCCGGTCGTCATCGCGATCGAGAACATGATGTAGCCAAGTCCTGCCTGGGCCGCAGGGAGACGGCCTGAGCCGGTCAGCAGCAATGCGCCCCAGTCGAGCATCGCTCCCTCGACCAGGAACATGATGGCGGCGAGTGCGGCGAGCAACATCACTGCGCCGTGCGGCAGCACGAGCAGGGGTCCGGACTGCGCCGGCTTGCCGGCCAGCAGCCGCGGCGCCGTGACGATCATGGCGACCAAGGCGAGCGCGCTGCAGGCGAGCGTTCCCGGCAGCGGCGCAACGTCGAAGGCGAGCAGCGCGGTCATGGCGCCGGACCCGGCAAAGCCGCCGATGCTGAACTGGGCGTGGAAGCCGGACATCAGCGTCCGCTCGCTCAATCGTTCGACCTCGATCGCCTGGATGTTCACGGCGACGTCGAGCGAGCCGAGCGCCGCGCCAAAGACGAACAGCGCGATTGCGAGCGTGGCGGGCGTGGCGGCGATCGTCAGCGGAGGCAGCAGGAGACTGAGAGCAATACCGCTGACGATGACGACCGGCTTGCTGCCATAGCGGGCGCTCAGAAGTCCGGCCGCCAGCATCGATGCGACCGAGCCGACGCCGAGCGAGAGCAGCAACAGCCCCAGCGTTGCGTCGTCCACGCCGAGCCGCTGCTTGGCGAACGGCACCAGAGGCGCCCAGCAGGCGAGGCCGAAGCCGGCCACGAAAAAGGCCAGGCGGGTCGCGAGCCGCGCCGCGCGAAGGTCGGAGAATGCCATGGATGATCCGGACGCAGAGAGGTCACGCCCGATGGGCCTGCCTAGAGAGAGGGAGGAGGCGCGGGGCAGCTTTGCAACGCGGCAACCAGCTTGAACGGCGGACGGCGATCAAAGCCCATGCCGCGCTTGTCGGCTTGACCTATCATGCCTATACGGCTGACGTCACCCGAAGCGACGTCTGACGGTGTCGCAGCCCGGCCGCAGAGGAACGATGAACCCGGCAGACAAGTCTAAGACGGCCTCTTCCAAGGCGGCCTTTGTTGCCGTCGACTGGGGAACCTCCAGCTTCCGCGCCTGGCTGATGGCCGGCGACGGGACGGAGCTTGCCGAGAGCCGCGGCAGCGAGGGCATGCTGCATTGTGCAACGTCCGGATTCGCGCCGGTGCTGCGTGCGCATCTGGCGAAGCTCGGCGCGCCGGAGGACACTCCTGTGCTGATCTGCGGCATGGCCGGGGCGCGGCAGGGCTGGGTCGAGGCGCCCTATCTGCACACGCCGACCCGGCTCGACGCCTTGCACGCAGGCGCCATCCGCGTCGACACCGACGGCGATGTCCGAATTCTGCCCGGGCTCGCCCAGGCGCGGCCGGAGCAGCCGGACGTGATGCGCGGCGAGGAGACGCAGCTTCTCGGCGTTACCGAGCCGGACTTCACCGGCGTCGTCTGCATTCCCGGCACGCACAGCAAATGGATCCGGATCGACAACGGTGCCGTGGCCGAGTTCGCGACCTACATGACCGGCGAGCTGTTCGCGGTCGTCTCCGAGCACAGCATCCTGAAGCACGCCGTCGAGCCGGCGGCTGCAGAGGATAACACTGCCTTCGCTTCGGGGCTGGCCACGGCGTTGTCGTCGCCGACGAGCTTGACCAGCGCGCTGTTCCGGCTTCGTGCGGCGCAACTGCTGGGCTACGAGCAGCGGTCCGGAGGGGCGGCAAGATTGTCGGGACTTCTGATCGGCAGCGAGATCGCCGATGCGCGCGCGCGGTTCGGCGTGAATGTTCCGCTCAGATTGATCGCAGCGGGCCGGCTCGGTGGCTTGTATCGTGAGGCTCTGGCTGCAAGCGGGTTCAATGCAAGTGAATGCGATGCCGAGCAGGCGTCGCGCCGCGGTCTGATCAAGGCCGCCCGGCAGATCTGGGGAGCGCGTTTTTGACATGACACAGTCCGTGGCCTGGCCCTCCGTCAAGCGGTCGCTCGTCGCGATCCTGCGCGGCATCAAGCCCGACGAGGCCGAGGGGATCGTCGAGGTCCTGATCGAAGCCGGCTTCGAGATGATCGAGGTCCCGCTGAACTCTCCGGATCCGTTCCTGTCCATCGAGCGCCTCGCCAGGCGCTTCGGCAAGGACTGCCTGATCGGTGCTGGAACGGTGGTCAACGCGCCCGATTGCGTGCGCGTCGCGGAGGCCGGCGGGCGGCTGATGGTCAGCCCGAACGTCGATGCCGAGGTGCTGGCGACGGCGCAGGCCTACGACATGGTGACGATGCCCGGCGTGCTGTCGCCGACCGAAGCGTTCCTCGCCTTGCGCTGCGGCGCCTCGGCGCTGAAATATTTTCCAGCCTCCGTGCTCGGACCGTCGGGCATCGCTGCGCAACTGGCCGTGCTGCCGAAGGGCGTTGTGGTCGGGGCCGTCGGTGGCGTATCCGACGCAAATCTCGGCAGCTATGTCGCCGCTGGTGTGCGCGCCTTCGGTCTCGGCTCGAGCCTGTACAAGCCGGGCATGACCGCGAACGACGTGCGCAAGACCGCGTCGGCCTCGGTGCTTGCCTATGATGCGGCGATCGCCCCTGCGGGTTGACGGCAGCATCGCGAACGCCTCGATCGCGGCCACGATGTCCGGCGTTGATAACGGCCCGCACATCTGCGGGCCGTTTGATTGTCGATCGATCTCAGCCGCGCCTCATCAGCTCGCGGCGGCGTTGATCTCCGGCGAGCTGCTCTGGTCTGCAGGCTGCGTGAAGGCCTGCAGCGCCTCCGCCATCTGCGCGCGGCCGCCGGTGCCGGTGATGACGACGTCGACCATCGTGAACGACGAGTGGAAATGGCCGCGCGCCTTGAGCTGTCCGACCGGCACCCCTGCAGCCGCAAGCGCTTCCGCATAAGCGACACCCTCGTCGCGCAGCGGATCGAATTCGCAGGTGACGATGTAGGCCGGCGGCAGGTCCTGCAGCTTGCCGCGCAGCGGCGACACGCGGGGATCTGTCCGATCGGCCGGCGAGCAGTAGATGTCCCAGAACCAGAACATCAGGCCGCGGGTCAGGAAGTAGCCGGCGGCGTTCTCGGTGTAGGACGGGCGGTCGAAGCTGCAATCGGTGACCGGACACACCAAGAGCTGGCCGCCGATCGCCGGTCCGCCGCGGTCGCGCGCCAGCTGGCAGGTGACGGCGGCGATGTTGCCGCCGGCGCTCCAGCCGGCGACCAGCACCGGTCCCTCGCGGCCGCCGAGTTCGGCGGCGTGCTCGGCGACCCACTTGGCCGCCGCGTAGCCGTCCTCAGCCGCAGCCGGGAAGCGATGCTCCGGCGCGTGGCGGTAGTTCACGCTGACGAAGATCATGTTGGAACGGCGGCATAGGTCGCGGCAGAACGGATCGTCCGACTGCTCGTCGCCGAGCACCCAGCCGCCGCCATGGAAGTAGACCACGATCGGATGCGGGCCGGGCGTCGCCGGCCTGTAGAGGCGATAGGCCAGGGGACCCTCGGCGCCCTGCAGCGTGCCGTCCTTGACCTCGCCCACCGGGCGGCCCGGCGGCCGGGCCTTGTTGAACTCGGCGACGAAGTCGCGTGCGCCCTGCGCGCCCATCGATTCGATCGGCGGCAGGTTCATCCCGGCGAGCATGTTGAGAACCAGACGGACATCCGGCTGCAGCTTGACGATCTCGCCGTCGTTGCACTGGGACAGTCCGTTCGGACCGGTCAGCTTGAAGCCGAGCATGCCGCGGCTGACGATCTCGTTGCAGATGCCGCGATAGGGACCGACGCCGCCGGTATAGGGCATCAGCGCCTGCGGCTTGCCCGGCACGTTGGCGCCCGTGTACCAGGTATTGGCGAGCCGATGCAGCGTCACCGTGGCGCAGTCCGCCATGTGGCGCGACCAGCCGGCTTGCGCGGTCTCCGTGGGCTCGATCGTGGTGAAGCCGGCCTCTCGCAGCGCCGCCAGCCGATCGACCACGAAGTCGACATGCTGCTCGATCGACACCGCCATGTTCGACAGCACCGACGGGCTGCCCGGACCGGTGATCAGGAACAGATTCGGGAAGCCCGCGACGGTGAGACCGAGATAGGTCTCCGGGCCATCAGCCCAGCTGTCATCGAGCGACTTGCCGCCGCGTCCCTTGATCGGATGCACGGCGCGGATCGCGCCGGTCATGGCGTCGAAGCCGGTGGCGAACACGATGACGTCGACGTCGAAGCTGCGCCTGTCGGTCTTGATGCTGTTGGCGGTGATGGACGCAATCGGCTCCTTGCGCAGGTTGACGAGGGTGACGTTCGGGCGGTTGAACGTCGCGTAGTAGTTCGTATCCAGGCACGGCCGCTTGGCGCCGAACGGATGATCATGAGGCGTGAGCGCCTCGGCCGTCTCGGGATCCTTGACGACGTCGCGAATCTTCGCGCGCAAGAGGTCGGCGGCCAGCGCGTTGCCATCGGCATCGACGCCCTGGTCGGCCCACAGCTGGGTCAGCATGCCGACGAGGTCGCCCGCGGCCCACAGCTTCTCGAAGCGCTCGCGGCGCTCGGCCTCGCTCATCGCCCAGCTGAATTCGGTGGCCGGCGGGATCGGCACCCCGGTCATCGACCAGCGCGCCTGCTCGCGCAGGCCGTTGCGATCCTCTGCCAGCTGCGCGGCGCGATCGGCCGGCAGCGGGCCGTTATGCGCCGGCAGAGCAAAGTTCGGCGTGCGCTGGAACACCGTCAACTGCGCGGCCTGCTCGGCGATGATCGGGATCGACTGGATGCCGGACGAGCCGGTGCCGATCACGGCGACGCGCTTGCCGTGGAGATCGACGCCGTCATGCGGCCAGCGGCTGGTGAAGTAGATCTCGCCCTTGAAGTTGTGCACGCCGTCGATTTCCGGCGGCTTCGGCTGCGACAGGCAGCCGGTCGCCATGATGTAGTGACGGCAGGAGACGGCAGGGCCGTTATCGGTGGTGAGTAGCCAGCGCTCTCCAGCTTCATCCCAGGACGCGCCGAGCACGCGGGTACCGAACCGGATGTCGCGGCGCAGATCGTAACGATCGGCGACGAAGCCGAGATAGCGCAGGATCTCCGGCTGGGTGGCGTATTTCTCCGACCACTGCCAGGCGGTCTCGAGTTCCGGATCGAAGGTGTAGCTGTAGTCGACGGTCTGGATGTCGCAGCGCGCGCCGGGGTAGCGGTTCCAGTACCAGGTGCCGCCGACATCGTGGGCGTTGTCGAGCGCCACGGCCGAAAAGCCCGCCTTGCGCAGCCGATGCAGCAGGTACAATCCCGCGAATCCCGCGCCGACCACGGCGACGTCCACCGTCTGGGTTTCGCCGTGAGTCGCTTCCTGCGCGCGTGCCTCGACCAATCCGTCTGACATGCCGACCTCCCGATGATTTTGTGATTGGAAGAAAGGCTAGCGCTGCTCGCATGGTTTGTCAGCTGACAATACAGCGATCTGCGGTTGTTCGCCGCAACATCTGCTGATGGTCCGTTATGCCAGGCGCTGATTTTGCATTGCGTCCGAAAACGTTGCTACGGAGTGGACAAGACCCTGAGAAAGCGACAGAAAGCGCTTCTGCTGCGTCGCATTCACCAAGTTTCAACGCATCGCGACTGTAACAATCTCTACACTCCTCCACATCCACGACTGAATCAGGCCAGGCCCATGCCGCTCTCGCTGCCCAAGCAAAAGATCCGCGTTCTGCTCCTGGAGGGCGTGAACGACTCGGCCGTCCGCATGTTCGAGGCCAGCGGCTATACCGAGGTCGAACGGCTGCCCAAGGCGCTCGGCTCGGCCGAGCTGAAGCGGATGCTGTCCGGCGTGCACATGCTCGGCATCCGCTCGCGCACCAATCTGACCGCGGACGTGCTGCAGGCCGCCGACCGGCTGATGGCGGTGGGCTGCTTCTCGGTCGGCACCAACCAGGTCGATCTCGATGCCGCCAAGCGGCTCGGTATCCCCGTCTTCAACGCGCCCTATTCGAACACGCGCAGCGTCGCCGAGCTGACCATCGCCGAGGTCGTGATGCTGATGCGGCGGATCTTTCCGCGCTCGGTGTCCGCGCATGCCGGCGGCTGGGACAAGTCCGCGAATGGCAGCCGCGAGGTGCGCGGCAAGACGCTCGGCATCATCGGCTACGGCAATATCGGCTCGCAGCTGTCGAACCTCGCCGAGGCAATGGGCATGCGGGTGATCTTCTTCGATCTGACCGACAAGCTCCGCCACGGCAACACCGAGCCGGCCGAGAGTCTCGACGAACTGTTGGCGACGAGCGACGTGGTCTCGTTGCACGTGCCGGAGACGCCGGCGACCGCCAACATGATCGGCGAGCGCCAGATCCGGCACATGAAGGACGGCGCCTATCTGATCAACAATTCGCGCGGCACAGTGGTCGACATCGAGGCGCTGGCGAGCGCGCTGCGCGACGGCAAGCTGTCGGGCGCGGCCGTCGACGTGTTCCCGGTCGAGCCGGCCTCGAACGCCGACCCGTTCGTGTCGCCGCTGCAGGGCCTGCCCAACGTGATCCTGACGCCGCATGTCGGCGGCTCCACCGAGGAGGCGCAGGACCGCATCGGCGGCGAGGTCGCGCGCAAGCTGATCGACTATTCCGACGTCGGCTCGACCTTCGGCGCGGTGAACTTCCCGCAGGTGCAGCTGCCGGCGCGCCCGACCGGCACCCGCTTCATCCACGTCCATCGCAACGTTCCCGGCGTGCTGCGCCAAGTCAACGAGGCAGTGTCGCGGCACAACATCAACATCCTCGCGCAGTACCTGCAGACCGATCCCGAGGTCGGCTACGTCGTGCTCGAGACCGACGTGGTCGGCGGCGAGGGCGAGGAGCTGCTGGCGGAGCTGCGCGCGGTCGAGGGCACGATCCGCGTGCGCGTGCTGTACGATCACGATCGGCCGTGATGGGATGAAGGGGGCGCGATGACTGGCCAGGCTCCATCGTCGCCAGCCTCGCCGGTCGTGCTGAGCACGACCGTGCCGGCGCGTGTGCTGCGTCACGATCCGCAATACGCCATGTCGACGCTGTTCTTTGCCGATGGCGAGTTGCGCGTCCCGATGGTCGATGCCGCCGTTGATGCCGGCGTGTCAGTGACGATCGAAGCGCGCGACGTCTCGATCGCGCTGTCGCGGCCGATGGACGTGTCGATCACCAACCGGCTGCCCGGCCGGATCGAGGAGATCCTGCCGCTCGAGCCGCCTTATGTGCGTGTGACCTTCGATCTTGGTTCGACGAAGCTGCACGCGCTGGTCACGCTCGAGTCGGTCGAGCGCTTGGCGCTCGAGCCGGAATTGTCAGCCTGGGCGATGATCAAGAGCGTCGCGATCGGGCCTGGCGCGGTTCGGCCTTCGGAGCTGCCTCGGCCGCGCCGCTGGCCCGCTTCTGATAGCGGGGATCCGTAGCCTTCTGCAGTTCGCCGAGCGCCGCCGCTGTGGCGGTGCGCGTGCGCCGTTGCATCGATTGATACAGCGCGACCAGCCGTTCGCCGAATGGCGTGATCTCGGCGCCGCCGCCGCGGCGGCCCGGATGGGTCTCGAACACCGGCGTTTCGAAGGTGCGGTTGAGCGCGTCGACCATCAGCCAGCATTTGCGGTAGGAGATGCCGCTTGCCCGCGCGGCGCCCAGGATCGAGCGCTCCTTGCGGATATAGTCGATCAGCAGCAGATCCTCCGGCGACAGGCTGCCGCCATTGCCGAATGTGATGGTCAATTCGATCTGAGCTTCGCGCTTCATCCCATTCCGATCCGCTCGCGGGGAGCGCCGATCATCTCATGGGCGCTCCGCGATGTCACCCTGCGGCCTGACCACGCCTCGATCCAGCCTGGACTGCGCGCGACATCGACCGGGACGCACTCGGCGAACGGGCCTGCAAAGCGCGTCCAGGCCTCCATCATGGCGGGTGAGACCGCGGTGATGATCGGCAGCCCGGCCGAGATCGCCGCGCCGAAAGCATCGGCAAGACCGCCGCCGGCCGCCTCCTGCTTGCCGAACTTGCTGAGGATGACGATGTCGGTGCCGCCAATGATCGACTGCTGCACGGCGGCGCAGGCGAGCGCGAGGCCTTCCGGATCGAGGTTGCAGGCGGGCGATCCCGGACCGAGATCCTGCGAGATCGAGAACATGCTGTTGTCGTCGAGGCTGCGCAGCATCATCGCCTTGCACGGCCTGGCCTTGTCCGCGCTGCCCTCGATGACGCCGGACACGCGCAATCCTGCGGCGGCAAGGCGCGCGGCGAAATCGCCGAGCAGATCCTGAATCGCCGTCGATGCAGCGCCCTGCAGCGCCACGATCCGACTCGTTTCGATATCAGCTGAAGTCATGGCAGTCCTCCTCACGCATTGGCGGAGACGCGGCCCGCCTTCCGACCGGTTTGCATGATCTGGTGAACGGCCGATACCACGCTGGCTGCGATCGATTGCCCACGCTCGTCCATGCCGGTCCAGGCGGCGGCACGGCCGCGCGGATCGATCTCGAGCAGCTTGACGTTGGCCGGCACGCGCAAGCCGTCGCGTGCGATGCCGCGCAGCGCGCCGTCGAGCGGCGCCAGCACCGGCGTGCCGCCAAGCGAGCCGAGCTGCAGGCCCTTGTAGACGCGCGTGCCGATGTCGAGCGGCGTGTGCCAGATGGCCTCCTGGTCCGAATAGACGAAGCGCTCGCGGCCGGCGCCGCCGAGATCGCGCGCCTTGCCGTCGGCCTTGCGCGTCGTGCCCTGCGCGACAATCGCGCCGGTCTCGCGAGGATGGGTCTCGATCGCGATGTCGCAATTGTGCCCGACCGCGAAGCACGGGCCGATGCCGACGGCGATGCCGGCAACGCCGCGCAGATCCGGCGTAGCGAGATGCTTCTGCATGCGGGCATCGACGATGACCGAGGGATAGCGGTATGCGATGATATCGGTGAGATGCATTCCGGTCACGGCGACCTGGTCGGGCTCGCGGTGAATGCGGACAACGTCCGTGATGCTCTCGGCACGCGCGCCGATCACACCGTCGAGCTCGCGCGCCTCGCCGTACAGGACGTCGTGAAACGCCATGCCGCGCCGGATCACCGGCGGGAACGTGTCATGACAGAGCACGATCGCAAACCGGGCGTGGCTGAGCTTCGCCCCGATCGCGGAGGCGATCTCGTTGGTGCCGAGGACCAGCGCGAGCGGCTTGGGCGCATTCGGATGCCAGGTGACGGCGGCGGCTTTCATGCTGATGACCTCGCGTTGCGAGATCGGATTAGCAAGCGCCGGGCCAGCAGGCCGCAGCCGAGGCAAGCCATTCATGACCTTCGCGAATCTTCAAAAGATCGAGCAGGCGCGATGCATAAGCTGTATTGTTTAGGATATAACACAGGGTGCTGTATTGTCGCGTATACAACACGCCGTCATGCTGAGATGGAGTCGGATCGTTGGCCTAGGCGAGCGGCTCTTCGCGACGGACCAGGGCAACGCCTTTGACCTGGGCGTAGACCGTGAGTCCGGCCTGCAGGCCGAGCTCGGTCCACGAGCGCTGGGTGACACGCGACAGCAGCCGGGCGCCGTTGCCATCCTCGCCAAGGCCGAGCAGGGCGGTGACGCGGTGGTCGGACTGGCTGCGGATCTCCAGGATTCTCGCCCTGAGCACGTTGACGATGGTGCTGCGGCTCGGTGCGTCCACGGCGAGGCTGACATCGTCAGCGAGCACGCGCAGGCGGCGGCGGATCCCTGGCGTAAGCGGCTCAGCCGGCACCAGGAACCGGCCGCCGGACACGTCCAGCGTTGCCATGCCGTCGGCCGCATCCTGCGCCGCGACGGTGGCGTCGAGGCTCACCGCGGCATCGCGTGACAGCGCCAGCGGCAGTGACAGATCGGCCTGCAACTCGGACAGCGGGCCTGCGGCGAGAACCGCGCCGTTCCGCATCAGCACCAGCTGATCGGCAAGCCGCTCGACCTCGGCGATGTCGTGGCTGATATAGATGATCGGCAGCTCGAGCGCGGCGTGCAGCCGCTCCAGATAGGGCAGGATTTCATCCTTGGTCATCTGGTCGAGCGCCGACAGCGGCTCGTCCATCAGCAGCAGTTTTGGCTGGCTGAGCAGCGCGCGGCCGATCGCAACGCGCTGCCGCTCGCCGCCCGAGAGATGCCGCGGGGAGCGATCGAGCAGCTTGGCGATGCCCAGCAACCCGACGATCTCGTCGAAGCCGATCGCGCCCGGCCCGCTCGTGCCGGGATGGCCGTACATCAAGTTGCGGCGGACCGAGAGGTGCGGAAACAGATTGGCTTCCTGGAACACGTAGCCGATCGGACGCTGGTGCACGGGACGGAAGGTCTTCTCGTCCTGCCAGACGTCGCCGGCGACGGAGCACAGCCCGTTCAGACGATTGAGCCCGGCGATGCAGCGCATGACCGTCGTCTTGCCGCAGCCGGAGGGGCCAAAGATCGCACTGACGCCGCGGGCCGGCACCTCGAAGCGTGCCTCCAACTTGAAGCCGCCGAGCGCGCCGCGGAAGTCGACCTTGACCGTGCTCATGACGCGCTTTTCGTCATCTTCTTCTCGATGAGCATCATGGTGAGAATGACGCAGAACGAGAACACGACCATGCCGAGCGCGAGCACGGAGGCCTCTGTCCATTGCGAGGTCTCGACATAGTCGTAGATCGCGACCGACAGCACCTTGGTCTTGCCGGGAATGTTGCCGCCGATCATCAGCACGACGCCGAATTCACCGACCGTGTGGGCGAAGCCGAGGATCGCACCGGTGAGAAAGCCGGGGCTCGCCAGCGGCACGGCGATGGTCCAGAACGCGCGCCATGGCGAAGCGCGCAAGGTCGCCGCCGCCTCCATCGGCTTCTCGCCCATCGCCTCGAAGGCGTTGCGGATCGGCTGCACCACGAACGGCATCGAGAACAGGACGGAGCCGATCACCAGGCCCGGAAAGGTGAAGGCCAGCGTGCGCGCGCCCCACAGCGAGGCCAGCGCTCCGCCGGGACCGCTCGGGCCGAGCGCCACCAGCAGATAGAAACCGAGCACGGTCGGCGGCAGCACCAGGGGGATCGCAACCAGAGCGGCGACCGCCTCCTTCCACCGCGCCCGCGACCGCGCCAGCCACCATGCGATCGGCGTGCCCACGAGCATCAATATGAAGGTCGTGAGCGCCGCGAGCTCGAGGGTGAGCCGGACCGGTTGCCAGATGTCGGCCGAGACGTGGAGGTTCATGAATCCGAGTGCTCAGGTGCCCGATTTGGGCTCCAGAGCATAGCCGAACTTCTCGATGACGGCACGCGCTTCCGGAGTCCTGAGGAAGGCGAGGAATGCGGTGGCCGCCTCGTTGCCGGCCGAGGCCTTCAGCAGCACGGCATCCTGCCGGATCTCGCTGTAGAGGTTCTGCGGCACCAGCCAGCGGGAGCCGCCGGCGTTCGGCATCAGCTGCGACAGCGCGACGAAGCCGAGCTCGGCATTGCCGGTGTCGACGAACTGGAACGCCTGCGAGATGGTGTTGCCCTGGACGATCTTCGGTTGGATCGCCTCGTAGAGCTTCAGCGCCTTCAGCGTCTCCACCGCGGCCGCGCCATAGGGGGCCGCCGTGGGGTTGGCGATCGACAGCTTGTTGAACGCGTTGGCCTTCAGGGTCTCCTCGCCCTTCACAATGTTCGGATCCTTGCTCCACAGCACGAGCTTGCCGATCGCGTAGGTGAAGCGGCTCTCGGCGACGCCGAGGCCGTCGTCGACCAGCTTCTTCGGCCGCTCGTCATCGGCGGAGAGCAGGATCGCGAACGGCGCGCTCTCCTTGATCTGGGTGTAGAACTGCCCGGACGAGCCGAAGCTCAGCACCAGCTCGTGGCCGGTCTTGGCCTTGAACAGGCCCGCGATCTCCTTGGCCGGCTCGGTGAAGTTGGCCGCCACGGCGACGTTGGCACTGCCGGCGAACGCGTTTGCGCTGGTCAGCAGTGCAATGGCCGCGCCCAGGGCGGCGGTGGCGAAGCGCATCGATCTCATCATTCTGTCCTTGTCGTATCCATCAAGACGGGTCGCTGCGGTGAAATTGCAAGTCCTGTTCCGGTGCACCGGCCAGCGCCGATGCCATGCTATATCCATTCGTATATATCAGAATAGACAACGCGGCCGGTTCCCGTCAACATGAGGGCCGCCGCGTGCCGCCGCGCTGCGCGTCCTGTTCAGCTTCCGACAATGGACGCCGCGGCGTGTCGCAAACGCGACGGCCCGCGAGTGATGGACGACGCGTCGCATCTGGCGCGTTTCGTTTGTGCGATTGGCATTGGAGCCACGCCATGGCTGGCGCACGCGCGCTGGCCATTTCCGGTCGAGCAATTTGTGGAAGTTGTGCCGGCCTGCCCGACGGGCACCTGCTGCATCCCCGCCATGCGCCAACTGCCCGTCGAGCCAGTTTGTCGCACGCTGTTCGGCTTGTGTCGTCGGGCAAATCAGGCCGATGGTCTCGGCCATCCCGTTCGCGATGAAGAGGGGCGTTTCGGCCGATCGTCACGGAGCGTAGCAGCGGGGAGCGATGGACGTGTCGGGCTCGGGGCTTTCGCGCAAGCGGGGCCGGCGAGCGAGCCTGGCACGTACGGTCAAGTCGCGTGGTCCTGGCCTCCCGACGCTGAGGTCAAGCTGGCTGATGATGCGGACACGCATCTCGCCGGTGATGGGGGCAAAAAAGCCCGGTCCCCAGGGAGATCGCGAAGCAGCCGTTCAAACCATCGCGCGGGGAAGGCCGGGTCGTCCGGCTGGACTCGTGGTACCTGCCGCCTGCATTTTTTCTGCAGGCGGGCCACGGGCCTCAGTCGAGGTCCGGTCTTCCCCGCGCCCTCTCGGTTTTCGAGGGCGATGTCGGCAGCATGACCCGGGCGCAGATGCGCCGCGGGGCCGTGGTGGGCTGCTTGCAAAACATCGTGCGGTGGATGCGAGGCGTAGAGCGCGTGCGCGGTGCTCGCCATGCCAGTGAGTTGGAACGGCCCCACGACCCCTTCGGTGTCGTCCCGGGCTTGACCCGGGACCCATAGCCACCGGCTTGTGTGTGAGGCAGGAAGGTAACTCAGACCGTGCCCAACACGATGGCCTGTGGTTATGGATCCCGGATCTTCGCGCGCGATGCGCGCTCGTCCGGGATGACGGCAAGGCTAAATGGTCGACGTGGACACGGGCAGCCTCCCGGAATCGGTCGTCTAGCCCAGCTTCTGCCAGAGCTGCTTGACCAGCATTCCCGCACGCTTTTCGATCGCCGCGGCGGCATCGAGCGCAAGGTCCTCGCGGTAGCGGCCGGCGATCAGTTGCACGCCGATCGGCTGGCCATTGTTGACCGCGACCGGAACCACCGCGCCGGGCAGGCCGAGCACGTTGATCGCCGAGATGAAGCGGATCTCGTTGAAGAAGATCTCCTGGACGCGCTCGGCGCTCACGGTGTCGTCGCGCGGACCCGGCGTCGGCTTCACCGTGGTCGGCGCCAGCACCACCGGGTACTCCTCGAAGAACAGCTGCCAGGCGCGAATGTGCGTCGAGCGCCTTGCTGTTGCATTCATCCAGCCGGCGAGGTCGAGGATCTCGGCCTTGCTGCGCATGCCGCCCCAGGCCTTGTGGAAGTCCTCGGAGGTGACGGCCAGCATCTTGGCCTCCTGCATCACCACCACCTCGGTGGTGATGACATCGCACCAGGTCTGCCAGACGCTGGAAATATCGGGCACCTCGACTTCGCTGACGCGATAGCCGGAGCGCTCGAGGTGATCCGCTGCCTGCCGGAGCGCCGCGTGCACCGATGGATCGACGTCCATGTCGTCCGGGATCTTGGCGAGTGCGACCTTGATCGGCCGCTTAGGCTTGTCGCCTTCGAGCGGTGCCGGTACCCACCAGGGATCGCGCGGATCACGCCGGCTCATTACCTCCAGCGCCAGCCGGACATCGGCGACGCTGCGCGCCAGCGGACCTTGCGACGACATCAGATGCGCCAGCATCGGCCGCTCGGCCGCGGCACTCTCATTGTAGGCGGGGATGCGGCCCTGCGTCGGCTTGATGGTCACGATGCCATTGCAATGCGCCGGCCAGCGCAGCGAGCCGCCAATGTCGTTGCCATGCGCGATGGTGCCGATGCCGGCGGCGACGGCAGCGCCCGCGCCACCCGAGGAGCCGCCGCAAGTGATCTCTGGATCCCATGGGTTCAGGGTCAGCCCATGCAGCGGATTGTCGGTGAAGCCGCGGAACGAGAATTCCGGCGTGTTGGTGAGGCCGAGCACGATCGCGCCGGCCTTCTTGAGGTTGCGCACGACCGGCGCATCCGACGGCGCGATGATTCCCATCTGCGCCGGAACGCCGTTGGGATTCGGCCGGCCCTCGTAGTCGACGTTCTCCTTGATCGTGACGGGCACGCCGTGCAGCAGGCCGGACTTGTCGCGCGCCTTGTCGGCGGCACGCGCGGCTCTCAAGGCCTCTTCGGAGAGATCGACGACGACGGCATTCAGCTTCGGATTGACCTCGTGCATGCGCGCGATGTGCGCCTGGGTCACCTCGACCGAGGACACCGCGCCCGAGCGGATCGCCGCAGCTGTCTCGAGCGCCGACCATTGCCAGGCCGGTCCCTTCGGCAGCCGCGGCTTCGACGCGGCAGCCTTCGTCGGTGGCTTGGGCTGCGGCTTGGCCTTCACGGCCTTCGTCTTGGCCCTGGCGCTCACCGCCACGCGCTTCGCAGCCGGCTTGACGGGCTTCGCCGCCGGCTTCTTCTTTGTTGCTGATTTCGCCATTTTTATTCCCCCCGGTTCAAGTCTCAAGCGATCGACATCGTCAGCGGCGGCTCGACCTCGGCAGGCAGAGGGCTGACATAGGGCGTGCGCCGCGTCCGCTGCTGCAGATCGGCCTTGGCGGCTGCGATCAAAGTGGGATCGTTGAGCGCCTTGATGCCGAGCCCGGCCATCGCCTTGGCGGCCTGCACCATCGCCTTGTGGGCGGCAGGCGTCTTGCCTTGCGCCACGACCTGCCAGGTGTGGAACGGCGTGCCGATCGCCACCGTCGGCGCGTGGACCTGCACTGTCGGCACCACCCAGCTGACGTCGCCGACATCGGTCGAGCCGATCTGCGGATTGCGCTTGCTGTTCAGCGGCACCAGGAAGTCGGCGAGCGGCTTGTCGCTCGGCTCCATGCCGATGCTGTAGTAGACCGACTCGATGTCCTTGTCGGTCAGGGTTGCCTGGATCTGACCGGCGAAATCCTTGTCGGTCGCGTCGAAATGCGGCGGCCCGAGCTCCTCCATGACCTTGTAGAGCGCTTCTTCGAGCGGCGTGTTGGGCAGGATGTTGGAGACCGCCGAGATGATCTTCATCTCGACCTTGGTCTCGGTCATCAGCGCCGCGCCCTGCGCGATCTTGTGCACGCGCTCGACCAGCTCGTTCATGCCGGGCAGGTCGCGGGCGCGGATCGAGTAGCGCACCCGCGCATGCGCCTGCACGACGTTGGGCGCGATGCCGCCGGTGTCGAGCAGCGCGTAGTGCACGCGCGCGTCACTCGGCATGTGCTCGCGCATGTAGTTGACGCCGACATTCATCAGCTCGACGGCGTCGAGCGCGCTGCGGCCAAGATGCGGCGAGGCGGCGGCATGCGAGGTGCGGCCGGTGAAGACAAAGTCGGCGCGGGTGTTGGCTAGCGAGGGCGTCATCACCACTTCCCAGAAGCTCGACGGATGCCAGGTGATGGCGATGTCGGCATCCTCGAACGCGCCCGAGCGCACCATGAAGGCCTTGGCCGCGCCGCCTTCCTCCGCGGGGCAGCCATAGTAGCGCACGCGGCCCGGAACCTTGTTCGCGGCGAGCCAGTCCTTCACGGCCGTGGCGGCGAGCAGCGCCGCCGAGCCCAGGAGATTGTGGCCACAACCGTGGCCGTGGCCGCCGGTCTCGACCGGCCGATGCTCGGCGACGCCGGCTTCCTGGCTGAGGCCGGGCAGCGCATCGTATTCACCCATGAACGCGATGACCGGACCGGCTTCGCCCCATTCGCCCATCAGCGCGGTTGGAATGCCCGCGACCTTTTCCGTGATGCGAAAGCCCTGGTGCTTCAACTCGGCGAGATGTTCGGCAGACGAGCGGGCCTCGGTGTAACAGACCTCGGGCATGCTCCACACCCGGTCGCTAAGCTCGATGAAACGGGTCTTGATCGCGTCGACGCCGCGCCAGATCTCGCTGCGGTTGTCCATTCCGGTGTTGTCCTCTGCTGCCGATCGGAAGCCGCTATGGTTATCAGCTAAGTTCCCCGACGCCTAGCGATCCCCGGCGGGAGCAGCCATGCGGCGCGCGCCAAACCGCAGTCCTGCGCGTCGGGCCTGAGCAGACGATGCTGTTGGATGCAATGCGATGTTTTCGGCGGCGCAACGTGAACGATCCGTTCTCACATTCCGGAACTGTCGCCGTGCGCCGCTACCTCCGTTAAAGGAACGATCATGGGCGCCTCCTGTTCTCGCTGTCTGGAGCGATCGCCATGCGTGCCGGACCGATCATCATCATCGTTGCATTGCTGCTGATTCTCGCAGGTGCCGTCGTCTTCGCCTATCAGGGGATGACGCTGCCCGGCGACCCCATGCCGACCGAGGGCTGGATCGCGCTGACGCTCGGCGTGGTGTTTTCGCTGATCGTGGGGATCGGGTTGATGGTGCTGTTGTTCTACAGCAGCCGCAAGGGTTACGATGAACCCTCGCAGTTCAGGCCGGACGACCGTCCCGAGTAACGGCTCACTCCGGCCGTGGCGGATGCTGGGTGCGCGGATGACGGTCGTGCAGGAGCTTCGCCAATTCGTGCCGCAGGTCGTCGTGATCGCGCATCGCCGTCTCGAACAGCGCCTCCTGGATGTCGCGCGGCATGTCGCCCCACACGCTGATCGCGGCGTTGCCGAGCAGTTCGGCGAATTGGTTGTCATCCATGCGGCACCTCCGGACGAGGAGACGTCCATGCGCCGCGAAGGTTCCAAGCGGCCTATTGGGTGACGAACAGGACGGTGGCGATCGCCACCGACGCCGCGATCGCTGACACGGTGCCGGTGGTCGACAGCACGCCCATGCGCCGCAGCGCCGCTGCGAACACGATGATGATGGGCGTGGCGGTGACGAGGCCGAGCTGTGCTTCGGTCATGGGATATGCTCCTGGCAGTGTCATCGATCCCTAGCGCAGTCCGGTGCCGCGCTGTTTGTGCACCGACAAAGAGCAGCTCTGGTCCCCAAACTAGCTTCGCGACATCCAATCGGAGGGAGCGATGTCGGCACTCACATGCGAAACGGATCAGGAGGGGGAACGCTGGGACGTGTTCGAGGGCCTGCCCGGCGACGCCATGATATGGGTGCTGATCCTCAGCGAACTCGTCGCGTTCGGCCTGCTGCTCGGCGCCTTCATCGTCGCACGCGCGCTCAATCCGGCGGTATTCGCGGCCGGGCAGGCCATGCTTGACGGACCGCTCGCCGCGTTGAACACGATCGTGCTGGTCACGAGCGGCTGGGCCGCGGCGCGCGCGGCCGCAGCCGCGCGGTTCGCATCGCGTCGCGGCGCACGGCGCTGGATCGCGCTGGCCATGCTGCTCGGTGCTGCGTTCATCGCCATCAAGCTGACGGAGTACGGCAATGAGATCGCGTCCGGTGCGAGCCTCGAATCCTCGGTCTTCTTCACGCTCTACTTTCTGCTGACCGGGTTTCACCTGCTGCACGTCGCGCTCGGGATCGTCATCCTCGCCATCGTCAGCCGCGGCGCCGCGCCCCATGGCGTCGAGACCGGGACGGCGTTCTGGCACATGGTCGACCTGGTGTGGATCGTGATGTTTCCGGTCCTCTATCTGGTGGGGTGACCCATGCTGCGCGACCCTTTCAATCTCGCCTGGCTTCAGCTGCTGAGCTTTGCCGCCGCCACGCTCGCCGTCTCGCTCCTGGTGCCGAACAGGTGGCTTCTCGATGCTCTGGTTCTTTCGCTCGCCGTCGCGAAGGGCAGGGTGATCGTGCTCGACTATCTCGGTCTGCGGCAGGCGCCGGCGCTGTGGCGCGGGCTGCTCACAACATGGCTCGCCGGCCTTGCTGCTTTTGCTGCGCTCGCAGTTGTGGTCCGTGCCCTCGTCTGACGGCTGATCGTCGCGCTCGTTGCGCCCGGACAAAGAGCCCTGCGGCATCGCCGATAGATTGCCATCACACCATCGCTCTTCACTACACGGAAAGGACGTGTCATGGCGGAACGCCTGACCAAGTCGGCCGCGCGGAACGTCTTCTACGGCGGTTCGGCCTTCTTCTTTGCGATCTTCCTCGGGCTGACCGCGCACAGCCACTACTACATGGTCACGACGTCGACCAAGGCATCGACGCTGTCCGACGGCGTCGCGCGCGGCAAGCATGTCTGGGAGCGGAACTCCTGCATCAACTGCCACACGCTGCTCGGCGAAGGCGCCTACTTCGCGCCCGAAGTCGGTAACGTCTGGGACCGCTGGGGCGGCAGAGAGGACCCGGCGGCGGCCCGCGAGATGCTGAAATCCTGGATGCAGTCGCAGCCCTCCGGCGCGCCGGGACGGCGGCAGATGCCGCAGTTCAACCTGACTGACCAGGAGCTCAACGACCTCGCCGACTTCCTGCAATGGACCAACACGATCAAGCGCCAGGACTGGCCGCCGAACAAGGCCGGCTGAGCCCTGCATCCGCCCTTCATCCACGAGAGAGATCCGCGATGAGATATGAGACCCAGAAGGTCGCGATGCTGTACTTCTACGGCGCGCTGACGCTCTTCCTCGCCCAGGTCCTGTTCGGCCTGCTCGCCGGCACCATCTATGTGCTGCCGAACACGCTGTCGGTCCTGCTGCCCTTCAACATCGTCCGCATGATTCACACCAACGCGCTGATCGTGTGGTCGCTGATCGGCTTCATGGGCGCGACCTACTTCCTGCTGCCCGAGGAGACCGAGACCGAGCTCTACAGCCCGCTGCTCGCCAAGATCCAGTTCTGGATGTTCTTCGGCGCGGCGGGCGCGGCAGTGGTCGGCTATCTCTTCCACTACCACGAGGGACGCGAGTTCCTCGAGCAGCCCTTCATCATCAAGGTCGGCATGGTCGTGGTCTGCCTGATGTTCCTGTTCAACGTCACCATGACGGCGCTGAAGGGCCGCAAGACCACGGTGACCAACATCCTGCTGTTCGGTCTGTGGGGCGTCGCGATCTTCTTCCTGTTCGCGTTCTACAACCCGGCCAATCTCGCCGTCGACAAAATGTACTGGTGGTACATCGTCCATCTCTGGGTGGAGGGCGTCTGGGAGCTGATCATGGCCTCGATCCTGGCCTTCCTGATGATCAAGCTCAACGGCATCGACCGCGAGGTCGTTGAGAAGTGGCTCTATGTCATCATCGGCCTGGCGCTGTTCTCCGGCATCCTCGGCACCGGCCACCACTTCTACTGGATCGGCGCCCCCGGCTACTGGCAGTGGATCGGCTCGCTGTTCTCCACCCTCGAGGTCGCGCCGTTCTTCACCATGGTGATCTTCACGGTGCAGATGACGCTCAAGGCCGGTCGCAAGCACCCGAATCGCGCCGCGCTGCTGTGGTCCGTCGGCTGCTCCGTCATGGCGTTCCTCGGCGCCGGCGTGTGGGGCTTCCTGCATACGCTGTCGAGCGTGAACTACTACACGCATGGCACCCAGGTCACCGCGGCGCACGGCCATCTCGCCTTCTTCGGCGCCTATGTGATGCTCAACCTCGCCGTGATGGCCTATGCGGTGCCGCAACTGCGCCAGCGCGCGCCCTACAACCAGTGGCTCTCGATCGCGAGCTTCTGGATCATGTGCACGGCGATGATGGTGATGACGTTTGCGCTGACCTTCGCTGGCATTCTCCAGGTGCATCTGCAGCGCGTGCTCGGCCAGAGCTACATGGACGTGCAGGACCAGCTCGCGATGTTCTACTGGGTGCGGCTCGG
Source organism: Bradyrhizobium sp. HKCCYLS2038 (assembly GCF_051167655.1). Taxonomy (NCBI): domain Bacteria; kingdom Pseudomonadati; phylum Pseudomonadota; class Alphaproteobacteria; order Hyphomicrobiales; family Nitrobacteraceae; genus Bradyrhizobium; species Bradyrhizobium sp. HKCCYLS2038. The sequence goes on along the minus strand of NZ_JBNPTM010000007.1, from coordinate 303,046 downwards.
CTCCGGCGTGTTCGTCGCGATCTCGGCGCTGATGTTCGTCTGGGCCGTGCTGGTGCCCGGCCGCGCCAAGCCGGCTGTGATCCCCGGTGCCCTGCAGCCCGCGGAGTGAATGCTGGCAGGCGGCGGCCCTGCGGTCGCCGCCTGCATTCCCCAATTTTGGAGAGTGAACATGAAAGCCGCGCTGCACGCGATCGATACCGTCCCCTCGTTTCCGCCGTACACGCCGACCGGCAATGAGTGCACGCTGTTCGAGCATGCGTTCCGGCACCGCCTCCCGGTGCTGCTGAAGGGGCCGACTGGCTGCGGCAAGACCCGCTTCGTCGCGCACATGGCGGCGCGACTCGGCCTGCCGCTGCACACCGTGGCCTGTCACGACGATCTCACCGCCGCCGATCTCACCGGCCGCTATCTGCTCAAGGGCGGCGACACCGTGTGGACCGACGGACCGCTGACCCGCGCCGTGCGCGAAGGCGGCATCTGCTATCTGGACGAGGTCGTCGAGGCGCGCAAGGACGTTACCGTGGTGTTGCATCCTCTGACCGACGATCGCCGCATCCTGCCGCTGGAGCGCACCGGCGAGGAGCTGGTCGCGCCCGACGGATTCATGCTCGTCGTGTCCTACAATCCCGGCTATCAGTCGCTTCACAAGGCGCTGAAGCCGTCGACGCGGCAGCGCTTCATCGCCATCGAATTCGGCTTCCTGCCGGCTGAGCAGGAGATCGCGGTCGTGTCCGCTGAGAGCGGGCTGGCGCCCGAGCGCGTGCGGCCGCTGGTGGCGCTGGCGCATCGGCTGCGCGCGCTGCAGGGCCATGATCTCGAGGAAGGCATCTCGACCCGGCTGCTGGTGTATTGCGCCACGCTGGTCGCCGCCGGCACGCCGCTGAGCGATGCCGTGCTCGCCGCGATGATCGAGCCGCTGACCGATGACGCCGACGTCAAGGCCGCGTTGCGCGAGGTCGCGCACGCCGTGATCGGGTGAGCCATGCTCGACTTTCTCGAACTGGAGGAGACGGTCGGTCGTGCCTGGCATCGTCTGGTCGGCACGACGTCGAGCTATCCGGTCCATCTGGATCAAGTAGTCGCGCTCAGCGAGATCAGCGGCCGCATCGCCGTGATGTTCCGAGCGCTGGGCGGCGAGACCGGCGTGCAGATCGCCGGCAGCAAGGCGCGCAAATCGGGACATCGGCTCGGCTGGCGCCAGCGCATCGGCCTGGGCGACGAATGCCTCGACCAGGCGGGGCGCGACGGCGCGACCGTGTTTCTGCCCGAGACCATCGCGCTGTTGCCGGATCGCGCGCTCAACGCGCAGCTCTATCAGTGGCTCGCGGCGTGGTTCGCGACCATGGAGATGGAGCCGATCGCCGACAGCGATCCGCTGCGGCGGGATCTTCTCGCGCTGCGCCGGGCTCGTGAGACCACGATGGTCGTGCTCAGGCGCTTTCCGGGACTGAACCGAGCCTACGCCCAACTCGCGCGTGCCCTGGCCGCGACCCGGCCGCAGCGCCCGCTGCCGCGGCTGGAGCAGCAGGTCGAGCAGATCGTCATGGCGCTGTTGGGAGCCGCGGTGCCGCCCTACGGGGCATTGTGGAACGCCGTGGTCGCCGACGGCGTACTGCCGGACACGGCGCCGCCCGGCTACCGGCCGATGCTGCCGTGCCCATTGTGGGGCGATTGCTGGAGCCGCGAGGCCGTCGCGGCCGAACGCGATGACGACGAGACCCTGACGCCCGCGGAGGACGCTGCTGATCCCGACACCCGCAAGCGGTTCGCGCGGCGTGAGCGCGACGACACCGCCAAGCGCGACCCGTTCATCCTCAACCGCTTCGAGAAGATCCTCGCGATGGCGGAGATGGTGAACGTCGATCGTCCCTCCGACGACACCGATGATGACGACGCGCGCAAGGCGGCCGACGACCTCGATGAGCTCGCGATCTCCAGGCGCAAGGGCAGGCCGGCGAGCAAGCTGAAGTTCGACCTCGATCTGCCGCCCGAAGCGGTCGATGCCACCAAGCTCGAGTCCGGCCGGCTCTATCCCGAGTGGAACTACCGCAGCGGCGCGTATCTGGAGGATCATTGCCGCGTCGTCACCGGCGCCGCCGCCGAGACCGGCGAGGTGTGGGCGCCAGATGAGGCGATGCGCCGCCGCATTCGCGCCGTTCGCCGCCGCTTCGAGACTCTGCGGCCTCGCCACGAAGTCATGCGCGCGCAGGCCGATGGCCACGATCTCGACATCGACGCGCTGGTGCGCGCGCGCAGCGATCTCAATGCCGGACATGGCGGGCTCGACCGCGTCCACCTCGCCATGCGTCCGCTGGCGCATGATCTTGCGGTGACTCTGCTGGCCGACGTGTCCTTGTCGACCGATGCGTGGGTCGACGGCGTTCGCGTGCTCGACGTCGAGAAGGAGGCGCTGCTGGTGCTCGCGCATGGGCTGTCGGCCTGCGGCGACAGCCACAGCATTCTCACCTTCACCTCGCGGCGCAATTCCTGGGTTCGCCTGGAGACCGTCAAGGCATTCGGCGAGCCGATGAGCGGGCAGGTCGAGCGCCGCATCGGCGCGCTGCGGCCCGGCTACTACACGCGCATCGGCACCGCGGTGCGCCATGCCGCGGGCGAACTCGCTAATCGTCCCGAGCGCAAGCGGCTGCTGCTGGTTCTGACCGACGGCAAGCCCAACGATGTCGATCACTACGAGGGGCGGTTCGCGATCGAGGATACGCGCAAGGCGGTGCAGGAAGCGCGCCGTGGCGGCGTCGCCGTGTTCGGCGTGACCATCGACTCGGCGGCCCAGTCGTATTTTCCGACACTGTTCGGCCGCGGCGGTTACGCCATCGTCGGCAACATCCGCCGCCTGCCTGCGGCGCTGCCGGCGCTGTACCGGCAGCTGGCGCACTGACCGTCCTAGGTCGCCGGCTCGCGCAAGTTCCGCAGCGGCACCGGCAGGTGGCCCATCAGCTTGTCGAACTCGCCGGGATCGAGCTTCTCCCAGAGGATCTCGAAGATGCCGCGCGCCGCCCGGAGCGGATCGACCGGGAACTGCGGCGGCAGCTCGCGGAAGATGTCGTCGACGAACTCTTCGAGATGCCGGTCCTTGGTCGGCGTCGCCGCGTGGTGCCAGCCCTCGTAGTAGATGCCTCGGATCAAGAGCGGCAGCTGGGCGCCGAAATTCGCCGCGGTGGCCAGCGGCAGGCGGTCGCGCAGCACATGCAGCACCGCGCGGAGCGCGTTGTAGGCCTGCTGGCGGCTCGTCAGCGCCAGCCGCTGCTCGATCGCCTTCAGCCAGATGTTGGTTTCCTGGACGGTATGGTCCAGCGCGGTGACGCCGATTTCGCTCATCTGATTCTCCATGGCCATGCACAGGGATCGTTGGCGGCACGCCGAACCAGGGAACCGCAACGTGATTCGCTTGGACGTGCCGGCAGTAGGCGGCGCGTTCGGACCGAGAACGTTGACCTGCATCAATGTCACGATGTCGTGGCCGGCCGCGAGGTAAACGAACAGTCAAGGGCGAGCCCCGGCGTTTACTGTTCCGGCCTGCGGAACGAAGCACCCTCACGTATCCGCCGCGTGTCATCACGCCATGAGGTTGAACCGTAATCGTCCTGCTTGTGCAGAACGCGTCTTCGCTTGCTCGTCGCGACAGACTCACCTTACATCGGTCTCGTTCGAGGCGCGGAGACCCGCGCTCCCGGCACTCCCTCAACTCACGAATCGACGTCGGCTCGCAATGCTCAAGTCTGCCCAAGAGAAGTCTGTTCACAACAAGCCTGCTCAAGACAAATCCGGCAACGACCTTCCGCTGACCGGCTACGCGGTCGTGGTCGATGGTCAGATCAAGACCGAGTTCAAGACCAAGGATGGCGCGCATAACGGCGCGCATGACCTCAAGCGCCGCTTCCCGATGCTGCAGATCAAGGTGTATGACGCCGAGACCAAGCAGACCCACGAGATCGCCCTGGCGCGGGCGTGAGACCACGCGGCGGGAGCCTTGCCGCCACACCCACGCGAGGCTCCTGCACCGGACTGACCTTTTCGACGCTTGCTGTCCGGACGTGAGCGCGTGAACGCAGATCCGTGACGTCGTCGCAAATGCGACGTTCATGCGATCGTCGTCTGCTCCGAAGGGATGCAGCCATGACGTTTTTCATGGCGCCGTTGCCGCGAAGCCGATTGCATTTTTGGCGCTCGTTTCGTTTGATCGCGATCTCTCTCGCACTGGATAACCGGCAATGACGCCGGCGATGCCGGTCGTGCGCAGATCGGAGATCGCCGTGAGTCGTATGTTTCGCGCAGCCGCCGCCCAGATGGGGCCGACGCAACGGGCCGACAGCCGCGCGCACACGCTGTCCCGCATGATCGAACTGCTTGAACGCGCGGCCGCGCAAGGCGCGACGCTGGTGGTATTCCCGGAGCTCGCCTTCACGACTTTCTTTCCGCGCTGGATTCTGGAGGGCGAGGCGCTCGACGGCTATTTCGAGCGGTCGATGCCCAACCCGGCCGTCGCTGCGCTGTTCGAGCGGGCGCGCGCGCTGCGCGTCGGCTTCTATGTCGGCTATGCCGAGCTCACGCCGGATGGGCGCCGTTTCAACAGCTCGATCCTGGTTGATGCCGGCGGCGAGATCATCAGCAAGTATCGCAAGGTGCATCTGCCGGGCTCGGTCGAGCCGCGCGACGGCGCCAAGTATCAGCAGCTCGAGAAGCGCTATTTCGGCTACGGCGATCTCGGCTTTCCGGCGGTGCGCGCCGGATCCGAGTGGGGCGGCGCGATCATGGGCATGATGATCTGCAACGACAGGCGCTGGCCGGAATCCTGGCGCGTGCTCGGGCTGCAGGGAGTCGAACTGGTCTGCGTCGGCTACAACTCCGCGGCCTATGATCCGAACGGCGGCAACACCGAGGATGCCTCGCTGCGCACCTTTCACTCGACGCTCGTGGCGCAGGCCAACGCCTACATGAACGCGACCTGGGCGATCGCGGTGGCCAAGGCCGGCGACGAGGACGGCAGCGGCCTGATCGGCGGCTCCTGCATCGTCGACCCCAATGGCTGCATCGTCGCGCAGGCGACGACGCTCGCTGACGAGATCATCATCGCCGACATCGATCTCGACCTGTGCCGCCAGGGCAAGAACAAGATGTTCAACTTCGCGGCGCATCGCCGGCCCGATCAGTACAAGGTCATCACCGAGCGGGCCGGCGTCGTCGAGCCGGTCGCGATCGATTAGCCGCGCCGCAGGACGGGCTGGATCTGCGCATGGCGCGCAGCGTCGTCTCATTGAACTCTGTCAAACAGCTGGGCAAGCGACGTCGCCGCCGCGGCGCTGATCGCGCCCGGGTGATGCCGACGTTGGGCCCTCTGAAAGTGATGAGGGCGCAGGGAAGGCCGGGTGCCGGTCGCACCCATGGTCCGCGTGCAACAAGAAGCACGCGGCAGAACCACAGGTACGGACCGGAGCATCCGGCCTTCCCTGCGCGATGGTTTACGGGCTTATACGCGCTCTCCCCGGTGCCCGGCTTGTTGGCCACCGTCATCGGCACGATGCATTACACCAGCCGACTTGATACCAGCTTCGGGATATCAGGACCACGCGACTTCGCCGTCCGCAGAGCACCGCTCGTCCGCGCAAGCGCTTTTTCGATGCTCCGACGTCCACCGCATTGCCGGTCCAACGTTTCGTGACGACGCGTACGCCCCTCATCCGGACCGGAACGGGGAGAGCATAAGGCATAGATTCTGATTTACGGAATAGGTTTATTTTTTGCTGGAAGGTCTTGAAATCAGCCTTGTCTTTGAACCCGCATGCGAAATCAGTGTTCTTGCGCACGGCGATTCCTTCGCGCCTCGGGGCATTTTCGAAGCCGGCGCGCCGCTTCTTCTGCTCGTCGGGCAAATCAGTGTATGGGAATGGGGCGCTTGCCTTCCGACGGGCAGCGCGAAGTTCGAGGCCGCAATGAGCGTTGAACGCTATTTCGACGGAGAGATCGACGTGCTGCTCGCCGACGGCTCGCGGGTGCATGCCAGGGTGACGGCTGATGAAATCATGACCGAGGGAAAAGAGGTCTACTGCATCTCTCTCGTCCAGGGCAGTGAGGTCGAGACGGCACAGTCCGACGTCGACTTTTTCGAAGCCTTGATCGAGCTACGGCTGGAGCTGGAAAAGCGTGGTGCGCTGCTGTGCTGTTTCGGCGCCAGCGAGAACGTTTATCCCTCGGGAATGCAGCGCGACATGGGCCCGGCGATCCTGGCCTACAAGATGCGTCTCGGCCAGCCGAGCCTGACGAAGGACATGGTCAACATCTTCCACGCCGACGAGACCGTGGTGCCCGCCACGGTCGAGCAGCAGGCGCGGTTTCATCAGCAGTGGGCCGATGGGTTCAGGAAGCGATGATTGGGAGCATGGCGGCCTCATGGTTCGAGACGCGTCGCAAGGGCGACGCTCCTCACCATGAGGGTAGAGAGTGGTGTTGTCGCCAAATCGATCCGCAAACTCGACCGCATCCTGAGGAGCATCGCGAAGCGATGCGTCTCGAAGGATGGGCCGCGACGGGACTGACAACGTCACCTCGTCCCATACGCGCGGTCGCCGGCGTCGCCCAGGCCGGGGACTATGAAGGCGTCGTCGTCGAGGCCGTCGTCGATGGCGGCGGTCCACAAGGTGACGTCGGGATGCAGGCCGCGGACGCGTTCGACGCCTTCGGGGGCCGCGATCATGCAGACCATGCGGATGTCCTTGGCGCCGCGCTCCTTGAGCCGGTCAACCGCGGCGACGGCGCTGTTGCCGGTCGCCAGCACCGGGGTCACCACCACAGCGAGGCGCTCCTGCAGGTCGGACGGCGCCTTGAAGAAATACTCAACGGCCGTGAAGGTGTGCGGCTCGCGGTAGAGGCCGATATGGGCGACGCGGGCGGTCGGCACCAGATCGAGCATGCCGTCGACGAAGGTGACGCCGGCGCGCAGCACCGGTACGAACACCAGCTTCTTGCCGGCGATCTTGGCCGACTGCATCCGCGCCAAGGGCGTCTCGACCTCGACTTCCGTCAGCGGCAGGTCGCGCGTGACCTCGTAGCACAGGAGCATGCCGATCTCCTTCAGCAGCTCGCGGAATGATTTGGTCGAGATCGACTTGTCGCGGATCAGGGTCAGCTTGTGCTGCACCAGCGGATGATCGACGACCGTGACGCCTTCCATGGCTTTCATCTCCGTAGGGTAGGCAACGGCGTATAGCGCCGTGCCCACCACGATTTTAGCTCAAATCAGAACGGTGGGCATGCTGCGCTTTGCCCACCCTACGTGCAACTGATGAGCTTCGTCATTGCGAGGAGCGAAGCGACGAAGCAATCCAGACTTTCTTCCTGGCCCTGGATTGCTTCGCTCCGCTCGCAATGACGGAGCCGCGAGGTGGGTGAGTTTGGTGTAAACCCCTTAAAACACCGTGCCGTCGCTGATGATGGTCAGCGGCGGGGAGCCGTCGGGGCGGCGGGCGAAGGCGAGCTTACGGCCGGCGGCCCAGCTGCCGCCTTCGAGGATGCGGGCCAGCGGCAGCTGCTCGGCGGTCTTGCCGGTACGCTCACGGATCAGCGCGGCCAGCCGGTCGAGCAGGGCGACGGTCAGGGCGCGCCATTCCACCACCAGCGGCGAGTCGACCGTGTGCGCCCGCCCGGCATCGGCGGGGTCGCGCAACACCAGCACGCCGCCGTCGACGAACAGGCCGCCGTTGCGGTATTCGGCGAGGCCGGTGAGGCCGTCGATGTTCTCCACCACGAGGCCCGCGCGCTGCAGCGGTTCGATCAGCGAATAGCTCAGCCATTGCGACAGCTTGTGCAGCGGGACGAGGCCGGTGGTCGCATCGTCGGTGACCAGCGATGGATGGCGCCAGCAATCGCCCAGCGCAATGCCGCCCAACGTCAGCCGTGATGGCCAGATCGGGCCGAGCTGCAGCAGCACTTGCTGCAGGATCGCGGCAGCCTCGATGTGGCCCGAGGCGGCGGCAGCGGCCAACTGATCGAGCAGCCCGCCTGGCCGGGGGCCGTCCTTCGTCGCGAAAACTCCCGGGACCGCGGCCGTGACTTCGCCTAGCTGCCGGAGCAGCGCGACGCGTCCCTCCAGCCCGACCAGCGGATTGTCAGGCCCGACCTGGAAGCCGCGTTCGAGATCGGCGACGGTGAGTTGCTTGAGCTTCGCCGCGTCGGCCCGCAACGGGTCGCGCGTGTCGGCCGAAAACGCGCCACTCGCAAACATGTCGAGGCTCGCCAGCGCGAGCCCCTCGGAGCGGCCGATCCGCGCACCGGTCGCGGCATGCTGATAGCGCCAGGCCGCGCCGGCGCCGGCGTCGAGCAGCACGCTGGTGATGGCGAGATCGAATTCGGCGCGCGCCCGCGCGGCCGCATCCGGCCAGCTGACCTTGTCAGCAAGAGCAGCCCAGCGATCGGCGCCGCCGACCACGAAGTGCCGCCAGCGCGAATGGAACGGTACCTCGCCGTTCGGGTAGGCCTTGCCGGTCACGTCCAGAACGAGATCGGCGATCGCATCGAGCTTGCCGAGATCGATGCGGAAATGCGGCAGCTTGTCCGCAAGCCCCAGCGAAAGCATCTGGTGCGCCCGCTCGCGCACGGCGCGGGCGGACAGGAGGGTTGAGACGTCAGTCATGATGGCCGCTGCGCTCAGTACTTCTCGAGCGGGCGGCCGACAGTGTCGCCGAGCTCTTGCGGCTTCTGCGGCTCGAGCGAGAAATAGCCGGCGGCTTTCTTCGCTGCCATCTCGACATGAGCGTCGGCCGGGATCAGCTCGTCCGGAATCGGCACGCGCTCGACGATGTCGACGCCTTGGCCTGTCAGTGCGTCATGCTTCATGTCGCTCATCGAGATGAAGCGGTCGATGCGCTTGATGCCCAGCCAGTGAATCACGTCCGGCATCAGTTGCTGGAAACGCGCATCCTGAACGCCGGCGACGCATTCGGTGCGTTCGAAATAGGCCGCCGCGGCGTCGCCGTCCTCCTGGCGCTTGCGCGCATTGTAGACCAGGAATTTCGTGACCTCGCCGAGCGCGCGGCCTTCCTTGCGATTGTAGACGATGATGCCGAGCCCGCCGCTCTGGCCGGCGGCGACGCATTCCTCGATGCCGTGGATCAGATAGGGGCGGCAGGTGCAGATGTCGGAGCCGAACACGTCGGAGCCGTTGCACTCGTCATGCACGCGGCATGTGATCTTGGTGCGGGGCTCGTTCAGCTTGGTGACGTCGCCGAACAGATAGACGGTGGTGCCGCCGATCGGCGGCAGGAACACCTGCAGGTCCGGCCGCGTCACCAGCTCCGGATACATGCCGCCGGTCTGCTCGAACAGGCCGCGGCGCAGATTGGTCTCGCTGGTGCCGAAGCGCGCGGCAACCCCGGGCAGGTACCACACCGGGTCGATCGCGATCTTCACCACCGACACGCTGCCATTGGCATGCACGACCTCGCCATCATGGACGAGGCGCTTGGCCGCGAGCGCGGCATGCAGCTCCGGCAGCTCGATGCGCGCCTTGGTCACCGCGATGGTCGGACGGATGTCGATTCCCTCGGCGATCTCGCCGCCGAAATTCTCGGCGACCAGATGGCCCCAGGGATCGAGCGCGACGATCTTGGCCGGGTCGCGCCACTGGCCGAACGGGCCGATGGTGGCGGCGGGATGGGTGTTGGTGAGATCGGGGCGGCGGATCGGATCGAGCGCGCCGGAGGACACCGCGAGCGCGCGGTACACCGTGTAGGAGCCGCCATGGCTGCCGATGACGTTCCGGTCCTGCGGCCGCGACACGGTGCCGATGATCGGCCCGCGCTCGCGCGCGGTCTCCGCGCCCCAGTGGAGCGGGAAATTGTGCTTGGCGCCTGGCACCGGGTGCGAGGTCAGGCGGATGTGATCCGTACGGTTGGAGCGAGTCATCGGACAGCCACCCCCAAAACGGCAACGGCCCGCCTTGACGACGGGCCTGAGCAGAACGAGTTCACGTTTTCCATGCACCAATATAGCAGTTTTTCCCCGCCAAACAAGTGGTCCGCGCTCGCCGTCTATTTGTAAACGAATGGTATCGGCCCGCGGCTGGCGCTGCAACGCGGCGTCCAGCCCCTTGGCATGACGCTTGCCTTTTGAACGGCGGACCGCCAGCTTGGCGTGCACGGAATCCTCGGCGGCAAAGGCGGCATGGACCTGATCATTCGCAACGCGGTGCTGGCGCAGCAGGGCGAGCTGCGCCGCGCCGATATCGGAATTTCCGATGGCAGCATCGTGGCCATCGCGCCGGGCCTGCAGGCCGCCGGCGAGGAGCGCGACGCCGACAATTGCCTGGTCGTTCCGGGCTTCATCGAGACGCATATCCATCTCGACAAGACCTGCATCCTCGATCGCTGCACGATCAGGGAGGGCACCGTCGCCGAGGCCGTGCGCGAAACCGCCGCGGCCAAGCGCAACTTCACGGCGGAGGATGTCTATGCAAGGGCGAAGCAGACGGTCGAGCGCTGCGTCAGTCATGGCACGATGCGGATGCGCACCCATGTCGAGCTCGATCCGGGCATCGGCTTCATCGGCTTCGAGGCGATCCAGCAGCTCGCGCGCGACTATGCGTGGGCCATCGATCTCGAGATCTGCGTGTTCCCGCAGGAAGGGCTCACCAATTATCCGGGCACCGAGGAGCTGCTGATCGAAGGGCTCCGTCGCGGCGCGCGCACCATCGGCGCGGCGCCGTATTTCGACACCGACCCGCCGGCGCAGATCGACCGCATCTTCGCGATCGCGCGCGACCACGACGTCGACATCGACATGCATCTCGATCTCGCCGAGACGCTCGATCACATGCAGATCGAATATGTCTGCCGCAAGACGGAGGAATATGGCTGGGGCGGCCGCGTCGCGGTCGGCCATGTCACGCAGCTGTCGCTGCTGCCGCCGGAGCGCTTCAACGCGATTGCTGGGCAACTCGCCAATGCCGGGGTCGCGGTGACCGTGCTGCCGTCGACTGATCTGCATTTGATGGGGCGGCGGCAGGACCATGCGATCCCGCGCGGCGTCGTGCCGCTGGAGCCGCTGCGCGCCGCCGGCGTGACCTGCTCGCTCTCGACCAACAATGTGCTGAACCCCTTCACACCCTATGGCGACGGCTCGCTGATCCGCATGGCCAATCTCTACGCCAATGTCTGTCACGTCTCGCGGCCCGACCATCTCGCCGGCTGTCTCGACATGGTCACGCACGACGCGGCGAAGCTGATGCGGCTCGGCGACTACGGCATCGAGATCGGTGCCGCAGCCGATCTCGTCTGCATCGACGCCGTGACTCCGACGGAAGCGGTTGCGACGTTGGCGCAGCCCTTGTGGGGCCTGAAGCGCGGCCGCCCGTCGTTCTCGCGCACGCGGCCGGTGCTGCATCGGCCGGCGTGACGCTACGGTTATCGAATGAAGGTGTGTCAACACGCGTCATTGCGAGCGCAGCGAAGCAATCCAGAGTCTTCGCGCGGTCCTGGATTGCTTCGCTGCGCTCGCAATGACGGCGGAACTCAAATCGGAGAACAATCATGCGCATGATCAATGTTGCCGCGGCCCAGATGGGGCCGATCCAGCGGGCCGACAGCCGCGAGGCCGTCGTGGCGCGCATGATTGCGCTGATGGACGAGGCCAAGCGCCGGGGGGCCGATCTCATCGTCTATCCGGAGCTGGCGCTGACGACGTTCTTTCCGCGCTGGTACATGGAGGATCAGGACGAGGTCGACACCTGGTTCGAGCCGACGATGCCCAATGCGGCGGTGCAGCCGCTGTTCGACCGCGGCAGAGAGCATGGCATGGCGATGTATCTCGGCTATGCCGAGCTGACGCCGGACGGGCATCACTACAACACGGCCATTCTCACCGACCGCAACAGCAACATTGTCGGAAAATACCGCAAGGTGCATCTGCCCGGTCACGAGGAGTTCGAGCCACAGCGCAGCCATCAGCACCTCGAGAAGCGCTATTTCGAGCCGGGCGATCTCGGCTTTCCGGTATGGCGCAATCTTGGCGGCATCATCGGCATGGCGGTCTGCAACGACCGCCGCTGGCCGGAGACCTATCGCGTGATGGGGTTGCAGGACGTCGAGATGGTGCTGATCGGCTACAACACGCCGTCGGTGAACTCCTTGAAATCAGCCGAGGGGCTGCCGCAACGCCTGTTCCACAATCGCCTGTCGGCGCAGGCGGGCGCCTATCAGAACTCCTGCTGGGTGGTGGCGGTCGCCAAGGCCGGTGTCGAGGACGGTCATCCGCTGATCGGCGGCAGCCTGATCGTCAATCCCGATGGCGAGATCGTCGCGGAGGCGGTCACCGAGGGCGACGAGGTGCTGGTGGCGCCGTGCGATCTAGATGCGACCCGGTTCGGCAAAGAGACGATCTTCGACTTCGCGCGGCATCGCCGGGTTGAGCACTACGGACTGATCACCAGCCGCACGGGCGCTGTGCCTCCGGAGTGAGGCGGCCACACAAAGACCCAGCTGCCAAGCGTGGGCGATAGGGGCGAGAGCGCTGCTACAAATTCGGTGTCGTCCCGGCGAACGCCGGGACCCATACCGCGGAATCTATCGAGGAACGTAACTGCTAGTTGCCTGCCTCACCGCGGCCGGTGGTTATGGGTCCCGGCTCGTAGGCCGGGACGACAGCTGAGTGTGGAACTGCCAGCGGGGCAGATCCTTGCAGCGTAGAGAGTGAGATGAGCGAGCCTCCGCTCATCCTGCAAGAGCCGCCAATCACCCCGCAAACGCCACCGCGCCGAGCGCCATGGTCACCGCAGCCTGGGTCGGATCGATCACCGGAATCCCCAGCGCGTCCTCCAGATTCTTGCGATGCCGCGCCATGCCGGCGCAGCCCATGACGATGGCGCCGGCGCCGTCCTCCTCCTTCAAGGCGCGGCCGACGGCGATCATCTTCGCCAGCGTGCCTTCGCCCGACGCTGTCTCCGCCACCGTCATATCGAGCGGGCGTTCGGCGGCCAGTCGATCCATCAATCCCATCTGGCGGAGATAGCGGATGTGGCGGCGGATCGAGCGCTGCGCGATGGCGAGCACGCCGAACGTGTCGGCGCGGGTCAGCGCGGTCAGCACGCCGCATTCGGCGATGCCGAGCACCGGTCGCGCCGTCGCCTCGCGGCAGACATGCAGGCCGGGGTCGCTGTAGCAGGCGATGACGAAGGCGCTCGAGGCATTGTCGCCCTCGACGAAACGTCGCAGCGGCAGGGTGACGCTGTCGGCGTCCTTCTGGCTCTCGATGCCATAGGGGCCTTCCTTCAGCGTCTCGCAGACGATCTCCGGTCCCTCGGCGAACATCAGCGGCTTGAGCGCCGCGGCCAGGCCGTCGGTCACCACCTGGTTGGAGTTCGGGTTGATCACGGTGATGCGCGGGCGGGACATGGGAGCTACCTGCTTCTTCGGAGTTGACGGCGCCCGACAGGCAACCACTATGCGACGGTGGACGCAAGGAGGCCCACGCGGCCTCGCAGCTTCCGCGGCGTTCCATCTGGCAGAACTTTTGGAGATCGCGATGACCGAGCCGGCCTATGACCTGATCATCCGGGGCGGGCGCGTCGCCACCACGACGGATACGTTCGAGGCCGACGTCGCCATCTCGGGCGAGACCATCGCGGCGATCGGTCGCGGGCTCGGGCCGGCGAAACGCGAGATCGATGCGCGCGGCAAATATGTGCTGCCCGGCGGCGTCGACAGCCACTGCCACATCGAGCAGCTCTCGGCCGCGGGCATCGTCAACGCCGACACCTTCGAGAGCGCGACGACGTCGGCCGCGTTCGGCGGCACCACGTCAGTGATCTCCTTCGCCGCGCAGCATGTCGGTATGCAGCTGCCGCAGGTGCTCGAGGACTATCACGCGCTGGCGCGCAAGGGTGCGGTCATCGACTACGCGTTCCACATGATCATTGCCGATCCGACCAATGAGACCTTGGAGCGCGACCTTCCGGCGCTGATCCGGCAGGGGCACGGCTCGATCAAGATCTTCATGACCTATGACCGGCTCAAGATCGACGACGAGCCGCTGCTCGACATCCTCGTCGCTGCGCGCGAGGGCGGCGCGATGCTGTGCGCGCATGCCGAGAACCACGGTATCATCTCCTGGATGGTGAAGCGGCTGCTGGCGCGCGGCTACACCGCGCCGAAGTACCACGCCATCAGCCATGCGCGCTTTTCCGAGGCCGAGGCGTTCAACCGCCTGATCGGCATGGCGGCGCTGGTCGACCAGCCGATCATGATCTTCCACGTCTCGACCGCCGAGGGCGCCAAGGTGATCCGCGATGCGCGCGGGCAGGGGCTGAAGGTGTTCGCGGAAACCTGTCCGCAATACCTGTTCATGACGGCCGAGGATCTCGACAAGCCCGGCATCGAAGGCGCGAAATGGATGTGCAGCCCGCCGCCGCGCCGCGCGCCCGACCAGGAGGCGCTGTGGCAGGCGCTGTCGCTCGGCGATCTGCAGACGATCTCGTCGGACCACGCGCCGTATCGCTTCGACGAGACCGGCAAGCTGCGCGCCGGCCCCAACCCGAACTTCAAGCAGATTGCCAACGGCCTGCCGGGGCTCGAGCTGCGGCTGCCGCTGCTGTTCGACGCGATGGTGTCGAAGGGCCGGCTCGGCCTCAACAAGTTCGTCGAGCTGACCGCGACGGCGCCGGCGAAGGTCTACAACCTGCATCCGAAGAAGGGCGCGATCGCGATCGGCACCGACGCCGACATCGCGCTGTGGGATCCGGACAAGCGCGTGACCATCGCCGATGACATGATGCACGACCTCGCCGGTTACACGCCGTTCGCCGGCCGCAGCGTGCAGGGCTGGCCGGTGACCGTGCTGTCGCGCGGCCGCGTCATCGTCGACGGTGGCAAGGTCTCGGCGCAGCCGGGCTCCGGGCGGTTCCTCGCCCGCAGCGGCGGCGAGGCGGCGAAGCCGACCGGGCGGCTGGTGGCGGACATGGACCCGGAGCAGAATTTTGGGGCGAAGCTGCTGTGAGCAACGCGAAGCCGTTCGTGCTGGTCTCGCTGGTTCGTCATTCTCCGCCGTCATGCCCGGGCTTGACCCGGGCATCCACGTGCGTCCCAGGATGCCGCCCGACGTGGATGGCCGGGACGGGGCCCGGCCATGACGTGGGGAGAGATCTGAACGTCCATCCTCTAGCGCTGTCTGCGCGAGGAGTTCTCTGATGTATGTCCTGATCTTCGGCGGCGCCGGCTTCGTCGGGCTCAACATCGCGCAAGGTCTGCTGGAGCGCGGCCATGCCGTGACGATTTTCGATGCTGCCGGTCTGCCCGCGGCGGCGCAGCGCGCGTTTGAAGCCCATCGTGAGCGTCTGCAACTGGTGCAGGGCGACGTCACCGATGCGAGTGCTGTTGCGGCCGCTGTCGGCAATGGCTGTGATGCCGTTGTAATGGGCGCCGCGATCACCGCGGGTCCCGAGCGCGATGCTGCGGACCCCGAGAGCATCCTCGCGGTCAACCTGCTGGCACAGGTGCCGATCCTACGGGCGGCGCGCAGCAGCGGCGTCCGCCGCGTGATCAATCTCTCCTCCGCGGCGTCCTACGGCGCGAGCGGCCAGCGCTATCAGGTGCTGGAGGAAACAACGCCGTGCGAGCCGGTGTCGCTTTATGCGATCACGAAGTTCGCGTCCGAGCGCGTCGCGGCGCGGCTGTCGGAGCTGTGGCAGACCGACGTCGTCAGCGTGCGCCTGTCGGCGGTGTTCGGCCCGTTCGAGCGCGGCGGCGGCGTGCGCGACACGCCATCGCCGCAGGCGCTGATCGCAGCCTGCTGTGCGGGCAACGCGCCTGCGTTGTTGAGCGAGCCCGGCGACAAGGACTGGGTCTACGCGGTCGACGTTGCCGATGCGGTCTGTCTGCTGCTGCAGGCCACGAAACCGCAGCACACGCTCTACAACATCTCCAATGCGGCGACGTTCACGGCGGAGGCCTGGGGCCACGCCTTCGCAAGCGGTCGTGCAGGATTCACGTGCCGGGTCGCGGAGCCGGGAGAAACGCCGACCGTGCCGGTGTTCGCGCCGAACCGCGGCCGGCTCTCGACGACGCGGCTGGCCGACGAATTCGGCTGGCGCGCGCGGTTCGACTGCGCGGCTTCGGCGGCGCATTTCGGCCGCTGGTTCGATCAGTATGGGAGAGACTGAGATGAGGCTCGAGGGCAAGATCGCGGTCATCACCGGCGGCGGCTCCGGCATCGGCCGCGCCAGCGCCGTGATGTTCGCGCGCGAGGGCGCGCATCTCACGCTGGTCGA
Source organism: Bradyrhizobium sp. HKCCYLS2038 (assembly GCF_051167655.1). Taxonomy (NCBI): domain Bacteria; kingdom Pseudomonadati; phylum Pseudomonadota; class Alphaproteobacteria; order Hyphomicrobiales; family Nitrobacteraceae; genus Bradyrhizobium; species Bradyrhizobium sp. HKCCYLS2038. Next base: position 286,779 of record NZ_JBNPTM010000007.1, on the reverse strand, counting down.
TCGCGATGCCGGAGGCGCTGAGGAGACGCTGGCGCTGGTGCGTAGCGCGGGCGGTGACGGCAGCGTGCATGTCGGTGATGTCGGTGATGCGGACTTCGCCAAGGCGACGATCGAGAGCGTCGCCGCCGCGCGCGGTCGGCTCGACGTGCTGATGACCGCCGCCGGTTTCTCCTGCGGCGGCACCGTGGTGACGACCGATCCCGCCGATTGGGACGCCGTGTTCCGCGCCAATGTCGGCGGCACCTGGCTGTGGGCGAAGGTGGCGGTGCCGATCATGCAGCAGCAGAAGTCGGGCTCGATCATCACGGTGGCGTCGCAGCTCGCGGTCGCCGGGGGAAAAAGCAACAGCGCCTATATCGCGGCCAAGGGCGCGATCATCAGCTTGACGCGCACCATGGCCGTCGACTTCGCCACCGACGGCATCCGCGTCAACGCGCTGGCGCCGGGCGCGATCGACACGCCGCTGCTGCGCCGGAGCTTTGCCCGCCATGCCGATCCCGAGCCGGTGCGCGAAGCCTCGCGCCAGCGCCACGCCATGAAGCGCTTCGGCGAGGCCGACGAGGTCGCGGCGGCCGCGCTGTTCCTGGCCAGCGACGAGGCGTCGTTCACGACCGGCATCGTGCTGCCGGTGGATGGCGGATGGTTGGCGGCGTGAGCAAGGATCTGGCCGCGCTCACCGCGCAAGTCCGCGCCGATCTCGCAAGCATCGCGCATCCAAGCGCCCCATGGCTGAAGCCCGTCACCGGCCCCGATGGCCGGCCTGCGCTCGACGTGCTGCTCGTCGGCGGCGGACAATCGGGACTGGCCACCGCGTTCGGGCTGTGGCGCTCGCGCGTCACCAACATCCTGGTGCTCGACAAGGCGGACGCGGGACGCGAGGGCCCCTGGCTCAGCTACGCGCGCATGCCGACCCTGCGCAGCCCGAAGGACTTCACCGGTCCCGACCTCGACATTCCCAGCCTGACCTATCAGTCCTGGCACGAGGCGACATTCGGCGTCGACAGCTGGCGCGATCTTGACCTGATTCCGCGCGAATATTGGGCAGACTATCTCCGCTGGTATCGCGAGGTGCTCGATCTTCCCGTGCGCAATGGCTGCGAGGTGGTCGACATCGCGCCTGCTGCTGATGGCCTGCTGCAGGCGACGGTGCGCAGCAAGGACGGCGAGACGACCATCCTGGCCCGCAAGATCGTGCTCGCGACCGGGCAGGAGGGGATGGGCGACTGGAGCATTCCGGAGCCGCTGCGCCATCTGCCGCTGGCGCGCTGCGTTCATTCCGGTGCCGAGATCGACTTCGTTGCCCTGCGTGGCCGCCGCGTCGCGGTCATCGGCGCCGGCGCCTCCGCCTTCGACAACGCCGCCGTTGCGCTCGAAGCCGGAGCGGCACGAGTGGACCTCTTGTGCCGCCGCGCGGAAATCCAGCTGATCCAGCCGTATCGCTGGCTCACCTTCCGCGGCTTCCTGCGGCACTTCTCCGAGCTCGACGATTCCTGGCGCTGGCGCTTCATGCGCGCGGTCCTCGAACTCCGCGAGGGTTTTCCGCAGCACACCTATGATCGCTGCGCGCGCCACGCCGCGTTCCATCTGCACGAGGGTGCGCCCGTGACGGCCGCGCGCGACACCGCGGACGGCGTCGTGCTGCAGACAGCGAAAGGCGAACTCATCGCCGACTTCGTCATCAGCGCCACCGGGATCACGATGGATTTCGCGCAGCGTCCTGAACTGCGACGCTTCGCCGCGAACATCGCGCGCTGGTCCGATCGCTACACGCCTGACGAGAGCGAGCGCAACGACCGGCTCGGCGCTTTTCCCTATCTCGCCGACGACTATGCGTTGTGCGAACGCAACCCGGGTGAGACGCCGTGGATCAGCGACATTCACGTGTTCGCCATCGCATCCACCATGAGTTTCGGCGCCTCGGGATCATCCATCAACGCGATGACGACGGCGGTGCCGAAGCTGGTGCACGGGCTGACGCGCGGCTTGTTCAAGGCGGATATCGAGCAGCACTGGGCGGCATTCAAGGCCTATGATGTGAAACAGGCGACCGTGCACCGCGAGGCGTGATCGAGGTTGCAAGCGGCTTGTCGCGCTGCGTCATGCAAGACCTCTCGTCATTTCGCGTGGCACATGATTTGCTGCTGCGCTGGCGTCGCCAGTGACGGCTGGCAAGGCGTTCAGTTCCGATTCTTGGGACTATCGAAGCAACAGGGGGCGATGGATTTCATGATGTCGAAACGTTCGTTGTTCGCGGCGACCGCGTGGTTCGCGCTGACCTTGGCCGCGCCTGCAGCGCACGCGCAGAGCCGCGCGGAAACGCTGCGCTATGTCACCGGCGCGACCGTCAACACGCTCGATCCGAACATTCCGGGCTCGACCCGCGAGGCCTTTGCGCTGTCGATGTCGAGCTACGACCGGCTGGTGTCGTTCGGCCGCAAGCAGCTCAATGGTAAGTGGGTGTTCGATCTCGACACCATCACCGGCGAGCTCGCCGAATCCTATTCCGTCAGCTCTGATGGTCTGAAGATCACCTTCAAGCTGCGCCCCGATGCCAAGTTCCAGGACGGTTCGCCGGTCACCGCCGAGGACGTCAAATGGTCGCTCGACCGCTGCGTCACCGCGCCGATCCTCGGCAAGGCGCAGTTGCTGACGGGCTCGCTGACCTCGGCCGATCAGTTCAAGGTCATCGATCCCTTGACGATCGAAGTCACCCTGCCGAAGCCGGATAAGCTGGCGCTGCCGAATCTGGCGACCGTCTATCCGATCATCATCAACTCCAAGCTCGCCAAGGCGCATGCGACGGCTGAGGATCCGTGGGCGCTGAACTGGACCAAGGAGAACGCGGCCGGCAGCGGCGCCTATGTCGTCGAGACCTTCAAGCCCGGCGAGCAGGTGATCGCCAAGCGCAACGACGCCTGGAACCGTGGCACGGCGGACAAGCCGGCGGCGTTCAAGCGGCTGATCATCCAGTCGGTGCCGGAGCCGGCGACGCGCGCCAACCTGGTCGAGCGCGGCGATGCCGATCTCGTCCTCGACCTACAGGCCAGCGACGTGCAGTCGCTCGAAGGCAAGGGCAAGCTGAAGGTGATCTCGACGCCGCAATACAACGCGGTCACCTTCATCTCGATGAACAACACCCTCCCGCCGTTCGACAATGTCAACGTGCGCCGCGCCGTCGCCTATGCGCTGCCCTATGACGACATGTTCAAGGCGGCGCTGTTCGGCCGCGGCGCGCCGCTGTTCGGCGCGAGCTGGGCCGACGGCAAGCCGCCGAGCGGCGGCTATCCGATCCCGCAGCCGATCAAGCTCGACCTGGAGAAGGCCAAGGCCTATCTGAAGGACGCCGGCATGCCCGACGGCTTCTCCACCACCTTCAGCTTCAATGTCGGCCAGGCCGCGACCGCCGAGCCGATGGCTGCGCTGGTCAAGGAGTCGTTGGCCAAGATCGGCATCAAGGTCGACATCCAGAAGCTGCCGGATGCGCAGATGTCGACCGCGATCAACGAGAAGAAGCTGCCGTTCTTCACCGAGAGCATCGTCGCCTGGCTGCCCTCGACGGACTACTTCTACCGCAACTTCTACACCGGCAAGCAGCGCTGGAACTACTCCTCCACCGACAACGCCGAGCTGGAGAAGATCGCGCAAGAGGCGCGTTTCGAGGCCGACAAGGCGAAGTACGAGGAGCAGGGCAAGGCGCTCAACGCCATCCATTTCGACCAGATGTTCCAGATCCCGATCTGGCAGGCGGCACAGGATGCGGTGATGCAGCCGACGGTGGATGGCTACGTCTACCAGTTCACCCGCCAGGTCGATTATCGTAACCTGAGCCGGAAGTAAGACGACTGGCTCTGCTCAGGATCGTCATGGCCGGGACGAGCCCGGGCATGACGGAGTAACAAACCACGACTGGACCGGGGTCGTGAGAGTTTTGGATCGCGACAGGCGCTGCGGTTCAATTGACAATTGATCGAGTTAGGAGAACCAACAGACATGGGCACGATCGGCGCGACGTTGCTGCGGGCGGGACGGCGCTTCGTCTCGTCGCTGCCGGCGCTGTTCGGCGTCCTGGTCTTCACCTTTCTGCTGATGCGCGTGCTGCCGGGGGACCCGGCCGTGTTCTTCGCCTCCGGCCCGAATGCCGGCCAGGAGGAGATCGAGGTGATCCGTCGGCAGCTCGGGCTCGACAAGCCGCTGCCGAACCAGCTCGCGATCTATCTCACCGATGTCGCCCGCGGCAATCTCGGCCGCTCGATGATGACCGGGCAGGCGGTGTCGAAGGATCTCAAGGAGCGACTGCCGGCCTCGCTGGAATTGACCTTGACGGCGCTGCTGATCGCGCTGGTCTCGGCGGTTCCGCTCGGCGTCATCGCCGCGCTGCGGCCGGGCTCGGCGGTCGACCATGGCGTGCGGCTGTTCTGCTCGCTCGGCGTCTGCGTGCCGACCTTCGTGTCGGGACTGCTGCTGATCTACGTGTTCTATTATCTGCTCGGTTTCGCGCCCGACCCGACGGGACGCATCGATATCTTCACCACGCTGCCGCCATCGCGCACCGGATTCCTGATCATCGACTTCCTGCTCGCCGGCGATCTCGACGGCTGGTCGGCGGCGGCGCGGCAATTGATGCTGCCGGCCGTCACCATGGCACTGTTCGTGATCGCGCCATTGGCGCGGATCACCCGCGCCTCGATGCTGGTGTCGCTCGGCAGCGACTTCGTGCGCACCGCGCGCTCGGTTGGATTGTCCTGGTGGCGGATCGTCGTCACCTATGCGCTGAGGAACGCGATCCTCCCGGTCATCACCATCGCAGGCATCGTGTTCTCGACCATGCTGGGTGCGAACGTGCTGGTGGAGAAGGTGTTCTCCTGGCCGGGTGTCGCCTCCTACGCGCTCGATGCGCTGCTGGTCTCCGACTACGCGCCGGTGCAGGGTTTTGTCTTGCTGATGGCCACGATCTTCGTGATCGTCAACCTCGTCGTCGATCTGCTCTACGGCATCGCCGATCCCCGCGCGACGGTGGCCTGAGCATGACCACGATCGAGACCTCATCCACTTTGCGCCACACCGCCTTCGTGCTGCGCGGCAATCCGGTTACGGCGGTGGCAGCCAGCGGCGCGCTGCTGCTGGCGTTGATCGCGCTATTCGCGCCGTGGCTCGCGCCCTATGATCCTGTCGCCTCTGACGTGCCGGCCGCCTTGCAGCCGCCGAGTGCGGCGCACTGGTTCGGCACCGACCAGCTCGGCCGCGACGTGCTGAGTCGCCTGCTGGTAGCGAGCCGGCTCGACCTCACCATTGCCGTGACCGCGGTCGCGGTGTCGTTCGCGATCGGCTCCGTGATCGGCGCGCTGTGCGGCTATGGCGGCGGCCGGCTCGACAAGGCAGTCGGCCGCTTTGTCGACGTGCTGATGGCGTTCCCGCTGTTCGTGCTGGCGATGGCGATGGTCGCCGCGCTCGGCAACCGCGTCGAGAACATCGTGATCGCGACCGCGATCATCAACCTGCCGTTCTACATCCGCTTTGCCCGTGCGGAGGTCAACATCCGGCGCAATCTCGGCTGGGTCGAGGCCGCGCGCGCCTGCGGCGAAAGCCATGTCGCGGTCGTGCTGCGCTTCCTGTTGCCGAACGTCTTGCCGGCGATGGCGGTGCAGATGTCGCTCAATCTCGGCTGGGCGATCCTGAATGCCGCGGGTCTCTCGTTCATTGGTCTCGGCGTCAAGCCACCGACGCCGGAATGGGGCATCATGGTCGCCGAGGGCGCGCGCTTCATCTCGACGGGGCGATGGTGGCTGGTGGCGTTCCCGGGCCTTGCATTGATGAGCGCGGTGCTGTGCTTCAACCTGCTCGGTGACGGCCTGCGCGACATCCTGGATCCAAGGATGCGCACATGATGTATCCTTTTACCACTGCAAGCGGGGCGCATCCGAGGATGCGCACGTGACCGCGCCTTTGTTGGAAGTCGAGAACCTCAAGGTCACCTTCTCTACGCGCCGCGGCCTGGTCGAAGCCGTGCAAGGCGTGTCGCTGTCGCTGCAGCCCGGCGAGATGCTCGGGCTGGTCGGCGAGAGCGGCTCCGGCAAGTCGGTCACGGGCTTTGCCATCACCCATCTGCTCGACAAGGCCGGCCGCATCGCCGACGGCCGCATCCGCTTCAAGGGCCAGGACATCACCCGCGCCGGCGGCGCCGATCTGCGCAGCCTGCATGGGGCTGCGATGGCGATGATCTTCCAGAACCCGCGTGCCGCGCTCAATCCGATCCGCACCATCGGCCAGCAGATCGCCGATGCCATCCTCGCGCATCGCCGGCTGTCGCGGCAGGAGGCACAGGCCGAGGCGCTGTCGCTTTTGAAGGCCGTGCAGATCCGCGATCCCGAGCGGCGCATGGGCGCCTATCCGCACGAGCTGTCCGGCGGCATGTGCCAGCGCGTGATGATCGCGATCGCGATCTCCTGCAGCCCGCAGCTGTTGATCGCGGACGAGCCGACCACCGGCCTCGACGTCACCACGCAGAAGGTGGTGATGGACCTGCTCGCCCGGATCGCCTCGGAACGCGGCATGGCGACGATCCTGATCACGCATGATCTCGGACTTGCCGCGCGCTATTGCTCGCGCGTCGTAGTGATGGAGCAGGGCAGGCTGGTCGAGGAGGCCGCGCCGCTGACCTTGTTCCACCGGCCGCAGCATCCCTACACCAGGCGCCTGGTCGCGGCCTCGCCGACGGCGACCTCGCGGGTCGAGGACCTCGTGCCCGACGGCGACAAGATCCCGCTGGTCGAGGCGACCGAGCTGCCGCCCCTGCCGCACGGCACGCCGCCACTGCTCGACGTCAAGACCATCGCCAAGCGCTTCGATGATGGCACGGTCGGTGTTGCCGATTTTTCGATGACGATGCGGGGCGGCGAGAGCGTCGGCCTGGTCGGCGAGAGCGGTTCGGGCAAGAGCACGACCTCGCGCATGATCTGCCGCCTGATCGACCCCAGCGAAGGCGAGATCCTGTTCGACGGCCAGGCGATCGGTCAGATCCCGGCGCGCGACTTCCATCGATCCGAGTTGCGCAAGGACATCCAGATCGTCTTCCAGGACCCGAACGACAGCCTCAATCCGCGCTACACGGCATTCGACTGCATCGCCCATCCGCTGTTGCGGCTGATGAACATGCGCAGTGGCGACAAATTGCGCCAGCGCGTCGAGGAATGCGCCGACCGCGTCGGGCTGCCGCGCGAGCTGCTGTCACGCTTTCCGCATCAGCTCTCCGGCGGCCAGAAGGCGCGCGTCGGCATTGCCCGCGCGATTGCCTGCCGGCCCCGGCTACTGGTGCTGGACGAGCCGACCGCCGCGCTCGACGTCTCCGTCCAGGCCGTGGTGCTGCAGCTCCTCAACAAGCTCAGGCGCGAGGACAATCTCGCCTTCCTGTTCGTCAGCCACGATCTCAACGTCGTGCGCATGATGTGCGACCGCACCATCGTGCTGCGCACCGGCCTGATCGTCGAGCAGGGCGAGAGCCGGGCGTTGTTCGCCAATCCGCAGACCGACTACACCCGCGAGCTGGTCGACGCCGTCCCCCACATCGCCGCGCCGATGGCCCTGGCGCCGGTTTGAGGAGAAGCTGCTGCCGCGGGCGTAACTCGGCCGTCCTGTTCGCGGCCGCTAGCAGCCTCGGCAGACTGAGTTGACCTTGCTCCGTGCCTGCTCGTCATTCCAGGTCCCCTCGACGGCGAACACCAACTCGGCCGTCAGCTTCATCGGTGAACCGAGATCCGATGGCATTTTCGGAAACGGTTGGATCGCCTTGAGCCAGGTGACGGTCTGATCGTCGATCGCTTTCGCGCCGGAGCTCTTGGTGACCTTGGCGTCGACGAGGCGGCCGTCGCGGTCCAGCGAGAACGTAACGACAGATCGGACCTCGCTCGAGATGTTGATGTCGTCGGGCAAGATGTGCGGATAGACCCGCAAGTGCTGCTGCACATCGGAGCGATAGGCGATTTCCTGGCCTGAGGTCTGGGCAGTGGGCTGCCATTGCAGGTCGACATAACCAATGCGCTTCTGCATGCCGAGATTGAATGTCGTTTTGGCTTCGTAGGGTACGTTCAACTCATCCGGGACCCGCGGAAACGGTCGCATGCGCTTGAGGCTGGAGAGAATGTCCGCATCGTCGACACGCGAGCCGGAGCTCTGGTCGACCGTTGCATTCAGAATCTTGCCGTCGCGGTCAATCGAGAAGACAACCCCGACTTGAACGGCCTTGTTCTGCAATCGTAATGGGATCACCCAGCCATTTTCCATGATGTGCTGGTAGAGCTGACGCTTGAACACCAATTCGTCTGCAAGCGCCGAGCCCGATATCAAATGGAGGAGGACACAAAGACTGACGAATCGCATGCAAGCCCGCCCGCTGATTGGTGAGCCATTGTAGCTTGCTCTTCTGGCGCTGTCGCGGACAGTTCAGACCCGCGCTCTGGTGCGTTGTCGATCGATGGGCTACGCGGAGAGAGTTCCCGGTTGGCTGTGATGCTCATCGCACGTCGTTTCGCGATGCCGAACCGAAGGACGGCGTCCCGCCGCCCCCAAACGCGCGAAGCTATCCTTGCCGTTCGATGTCCGAAAATGTTTGACGGCCGAGATCAATCAAGGTTCCTTCGGCTCCTGCGGGATGCTGGCGAGGGCTGCAGCGTGAGGCAGTATCCCAGGCCAAGCTCGTGACGCGAGGCCGTGAGGATCAATAGACCAGCCGGATTGCAGCATCGGCAGTCCGATTCGGGCGGAGGTGGACGACATGGAACAGACGTGGCGCTGGTTTGGACCGGAGGATCCCATCACCCTGCCGCAGGTGCGTCAGACCGGAGCGACCGGCATCGTCACGGCGCTGCATCACATTCCCTATGGCGTGGTGTGGAGCACCGAGGAGATCATCAGGCGCATCGGCCTGATCGAAGGCGATTCCTCGCTGCGGCTGCGCTGGAGCGTGGTCGAGAGCCTGCCGGTCTCGGAGGCCATCAAGCTCGGCGAGGGCGACCTCACGTCGTTGTTCGACAATTACCGCCAGTCGCTGCGCAACCTCGCCGGCTGCGGTGTCACCACCGTGTGCTACAATTTCATGCCGGTGCTGGACTGGACCCGCACCGAGCTCGCGCATCGCCTGCCGGGCGGCGCCACCGCGCTGCGCTTCGACATGGATCGTCTCGCGGCCTTCGACTGCTACATCCTGCAGCGCCCCGGCGCGGAAGCCGATTTCTCCGCCGACGTGCTCGACCGTGCGAAGGCCTGGGTGGCGCAGGCCTCCGAGTCCGACAAGGACCGATTGCTCGCGACCATCATGGCAGGCCTGCCCGGCGCCTATGACCGCTACGACGTGCCCGGCCTGCGCCGCATGCTGGAGAAATATCGCGGCATCGGCCATGCCGAGCTGCGCGCCAACTATGCGCGCTTCCTGCGCGAGGTGGTGCCGGCGGCCGAGGAATGCGGCGTCAGCCTGTGCGTGCATCCGGACGATCCGCCGCGCGACCTGTTCGGCCTGCCGCGCGTGGTGTCCTCGGCGGACGATCTGCAGTTCATCGTCGATGCCGCCCCTTCGAAGGCCAACGGCATCACCTTCTGCACCGGCGCGCTCGGCGCGGGCGGCCAGAACAACGTGCCGGCGATGGCCGAGCGCTTCGCTCCGCACATCCGTTTCGTGCACCTGCGCAACGTGACGAAAATGCTCGACGGCTCGTTCATGGAGGCGGAGCATCTGCGCGGCGATGTCGACATGGTTAACGTCGTCACAACGCTGCTGAAGGAGCAGGCCCGCCGCAAGGCCGAGGGCGACCCGGACTGGCGCATCCCGTTCCGGCCCGATCATGGCCATGAGCTGGCCGATGACGTCGGCCGCGGCACCCATCCGGGCTATCCGCTGGTCGGCCGGCTCAAGGGATTGGCGGAGGTCCGCGGCGTCATGACCGCGGTGGCGGCCATCAACCGCTTGCCGGTCTGATCGGGTCGTGATCTAGGATCGCCGGACAAGATCAGGACAGGGAGACCGGCCGATGCGTGCCGTCGTGATTCACGCCCCCAAGGACCTGCGCATCGACAGCTTCCCGGATCCGGCGCCGGGCGCCGGCGAGGTCAGGGTCAAGATCGCGGCCGGCGGCATCTGCGGCTCGGACCTGCATTATTACCACCATGGCGGCTTCGGCACGGTGCGCATCAAGCAGCCGATGGCGCTGGGGCACGAGATCGCAGGCCACATCGCCGCGGTCGGCGCCGGTGTGACCGGCCTGTCCGAGGGCATCCGCGTCGCCGTCAATCCGAGCCTGCCGTGCGGGACCTGCGCCTATTGCCGCGAGGGGCTGCGCAACCAGTGCCTGGACATGCGCTTCATGGGCAGCGCGATGCGCGATCCCCACGTCCAGGGCGGCTTCCGTGAATACGTAACCGTCGACGCCGCGCAGGCGGTGCCGATCGCGCCGCAGCTCTCGCTCGGCGAGGCCGCGATGGCTGAGCCGCTGTCGGTGTGCCTGCACGCCGCCCACCAGGCCGGCTCGCTGCTGGGCAAGCGCGTGCTGGTGACCGGCTGCGGCCCGATCGGCGCGCTGTCGATCCTGGTCGCGCGCTATGGCGGTGCGGCCGAGATCGTCGCAACCGATGTCGCCGAGGCGCCGCTCGCGGTGGCGCGCACGCTCGGCGCCAGCCAGGCCCTCAACGTCGCTGCCGAGCCAACGGCGCTCGATCCCTGGCGTGCGGGGAAGGGCACGTTCGACGTGCTGTTCGAAGCCTCCGGCAATCAGGCGGCGCTGCGGGGCGCGCTCGACGTGATGAGGCCGGGCGGCGTCATCGTCCAGCTCGGGCTCGGCGGCGAAATGACCTTGCCGATCAACACGCTGGTCACGAAGGAGCTGCAATTGCGCGGCACCTTCCGCTTCGACCGCGAATTCGCGCTGGCGTTGCGGCTGATGGGCGAGGGGCTGCTGGACGTCAAGCCGCTGATCTCGGCGACGCTGTCATTTGAGCAGGCTGTCGATGCCTTCGAGCTCGCCAGCGACCGCAGCCGGTCGATGAAGGTTCATTTGACGTTTTGATGGATGGATTGACGCCGATGAGAGTCGCCTGCATCGGAGAGTGCATGGTGGAGTTTGCGCAGGAGGACGGCTCGCTGTTCCGGCGCGGCTTCGGCGGTGACACGCTCAACACGGCGCTCTATCTCGCCCGGCTGGGCGTGGCGACGTCCTACGTCACGGCGCTCGGCGACGATCCTCTGAGCGCGATGATGCTGGCAGCGTGGAAGGCGGAGGGCATCGACACCGCTGACGTGCTGCGGGTCGAGGGCCGCGTCCCCGGCCTCTACATGATCGAGCGCGACGCCAAGGGCGAGCGCAGTTTTCTCTATTGGCGCGACCGCGCGCCGGCGCGCGAACTGTTCGATCGCGCCGACCGCGACATGCTCGACCGGCTCTCGCGCTTCGACTGGATCTATCTGTCCGGCATCAGCCTGTCGCTCTATGGCGAGACCGGCAAGGCCAAGCTGCGCGAGCTGCTCACGGTGGCGCGCAAGCGCGGCGCGCGCGTCGTGTTCGACGGCAACTACCGGCCGCGCGGCTGGCCCAGCCCGGAGGTAGCGCAACGCGCGTTCCGCGCGATCCTGCCGCTGGTCGATATTGCGCTGCCGACGCTCGAAGACGAGCAGATGCTGTTCGGCGATGCCGATGCCTCGGTCTGCCTGCGCCGCTTCAAGGATGCCGGCGTGGCCGAGGTGGTGGTCAAGCGCGGGCCGCGCGGCTGCCTGATCCATGCCGATGGCGTGCTGGTGGACATCGCGCCGCCGGCCGTGCTGAAGCCGATCGACACCACGGCGGCCGGCGATTCCTTCAATGCGGCCTATCTGGCCGCGCGCATTAAGGGCGCGCCGCCGCGCAAGGCGGCCTTGGCGGGCCATCGGCTCGCCGGCGCCGTCATCATGGCGCCGGGCGCCGTGATCCCGGCGACCGCGATGCCTCGTGACATTCTGGCCATGAGCGAGACGTGATGAACAATTCGGACAAGCGCGCAAAGCTCGATGCCGTGTTTGCGCTGGCGCCGGTGATCCCGGTGATCACGATCGAGGATGCCGCGCACGCGGTGCCGCTGGCGCGGGCGCTGGTCGCTGGCGGCCTGCGCGTCATCGAGATCACCCTGCGGACGCAGGCCGGGCTCGACGCCGCGCGCGCGATCATCGCCGAGGTCCCCGACGCGGTCGTCGGCATCGGCACGGTGCTGACGCCGGCCGACTACGAGCGCGCCGCCCACCTCGGCGCCGCCTTCGCGATCAGCCCGGGGATGTCGATCGGATTGCTCGATGCCGCCAATGCTGGCGAGCTGCCGTTCGCGCCCGGCATCCAGACGCCGTCGGACCTGATCGCCTGCGTCACCCGCGGCTATGAGCTGGTGAAGTTCTTCCCGGCAGTGCCGGCCGGCGGCCTTGCTGCGCTCGATGCGCTCGCCGGGCCGTTCCCGAGCGTGCGGTTCTGTCCGACCGGCGGCATCAATGCCGGCAACGCTGCGCAGTGGCTCGCGCACAAGAAGGTCGTGGCGATCGGCGGCTCGTGGATCGCGCCTGCCGCGGATATCAAGGCCGGCGTGTGGGCCGCGATCGAGCAGCGCGCCCGCGAGGCGACGAAGCTGCGCTGAACACCGCAACAACTTCAAATGTCACTTTTGTCGGTGCACGATCGCGGGGACATAGAGGTAATTAGGTAGTATATTCGTTTGCTTTTCAAAAAGTATTACAGTCAAATAATATGACTAGTCAGGCCCGATGTTCCGTGGAATAACGGCCTCGTCAGCCATCGAGGCTGCGTCAACGGTGCGAAGACACCGCTGCGAGCGGTGCCGCGCCAAGATACTTTGTGGGAGAAACGCCTGATGACCCTGAAAGCCCTCTTTGCGGCCTCGGCAACGGCCGCCTTGCTGCTCGCTACCTCCGCCAGCGCCGCGGAACTGACCGTCGGCTTTTCGCAGATCGGATCGGAATCCGGCTGGCGCGCCGCCGAGACCTCGGTCTCGAAGTCGGAAGCCACCAAGCGCAAGATCAATTTGAAGATCGCCGACGCGCAGCAGAAGCAGGAAAACCAGATCAAGGCGATCCGCTCGTTCATCGCCCAGGGCGTCGACGCGATCTTCCTCGCGCCGGTCGTGGCCTCCGGCTGGGATGCCGTGCTGAAGGAAGCCAAGGAAGCCAAGATCCCGGTCGTGCTGCTCGACCGCGACATCGATCCCTCGGGCAAGGACCTGTATCTGACCGCCGTCACCTCCGACAGCGTGCATGAAGGCGCTGTCGCCGGCGAGTGGCTCGCCAAGACCGTCGCCGGCAAGGACTGCAACGTCGTCGAGCTGCAGGGCACGGTCGGCGCCAGCGTCGCCACCAACCGCAAGAAGGGCTTCGACTCCGTCGTTGCCAAGAACGCCAACCTGAAGGTCGTGCGCAGCCAGACCGGCGACTTCACCCGTGCCAAGGGCAAAGAGGTGATGGAGAGCTTCATCAAGGCCGAGAACGGCGGCAAGTCGATCTGTGCCGTCTATGCCCACAACGACGACATGATGGTCGGCGCGATCCAGGCGATGAAGGAAGCCGGCCTCAAGCCGGGCAAGGACGTCCTGACCGTCTCGATCGACGCGGTGCCGGACATCTTCAAGGCGATTGCCGCCGGCGAGGCAAATGCGACCGTTGAGCTGACGCCGAACATGGCTGGCCCGGCGTTCGATGCGATCGTTGCCTTCAAGGAGAAGGGCACCACGCCGCCGAAGTGGATCCAGACCGAATCGAAGCTCTACACCTCTGCCGACGAGCCGATGAAGGTCTACGACAGCAAGAAGGGCCTCGGCTACTGAGCCGCAGCTCTCGCCGTCGTCCTGGTCAGGTGAGCAGTTTGCGCGCTCGGCCGGGACGACGACAGCAAGTGGCTGGTGCTCGCATGCGAATGCGGGCGCCGGTCCCATGACCTTGCCAGTAGCATAGTAGTTCGCCATGTTTGATCCTTCAGCCCCTCCGGCGGCACGTCCCTTCCTTCTGGAGATCAGCGGCCTCAGCAAGAGCTTCGGCGCGCTGAAGGCGCTCGATGACGTCGACTTCAAGCTGGGGCAGGGCGAGATCCATGCGCTGCTCGGCGAGAACGGCGCCGGCAAGTCGACCTTGATCAAGGTCGTCACCGGCGTGTTCGCGCGGGACGCGGGCAGCGTGCGGCTGGCGGATCACGAGATCGAGGCGCGCTCGGCCAAGGACGCCGTCGATGCCGGCATTGCGACGGTCTATCAGGAAGTGAACCTGCTGCCGAACCTGTCGGTGGCGCAGAACCTCTATCTCGGCCGGCAGCCGACCCGCTTCGGTGTCGTGCGCGAGGCCGAGATGCGGCGGCGCGCGCGGGCGCTGCTGCTGGACTACGGCCTCGACATCGACGTCGGTGCGCCCCTGTCGAGCTACTCGGTCGCGGTCCAGCACATCACGGCGATCGCGCGCGCGGTCGATCTCTCCGCGCGCGTCCTCATACTGGACGAGCCGACCGCGAGCCTCGATCGCCACGAGGTCGAGGTCCTCTTCAAGGTGATGCGAAAGCTCGCGGAGCGCGGCATCGGCATCATCTTCGTCAGCCATTTCCTCGATCAGGTCTATGAGATCTGCGATCGCGTCACGGTGCTGCGCAACGGCCGGCTGATCGGCACGCGCGACATCGCCGACCTGCCGCGGCTCGACCTGATCCGCATGATGCTCGGGCGCGAGCTGGCCGAAACCACCCACGAGCGCGCGGCGAGCCAGCCCGACACGGCGCGCGAGGTCTGCGTCAGCTTCAAGGGCTACGGCAAGCAGAGCTATCTCGCGCCGTTCGATCTCGAGCTGCGCCGCGGCGAGGTGGTCGGGCTGGCCGGCCTGCTCGGCTCCGGCCGCACCGAGACCGCGCGGCTGGTGTTCGGCGCCGAGCGCGCCGACAGCGGCGAGGCCACGGTCGACGGCAAGGCCATCAGGCTGAACTCGCCGCGTGACGCCGCCGCGCTCGGCTTCGGCTATTGCCCGGAGGAGCGCAAGACCGAGGGCATCGTCGCCGACCTCACCGTGCGCGAGAACATCGTGCTGGCGCTGCAGGCGCGGCGCGGCCTGCATCGTCCGCTGTCGCGGCGCGAGCAGGACGAGATCGCGCTGCGCTACATCCGCATGCTCGACATCCGGCCGCCGGACCCGGAGCGTCCGATCGGACTGCTGTCCGGCGGCAATCAGCAGAAGGCGCTGCTGGCGCGCTGGCTTGCCACGTCGCCGAAGCTGCTGGTGCTGGACGAGCCGACGCGCGGCATCGACGTCGGGGCGCATGCCGAGATCATCCGCCTGGTGCGTGAATTGTGCGAGCAGGGCCTGGCGCTGCTCGTCATCTCCTCGGAGCTCGACGAGATCGTGACCTATTCCAACCGCGTCGTCGTGCTGCGCGACCGCGCCCATGTCGAGGAGCTGAAGGGCGAGGCGGTCGAGGTTTCCAGCATTCTCGCCGCGATCGCCGCGGATGCAGCCCCCGCGCAAGAGGCCGCATCATGACGCTCCGGATTCCGCGCCGCGGCCTCGCGCAAGCGCTCGCACTGCTCGTGATCCTGATGATCGATCGCGCGGTGTCGCCGCAGTTCTTCAATCTGCATCTGCAGGATGGCCGCCTGTTCGGCAGCGTCATCGACGTGCTCAACCGCGGCACCCCGGTGGCGCTGCTGTCGCTCGGCATGGTGCTGGTGATCGCGACCGGCGGCATCGATCTTTCGGTCGGCGCGGTCATGGCGATCGCCGGCGCGACCGCCGCGAGCCTCGCCGATACGCATTCGCTGCCGGTCGTCATCGCGTCGGCGCTCGCCGTGGGCCTGGCCTGCGGGCTCTGGAACGGCATCCTCGTCGCCGTGCTGAGGATCCAGCCGATCGTCGCGACGCTCATCCTGATGGTCGCGGGCCGCGGCATCGCGCAGCTGATCACCGAGGGCCGCATCGTCACCTTCACCTCGCCCGACCTGGTGTGGATGGGCAACGGCGCCGTGCTCGGCCTGCCGACCCCGGTCGTGATCGCCTTGGGCATGCTGCTGGTGACGGCGGCGGTGGTGCGCGGCACCGCGCTCGGGCTCCTGATCGAGGCGACCGGCGGCAACGCCCGCGCCAGCGAGCTGTCCGGCGTCGGCACCCGCGCCATGATCCTGTCGGTCTATGTCTGGTGCGGGCTCTGCGCCTCGCTGGCCGGCGTCATCGCGGCGGCCGACATCATGGGCGCGGACGCCAACAATGCCGGCCTGTGGCTCGAGCTCGACGCGATCCTCGCCGTCGTAATCGGCGGCACCTCGCTGTTCGGCGGCCGCTTCAGCCTGGTGCTGGCGGTGGCCGGCGCGCTGATCATCCAGGCGATGAACACCGGCATCCTGCTGTCCGGCTACCCGCCGGAGCTCAATCTGCTGGTCAAGGCCGTCGTCGTGCTCGCCGTGCTGCTGGCGCAGTCGCCGCGGCTCGGCGATCTCTCCCGCTTCACCGCGCGCTGGCGGAGGACCAAGCCATGAAGTCATCGACGTCGGTTGCAATCACCGCCTTCGTGCTGGTGGCGGGCTTCGCGCTGTGCGCGCTGCAGTTCCCCAACATCGCCTCGACCCGCGTCGTCGCCAATCTGCTCACCGACAATGCTTTCCTCGGAATCGTCGCGGCCGGCATGACCTTCGTCATCATCTCCGGCGGCATCGACCTCTCGGTCGGTTCGGTGATCGGCTTCACCACGGTGTTCGTGGCGCTCGCGGTCGAGCGCTGGGGCATTCCGCCGTTTGCGGCTTTCGCGCTGGTGCTGGTGCTCTGCGCGCTGTTCGGCGCCGCGATGGGCGCCGTCATCCACGTGTTCGAGCTGCCGCCCTTCATCGTGACCCTGGCCGGCATGTTCCTGGCGCGCGGCATCAGCTTCCTGCTGTCGACCGAGTCGATCCCGATCACGGCGTCGATCTACACCGAGGTGTCCGACTTCGCGATCCGGTTGCCCGGCGGCGGCCGGCTCACCGCAATCGCGATCGCCATGCTGGTCATCCTGGTGCTCTGCGCGCTGCTGCTGCACCTGACGCGGTTCGGCGCCAACGTCTACGCGCTCGGCGGCAGCCGTGCTGCGACTGCGCTGATGGGCATTCCGGTCGGGCCGATGACCATCCGCATCTATATGCTGTCGAGCGTGCTCGCGGGCCTCGCCGGCATCGCCTTCTCCTTCTATACCGCGGCCGGCTATTCGCTGTCGGCGGTCGGCGTCGAGCTCGATACCATCGCGGCGGTCGTGATCGGCGGAACATTGTTGACGGGCGGGCAGGGCTCGGTCATCGGTACCTTTCTTGGCGTCCTCATCCAGGGCATGATCCAGACCTACATCAACTTCGACGGCACGCTGTCGAGCTGGTGGACCAAGATCGCCACGGGGGTTCTGTTGTTCGTTTTCATTGCGCTGCAGCAAGGTCTGATGGCACTGGCGCGCCGCTCGTCGGCGAAGCCGGCAAGGGCCAGGCCTGCGGGGGCGGCGACATGACGACGCCGCACATCGTCTCGATTCCGACCCGGCGCGCACATTCCAACCACGCCGAGGTCGCCCGCAGCATCGGCATCGACATCATCTCAGGCAAACTGGGCGAGGGCGTGCGGTTGCCCGGCGATGCGGAGCTGACGGCCACGTTCGGCGTGTCGCGACCCGTGCTGCGCGAGAGCGTCAAGACGCTGGTGGCCAAGGGCCTGCTCTCGACCAAGGCGCGCGTCGGCACCGTGGTGCGCGAGCGCTCGGCCTGGAACATGTTCGACCCGGACGTGCTCGCCTGGCATCTCGATGCCGGTATCGACAAGCGCTTCCTCGCCGACCTCGCCGAGATCCGGCTGGCGATCGAGCCGCGGGCCGCCGCGCTCGCCGCGGAGCGCCGCAGTGAGGACGACGTCGCCGCGATGCGCAAGGCGATGGCCCAGATGGAGCGCGAGCCGTCGACTTCGGTCGCCTTCGCCGAAGCCGACCTTGCGCTGCACGTCGCGGTCGCCAACGCCTCGGGCAATCCCTTCATGCGGTCGATCGGTGCCGTCATCGAGGCGGCGCTGCGCACCTCTTTCGTGTTGAGCGCGCCGGTCGAGATAGCCGATCGCGACACCGTGCTGGTCTGGCACCAGCGCATCATCGACGCCATTGCCGATGGCAATCCCGAGGGCGCCTCGGAAGCCATGATCGAAGTCATCTACAACGGCCGGCGGCGTCATGCGCAGTCGGCTGCACGAACGGACCAGGAATGAGCAACGACAAGTCAGACAAGCAGCTGCGCAGCCAGGCGTGGTTCGGCCGCCAGGACAAGATGGGCTTTTATTATCGCTCATTCCTGAAGAACAGCGGCACGCCGCAGGACCGCTTCGAGGGCCGCCCGGTCATCGGCATCTGCAACACCTGGTCGGAGCTGACGCCCTGCAACGCGCATTTCCGCGTCATCGCCGAGCATGTCCGCCAGGGCGTGCTCGACGCCGGCGGCTATCCGCTGGAGTTTCCGGTCTCCTCGCTCGGCGAGGTGACGATGCGCCCGACAGCGATGCTGTTCCGCAACCTCGCCTCGATGGACGTCGAGGAGGCGATCCGCGCGCATCCGCTCGACGGCGTCGTGCTGCTGATGGGCTGCGACAAGACCACGCCGGCGCTGTTGATGGGCGCTGCGTCCGCCGACCTGCCTGCGATCGGCGTCTCCGGCGGCCCGCAGCTGCGCGGCGTCTATCGCGGCCAGATCATCGGCTCCGGCACCAACATCATCTCGATGAGCGAGCAGTTGCGCGCCGGCGAAATCACCTTGAAGGAATTCCATGAGGCCGAGGCTGGCATGAACCGCTCGGCCGGCAGCTGCATGACTATGGGCACGGCGTCGACGATGGCCTCGATGGTCGAGGCGCTCGGCATCGGCCTGCCGGAAAACGCGGCGATCCCCGCCGCCGACGCGCGCCGCAATTTGCTGGCGCGCATGGCGGGCCGGCGCATCGTCGAGATGGTGGGCGAAGACCTCAAGCCGTCGGACATTCTGACCCGGCAGGCATTCGAGAACGCAATCCGCACGCTGGCGGCGATCGGCGGCTCGACCAACGCGGTGGTGCATCTGCTCGCCATCGCCGGCCGCGTCGGCGTGGAGCTTTCGCTCGATGATTTCGATCGACTGTGCCGCGACGTGCATTGCCTTGTCGACCTGATGCCGTCGGGCCGCTTCCTGATGGAAGACTTCTACTACGCCGGCGGTCTTCCTGCGGTGCTGCGCGCGCTCGGCGAGCGCGGCCTGCTGCACAAGGATGCGCGGGCCGTCAACGGCAAGACGCTGTGGGACAACGTCGCCGAGGCGCCGAACTACAATGCCGAGGTGATCACGCCGTTCGAGACGCCGTTCAAGACGGAAGCCGGCATCGCCATCCTCACCGGCAACCTCGCGCCGAATGGCGCGGTCATCA
Source organism: Bradyrhizobium sp. HKCCYLS2038 (assembly GCF_051167655.1). Classification (NCBI taxonomy): domain Bacteria; kingdom Pseudomonadati; phylum Pseudomonadota; class Alphaproteobacteria; order Hyphomicrobiales; family Nitrobacteraceae; genus Bradyrhizobium; species Bradyrhizobium sp. HKCCYLS2038. The sequence continues at coordinate 267,356 of NZ_JBNPTM010000007.1, read as the reverse complement.
AGCCGTCGGCGGCCTCGCCGGAGCTGATGAACCACACCGGACGCGCGGTCGTGTTCGAGAGCGTCGAGGAGATGCACGACGCCGTCGACGACGACAATCTCGACATCGATGCGTCCTGCATCATGGTGCTGAAGAACTGTGGCCCGAGGGGCTATCCGGGCATGGCCGAGGTCGGCAACATGCCGCTGCCGGCGAAAGTGCTGCGCCAGGGCGTACGCGACATGATCCGCATCTCGGATGCGCGCATGTCCGGGACGGCCTACGGCACCGTGGTGCTGCACGTCGCGCCGGAGGCGACCATCGGTGGACCGCTGGCGCTGGTCAAGAACGGCGACATGATCACGCTCGACGTCGCCGCCCGCCGGCTGCATCTGCATGTCAGCGACGAGGAGCTGGCTGTGCGCCGCACGGCGTGGACGCCGCCGAAGCCGCATGCCGACCGCGGCTATCAAAAGCTCTACATCGATCACGTACTGCAGGCCGATCGCGGCGTGGATTTCGACTTCCTGGTCGGCCGCACCGGCTCGCCCGTGCCGCGCGACAATCACTAAGAGGTGCCCATGACCGCTTCCGCCAAAAAGCTCTACAAGGGCGTCTTCCCGGTGGCGCCGACCGTGTTCGACGCCGATGGCCGCCTCGACCTCGAGGGCCAGAAGCGCGCGATCGACTTCATGATCGATGCCGGCTCGCACGGCATCTGCATCCTCGCCAATTTCTCCGAGCAGTTCGTGCTGACCGACGACGAGCGCGATCTCGTCATGACCACGGTGCTGGAGCACGTCGCCGGCCGCGTGCCGATCATCGTCACGACCACGCATTTCTCGACTTTCGTCTGTGCCGAGCGCTCGCGTCGGGCGCAGGACAAGGGTGCGGCGATGGTGATGGTGATGCCGCCATATCACGGCGCCACTTTCCGCGTGCCCGATAGCTCGATCTATGAGTTCTATCGCGGCGTGTCGGATGCGATCTCGATTCCGATCATGGTGCAGGACGCACCGGTCGCCGGCACGCCGCTGTCGGTGCCGCTGCTGACGCGCATGGCCAAGGAGATCGAGAACCTCGCTTATTTCAAGATCGAGGTGCCGCGCGCCGCCGACAAGCTGCGCGCACTGATCGAGGCGGGCGGTGAGGCCATCGAAGGTCCGTGGGACGGCGAGGAGGCGATCACCTTGATGGCCGATCTCGAGGCCGGCGCGACCGGTGCGATGACCGGCGGCGGCTATCCCGACGGTATCCGAAAGATCATCGATCCCTATTTCGCGGGCGATCGCGATGCCGCCGCCGCGGCCTATGAGCGCTGGTTGCCGCTGATCAACTACGAGAACCGGCAGTGCGGCCTTGCCACCTGCAAGATCCTGATGAAGGCGGGCGGCGTGATCAAGCACGACACGCTGCGCAGCCCGCAGCCGCCGATCCATCCGGCGACGCAAAAGGGCCTGCTCGAGATCGCGCGCCGGCTCGACCCGGTCGTGCTGCGCTGGGGACGCTAGAGATGAGCGAGCTTCGTGTCGCCATCGTCGGTTTCGGCAAGATCGCGCGCGACCAGCACGTGCCGGCGATCGCTGCCACCGAGGGCGTGACCTTGACCGCCGTTGCGAGCCGCAACGCGTCGCTGCCGGGGCTGCCGCATTTCGGCACCATCGAGGAGCTGTTGCGCGACGGTCCGGAGATCGACGCGGTGGCGCTGTGCACGCCGCCGCAGGTGCGCCGCGCCCAGGCGCTGGTCGCGCTCGAGGCCGGCAAGCATATCATGCTGGAGAAGCCGCCGGGGGCCGCCGTCAGCGAGCTCGATCCGCTGATTGCGCTTGCCGCCGCCAAGCAGCGCACGCTGTTTGCGACCTGGCATTCGCGCTACGCGCCGGCGGTCGAGCCGGCGCGGGAGTGGTTGTCACAGCGCCAGATCCGCAGCGTGCGGATCGACTGGAAGGAGGACGTCCGCGTCTGGCATCCGGGACAGGCCTGGATCTGGCAGCCCGGCGGGCTCGGGGTGTTCGATCCCGGCATCAACGCGCTATCGATCCTGACCCGTATCCTGCCCGAGCCGGTGTTCTTGACCGAAGCGGAACTGTCGTTCCCGTCCAATTGCCAGGCGCCGATCGCGGCCAGCCTGTCGCTCTCGACGGCCAGCGATCTGCCGATCGCGGCCGAGTTCGATTTCCGCCAGACCGGGCCGCAGAGCTGGGATATCAGGGTCGAGACCGACGAGGGACAGCTCAAGCTCTCGCTGGGCGGTGCGCGGATGACTGCGGACGATCAGGTGATGGTGGATGAGAAGGAGCGGGAATATCCCGGCCTCTACCGCCGCTTCGTCGAGCTGACGAAGACCGGAGCCAGTGACGTCGACCTCGCGCCGCTGCGGCTCGTCGCCGATTCCTTCCTGCTTGGCCGCCGCAACATCGTCGAGCCGTTCGAGGACTAGAGCCATGACCGAGGCGCGGATCACCAAGGATGTGTTCGGGACTCTGCCGGACGGCCGCGAGGTCGAGCGCGTGACCTTGCGCGGCGACGGCGGCTTCGAGGCGCGGATCATCACCTACGGCGCGGCGCTGCAGGCGCTGCTGGTGCCGGATGCGCAAGGCCGCGTTGACGACGTCGTGCTCGGCCATGACGACCTCTTGAGCTACCTCAAGCTCCGGAGATTCTTCGGCGCGACCGTCGGGCGCTACGCCAATCGCATTGCCAAGGCGCGCTTTGAGCTCGACGGCCAGGAGGTGCGTCTGGACGCCAATAACGGCGCGCACGCGCTTCATGGCGGGCCCGACGGCTTCGACCGCAAGCTCTGGCAGATCGTCGCGACCGAAGACGGTGCGCAGCCGTCAGTCACGATGCTCTATGTCAGCCCCGACGGGGAGGCGAACTATCCGGGACGGTTGGACGTTCGCGTCACCTATCAGCTGATCGGGCCGATGGAGTTGTCCATCACGTTCAGTGCCCGGACGACCCGCACCACGGTGGTCAACCTGACCAATCACAGCTTCTTCAATCTCGACGGCCTGGCCGCCGGCACTGATACTCTCGATCATCATCTGACGCTCTCGGCGGACCACTATCTCGCGATCGACGAGACCGCGATTCCGCTGGCTGGGCCGCCGCATTCCGTCGCCGGCACGCCGTTCGATTTTCGCGACGCGCATCCGGTCGGCGCGCGCATCCGCGCCGACGATGCGCAGATCAAATGTGGCCGCGGCTATGACCACAATTTCTGCCTGCGCGAGGGCAGCGGCGTTCGCTTCGCGGCGCGGCTGGAATCGCCGCGCTCGGGGCGGGTCATGGAGCTGCTGACGGACCAGCCCGGCCTGCAGATCTATTCCGGCAACTTCATCGACGCGACCGTCAGCGGCAAGGGGCGGGTCTATCGCCAGTCCGACGCCATCTGCCTCGAGCCGCAGGTCTGGCCGGACAGCCCGAACCGGCCGGATTTCCCGAGCGCTCGGCTGACGCCGGACGGCGTCTACAAGCACGAGACCGTCTATCGCTTCTCGATCGCGGGGGCGTCCGCGTGATGGAGCATGTGCCGACCTCCGTGCTGTGCGCCGACCACTGTCATCTCGGCGAGGGGCCGACCTATGACCCGGCCACTGACACCGCGTGGTGGTTCGACATCCGCGAGGGATTGCTGTTCGAAGCCAATCTCGGCAGCGGTGAAATTCGTCGCCACGTGCTGGGGAAGATGGCCAGCGCGCTCGGCCGAATCGATGCCTCCCGGCAGTTGGTCGTGGCCGAGGACGGGCTCTACATCCGCACCATCGCCGACGGCGCGCTGGCGCCGTATCTGCCGCTCGAGGCCGACAACCCGGCGACGCGGTCGAACGATTCGCGCGTCCATCCCTCCGGCACGTTCTGGATCGGAACCATGGGCCGCAAGGCCGAACGCGGGCTGGGCGCGATCTACGCGCTGCGTCGCGGCGAGATCGTCCGGCTGTTCCCGAACGTGACCATTCCCAACGCGATCTGCTTCTCGCCGGATGGTTCGATCGGCTATTTCGCCGATACCGATGAGAACGTGCTCTATCGCGTGGCGCTCGACCCGGAGACGGGCCTGCCGCGCGGCACGCCTGAGGTTCTGGTGCGTCGGCGCGCGCCCGGCGGCATTGACGGCGCGGTCGTCGACGCCGAGGGGCGCATCTGGCATGCCTGCTGGGGCGGTGGTTGTGTCGACGTCTACAGCCCGCAGGGCGAGCACATGCGGAGCATCGCGGTGCCGGCCAGCCAGGCCAGCTGTCCGGCCTTCGTCGGAAAGGACTTGTCAAGCCTGCTCGTCACTTCTGCCTGGCAGGATATGGACGCGGCGGCCAAGGCGGCCGACCCTGGTCACGGTCAGACTTTTCTGCTCGATGTCGGAGTCCACGGCCGTGCCGAGCCCGACGTCAAACTATGCATCTGAGAGGAGGAACAATCGGTCAGGCGTCGTTCAGCCTAACAGTTAACTGGTACCAAAATACGCAATCGCGTATTCATTGTCCAAATTTGAAGTCCAAAGGGAGTGAAATATGTCGAGAATGAAGACCATCATGGCCGCCGCCCTGGCCGGCCTCGGCGCCCTGGCGCTGTCGAGCGCCGCAATGGCCCAGAGCAAGGGGACCGTGGGCATCGCGATGCCGACCAAGTCCTCGGCGCGCTGGATCGACGACGGCAACAACATCGTCAAGGTGTTGAAGGAGCGCGGCTACGGCACCGACCTGCAGTATGCCGAGGATGACATCCCGAACCAGCTCTCGCAGATCGAGAACATGGTCACCAAGGGCTCCAAGGTGCTGGTGATCGCCGCGATCGACGGCACCACGCTGTCGGACGTGCTCAAGCAGGCCAAGGCCAAGGGCATCATCGTGATCGCCTATGACCGCCTGATCCGCGACACCCCGAACCTCGATTACTACGCCACCTTCGACAACTTCCAGGTCGGCGTGCTGCAGGCGCAGTCGATCGTGGACAAGCTCGGACTGAAGGACGGCAAGGGTCCGTTCAACATCGAGCTGTTCGGCGGCTCGCCGGACGACAACAACGCCTACTTCTTCTACAATGGCGCGATGTCGGTGCTGAAGCCGTTCATCGACTCCGGCAAGCTCGTGGTCGGATCCGGCCAGATGGGCATGGACAAGGTTGCGACCCTGCGCTGGGACGGCGCCACCGCCCAGGCCCGCATGGACAACCTGCTCAGCGCCTTCTACGGCAAGAAGCGCGTCGACGCGGTGCTGTCGCCGTATGACGGCCTGTCGATCGGCATCATCTCCTCGCTGAAGGGCGTGGGCTACGGCAGCGCCGATCAGCCGATGCCGGTGATCTCGGGCCAGGACGCCGAAGTGCCGTCGGTCAAGGCGATGCTGCGCGGCGACCAGTACTCGACCATCTTCAAGGACACCCGTGACCTCGCCAAGGTCACCGCCGACATGGTCGACGCTGCGCTGAGCGGCAAGGAAGTCCAGGTCAACGACACCAAGACCTACAACAACGGCGTCAAGATCGTTCCGTCCTACCTGCTCAAGCCGGTCGTCGTCGACAAGAGCAACTGGGAGAAGGTTCTGATCGACAGCGGCTACTACAAGAAGGCCCAGTTCCAGTAATCCTGGCCTTGGACTTCAACGACCCTCTCCCCGATCTCGGGGAGGGGGCTCTACCACTGAAGCCCGCGAGGCGCGCGCGCGGAACGCAGTGGAGACCCGAACAGAGATAGAAGACGATGACCGCAATCCTGGAAATGCGCAACGTCAGCAAGAGCTTCGGCAACGTGCAGGCTCTGCGTGACGTCAGCTTCACCGTCGAGCCCGGCGAGATCCACGCCCTGGTCGGCGAGAACGGCGCCGGCAAGTCGACGCTGATGAAGGTGCTCAGCGGCGTCTATCCGCATGGCCGCTACGAGGGCCAGATCATCTTCGAGGGCGAGGAGCGAAAGTTCCGCGACATCAACGATTCCGAGGCGCTCGGCATCATCATCATCCACCAGGAGCTGGCGCTGATTCCGCTGATGACGATCGCGGAAAACATCTTCCTGTCGCATGCGCCGCAGCGCTTCGGCGTCATCGACCGCGACGAGGTCTACCGCCGCACCCAGCAATTGCTCGCCCAGGTGGGTCTGAAGGAATCGCCGGATACGTTGATCACCGATCTGGGCGTCGGCAAGCAGCAGCTGGTCGAGATCGCCAAGGCGCTGTCCAAGCGCGTCAAGCTCCTGATCCTGGACGAGCCGACCGCCAGCCTCAACGAGGCCGACAGCGCGGCGCTGCTCGACCGCCTCGTGAAGTTTCGCGAGCAGGGCATCTCCTCGATCCTGATCACCCACAAGCTCAACGAGGTCTCGCGCGTCGCCGACCGCATCACGGTGCTGCGCGACGGCCGCAGCGTCGACGGCATCGACTGCCGTGCCGAGCCGGTCCTGGAGGACCGCATCATCAAGAGCATGGTCAACCGCGACATGGCGCACCGCTTTCCCGAGCGCCAGCCGAAGATCGGCGAGCCGGTGTTCACGGTCGAGAACTGGTCCGTGTTCCACCCGCAGCATACGGACCGCCGCGTCATCAAGAATGTCGACTTCCAGGTCCGTCGCGGCGAGATCGTCGGCATCGCCGGGCTGATGGGCGCCGGCCGCACCGAGTTCGCGATGAGCCTGTTCGGCCGCTCCTGGGGCTTCAACATCTCGGGTCGCGCCCGGCTCGAGGGCCACGATGTCAATCTCAACAGCGTGCCCGCGGCGATCGATGCCGGCCTCGCCTATGTCACCGAGGACCGCAAGCAGCTCGGCCTGATCCTGGCCGACGACGTCCGCAAGAACATCACGCTGGCGAGCCTCGGCCAGGTCGCGCCGAAGGGCGTGATCGACGACATCGCCGAGCTCAAGGCGGCCTCCGGCTACCGCGGCCGCATGCGCATCCGCTGCTCGGACGTCTATCAGGAGGCCGGCCAACTCTCCGGCGGCAACCAGCAGAAGGTCGTGCTGTCGAAATGGCTGATGACCGATCCCAAGGTGTTGATCCTGGACGAGCCGACCCGCGGCATCGACGTTGGCGCCAAATACGAGATCTACTGTATCATCCAGGAGCTTGCGGACGCCGGCCGAGGTGTGGTCGTAATCTCGTCGGAAATGCCCGAGCTGCTCGGAATCTGCGACCGGATCTGCGTGATGAATGACGGCGCCTTCGTCGGCGAGTTTGCCGGCCCGGAGGCGACGCAGGAAAAGATCATGCGCGCTATCATGCGCAACGAAGCCATCAAGAACCAGGAGACGGCCGCGTAAGCGGTCGGGAGGACACCACCAATGACCGACAAGACGGTTTCGCTCCCGGAGGAGAAGCCCCACAGCGGCTTCCTGAAGAACAATCTGCGCAGCTACGGCATGCTGATGTCGTTGTTCGTCATCATGCTGTTCTTCCAGGTCATGACCGACGGCACGCTGCTGCAGCCGCTCAATCTCACCAACCTGGTGCTGCAGAACAGCTACATCGTCATCATGGCGCTCGGCATGCTCTTGGTCATCGTGACCGGGCACATCGACCTGTCGGTCGGATCGGTCGCCGGCTTCGTCGGCGCGGTCGCGGCCGTGCTGATGGTGCGCTACCACATCGACTTTCCTATCGCCATCATCGCCTGCCTGATCGTCGGCGCCGTGATCGGCGCGGCGCAAGGCTATTGGGTGGCGTATTTCGGCATTCCATCCTTCATCGTCACCCTTGCCGGCATGCTCGTGTTCAAGGGCCTGGCGCTGGCGCTGCTGCAGGGCCAGTCGCTCGGTCCGTTCCCCGGCACATTCCAGAAGCTCTCGTCCGGCTTCATTCCGGAGCTGATCTCGGGCGCTGGCAATCTCAATCCGACGTCCATTGCCATCGGTGCGGTGCTGACGCTCATCCTGGTTTATGCCAGCGTCAAGGGCCGCGCCCGCGAGGTCGAGCACGGCATCGAGGTCGAGCCGTTCGGCGTCTTCGCCGCCAAGAACGTCGTGCTGGCCGGCGTTCTGATGTACTTCACCTATCTGATCGCCTCGCACCGCGGCCTGCCCAACGTGCTCGTCATCATGGTCGCGTTGATCGCGCTGTACGGCTTCATGACGCGCCGCACCGTGGTCGGCCGGCAGATCTACGCGGTCGGCGGCAACGCCAAGGCGGCCAAGCTGTCGGGCATCAAGACCGAGCGGCTGGTGTTCCTGACCTTCGTGAACATGGGCGTGCTGGCGGCCCTGGCCGGCCTGATCTTCGCCGCCCGCCTCAACACGGCGACGCCCAAGGCGGGCCTCGGCTTCGAGCTCGACGTCATCGCGGCCTGCTTCATCGGCGGTGCGTCGGCCTATGGCGGCGTCGGCAGGGTCGGCGGTGCCGTGATCGGCGCCATGATCATGGGCGTGATGAACAACGGCATGTCCATCCTCGGCATCGGCATCGACTACCAGCAGGTCATCAAGGGCCTGGTGCTGCTCGGCGCGGTCTGCATCGACGTCTACAACCAGCGCCGCTAACCGTTTCCAACAACGATCTCGACCTCGCTGCCGGCGCCTTCGCGCCGGCAGTTGCGTTTCTGGGCCAGCACGCCACTGCTCGCACCAGCGGCGATCGCCGCCGGCCATGGCTGCTTCCTCTCCGATCGCTAAGGCGTGGACGGGAGCGTCGCCTTCACGTCAGCCTGTTCGCCGGTGCGCGGTACCGTAGTCTTCCGGGCCCCCAGTCGAGTACCGGACGGCAATTCCCTTAACGATGGTCTTGCTATCAGCCTTGGCGAACCAGCCGAGCTGATCAGCCATGTTTCATCAGTCCTTCATTCCTTCCATCAGCCCTCAACGACGGAATCCGCGGCGGCGATCGCCAAAGACTGCGATTTCGGCTGCATGCGTCGGCGGCTGACTTGGCAACGAGGCGCGTCTCGATCGGCGTAGTTGAAACTGCCTTGCAGTTGAAGGCGAAACGCGGTGCAGCGTGAGCACGCAAAGGTAGAGTAGCCGTAATATTACGGTTCTAATCTTTAACAGTCCAACAATGGCTTTCTACACAATTTGAGTGAGTTACGGCGCCCGCAAAGGTCTCGCCGGTGTGAATCAAAGGTCAGAGTTGCTCGCCGGCGTCGTCGGTCCGCAACCGGAGCAGTCGACGGATTTTTCAAAGATGATGGACGCGATGTCGACCTCGACCCCTGGCGCTGCAGACGACTCGCAGGCCGCCGCTCATGCGCTTCCGCAGATGCTCGATCTGACACAAGCCGTGCAGCTGCGTGACGAGATGATCCGGCTCGTGAACGCCGGTGACGTCGCGCTCGATGCGAGTGGCGTGGAGCGGATGTCGACACCATGCGTGCAGATCCTGCTTGCCGCCGGCCGCGGCGCGCGGGCCGCGAACAGGTCGTTCAAGATCACGCAGGCATCGGAGCTGTTCAAGACAGCGATCGCAGACCTGGGCCTTCGTAACGAGTTTGAAAATTGGATGGAGTGACATGGCTAAGCGAATTCTGGCAGTCGACGACTCGAAGACCATGCGGGACATGGTGAGCTTCACCTTGAAGAAGGCCGGCTTCGACGTGGCCGAGGCCGAGGACGGCAAGGCGGCGCTCAACGTGCTGACCGGCAGCAAGTTCGATCTGATCATCACCGATCTGAACATGCCGAACATGGACGGCATTTCGCTGATCAAGAACGTGCGTTCCGGCAGCCAGCACCGCGCCGTGCCGATTCTCATCCTGACGACTGAAAGCGACGGGACCAAGAAGGCCGACGGCAAGGCCGCCGGGGCGACCGGCTGGCTCGTCAAGCCGTTCAATCCGGAGCAACTGATCGCGACCGTCAACCGGGTATGCCCGTGACATCAGACAGCGAAGCATATCCGGTCGCGCAATTCCGCAAGACCTACTTCGAGGAATGCGCCGAGCTGATGGACGCGCTGCAGTCCAATCTCGAGCTCTTGGCCAATGGGCAGGAGGACGACGAGACGCTGCACGCCATCTTCCGGTCGGTTCACTCGGTGAAGGGTGGCGCCGGCGCCTTCGGCTGCACGGATCTCGTGGCGTTCTCGCATACGTTCGAGAGCCTGCTCGACGCGCTGCGCGATCACAAGATCCCCGCGACCCACGACATCAAGCAACTGCTCCTGCGTGCCAGTGACGCGCTCGCGGATATCGTGAACGCAGCGCGGCTGGAGCAGCAGCTGCCGCCGAACTTCGCGGCTGATATCAGCGCGGCGATGCGCGATGCGCTGCAAGGGGCGGGGCAGTCCGTGGACGTCTCCGCGCCGGCGGCGGTTTCGGAGGCGAAAGCCCTGACCGAGCAGACCCATCGCATCCGGTTCCGCCCGCACACGGAGATGCTGAAGAAGGCCAACGAGCCGCTGCTGCTGATCCGTCAGCTGGGCAAGCTCGGGTCGCTGAGCACCGAGGTGGACAGCTCCAACCTGCCGCCGCTCGAATCGCTCGACCCCGAGGCGGCCTATCTCAACTGGACCTTCACGCTCGATACCGCCGTACCGCGTTCGGCGATCCAGGACGTCTTCGAGTTCGTCGAGGACGATTGCGACCTCGAGATCGAATCGCCGGAGCCCGCGGCGCCGGTCGCCGAGGCCGCCGCCACCGACGGGACGGGCGCCACCGACACGACAGGCGCCGTCGCAGCGACGGTCGCCGCCGTCGGCGCTGCGCAGTCGATCCGCGTCGACGTCGACAAGGTCGACCGGCTGGTCAACCTGGTCGGCGAACTCGTGATCAGCCAGGCGATGCTGACGGAGCAGGGTCTCGGACTGCCGGCCGACAAATATCCCGAGCTGATCCAGGGCATCGAGGCGCTGGCGCAGAGCGCGCGCGAGCTGCAGGAAAGCGTGATGGCGATCCGCGCCCAGCCGGTGAAGTCGGTCTTCGCCCGGATGCCGCGGATCGTGCGCGAACTCGCGGCCACCCTCGGCAAGGAAGTGCGCATCGTAACCTCCGGCGAGATGACCGAGATCGACAAGACGGTCATCGAGCAGCTGAACGATCCGCTCACCCACATGATCCGCAACGCACTCGACCACGGCATCGAGTCGCCGGTCGATCGCATCGCCGCAGGCAAGGTCCGGCAGGGCACGATCCACCTCTCCGCCGCGCAGCGCAGCGGCCGGATCGTCATCGAAGTGTCGGATGACGGCCGCGGCATCAACAAGGACAAGATCCTCGCCAAGGCAAAGGCGCGTGGTCTCGTCCCGGCGGGCGCCAATCTCAGCGACGACGAGATCAACGAGCTGATCTTCCTGCCGGCGTTCTCGACGGCTGAAGTCGTCTCCAACATCTCCGGACGCGGCGTCGGCATGGACGTCGTCAAGCGCAACGTGCAGGCGCTGGGCGGAAGAATTTCGGTCCGTTCGCGCTTCGGGCAGGGATCGGCGTTCACGCTGTCGCTGCCGCTCACGCTCGCGGTCGTCGACGGCATGGTGGTGTCGGTCGGCAGCGAGACGTTCATCATTCCGCTGGTCGCGATCGTCGAAAACCTGCGGCCGCAGACCGCCGACATTCATCCGGTGGTCGGCCGCGGCCACGTGCTCGCGCTGCGCGGCGAATATCTTCCGCTGGTCTACCTGCATCGGCTGTTTTCGATCAACGACGCCATCGGCGATCCCTGCCGCGGCATCGTGATCATCGTCCAGAGCGAGAGCGCCGGCCGCGTCGGCATCGTCGTCGACGAGCTCCTGGGCCAGCAGCAGGTCGTGGTGAAGAGCCTCGAGGCCAACTACGAGCCGGTCGACGGCATCAGCGGCGCGACGATCCTCGGCAATGGCCGGGTCGCGCTGATCCTGGACGTTGCCCGTCTGCACGAGATCGACGTCCGCGGCACCGCCATGAGGCTGCCACCGCCGGACGCGCCAACCGAAACCGAAAAGGACTTGACCCATGCAGCCTGACAACAAGCCGGCCGTGCAATTCGGCCAGGACGTGGCGGTCAGTGAGAACGTGCAGCAGTTCATCACCTTCACGCTCGGCGAGGAGGAGTACGGCATCGACATCATGGTCGTCCGCGAGATCAAGGGCTGGACCGAGACGACGATGATCCCGAACGCGCCGTCGCATGTCCGCGGCGTCATCAACCTGCGCGGCATCATCGTTCCGATCTTCGATCTCCGTGCCAGGTTCGGCACCGGCGTGACCGTGCCGACCAACATGCACGTCGTCATCATCGTTGCCGCTGGCACGCGCACGGTCGGCCTGCTGGTCGACACCGTGTCCGACATCATCTCCGTCGACCCGAAGGAGATCCGTGAAGTGCCCGACATGGGCATGCCGACCGAGGATCAGTTCCTGGAAGGTCTGGTCGCAATCCAGGACCGCATGGTGACGCTGGTGTCGCTGTCCGGCCTGTTCGGAATGCCCACCGAGTCAATCAAGCGTACGGCGGCCGTCGCCGCCTGAACCCATCACAAGCCATTTTTGCGAGATCGTCATGAGCGACACATACGAGGACAACATCATGCAGGACTTTACGGCCGACGGCGCACCGGGCGAAGACAACGCGGCGAGCAAGGCCAAGGCCCGATCGCGCAGCAGCCGCCCGCGGCCGGCTGCCGCCAAGGCGCCTGAAGCGTCGGGTGCGACGAGGGACCTGCAGGCCCAGGTCGCAGCCATGAACCGCTCGCAGGCGGTCATCACTTTCGGGCTCGACGGCACGATCCTCGATGCCAACGACAACTTCCTGAACGCGCTGGGCTACACCCTTGCCGAGATCAAGGGCCAGCATCACTCGATGTTCGTCGATCCGACCTACCGCCAGAGCCATGAGTACCGCATGTTCTGGGACAAGCTCGGCCGTGGCGAGTTTGACGCCGGGCAGTACAAGCGCATCGGCAAGGGCGGCAAGGAGGTCTGGATCCAGGCCAGCTACAACCCGATGCTGGACGCGAGCGGCAAGCCGTATCGCGTGGTGAAGTTCGCGACCGACATCACCGAGCAGGTGATCCGCAACGCCGACTACGGTGGCCAGATCGCCGCGATCAACAAGGCGCAGGCGGTCATCGAGTTCACGATGGACGGCAAGGTCCTCAACGCCAACGAGAACTTCCTGAACACGCTGGGTTACACGCTGGGCGAGATCAAGGGCCAGCACCACTCGATGTTCGTCGATCCGGTCTTCCGCCAGAGCCACGACTACCGGATGTTCTGGGACAAGCTCGGCCGCGGCGAATATGACGCCGGGCAGTACAAGCGCATCGGCAAGGGCGGCAAGGAGGTCTGGATCCAGGCCAGCTACAACCCGATCATGGGACCGGACGGCAAGCCGTTCAAGGTCGTCAAATATGCCACCGACATCACCGAGGACGTCATCCGCAACGCGGACTTCGGCGGCCAGATCGCGGCGATCAACAAGGCGCAGGCGGTCATCGAGTTCACGATGGACGGCAAGGTCGTCAACGCCAACGAGAACTTCCTGTCGACGCTGGGCTACTCGCTGAACGAGATCAAGGGCCAGCATCACTCGATGTTCGTCGACGCTGCCTATCGCAGCTCGACCGACTATCGCATGTTCTGGGACAAGCTCGGCCGCGGCGAATACGATGCCGGGCAGTACAAGCGCATCGGCAAGGGCGGCAAGGAGATCTGGATCCAGGCCAGCTACAACCCGATCATGGGCCCGGACGGCAAGCCGTTCAAGGTCGTGAAGTACGCGACCGACATCACCGAGGACGTCATCCGCAACGCCGACTTCAGCGGCCAGATCTCGGCGATCAACAAGGCGCAGGCGGTCATCGAGTTCACGATGGACGGCAAGATCGTCAACGCCAACGAAAACTTCCTGTCGACGCTGGGCTACTCGCTCGGCGAGATCAAGGGCCAGCATCATTCGATGTTCGTCGATCCCGTCTATCGCAGTTCGTCCGACTACCGGATGTTCTGGGACAAGCTCGGTCGCGGCGAATATGACGCCGGGCAGTACAAGCGCATTGGCAAGGCCGGCAAGGAGGTCTGGATCCAGGCCAGCTACAACCCGATCATGGGTCCCGACGGCAAGCCGTTCAAGGTCGTCAAATACGCCACCGACATCACCGCCCAGGTGAAGGCCTCCGAGATGATGCAGGCGGCCGTGCAGCAGACGCAGGATGTCGTGAATGCCGCCAAGCAGAACGATCTGCGTGAGCGCATTCCGCTCGAAGGCAAGTCGGGAGACATCGCCCAGCTCTGCGAGGGCGTCAACGGCCTGCTCGACACGATGTCGGCGATCATCTCTGACGTCGCGGAGAGTGCGGAAACGATCAGCTCCGCGGCCCGCGAGATCGCCTCCGGCAACACCGACCTGTCGCAGCGGACTGAAGAGCAGGCGGCGAGCCTCGAAGAGACTGCGGCCAGCATGGAGGAGCTCACCTCCACCGTGCGCCAGAATGCCGAGAACGCCCAGCAGGCCAACAAGCTCGCATCGTCGGCCTCCGACGTCGCGATCAGGGGCGGGTCGGTTGTCGCCGAGGTGGTCCAGACGATGGACGGCATCACCCAGGCCAGCCGCAAGATCGCCGACATCATCGGCGTCATCGACGAGATCGCCTTCCAGACCAACATCCTGGCGCTGAATGCCGCGGTCGAGGCCGCACGCGCCGGCGATCAGGGACGTGGCTTTGCCGTGGTGGCCGCCGAGGTGCGCAACCTCGCGCAGCGCAGCGCCAACGCCGCGAAGGAGATCAAGGGTTTGATCTCCGACTCGGTCTCGAAGGTGGAATCGGGCTCGCGCCTGGTCGACACCGCCGGCAAGACCATGGAGGAGATCGTGCAGTCGGTGAAGCGCGTCACCGACATCATGGCCGAGATCTCGGCGGCGTCGCAGGAGCAGCGCGGCGGCATCGAGCAGGTCAATAACGCCGTGACCCAGATGGACAAGGTGACGCAGCAGAACGCTGCGCTGGTCGAGGAGGCCGCAGCCGCAGCCAAGTCGATGGAAGACCAGACCGGCGCGATGAGCGAGATGGTGGGCAAGTTCCAGGTGCTCAGCGGCTTCGAAAGCGGCCGCGTGGCGCCCGCCCGAACCGGCAATCCAGTGGTCGACCGTTCGCTCGGCTCGGGCAAGGAGAAGCTCGCCAACGTCCGTCCGGCTCCGGCAAGGCCTGCGGCCGCGAAACCCGCGGCGCAGCCGAGCCGCACGGCCGAAGCGGAGCCCGCTCGCCGCCGCGCCTCGGGCGATATCGACTGGAAGGAATTCTGACAATTGGACGGGCGTCACCTGCTTCGGGTGACGCCCGTTTGTAACGGGGAGAGTCGAGGGTGCACGAAGAATTCGCGCTTCAGGACAGGGAGTTTCACAAGCTTTCGAAGCTTGTGATGGATACCGCCGGGATCGTCCTGAGCGAACGCAAGCGCGCGTTCATTCACGGCCGGCTCGGCCGGCGCCTGCGCGCGCTCGGCATGGGCAGCTTCTCCGAATATTGCAAGCTGCTGGAGACCGATGCTGGCGACGACGAGTTGCACAATTTCATCAACGCGGTCACGACCAACCATACGAGCTTCTTCCGCGAGGCGCATCACTTCGAATATCTGGCCAAGAACATCCTTCCCGCCATTGTCGCCGGGCATGATCGCCGCCGGTTGCGCATCTGGTCGGCTGGCTGCTCGACCGGCGAGGAGCCGCACAGCATCGCGATGACACTGCTGTCGTGCGAGCAGCTGTTGTCCAGTTGGGACGTCAAGATCCTGGCGACGGATCTCGATACCAACGTGCTCGCGCACGCCGCCCAGGGCGTCTACGATTTCGAGCGCGCGGAAGGCATTCCGGAAACCTTCCGCAAGCGCTTCGTGACTCTTCGCGGCAACCAGGCCGTGATGAAGGACGAGGTGCGCGAGCTGATTTCGTTCGGCCATCTGAACCTGCTCGGGCCCTGGCCGATGTCGGGCCCGTTCGACATCATCTTCTGCCGGAACGTCGTCATCTATTTCGACCAGAACACGCAGCGCCGCCTGTTCGATCGCTACGCCGAGATGCTCAAGCCCGACGGCTGGCTCATCATCGGTCATTCTGAAAATCTGCTCAACATCTCCGACCGCTTCGACCTGATCGGCCGGACCATCTATCGCAGGATCAAATGAACAGCGCCAGGACTCCAAGGCGGTCCGCACGATCCGTGGATACTGATGCTTTCCACGGAGCGCGCAAGTACTACGACCCGCAGTTCGAGGCCACCGCCGTGAAGGTCTTCCCCGGCGATCACTACGTGTGCGCGAGCGAGGAAGAGATGCTTGTCACCGTGCTCGGCTCCTGCGTGGCGGCATGCATTCGCGACCCGCTGACCGGCGTCGGCGGGATGAACCATTTCATGCTGCCGGAATCTGCCGGTGCAGGCTGGGGGGCCGGCGCGTCCGACAGCATGCGGTATGGCAACGTCGCCATGGAGCGGCTGATCAACGACATCCTCTCGCGCGGCGGCGCTCGGCAACGGCTTGAGATCAAGGTGTTCGGAGGCGGCAATGTCCTGAAGAGCGCCACCAATATCGGCCATCGCAATGCGGATTTTGTCGAGGAGTACCTGCTGGCGGAAAACCTTGGCATCGCGGCCAAGCATCTGCGCGGGTCGCTGCCGCGCAGGGTCCACTATTGGCCGAGCAGCGGCAGGGTGATGCTGCTCGAACTGGCGCGCACCGAGCAGGATGCGGTCGTCAGGGAGGAGACATCCTACAAGAAGAAAATCCAGGTCGAGCCCGTTGCCGGATCGGTCGAACTCTTTTGAGGCTTGTGATGAGTGCCATTCGCGTTCTGATCGTCGACGACTCTGCCTTCGTCCGGCAGATTCTGACCGAAATCATGTCGTCCGATCCCGACATCGAAGTGGTGGGCGCCGCGCCAAATCCGATCATTGCGCGTGACATGATCAAGGCGCTGAACCCCGACGTGCTCACGCTCGACATCGAGATGCCGCGCATGGACGGCCTCGCCTTTCTCGAGAAGGTGATGAATCTCCGGCCGATGCCGGTACTGATGATTTCGTCTCTGACGCAGAAGGGCGCCGATACGGCCGTCCGTGCCTTGGAGATGGGGGCCGTCGATTTCGTGGCCAAGCCGGTGGTCGGTCTGGTCGAAGGCCTGCCGATGCTGCGCGACGAGATCATCAGCAAGGTGAAGGCCGCGTCGGTCGCGAAGATCCGCTCGCCGGCGCAGCGGACGGTCGAGACGGCCCAGAAGCCCGGGGGCGCGTATTATTCGTCGGAGAAGATCATTGCCATCGGAGCGTCGACCGGCGGCGTCGAAGCTCTGCAGGAACTGCTGACGGCGTTCCCATCGAACGCGCCGGCCATCGTGATCGCGCAGCATATGCCTGCGGTGTTCACCGCCTCTTTTGCCGCGCGCCTGAACCAGCTGTGCGCCGTCACGGTCAAGCAGGCCGACGGCGGCGAGCGCGTCCTGCCCGGCCATGTCTACATCGCCCCGGGAGGCTACCATCTCGAGCTCGCGCGCAACGGCGCGAACTACGTCTGCCGCGTTCATGACGAGCCCGCCGTCTCGGGTCATCGGCCGTCGGTCGACGTGTTGTTCCGGTCGGTGGCGCATGCCGCTGGCCCGAATGCAATCGGGATCATCCTGACCGGCATGGGACGTGACGGTGCACTTGGTCTGTTGCAGATGCGGACGGCAGGCGCGCCAACGATTGGACAGGACGAGGCCAGTTGCGTGGTCTACGGCATGCCCAAGGCCGCGCGCGAGTGCGGCGCGACCGAAATCGAGCTGCCGCTCGCCAACATCGCGGCCAATGTCTTGAAGCGCTGCGAGTCGCTGGCTGCGCGCGGAGTGAGAGTTTAGTCATGTTCAGATGGAGGCAGAGCAGCGCGGCATTGCCGAAGCTGGCGGAGGTCGAAGCAGTGCCGTTGGCGCCTGAGGCGCCGCAGGGGTCGACGGAGCCGGCCCGGCACGACGAACTGATGCAGCGCTGGATCTCGTTTGCAGCCATGCAGCAGCGCGTGATCAGGACGCTGGTGTCGGAGATTCAGCAGACCTCCGCCGTCGTGGAGACGGAGGCGGACCAATTGAGCGGACGCTTTCAGCGCCTGGCGGTGTGCGCCGAGCAGCAGACGGCAAGAGTCGACGATTTGAGCAAGCTCGCGGTCGGAATCGAGGTCGACGGCGAGATCGTACCGATCGACCGGATCGCAGGTCTGCTCGAGGACACGTTGAGCGATGTCGTCGAGAAGATCCTGATGTTGTCCAAAGACGCGATGCAGATGGTGTATGCCTTGAGCGAGCTCAACACCAATGTCGACCGGGTCGACAGCTGCATGGCCGAGCTCAGCAAGATCAACCGGACCACCAACATGTTGGCGTTGAACGCCCGCATCGAGGCGGAGCGGGCCGGAGGGGCTGGTGCGGCGTTCAGGGTGGTCGCAGGCGAAGTGCGCGAGCTGTCGGGTGCAACGGCGCGCCTGTCGGTCGATATGGAGTCCGAGCTCAAGGCGGTGACCGACGGAATCGCCAGTGGTCATGAGACGCTCAAGCGCGTCGCCACGATCGACATGTCGCACAACCTGATGGCAAAGGACCGTCTCGAGGTTCTCATGGCCGCCCTGATCAAACGCAGCTCGAGCCTGGCTGCTGTCGTTGGCGCAGCCGTGAAGGAAGCCGAGGTGATTTCGTCCGATGTCTCGGCGATGATCACGGGGATCCAGTTCCAGGACAGAACCCGTCAGCGGCTCGAGCATGTGGTCGATACGCTTCACGTCGTCGACGAAGCGCTCGACGAACTGAAGGTCGCGACCGCGGAGGCGCTGCCGCCAATCCCGGAAGGACAATCGACCGATACCGAGTGGGTCAAGAAGCTGCTCGACCGCTTCACTCTCGGTGATCTCCGCGCGCGGTTCGTCGCCCAGCTTCTCGACGGCGAGCAGCCCGTCGAAGCCGTGGCCGCCGAGAGCGCCTCGGCGAGCAGTGGAACCATCGAGTTGTTTTAGGAGGAAACCATGCAGATTCAAGTAGACCGCGGAGCCGGCCAGATCTCGATGAGCGGCGAGTTCACCTTCACCGATCACGCACCGTTCAAGCAGATGGTCTCCGAGCTGTTCGCAACGAGCGGCAAGTCGGTCATCCTTGATCTATCCAAGCTCGATTTCATCGATTCCGCCGGCCTTGGCATGCTCCTGCTGGCGCGAGACGAAGCCAAGAAGAACGACCGCGATCTCATCCTGCGCCGTCCGAGCGGACAGGTGAAGCGCATGTTCGGCGTGACCAAGTTCAGCACGCTCTTCACCATCGAGGATTGAGACATGGGCAACTCCCTGCAGGCTTCAGCATCCGGGCCGCATGTCACCTGCTGGGACGGCGCCTCGGAGGCAACGCTGGAGGCCGCGTTGGAGCCGCCCGCGATCCAATGCGTCGAGGTCGGGCTCGCCGGCAAGTGCGAGGGCGATCTCGATGGTGCCGCCGAGCCCGGTCATCTCAGCCTGGTGGTGACCACGCGGTCGGCCTACAAGCATTGCATCGTCAAGGTCTTCATCCATGCCATGGAGCACCGGACAGCCCTGACCGAGGATCTTCGCGTGCGGGTCTACAGCGCCGTTCAGGAAGCGCTGATGAACGCGGTGCTGCACGGCAACCTGCGGATCAACCCGGAGTCGCGCGGCAGCCTCGACGGTCTGCTCGCCGCGCACGATGCCATCGAGTCCAAGTTGAGTTCGTCGGATGTTGCCGAGGCTCCGATCCGGATGGACGCGCTCTGGGACGAGGCCCAACTGCGCGTGCTCGTGCACGACAGCGGCGTTGGATACGAGCCGCAAGCCGTCCAGTCCAGGGCGGGAGAAGACTCGATGGGGCGCGGGCTCGCGATCCTGCAGGCGTTTTCCGACAATGTCGCGATCCTCGATGGCGGCACCACGGTCGAGCTGGAGTTTCGGCTATGAACATTCAGGGCCACAGTGCCGGGGCGGCCGCCGACGATCGCCGCGGTGACGATGGAATCTGCGACGCCCGGATCCTGATCGCAGACGACGATCCGCTCTGCCGTCAGCTGGTGGAATCGGTCCTGCGCCGCCGCAACTTCGTCAACCTGGAGTTCGCGGAAGGCGGCGTCTCGGCGCTGGAGCAGTCCCGCAGTTTCAATCCGGACCTGCTGCTGTTGGACATGCAGATGCCGGACATGAGCGGCCTCGACGTGTGCCGCCACGTGCGAGCCGATCCCAATTTGGCGGACATTCCGATCCTGGTTCAGACGGCGACCTTCGATCGCAAGAAGATGGGCGAGCTGTTCGCCGGCGGCGCGTCGGACTTTCTGTCCAAGCCGGTCAATCCGTCGGAACTGATCGCGCGCGTCGTCGTGCATCTGGAGCGCTGGAATTCGCTGCGGGAGCTGCGCAGCTATCGCGAGCGAATCTCCCGTGAGCTTGAGGCCGCGCGGCGCATGCAATTCGATCTGTTGCCGTCCAGCGCATCGCTCTCCGAGCACGCCGAGAAGGCCGGCATGAGGATCGCGTCCTACAATCGGCCGTCTTCCGAGCTCGGCGGCGATCTCTGGGGCATGCTGCCGATCGATGATGGCGTGCTCGGGTTTTTTCTCGCCGACTTCACCGGCCATGGCGTGAATGCCGCGCTCAACACGTTCCGGCTTCATGCCTTGATCCACGAGTACAAGAACCTTCATCATGCCCCAGCCGAGCTGCTCTCGATGCTGAACGAGCGGCTGGTGCACTTGCTGCCGCCCGGACAGTTCGCAACGTTCCTGTATGTCGTCATCGACCATCGGCGAGGCGAGCTGAGATTTGCCTCGGCCGGCGCGCCGCCTGCGATCCTGGTACAGAACCAGTCTGGGAGGCCAAGGCTATGCGAGGGCACCGGACTGCCGCTCGGCATCGAGCCAGGGGTGAAATATCAAGTCCACAAGCGCAAATTCCCCCAGGGTTCGCTTCTGCTGCTGTTCAGCGACGGACTTCCGGAATATCCCGACGCTCTCGGCGAGCGCATCGGCGAGGACGGCCTGCTGAACGTCCTGCATGCCTGCCATTTCGGGCTCGCGCCGGACGAGGTGATCGATCGGCTCTGCGCGGCAGCCGGAATCACCGGGCAGGCCGCGCTGCCGGACGACACGACGGTCATCTGTCTCGATCGCCGAATTCCCGAGCTGGATGATCAATCCTTGCCTGCAGCGGATGCGAAGACGCAGGCACCATACCGCGCGCGTCGATCTGCTCCCAGAATGGACATCAAACATGGATACCGTTGCTGAACGCGACCCGCTGCTCGATTCCGAGCAGATCGAGCTCCTGCGCGACGCCCTCGGCGACGAGGAGCTGCTGCGGATGTTGTCGCAATTGCCCGCCGCGGCTTCCGACACCCTGCAGAGAATTCGCGAATGCCTGGCCGCGGCCGATCTGGCCGAGACCCGCAAGGCTGCCCACGTTCTGAAGGGTTTCTCTTCGAGCCTTGGCGCCGCGCGGCTCTCGGCGATCGCCTGCGAAATCGAGCTCGACCTCGCCACGCTTGCGGATGTCGAGGCTCGCATGCCCTCGCTCTCCGAGACGATCGAGGCGACGGTTGCTGCCGTGGCAGCGATGCAGGAGCGCTCATGAGCGAAAGGCCGCATCGCCCTGCCAGCGCCGACACTGATACTATGCACGGCCGGACGCGGGCAGGTGACGGCAGCCTTTCGCGCAGGATGCGGTCGACCTATGCCACGATGATCGTGGCAGCATTTCTGACGGTCCTCATGCTGATCGCTGCAGGACTGACCATCAAGAACCTGCACGATCGGGTCGAGGACGAGACCAAGGCCAATCTGGCACGGCTGTCTTTCGTGCTGTCGGAGGAGAGTTCTCGATCGTTCAAGGCGATCGACCTGATGCTGAAGGATGCGATCGAGCGCCTCGGCCTTCACAATCTTCGCCGGGAGGGGGCCGACGCGAAGATCGGCTGGCGCGAAACGCACGAGTATCTGGATGAAAAACTGAAGTTGTTACCGCAAATCGACCGGATGCTCATCATCGGGACCGACGGTCGATTGAGGAATCATTCCCAGATCTGGCCGATCCCGGAAATCTCGCTGGCCGACCGCGAGCAGTATCGCTTCTTTCGTGATCACGACATCGCGGAGTTGTTCATCAGCCAACCGGTGCGCAATCGCCTGGACGGGTCGTGGACCATGCAGATGGCCAGGCGGTTGACCGACTCCGAAGGAAACTTCGCCGGCGTGCTCAGTGCCGGGGTCCACATCGACTATTTCACGCGGCTCTACGAGAACATCGGGATCCAGAACGGCGGGTCGGTCTCGTTGCTCCGCCGCGACGGCATGATGCTGGCGCGCTATCCTTTCGCCGACGAGATGATCGGGCAACTCTATCCCGGTGCCAGTTCCGGCGGCACCGCCGTCTGGAGCACCGGAACGGACAGCGGCTACAGCCACGTGGCCATTCACGATGTGGCGGGCTTTCCGCTGATGATCTCGACGGCGATGACCGAGGATGCCGTGCACGGCTCGTGGCGGCGCGACGCCCTCATCCTGCTGCTCGGGACAGGCGCAGCCGTTGCCGGCATTCTGTCTTTGCTTGTGCTGCTCGGCCGCAGGGTCCGCGGAATGAAAGAATCCGAAGATCTGCTCGAGAAACAGAACGCGCTGCTTGCGGAGCAGAGCGAGCGCCTGCTCGAGGCGCAGCGGATCGGCAAGGTCGGGCACTGGGTCACGGATCCCAGCCGCGAGGCGGCGGTGTGGTCACAGCAGCTGTTCGACATCACCGGCCTGCCGCCCAGCGAGAGCGTGCCCTTCGAGACGTTGCTCGACCTCGTGCACCCCGACGATGTCGTGGGTTATCTGCGCGCACGCGAGGCGGCTCGCGCGGCGTTGTCGGGATACAATTATGAGTTCCGCATCATCCGCCCCGACGGCGAGATGCGATGGGTGCGGATGGAAGCAGGTCCGCGCGGGCAGGGCGCCGAGAGCTATTTCTTCGGGATCATCCAGGACATCACCGACCGGAAGACGGCCGAGACGGTCGCGGAAGAATCCAGGCTGCGCCTGGTAGACGCGATCGAGGCGCTGACCAAAGGCTTCGTTCTGTTCGACAAGGACGACAAGTTCGTGATGTCGAACACGCATTTCCGTGAGATGTTTCCAGCCTGGGCCGCGCTGATGGAGCCGGGCATCAGCTACAAGGACCTGTTCCGCAAGGCCCACCAGATCGGTCTGATCAGTCCGAAGGGTGACGGGTTCGAGGATTGGCTGCAGCGAAAGGTCACGCGGCATCTTGCCGGCAGCAAGGCCGTCGAGCATCGCGAACCGAGCGGACGCTGGATCCAGAGTGTCGACCACCGGACGTCCGACGGCGGCTTCGTCGGGCTGCGCACGGATATCACCGCGTTCAAGACGATTCAGGCGCAGCTCGAACAGAAGCTCGCTTACGTGCAGGCGATCCGGTCCGACCTCGAGGATCAGAAGCAGGAGCTGGAGGCGACGGGCGCCGAGTTGCGCGCCGCCCGCGACGCCGCCCAGGCCGCCAGCCGCGCCAAGAGCGACTTCCTAGCGATCATGAGTCATGAGATCAGGACGCCGCTCAGCGGCATGGTCGGCATGGTCGATCTGTTGCGCGGAACCCCGCTGAACGACGAGCAGAAGCGCTATACCGTGCTCGCCAAGGAATCCGCCGATCTGCTGCTCGAGGTCATCAACGACATTCTCGACTTCTCCAAGCTCGAAGCCGGGCGGCTGCAGTCTGAACAGATCGATTTCGACCTGCCGAACCTGATCGAGAGTGCGGTCTCGTTCATGGGAGAGCGGGCGAAGAAGAAGAATCTCGATATCAAGGCCGGCCTCGCGCCGGGACTGCCGCAGTTCGTGAAGGGCGATCCGACGCGGATCCGCCAGGTGGTGCTGAACCTGGTCTCGAACGCCATCAAGTTCACCGAGCATGGCTCCATCGAGGTGCGTGCCGCCTATCGCTATCACGGCGATGGCGCGGCCGCTTTGAGGATCGAGGTGATCGATACCGGCATCGGCATGTCGCCCGAGATTCAAGCCCAGATCTTCGATCCATTCGTGCAGGCGGACACGTCGATCTCGCGCAAATATGGCGGCAGCGGCCTCGGGCTCGCGATCTGCAGGCAGCTCTGCACCACGATGGGCGGCACGATCGGCGTCGACAGCGAACCCGGCCGCGGGAGCCGCTTCTGGCTCGAACTGCCGTGCCCGCGTGGCCAGGCGCCGGTGCTCTCCTCCGAGCCGATCGTCGATCGGACGGACCGGGAACTCGACATCCTGGTGGCCGAGGACAGCCCGATCATCGCGACGCTGATCTCGAGCCTGCTGGTGAAGCAGGGCTTCAAGCCCACGATCGTCGGCAACGGCGCCAAGGCTCTCGCAGCCGTGTCCGAGCGGCGTTACGATCTGGTGCTCATGGACGTGCAGATGCCGGAGATGGACGGCATCTCCGCGACCAAGGCGATCCGCCAACTGACGGGTCCGGAGGCCCAGGTGCCGATCATCGCGTTGACGGCGAATGCGCTGGTCGGACAGCGCGAGACCTATCTCGCAGCCGGCATGAACGACTACGTCACCAAGCCGATCCAGCCGCCGCTGCTGTTCGCCGCCATCCGTCGCTGGGCGCTGCCGCACAGCGCCGACGCACCGCCGCTGCAGCCGGACCGCGCGAACCAGCCCGAGATGGTCGCTTCGTCCTGACTCCGAAGACCGTCCTGGCTGCATCGCCAGCGCCGGGCTCGTCACACCACGTGAAAATTCGAGACCGAATCGTTGGCGAGCTGTGCGACCAGCTGCAGCTCCCAGTCGATATAGGCCTGCATCGCCTCGGCGGCGTTGTCGGTGCCCTCATAGGGACGCTTGTAGACGTCGTCTGACGGCGAGATCCAGACGTGGTGGTCGGTCTCCAACGTGTAGCCTGCTTCCGTCCAGGCGCGCGTCCCGCCGCTGAGGACGCGGATCTCCCGCGTTGTCGCGGCCCGCGCATCGGCGAGCGCGAACGTCGCCTCGGCGCCGTCGTCGCTGGTCAGCACGATCGGCCCATCGCCGGGCAGCTTGGCGAGGTCCTGCGCAAAGCGCGACGCCAGAGCGAAGCTTGCGCCGGGAATATGCCCGGCCTTGTAGGCCGGACTGCGCGAAAGATCGACGAGCGTGCAGGCTGTGGGCTCGGCAGCAAGCTGCGCGACGCTGATCGCGGCATCGCCTACGTCCGGCAGCGCCGGCCGCCGCGCCGCGCGGACGCTCGTGTCCGTCGGCGCGACGACACCAGACCCGACGATCGCGACGTCCCAGCCCATCTGCTTGAGCCATGACGCGGTCATGCGCGCACGCACGCCGTCGTCGTCGAACAGCACCAGCCGCGCGCCGCGCACACCGATCCACTCATCCGTGGCCTGCACCAGCTGGCCCCCCGGAGCGGAGATGAATCCCGCCGGATGGCCCGCGGCATGTTCCTCAGGGGTACGAACGTCGAGGCAGTACAACGTCCGAACTTCGGCTTCCGCACGATAGCGCGCCAAGGTCGCGGCATCGAGCACGCCGACGCCGACGCGCTCGGCCCAGGCCTTGGCGTCGGCGAGCGCCGCTGGGTAGCTCGCCTTTGGCCGCTCGAGGACACGCGCCGTCCTGCCGCGCTCGACCTGGTGGCCGGCCAGCGTCCAGCCGATGGTGCCGTTGCGCAGCGCGTAGATGCGGTTGGGCAGTCCGGCGTTGATCAGCGACTGCGTGCCGATGATCGAGCGGGTGCGGCCGGCGCAATTGACGATGATCGTGGTGTCGGCCGACGGCGCAATCTCGCGCGCCCGGAAGGCCAGCTCGCCGCCGGGCACGCTGACGCCGCGCGGAATGCTCATGGTGCGGTATTCCTCGAAGCGGCGGGCATCGAGCACCACGAGATTCGACTCCCGCTCGATCAGCGCCTTCGCTTCATCGGCCGACAGCGATGGCGTGTGCCTGATCGCCTCGACCAGCTCGCCGAACGCCTTGCTCGGCACGTTGACGTCGCGGAACACCTCGCCGACGCGCGCGTAGCCCTTGAGGCCGCCGTCGAGCACCGCGACGTCGCGGTAGCCCAGCGCGCGGATGCGCGGCACGGCCCGCGCGGCATAACCCTCGCCATCATCATAGACGACGACGGGCGCGCTCAATCGCGGCACCAGGTCGAGCATGCGCAGTTCGATCTGCGACAGCGGCAGCGACACCGCGAAGAACGGATGCGACAGCGAGTAGGGGCCTTCCTCGCGGACATCGAGCAGCGCCACCTCCTCGCCGGCGCGCCAGCGCCGCCGCAGTTCGGTCGGGGTCATGACCTCTGGTTGATCCGTCGCAGATCCAGTCGAACGAGAAGGTGTCGGCGATGTCATTCAGAGGGTCCCGCAAGGTGGGGGCTGCTGCGTTCCCAACCTGCGGGACGCCTGCCATGTCACCCCTCTGTGGCGGCATGGCAGGCATTTGTCCAGCCGCCACCGCGGGCGGCCGTGCCGGTCAGACGTGCGGGCCGAGCATGGCGAGATAGAACAGATCCTCCTCGTACGCATCGGTCAGTCGCTGGTCGTCATGATGGCCGGCAAAGAATGAGCCGAACCAGCCTTCGAACCACGCGACGTAGCGCATGACACACTCCCTTGCTGCGCTGATCAGCTCATTGTAGCGCTACGATCCGGCGTTGACAGAGCTGCACGAGCTCCGGGCGAAGTTCGACAGATCATGCTCTTTGCAGCGCCTCGTCGGCAAAATCCTTTTCCATCTCCTGCGGATCGCGCTGCTCTGCGTCTCCATGCGACGCGCTGTCGCCGATCCCCAGCAGCTGATCGTGCCAATGCGTCCGAAACGCCAGCCATGAAGCGTGATCCTGGAACGCCACTTCGGCGAACCATTCGACCGTGACGGCGCCGCTCGGCCAATAGCGCTCCTGGTCATGCCAGCACAGGACGGGCCAGCGCGGGTTGCGGAAGGAGCGGCCGGTGTCGTCATGCAGCGACGGCCGGCCGAGATGATCGATCAGCCATGACATCACTTCGGGCAGGAACGTCGCGGCAAACGAGACGCCGTGGCGGCCGAGCCGCTGCGGCATTCGCATGACGCGCTGATCGATGATGGCGAAGGCCGGCGGCACCGCGCCGACATTGAACTGCCGGATCATCAGCAGGCGGAAGCCGCAGTCGCAGAGCTCGGCGGGGACGGCATGGATTGCCGTCGGCTGAAGTGGAGCCGTCATGTTCATACCAGTGCTCCCTTCGCCTGTTCGAGCATATGGCCGGGTGAAAGCTGCGCGCCGTCGCGCTGGATGATCGCGCCGAAAGTCGTGGCCAGCGCGGCACAGACCGCGAGAGCTGCAGCCTCCTCGCGCGGATCGCCACCCCATTTCAAGGTCGCTGCGACATCGCATGCATCGGCGCGCTGTTCCTCGATCTCCGTAAAGCGCAGATCGAATCCGGCGTCCTCGCCATCCAGCGTACAGGGCAGGTATCCGGAGGTCTCGAGCGGCACGTAGCCGTCGTCGAGCGTCAGCGGGAAGGGAAGTCCCGCGATGGCCTGCTGCAACGCTGTGCGTGTCGGCACCTCGGTGCGCTTCAGATAGGCGGTCAGAACACGTGCCATCTCGTCTCTCCCCGTCGGCTTCTGCACGATGCGGTTCGCAGGGTGCAGATCACCTCGCGCAGAGACGGTGACTGGGTCCCGCATCCGACGCGACGAAAATCAACAATCTCCGACATCCCTGCCGGTGAGAGATAGCAGATCAAGTTTCGTGCCAGATGCGGCGGGATCAGTGGAGGCTGCGGCCGTCCGCGTTGTCGTCCGGGGAGATCATCTGCGCGATCGCACTGGATTGATGGTGAACCATCCGCCAGGCGCCGCCGCTGCGCGCGAAGTGATTGGCGGCGGCGAGGGCTGCGCCGTCCACCAGCTCGAGGCAGACCACGTGACCGTGATCGCGGTCGACGATGGCGTGGGGTTCCGCACAGACGATCTGGGGCCGTGCAGGATTGCTCAGAATGTCGCGCCAGCTGCCGATCACAGCGTTGCGGCCGACGATCGCCGGCCATCCCGGGTGAATGCAGGAGATGCCGTCGCCGTCCGCCCACAACGCTGCGAGCGCGGCGAAGTCGCCGGCTGCAAAGGCTGCGTAGAAGGCCGCGTTGGCCGCCAGGATGTCGTTCGCGTCGCTCATCGGACTGAGGTGGGCCAATCGATTGCGAAAATCAAGCAATGTTTGGAAACGCACACGACCGGCTCCCGAAAGCTTGCAAGCTTCTTGCAAGGCCTGGCGGAGACGCCATCGCAACGCATCAGCGGAGGTTCTGCCATGCTCGAAACGGCCATTGTCGGCGGCGGATTGTGCGGAATTGCACTCGCGCGCGGCCTGCAGCAGCGCGGCGGCACGCCGGCCTTGTTCGAAGCCCGACATCGCCTGGGTGGGCGGGTGTTGTCGGCCCGGAGCAAGACCGGGCTGGCGCTGGACCTCGGCCCGACCTGGTTCTGGCCCGAGACCCAGCCGCTGCTGACAGGATTGATCGCCGAGCTCGGACTGTCGCATTTCGCCCAGCACGACGACGGCACGGTGCTTCACCTCAAGGAGGCCGACAAGACGGCCGAGCAGATCAGCGGGCCGCCGATCCATCAGGGCGCGCGCCGGCTCTCCGGCGGCATGAGCAGTCTGATCGAGGCGCTGGCGCGCGATCTGCCGCCGTCCTGCATCCACCTCGGTCACGAGCTGATGCGCATCGTCGATTGCGGTACGCATGTGCGGTTGATTTTCGCCACCGCGACGGAATCCGTCGCGATCGAGGCGAGGCGCGCCGTGCTCGCGCTGCCGCCGCGGCTGCTGGTCGACAATGTCGGCTTCTATCCGGCGCTCGATGACGCGACGTTCGAGGCGATGCACAATGCCGAGACCTGGATGGCGGCGCAGGCCAAGGTCGTGATCGCCTATGACCAGGCGCATTGGCGCGACAAGGGCCAGTCCGGCAACGCCTTCGTCAGTCATGAGCAGGCCGTCATCGGCGAGATCTTCGATGCCTGCGACGAGGGCGGCGACCGCGCCGCGCTCGGCGGCTTTCTCGCTTTTCCGCCAGATCTGCGTGAAGCCTTCAATGTCGGGCTGCCGCTGCTGATGGACAGCCAGATGGTGCAGCTGTTCGGCTCGGCGCTCGAGGGCGGCGAGCAGCACTACCAGGACTGGGCCGCCGAGCGCTTCACCTGCAGCGCGCTGGACCGCACCACGCCGCGCGGCGAGCACAGCGAAATCGCCAATCCGATGCTGCGGCGGGCGCTGTGGGAGGGCCGCCTGCATCTCGGCGGCGCAGAGACTGCCAGCCATGCGGCCGGTTATCTCGAAGGCGCGCTGAATGCCGCCAGACGCATAGAGCGGACGATCGCGCGCATGGCGGGCGAGGGCGCGCGTCCGGCCGCAGCCGTCGGCGCCGGCCTCTCCGGCAATGATGCCAGCCTCGCCTGGTTCGGCGCATGGGTCGCCGCGCAACGCGATGCGGCGTTCGACGACTATCGGCACCGGCTGAACCGTAGCCTCGCCACCCAGCAGCGTGAGCAGCTGACGCAGCTCGCCGTGCTCGGCGCTATGGAGCAGGTGTTCGCGGCGGCCTTGCAGGTGCTGGATGCTCTGACCTTCGAGATGCGCGATGTCGCCGTCGAGCGCGGGCGCTCGGCCTTGATGCCCGAGATCCAGAAGCCGTTCCGCGACGTGATGCAGTCGCTGCTGGACGATGCCATCGCCTTCAACCGCACCTCCTGCGCCTTGTCGAACTTCCCGTTCGAACACAAGCCGTCGAAGGATTATGTGCAGACCATCCTGCGCGACATCGCCGCTGCCTGGCAGGAGTTCTCGCTGGCCGCCAACCGGCTGCTGCTGGCCAAGGCGGAGGCCGCGCGCCAGCCGGCGAGCGTGACGTCGTGAGCCGCCCGGACCTGAGTAACGACCGATGAAGCTGCAGATCGAACGCCCGACCATCGAGGCCATGGCGGCGGCCTTTCCGAACCTCGCCTCGCTCCGGGAGCAACTGCGCTTCGGCGACAAGGTCGAGGTCGACATCACCAGGCTCGCCGGCGCCGAGCTCGACTTCCTGCGCGACAGCTACCAGAAGACCGGTCCGGAATGGCATGCCCGCGCGGCGCATATCGCGACCCTGCAGCGCGCCTTCAACGATTCCGGCACGCGCTTCTCGGAGCATGAGCTGGAATCCGTGCTGCCGGCGATCGCACGCTACCTGATCTCGGGCGCCATCCGTGGCTGGATGTTCACCGCCAATGTCGCGAGCAGGCCACTGCCTTATGTCGTGACGCGGCTCGACTACACCGCGCCGTCCAACGACGAGGCCGGACGCGTCTTCATCGAGCTCAAGGCCAATGCCAAGGGTGCGATCACGACGTCGACCTTGCGCATTTCCGTCGGCGACATCGTCGGCAGGACGGTGGCCGAGATCTTCGCCGCCAAGGGCTTCCTGAAGGAAACGCCCGAGCTGATCTCGGCCTATGACGAGACCGCCGAGCGCTACTTCGCTTGGCGCGGCCGCTATGGTGCGCAGTTCTCCGGCCGCGGCATCGGCTTCTTCGCCGACGATCCGAACTCCTCGCATCGCGACGTGGACTGGTCGCGCAAGGACGTCATCGTGCTGTCCTCCGGCGGCGGCACCGCGCGGCTCGTCAATGACGAGGGCATCCTGACGGAGCGCGCGCTGACGCTCGAGGTCACCGGCGACATTCTCGGGCAATATCTGCGCAAGGCCGCCAAGAGCAATCTCTACGATGCCGAGCAGGAGGTGGAAGAATCCAAGGCGGCGATCCCGAAGGGCGTGTTCTGCAAGATCCCGGTCCTCCCGTACATGCTGATGTTCCATCTCGACCTGCACCATTATCTCTGGGTGCACGCCGACGACATGACGCCCTACGCCTATCAGCCCGAGCTGAAGCAGAAGCTGGTGCTGCCGGAGGAGCAGACCGACCTGATCGACATCCTCACCGCCGAGATGGATCTCCTGATGGACGACATCGTCGCCGGCAAATCGGGCGGCACCACCGTGCTGTGCGCCGGCCCTCCCGGCGTCGGCAAGACGCTGACGGCGGAGGTCTATGCCGAGATCATCGGCCGGCCGCTGTACCGCGTGCATTCGGGGCAGCTCGGGCTCAACGTCGCCGCGATGGAGAGCGCGCTGAAGGATGCGCTGACGCGCGCGCAGCGCTGGGGCGCGGTCATGCTGATCGACGAGGCCGATGTCTACATCAAGCGACGCGAGGACGACATGACGATGAACGCCGTCGTCGGCGTGTTCCTGCGCGTGCTCGAATATTTCAACGGGCTGTTGTTCCTCACCACCAACCGCATCGACGACATCGACGAAGCGATCGTGTCGCGTTGCATCGCGCTGATCAAGTTCCAGGCGCCGGACGCCGAAGCACGCGGGCGAATCTGGCGGGTGATGTGCGAGCAGTTCGGCCTCAAGATCGAGCCGGCGCTGATCGAGCTGCTGGTGGAGACGTTCCCCGGCGCCTCGGGGCGCGACATCAAGGGGCTCGCCAAGCTCGTCGCCAAATACTGCCACCACAAGAGCGTGCATCCGACCATCGACGTCTTCCGCCGCTGTGCCATCTTCCGCGGCCTCGACCTGGGCGACCAAGAGC
Organism: Bradyrhizobium sp. HKCCYLS2038; assembly: GCF_051167655.1. NCBI lineage: Bacteria > Pseudomonadati > Pseudomonadota > Alphaproteobacteria > Hyphomicrobiales > Nitrobacteraceae > Bradyrhizobium > Bradyrhizobium sp. HKCCYLS2038. The sequence continues at coordinate 235,884 of NZ_JBNPTM010000007.1, read as the reverse complement.
TGCTGCCGGAGGCGGCGGAGTAGGGCGCGGGGGGCGTCAGGCCAGCGATGTCGTTACTCGCCCGCTTTGCCGAGCGTCGCCGGATTGTAGCCTTCCTCGCGCAGGACGCGCTGCACCACCGGCCGCGCCAGCATCCGCCGGTAGTGCGCGAGCAGGTTGGCGGGCAGCGTGATGTCCGTCTTGTCGGCCCAGAACGTGACGTAGAACAGGATCGGATCGGCGACCGAGAACTCACCACCGAGGTAGGGCTGCTCGCCGAGCATCCGGCTCAGGATCGCAAAACCCTTCACGACGATGTTGAGGCCAAGCGCGCGAACCGATTCCTGATCGGCTTCATTGCGGCTGAAGGTCGGTGTCGCGAAGATGCGCGCGAAGCCGTGACCGTGCACGGTGCCGGCGATGTAGGTCATCGCCTCGAGCAGCCGGGTTTCGGTTTCGACATCCGAAGGCCAGAGCTTGGCCCGCGGCCGCGAGCGGCCGAGCCAGTAGGCGATCGCGGGCACCTCGGTCAGCACGCTGCCGTCGCTGCGCACCAGCGCCGGGATGGTCGATTTCGGATTGATCGCCACGTAGTCGGGCTTGAAATTGTCGCCGGCCGGCAGGTTGACGATATAGGCCTCGAACACCTCCTCGAGCTCCTCGAGAATAATGTGGATGCCGGTCGAGCAGGATCCCGGCGTCATGTAGAACTTCATCGCGGCCATACCGCTAAAACCCGTCCGACTTTTTGCCCCAGGGGTGGCTGCCGGGCACCAGCGGCGCCTTGATGCCGGCCTTCTCGACGTCGGCCTGGGACTTGAAGAACGTCGCCTCGTGCACCAGCGTGCCATTCTTGGTCGTCACCGCGACGTAGCGGGCCACGGTGTCGATATCGCACAGATAGCCACCGCCGGGATCGGCGGCGCTGCGCAAGTTGCCGTCCCAGTCGACGAAGAAGCCTTCACTCATTTCGGTCTCCATTTCGAGGGTTCATTCCGTTTCGGGCTGATCGGCGACGAACTGCGCGTAGGCGCGCTCGACGATGGCCCGACATTGCAGCAGGCGCTGATGCTCGGCCTTGCCGATGCTGACCATCTCGCTCTCGTCGTGAGCTGGCGCCGTGGCCGCCTGCAGGGCTTCGAACAGCGCCTTCTCCAGCTGATAGATCTGCTCGCTGGCGCGCTCCAGATAGGGGATCGGGTTGGCGCGGACATTGGCCTCGTGCAGCGCATCGAGGCTGAGCAGCGTCCGGAAGCGGCGCTCGACCTGGCGCTGCTGCAGGCCGAAATCGTGCTCGATGACGGTCATCGCCGGACCCCGGGCGCGGCCGCCTCCGCCGCTTGCCGCAGCAGAGTGAGGCATTCGAGCGAGGCGGCCATGTCGAGCGCGGAAAAGCCGTCGAGCGTCTCGGTGCTGAGATCGGCGCCCTTTGCAAGGAGATGCGCGACCACCGCGGCCTTGCCGGACGAGGATGCATACATCAGCGCCGTCGCGCCATTGTCGTTGCTGTTGTCCAGATCGATGCCGGCCTCGACCAGCGCATCGATCGCCTCGAGGTGATTGCCGACGCAGGCGAGCCACAGCGCGTTGTTGCCGTCGGCGTTCCTGGCAGCGACCGAGGCCCCGGCCGCGAGCAGTTCGCGGATCACGGCGACGTTGCCGAGATGCGCCGCCTTCATCAGCGGCGTGGTGCGGTTGGCGATGGTGGCGTCGACGTCGTCGGCGAGAAATCCCTGGGCGATGAGCCAGGCTGCCAGGGTCGGGCTGATGTCGGCGCAGCCGTTCCTGGCAGGGAAGCGCTGCCGCCATGCCTCGTAGCCGCCGTCGAGACTGTAGACCTCCGTGAAGCCGAAATCGGAGAAGGTCTGGGCGTATTCCTGGCTGGCATGGCCATGGTAGCAGTAGATCAGAATGGCGCTATGCCTGGTCGTGCCGGAGATCAGCGCGGACAGGTTGCGCTGGGTCAGGTGCTGCGCACCGGCGATATGTGCTGCGGTGAACGAGGCCTGGTCGCGGACGTCGAAGCGCAGCAAATCATCGCGCTGGAGCAGCTCGGCCGCCTGGCCGACGTCGATGCGCTGGAACGGAATACGCGGTCTCATGGCAGGACTCCCGCCTCATTGCGCGCGCGGCCGGGATAGGCCGGAAGCGTGGTGATGCGATCATCGGTCAGCGGACGGCCGATGGTGAAGTGATAGAGCGTCTGGTATTGGCTGCCGGCGATGCCGAGCATCTCGTGCACGGAGTCGTCGAAATAGCAGCCGATGCCGGTGCCGCGCAGGCCGGCCGCCTCGGCTTCGAGATACAGCACCTGGCCGATCAGGCCGGCCTCCCAATGCAGTTGGCGATAGCGCCAGGCGTTGCCGCTGACGATCGGCGCGAACTCGGCCAGCATCGCCACCGCGAAGCAGCTGTCGCCGCCGATGGCCTGGTGGCAGCTCGCGGTGCGGATCACGCCGCGGCTGTCGGTCGGCAGGAGTCGGAACAACGGCAGGTGATCAGGCGCGCCCTCTACCCGCTGCCAATCGAAATCGGGCCGCAGCGCACGCTGCAGATGGCTTGCCGCCTCGCCGCTGCGCGGCAGTGCGTAGAGCCCGGGCGTAAGGCCCTCGACACGGTGCACGAACAACAGCGGATGCAGCCGCGGTATGTAGGGCCAGACCTGCCATGGCGTCGTGGCGCGCGGCAGCAGCGCATCGAGCATGTGATGGAACGATGCGAGATCCATCGTGAACCTGGCATCGAAGCTCTGCGCGCTGCGGCGATTGAGAATGAGTTCGGCCGCGCGTGCCGCTGATCGCTGCACGAGCGGCGGAAGGGACGGGGGCGCATCGATCGGATCCTGCGCGGCGCCCGTCGTCGCTGCACTCACCTCGGGGATCACGGGCCAGCGGTAGAGCGGATGGCGATCGAGCCGGTTGGCCTGGCCTTTCCAGATGTCCGCGATGGAGCAGGGCGGCGGCAAGTCGGCATGCGCAGGTTCGCCCGTATCGCGCGGCGCGATGGCGACAAGGACATCGGCATCCTCGGCTTCGACGCCGGCGAAATCACTGGCGCGATCGAGGCCCATGATGGCGGCAAGCCTGCTGCCGTCGAGGCCGTCGACGACGCGTGCGGTCCAGCCGAGCGCCGCGGCTGCGAAGCTGATGGCGCCGAGCGCATGGCCGAGATCGAGCTGACAATAGCGGAACGCGCGCTCGCCATATTTCCACGCCTCGCGCCAGTGGATCGAGGACAGGCCGAGCCACAGGCGCGGCGCGGCCTGCGATGCCGTGTCACGACGGCAGCGCTGCTCCAGCACGTGATCGCGGCTGACATAATGATGGATCCCGTCGCTCAGCCCCTCCACGTTCTCCGCGACGATGTAGGCCTCTGTCGGATGCAGATTGCCGCTGGAGGGATTGCAGCGCAGCGCCCAGCGGTCCGGGCCAAGCTCCTTCCACGCGCTGAGCCCGAACGACAGCTCCAGCAGCAGCGCGATGCCGTCGATCGTCAGCGGCTGCACCGGCGCCGTGCCGTCGCACGCGTCGGCGAAACGCGTGCCCAGGCGGTCCGATGTCAGCGGCAACGCCGTGCGTGGGCTGCCGACGAATTCGCGGAACGGGTTGGGCTGCGCATCCCAGTCCAGCGTCTCCGGCCCCGCGGCATAGCGTTTCAGGCTGTGCTTGGTGCGGGCATGGTAGGCGAGCGCGATATCGGCCGGGGACGGCAGCTCTGCCGCGCTGAACTGTGACACGGACATGGATCCTCACGAGGCGCGACGCATGGCGCGTGCGCATGGTGGATGGTCGCTTCGGTGACCGGATGTGGCTGAGCAAATTCCGTTCCGGAGAGCTGCGGCGTCTTTACATCGTGAGATCGGACGAGACGCCGCCGCGGGATCTCCAAGTCGGCGAGGATACGGTCACGCCGCGCGGATCGTGTGCCAATCCGGACAGGGCCGTCCGGCTCTGTCCGTTTCTCGACATCAATGCGGATGCGCGCTGCGCGAAGCGTTCGCCTCAATCAACCGGGCGACCTTGCCCGCGATCGAGAGCCACGCCTGATGCGCGTCGATCTTGTGGCCGAGCTTGAAACTGTCGGCCATGCGCGCAGCGAACGCCGGCCCATCGGTCCCGTGCTGTTCCGCGATGATCCACGCGGTCTGCCACAGATCGGTTTCGGTGGTCACGGCGGCTACAGATCCAGCACCAGCCTGTCGCCCTTGCCGCGCGACACGCACGGCAGGAAGTAGCCCTCGGCGCGCTGCGCCGCCGACAGGCGCTTGTCGCGATGGTCGATCTCGCCCTTGATGACCCTGGTCTTGCAGGTGCCGCACATGCCCTGCTCGCAGGAGGTCGCGATCTTGACGCCGTTCTCCTCGAGGAACGCGGTCACGGTCTTGTCGCCGGGGATCTTGAACGTCGCGCCGGTGCTCTTGATGGTGACCTCGAACACCTTGTCGAGCAGCGCGGCGGCGGCCTTGGCGGTGAAGCGCTCGACATGGATGCGCTCCTCGGCAAACCCCTTCTGCTTGGCGAGCGCGATGATCGGATCCATCCACCAGTCGACGCCGCAGATGAACAGCTGGGTGTCGTCGGGGCGGTCGGCGAGCAGCTCGGTGGCCTTCAGCAGCTGATTGTCCTCGGTGGCTTCCTTGTAGTACGTCGTGTTGTCGGCAAAGGACGATGCCTCGATGGTGCCGCGAAACGAATCCGGCGACATCAGCGCGAACACGTAGTGCAGCTCGAACGGGACGTTCTTGACCTTCAGCGTGTCGGCGATCGACAGCATCGGCGTGACGCCGATGCCGCGCGCCAGCAGCAGCGCGCGCTTGGTGTCCTTCGGGATCTTGAAGCGGTTGCGCGGCCGGCTGACCTGCAGCCGGTCGCCTTCGTTGATGTCGAGATGCAGCGCCTTGGAGCCGCCGCGGCTGTTGGCATCCTTCCAGACGCCGATGCAGTAGCGGTTGCGCTCCGAGGCGCTGTTCAGCAGCGAATATTGTCGCGTCAAACCGTTCGGCAGGGTGACGTCGATGTGGCTTCCCGGCGTGAAGCCCGGAAGCGGCTGGTCATCCGCCGGGACGAGCTCGAATGAGGCCATATTGTGGGCCTCGATGGCCTTCCTGGCCACGACAACGTTGTGCAGGGCGTCGGACATCTGACAACTCCATCATGCGAACCGGCTGATGGACAGCCGATGCAAGGGAAAGGCCAGATGGCCGGCGCGCTGCCGCCGGCCATGACCCGCGTGTCAGCCCCAGATGTGGTGCATGGCGTGCTGGTGATGGTCGACCATGGTCGACGAATGCGAGGAGGCCGTCGTGTGGGTGGCGGTCGAGTTGTGGGTGGCGGCGGTCGCGGTGTTGTGGTGGTGGTGGTGGGTGGTGGTCTTCGTCGTCGTCGCCGTCGTGCCCGTGGTGGTGTTGCCCGTGTTCGTGGTCGTTCCGGTCGTCTTGGCCGTTCCGGTGCCGGAGCTGGTGGTGCCCGTCGTCGTGCTGGTGGTCGTCGCGGTGCCGCCGGTGCCGTTGGCGATGTTCGGATTCGCCGTGACCTTGGTCGTGCCCTGGGCCAGCCCCGCGACCGACGTCGCCTTCGAGACGGTCGTCGCGGAGCCGACATAGCTGGCGCCGCCGATCGCGATGTTGTTGCCGCTGACGTCCATGGCGTCGGCCACGAAGCCTTCGCCCGCGGCGGTGAGCATGGCGAGGTCCGCCGTCAGCGCCGCGCCGGTGTCGCCGTTCAGAATGCCCTGCAGGCCCTTGATCGCGGTGGCGGAGTCCGCCTGCAGGGTGCCGTTGTTGAGCTCGTTGTCGAAGCGGCCCTGGAACACCGCGCCCTGGGCGGCGTCGAACGCGGCGCCGAAATTGTTGTAGTTCGTGATCTGCGTGATCAGCGCTTGGCTCGCCGTGCCCGTGCCGTTGACGATCGCGGCGAGCTGCGCGTTGATCGTGTTGGCCTCGGCGACGAAGGTCGCCCAGAAATTGGTCTGCGCCTGGTTGTCCTGGAACCTGGTGACGGTGCCGGTGAGCCCGCCGGGGTCCTCGGCGAAGCCGCCGGTGTGCCCGGGCGTGCCGTTGCCGCCGGCGGCGGTGTTGAGCGCGGTGTCGTTCTGGATGATGTCGATGATGTCGAGCAGATTGTCGGTGGTGCCGCGCAGGGCGGTGGTGTTGCCGGTCGCCGCGGCGGAATCATACTTCGCGATCTGCAGATTGATCTGGTTCAGCACGGTCTGGAGATGCAGCGTCGTCGCTGCCGCCGCGTTGGCGGTCTCTCCGGCCTCGATCTGCGCCAGCATGGTCGCGTTGTTGAGGATCGCGGTCAGGCCGGACTGCACGGCGGTGAAGTCGGCCGTGACCTCGGCGAGATTGTTCGCGTTGATGCCGCCCGAGATGACGCTCACCGCGGCGTTGAACACCTCGCCGACCACCTTCAGGCTGGTGCCGGCCGTCGCTGCGGCGAGCGTCGTCGGATCATCCGCGCCGGCGGGGAGGTTCTGGAAGGCGACGTCGACGGCGCCGGTGTTGGCGGTGAAGGTGACGTTGTTGAGCGCCGCCGACAGATGGGAATCGTTGTTGATCTCCGACAGGATCTCCGTCTGCAGTGCGTGAATCGTCTGCGACGCTGCCGACATCGTGGTGGCATTCGTGGTCTGCGCGGCCGCGGTCAGCAGCGACCCGAGCTGCGTCTGGACGTTGGTCAGGACCGAGATGTCGGTGGAGCTCAACGTGAACGTCTCGCCGCCGATCGTGACCTCGTTGGGGTTGGCGAGAATGGCGGCGATGTCGTTCTGGACCGCGTGAATGTCGGTCGTGTAGCTGGACAGGAAGGTGTTGGAGTTGCCGCTGCCCTGACTGCCGGAATAGAGCCCGAGTGAGATGCGTACGGCATCGTTGAAGACGACGCCGGCCTGAACCAGATCGGTCGACAGATTGAGCGCGCTGGCCCGCGTGAGCAGGTTGGATGTGCCGTTGGCGAGCGCTGTCGCGTTGAAGTTGGTTGCCATTCGATCGTCTCCTCTGGCTTCAAGGCTTGTCGCGACATGAGCTGCGGAGCAGGCAAGGCATCGCCGTTCGCCTGCATCGGTCTGATGCAGGTCGTCGTGATGGGCATGTCGAAACGTCAGAGGGCGTGTAGAGGCGCAATCGGGCCGTCCGCCGCTGCGAACTCGTCATCGAACGGGCAGGCGGCGGGCTTTCCCGTCTGTTTGTTTCTCCGCGGCGAGGAGAAATATTCGTTGGTCAAAGTCGGGTGCGGCGTTCTGTCGCAGGCGCTGTTTCGCTTGTCATCAAAGGTGAAAATCATTCGCAACTAATAACTAACAGGTGAGATTCGCATTCGCGGCTGAGATGGGGGGCGACACGAGCGGGCCTGTCGTCGCGCCAAACGTCTGGGCGATGTCGCGGCCTGCCGCCGCCGAAGCGGCGCGATGCGAGTTGCATCGTCGCGCGATCGGATGTAAGAGCGTCGCCCACTTTAACCCCAGAGCGTTCAACGCGAGAGGACTTGAGACATGCCGAATCCACTGTGCGCGACACGATCCGTGCCGACGCAAGCAGTGCGTCCGGCTGTCAGTCCCTCCCTGAAGTTGAACGACCATGGCACAGTCATTGATGCGCCGCCGGCAGGAGGCCGAGCGCGCAAGAGTTGAAGCCTATGAGCTGACGCTGCGCCGCGTCTCGCGGCAGACTCGTCCGCCGCCGGACCTTGACGCCGCGATCCGCGAGGCCCAGGCCGGCTTCACCGCCCACATCATTCGTCCGCTCGAGGCGTGGAAGCCGCAGCTCAAGACTCGCGATGCAGCGCGTCTGCGTCTGGCGGCTGCGCGCCATTTGTTCGCACGCTATCCGGTGGCGCCGCATCTGGAGCAGATCTGGATCGATGCGACGGGACTCGGCCGCGACGAGACGCTGTTGCGCAAGAGCTGGTACATCGTCGCGGCCGGCGGCGGCTCGCTGTACAAGGCGGGTGCGTCGGCATTGCTGTCGCGCAAGGAGGTACACGCCTTCCTCAATCCGCTCGGCCAGCCCGGCTTCGACGAGGCGATCTGGCAGGCGATCGTGCGCTCCTCTACCGACGATCCGGCGCTGGTGACACGGATCGCGCGGTCGGGGATCGCGCGGACGCCGCGGGGCGAGCTCGCGTTCTGGCGCGAGGCGGCACAGTTCTTCTGCGCGCAGCCGACGACGCTCGAAGAGATCGACGACCTCTGCGACTACATCGCCCACCGGCGCCGGCGCGAGCGCAAGTTCAGCCTCAAGGGCCGCTCGCTCGCGGCGCTGCGCCGTCTGATGCACGCGTGGCATCGCGATCTCGCGGTCATCGCGCGGATCGAGGCGGCGCGGCAGCGGGCCCTGATGGCGCGGCAGCGCGCGGCGGTGTCGGCGGCGGAGCTCGCGACACATTGGCCGGGTGCGCAGCTTGCCGAGTGGACCTGGAGCCCGTCGGCCAAGGCCAGCGCGAAGCGCGACGACTATGTCGTCACGCAACTGCGGACCGCTGAGGATCTGGTCGCCGAGTCGCGGGCCATGCGGCACTGCGTGTCGAGCTATGCGAGCAAGTGCATCACCGGCCATGCCTCGATCTGGTCGCTGCGTCACCGGCACATGGGGAGGACCGACCGGCTGCTGACGATCGAACTCGATCGCCAGCATCGTGCGGTGCAGGTTCGCGGCTTCGCCAATCGCGTGGCGCATCCCGATGAGCGCAAGATCCTGGAGCGCTGGGCCAAGGCGCGCGGGATTGTCCTGCTCGACACATGACCTGCGTCGCCCGTTCGCGGCGGCGCAGGTCGTGCGCGTCTCATTGCGCGTCGATCGCGTCCGCCTTGGCGCCGCCGGCCACCGAGTACCGCATCGGCACCTTGCGTGTCTTGAGGAACGCCTCCAGCGTCTCGCCGCGGAACGCCGCATAGACCTCCGGATTCGACACGCCGAGCACCGCGGCCATCTTCTCCAGCACGAAGAAGCTGACGCCGCGCCTGATCATCTCGATCCATTTGCGCGTCCGGATTAGCGCGCGCTCCTCGTCCGTCAGCCGGTACTCGTCCGCAAGCGCGTCGAAATCCCCAATGAATCTGCTGCGATGCGCCGGGATCACGAGCCGGTGCAGGAAGTCGTTGATGCGAAAATTGGCCTGGCTGCGCGCTTGTGTGAACGGATAGGTGCCGGCCAGCGTCTCGGCGCCGGCGAGCTCATGCGCCATGTGCGCGCGATAGTCGGCGGCCGCCTGCGGATCGGGCGCGCCGCCGAGATCCTCGAACACCAGCGTTGCGATGTTGGTCACCGACGGCGCGTAGGTCTGCTTGTGCACCAGCTTGACATGCTCGGACAGCGCGCCGCGCATGATCAGCCACATGATCACCTCGGCGCCTTCCATGCCGCCCTTGACCGCGTAGTCGGCGATGCGCATGGCCGTGAGTTGCTCAGGATCCTTCTCCAGCAGGTCGAGGAATTCGTCGTCCCACGCCTCGTTGAGGAAGCCGGCGCGCTCGCCATGGACCTGGTGCGACAGCCCGCCGGTGGCGAAGATCGCCACCTTCAGATCCTCCGGATAGCTCTCGATCGCCTTGCGCAGGGTCTTGCCGAGCTTCCACATCCGCCTCGCCTTGGGAATCGGCAGCTGCAGCACGCCGACCTGCAGCGGCACCACGCTGCCCGGCCACGGGCCGCTGGCATCGCCCATCATCGACAGCGGCGACAGCAGGCCGTGATCGACCGGCTTGCCCTGGAAGAACGACATGTCGAACTCGTCGGCGACCAGCGCCTGGCCGATGTGCTGCGACAGGCCGAGATGCCCCTTGGCCGGCGGCACGTCGCGCGGTCCGCCGCCTTCGTCGGCTGCGACATAGCGGTCGTCGATCCCGAGCGCGAAGGCCGAATAGTGGTCGAAGAAGAACGAGGTGATGTGATCATTGTAGATCATGAACAGGACGTCGATGTCCTTGCGCTTCACCCAGTCGCGCACGGCGTCGAAGCCGTCGAAGATCGGCTTCCAGGCCGGGTCGTTCTGCTTGTTGGTGTCGAGTGCGAAACCAATGGTGGGCGAGTGCGATGCGCCGATGCCGCCGATGATCCGGGCCATGTGTCCCTCCGCGAGGTGCGAGGCCGGCGCCGGATGGTGGCGCGGCCGTGTCGCGGCCGGGACCTTACGAAGTTTCCTATGTGAGACAATAATGCTAGTGTGTACGGATCGTTTCTATGATTGGACGAGCACTGGCTCATGAAATGGCGGATCGAGGACATTCCGGTATTCCACGCCGTCGTGGCGACCGGCGGCATGACCGGCGCCTCGCGCTCCCTCGGCATGCCGAAATCCTCGGTCAGCAAATCGGTCGCGCGGCTCGAGCAGGATCTCGGCGTCCGCCTGTTCGACCGCAATTCGCGGCGCGTCCGCGTCACCCGCGAAGGCGAATTGTTCTTCCAGCAATGCCAGAAGATCCTCGACCACGTCGCTGAAGCCGATGCCGTCATGACCGGGCTGGTCGGCGTGCCCAGCGGGCGGCTGTCAGTGGCGCTGCCGCCGGCGTTCTGCGAGGAGATCCTGGCGCCGAAGCTGGCCGAATTCCATCGCCGCTTTCCGCGCATCGAACTCGACGTCGAGGCCACCACGCGGGCGATCGACATGCTGGCGGATCGCTTCGACATCGCGGTGGTCGTCGGCGTGCAGGAGAATTCCGAGCTGGCGCAGAAGGTCCTGATCGGGGGCCGGCTGATCTGGGTGACGAGCCCGGCCTATCTCGCCGCGCATGACATCGGCGACGACCTCCGCGCGCTCGATAGCCATCTGATGATCTGCGAGCGCCGCTACGGCGATCGGACCCTGATGATCAAGCAGCACGGCCATCTCGTCCGCTTCGACGTCGGGCCGCATGTCGCCCGCATCAACAATCCGCTGGCGGTGCGCCGCGCCGTGGCGCACGGCGCCGGGCTCTCGTTCCTGCCGGAGCATTACTGCGTCGAACTGCTCGGCGAGGGGCGCCTCGTCGAGATCGGCAAGGAGGTCGTGTTCGACACCCGCGCCGCCCAGCTCACCGCGATCTTTCCGAGCCGCAAGCTGATCTCCTCGCGCGCCCGCGCCTTCCTCGACTTCCTCGAGGAGATCTGCGCCGAGCCTGCGCGCGCTTGAGCGGGCGCGTGCAAGCAAAACGTCACATGACACGCTTCACGAAGGAGTTTAAGACGCGCGGCTCTTGAAATTGAACCGTCAGGCGAGAGGCTGCCATGAATCTGCGCGAGCAATGGGAAGATCAGGCCGCGCAATGGCTCGCCTGGGCGAGGGCGCCGGGGCATGACAGCTTCTGGCGCCATCATCGCGATCAGTTCGCCAGCCTGCTGCCGGCGCCGGGCGCGTTGACGCTGGACATCGGCTGCGGCGAGGGCCGGCTGTCGCGGCATCTCACCTCGGAAGGGCACAGGGTGATCGGCATCGACGCCTCTCCCTCGCTGATCGCGGCGGCGCGCGCCGTCGACCCCGCGATCCCCGTCATGCGTGCCGATGCGGCATCGCTGCCGCTGGCTGACGCCTGCGCCGATCTCGCGATCGCCTTCATGTCGCTGCAAGACATCGACGCGATGCCGTCAGCGCTGCGCGAGGCGGCACGGGTGCTCAGGCCGGGCGGCCGGCTCTGCATGGCGATCGTCCATCCGCTCAACTCGGCCGGCAAGTTCGCCAGCCTCGCGCCGGACGCGCCGTTCGTCATCCAGGGCAGCTACCTCGACTCCTTCAACTACAGCGACCCGATGGAGCGCGACGGCTTCAGCATCGTCTTCCACAGCGCGCATCGGCCGCTGCAGGTCTATTTCGCCGCGCTGGAGGAGGCGGGCTTTCTGATCGAGCGGCTTCGCGAGCCATCGATCCCGGCAGACACGATCACCCGCGACAGCAGCCGGCGCTGGCTGCGCGTGCCGATGTTCCTGCATCTGCGCTGCCTGCGTCCTTAAGCGCCGGAGCGCAGGAACGCGCTCCGGCGTCGCGCATCGTCAGCCGCGCCTTGCGGCCTCGATCGCGGCCACGTCGATCTTGTGCATCGTCATCATCGCGGCGAACACGCGCTTGGCGACGTCGCCGCCTTCGGCCATCGCGTCGGTCAGCGCGCGCGGGGTGATCTGCCAGGAGAGGCCCCATTTGTCCTTGCACCAGCCGCACGCGCTCTCTTTGCCGCCATGGCTGACGATGGCGTTCCAGTAGCGGTCGGTCTCTTCCTGGTCGTCGGTCGCGATCTGGAACGAGAACGCCTCATCGTGTGTGAACGCCGGCCCGCCATTGAGCCCGACGCAGGGAATGCCGCACACGGTGAACTCCACCACCAGCACGTCGCCGGCTTTGCCTGATGGAAAATCCCCCGGCGCGCGGTGCACGGCGCCCACCTGGCTGTCCGGAAACAGATCGGCATAGAACCGCGCGGCCGCCTCGGCGTCCTTGTCGAACCACAGGCAGATCGTGTTCTTGTGCTTTGCCATGAGGGCTTCCTTCCGTTCTCGCATGTAAGGCCACGCTTCAGCCATCTGATCGGCGGCCGTCCGGGTGTGAGCCAGCTGATCTCGATCTGGCTGATCCAAGGACGGCCGTGGTGGCGGCGATCCGACATCAGAATCTGTAACCTCAGAATATTTTTTGCCAATCGCGCGAAGGTTCCATTGCCACCTTGAGGTTGTGGTTCTTGCGCGGCTCGATCGTGTAGGCTGCGCGCTGGATCAAACGGGGAATGGGGACCTGGGAGAATGAGTATCGGGCGCATATCGGCTGGTCCGTTGGTCCGACTGGTGGCGATTGTCCTGCTGGCATTGGTCGTCCTGGCCGGCCATCGCGCCGAAGCTGCGTTCGACTTTGCCCGCTACAAGGAGGCCAGCCTCGATGATCTGCTGGCATTGCCGCGTCCGCGCACCGGCGTCGATGTCAAGCGCGCCGCGCCGTTCAAGCTGGAGGTGACGCTCAGCGATGTCGGTGGCGTCTGTCCATCCGAGTTCCTGAAGCGATCGATGCTGATCTCCGGATTCACCAAGGAGCAGGTCGACGCTCTCGGCGTGTCACATTGCATCAAGGTCCGCTCGGCGAAGGGGCGCGAGCTGAAGGTGTTCGTACAGGACATCGTCTACGGCTTCCTGCCGCGCGAGGTCCCGGTCGGCGGCAAGCTGACGCTCTACGCCATTCATGTGTTCACGTCGGCCGAGGGGCCGGGTCTGCTGGTCAACGAATTCCAGACGGCACAGTCGGCCGAGCAGCCGAAGCCGCCATCATCGCCATCGGAGACCGCGATGGCCCGCTGCGGCTGCTGGACGCAGAGCGATCATCCCGGTGTCGACCTCGAGGGCGACGTCGTCGGAGCTCCGGTCGGCGTGATCGAGGATGGCGTCGTGGTCAAGATCGAGCAGAACGAGCAGGCGCCAGCGGATCTTCCGATCATCGGCGGCTGCGGCCGCTACGTCGTGCTCAAGCACAGCTACCCGAATGGCGCCGTCGTCTTCACCCGCTACGTCGGTCTCGGCCGCCTCATCGATTCGAAGGGCCAGGTGCCCGGGGTCGGTACCCGCATCAAGAAGGGAGAGAAGATCGGCGAGCTCGGCGCGAACAAGATGTTTCATTTCGAGCTCCGCCCGGTCGCGCAGGGCAACGTCACCGCGGATGCGGCCTGGGCGCGGCAATATGGCGGGATTGCCGACATGGAATGGTCGCGCTACGAGCCGGTCGATCCAAAGAAGTTCGATCCTGACGCCTTTGGCGGTCAGGGCACGCGCGGGAAATAGGCGAGATAGGCTGCGGACGATGATGCGCGTTGCGACGACGCTGTTGCGGGTGACGGTCGCGATGCTGACCGTCTGGCTCGTTCCGCCGGCGCAGGCCCAGGCGGCCGGGCGCCCCGCCTCGCCTCAGCCGATGTCGGCCGTCCCTGCCGACATGAAGGACCTGCACGGCGAATGGAAGCGCGCCGGCGCCGGCTTCGCCTGCATCGTTAAGCCGCCGCGCGAACTGCCCCAGGAGCAGCTGCTTGCCGTGATAGCCCGCGCCTGCCTGCGTCTCGGACCCCTCGTGCTCGGCGACGCCGCCAACAGCGCGACGGCTGCGCTCGGGCCGCCGCATCGGACGTTGAAGCAGCCGAAGGGGGAGGTCGCCTGGATCTATTTCATCGGCCAGCGCGAGCGTTATCCGTACTTCGTCGTCACCGTGGCGGCGGACAAGATCGTCGCCCTGCAGGTCACGGGCGACGGCACCACGGCTGCGCCCGGCTACGATCTCAGCCAGGTCGGTCTCGGCGCCACCACCGAGGATCTCGTCAAGGTGTTCGGCCAACCCGGCCATTTCGAGCCGAGCGATCTGAAGGACGTCGAGCTCTGGACCTATCCTCCGCATCCCTTCTCCTTCGAGCTCAAGGGTGGCCGCGTGATGTCGATCCGGCTGCGCCAGCCGTAGCTGGCGGCGATCGCGGCGACGGTGTCACCCCTGAGGCCGTCCGGATTTGACGGGTCTGACGCAGCGGATTCTTCAGAGAGCAGGCATCGCATCGCTGCAATTGCAATCTTGGTCGAGGGTGGCTGGAGCGGGTCGGCGGCGCTGCTGCTCCGTCCGATGAATTTTTGTATTGCGTTTTTTCAGAAATCGTGCTTTTCTCTGCTCAACCCGCCTCGAGCAGAGGGACGTACGCGTCGTCACGAACGTGGAGGTGGGCTGCGATGGACGTGGCGGTTGCGCTTGACGAGTGCGATCGACGCGGACGGCGAAGTCGTGTGGTCCTGGCCTCTCGACGCTGAGGTCAAGTCTGCGGTCAGTTGCCTATGGGCACGCGCGGGCGATGGGGGCAAGAGAGCCGATCCCCAGGGAGAGCACGAAGGACACCGTTAAAACCAGTCGCGCGGGGAAGGCCGGGATGTCCGAGCCGAACCTGTGGTACCTGCCGCCTGCATTTTTTTTCTGCAGGCGGGCCATGGGGGCGGCAGGCTCCCGGCCTTCTCCGCGCCCTCTCGTGATTGGAGGGCGATGACGAATGCATCACTCGGGCACGATGTGCCGCGGGAAAGTGATGTCGCGTGTCATTGATGTCGAGTCCCAATGGTGCCGTGTCTCATGAGCGAAGCGCCAACCACGCCCTCGCTGTCCTGGAGAAGCGCGCGGCACGCGCGCGCAGATCCGGGATCCATAACCCAGGGGAGGAGTTCGAGGCACGATGGCCGCTCCATCCCGCCCCGCCACACCCGTCACGGCGTATGGATCCCGGGTCGGCGCCCACCAACGCTTCGCGTTGGAGGGATTGCCCGGGACGACACTGTTTGTGTGGTGATCGCGTTGGCAAACCTGGACGCGTGAATGTGGAGGTCAACACCGCCAACCACACCTCATCGTCATCCCGGACAAGCGCGCGGTACGCGCGCGCCGATCCGGGATCCATAACCCCAGGTGGATGTTCGAGGCACGATGGCTGCCACATCGCGTCCAGCCACGACCGACCCAGGATGACAGCGAATGTGTTGCGCGCTCCTGGCAGCCATGATCAGCCGTGACTTTGCAGCGCCATCCCGATCCCGTATCCAGCAGCGACAACGCAGAGAGGAAACCACAATGACCAAGACTGCAGCCGAGATCGAGGACGACAGGCAGATTCGCGAACTGCTGCAGAACTGGGCGATCTGGCGCGATGCCGGCGACTGGGAGCGCTTTCGCACGGTGTGGCATCCGGACGGGCGGATGATGGCGACGTGGACGCAGGGCACCGGCGACGAGTTCATCGCGATCAGCAAGGCGGCCTGGGCGAAGGGCGTCAACATCCTGCACTTTCTCGGCGGCATCTCGGTCGATCTCGCAGGCTCCCGCGCCGTCGCGCAGACCAAGATGACGATCTCGCAGCGCGCCGAGGTCGAGGGCGTGCTCTGCGACGTGCTCTGCACCGGCCGGTTCTACGATTTTCTCGAAAAGCGCGCGGGACGATGGGGCATCGTGCTGCGTCAGCCGATCTACGAGAAGGATCGCATGGACCCGGTGACGCCGGGCGACGTGCCCGCGCTCGACCGCGCGCTGCTGGAGCAGTTTCCGGTCGGCTATCGTCACTTGGCCTATCTGCAGACGCGCATCGGCTACACCGTGAAACGCGACATGCCGGGATTGAAGGGCCCCGAAGTCGAAGCGCTGTACGCCCGCGGGGCGGCGTGGCTCACGGGCGAGCCGTTGTGAGCTTGGATGGTCGACCGCGGAGGGCGGCGAGAACCGCGGCCCCTCGCGCTGATCCGCCGGAGCCCGTGTTCCGTTACGAAGTCGGGTTCCGCCCTGCGAGGTGCATGGCGGCGGCCACGCTCACCATCTGGGGCGCACGTCGGGCGGACTGATCTTTCAAGTCATTGAATCGAAAAGGATTTGCGCGACATTCATGGCCGGTTCGGAGGCTTCGTATAGCTTGCTGTATACAAGATGGGTATCTCGTTGCCCAAAAATCTCGAAACTTGCGCCAAACGCCGCAGTTGCTGTATACAATGATCTAATCAAGGTATACTGCCACGAGGACACGCTATGGCCGCTTGCTTCCCGATGAACGCCTGGTACGCCGCGGCCTGGGACGCCGAGGTGAAACAGGCGCTGCTTCCCCGCACGATCTGCGGCAAGCATGTCGTCATGTACCGCAAGGCCGACGGCACGATTGCAGCGCTGGAGGATGCCTGCTGGCATCGGCTGGTGCCGCTGTCGAAGGGCCGGCTCGAAGGCGACACGGTCGTCTGCGGCTATCACGGCCTGAAGTTCAGCCCGCAGGGGCGCTGCACCTTCATGCCGTCGCAGGAGACCATCAATCCCTCCGCCTGCGTGCGCGCCTATCCGGCGGTCGAGCGTCACCGCTACATCTGGCTGTGGATGGGCGATCCGGCACTGGCCGACCCGACGACCATTCCGGACATGCACTGGAATCATGATCCGGCCTGGGTCGGCGACGGCAAGACCATCCAGGTGAAGTGCGACTATCGCCTGGTGGTCGACAACCTGATGGATCTGACGCACGAGACCTTCGTGCACGGCTCCTCGATCGGCAACGACGCAGTCGCCGAAGCGCCGTTCGACGTCACCCATGGCGAGCGCACCGCGACGGTGACACGCTGGATGCGTGGCATCGAGCCGCCGCCGTTCTGGGCCAGGCAGCTCGGCAAGCCCGGCCTGGTCGATCGTTGGCAGATCATCCGCTTCGAGGCGCCGTGCACCGTGACGATCGATGTCGGCGTGGCGCCGACCGGCACCGGCGCGCCCGAGGGCGACCGCTCGCAGGGCGTCAACGGCATGGTGCTGAACACGATCACGCCGGAGACCGACAAGACCTGCCACTATTTCTGGGCCTTTGCCCGCAACTACAAACTCTCCGAGCAGCGGCTGACAACGGAAATTCGCGAAGGCGTGTCGGGCATCTTCCGCGAGGATGAGCTGATCCTGGAAGCGCAGCAGCACGCGATGGACGAGAATCCGGGGCGTGAGTTCTACAATCTCAACATCGACGCAGGGGCGATGTGGGCACGACGGATCATCGACCGGATGATCGCGCGTGAAACGCCGCTGCGCGAAGCGGCGGAGTGAACGGAATGGCTGAGCGTGACAACGAGCGCTCGATCTCGCAGACGGTCCGGGCGCAGCTCACCCTGCGCGACCTGATCCTGACCGGAGCCTTGCGCCCCGGCGAGCGGATCTCGGAGCTGCAGGCGGTGGAAGCCGCAGGCGTCTCGCGCACCCCAGTGCGGATGGCGCTGGTGCGGCTGGAAGAGGAGGGGCTGCTCGAGGCCATTCCGTCCGGCGGCTTCATGGTGAAATCGTTTTCCGAACGCGACGTGCTCGATTCCATCGAGGTGCGCGGCACGATGGAGGGCCTCGCCGCGCGGCTCGCCGCTGAGCGCGGCGTCTCCGTCCGCGACACTGAGCCGATGCGCGAATGCCTTGCGCAGATCGACGAACTGATCGCGCCGCCGGAAATCTCCTTCGACGCGTTCTCGGCCTATGTCGCGCTCAATGCACGCTTTCATGCGCTTCTGGCCGAGCTGTCGCGCAGCCCGCCGGTGATCCGCCAGGTCGATCGCGCCAGCGCGCTGCCGTTCGCCTCGCCGAGCGGCTTCGTGATGGCGCAATCGGCGCTGCCGGAGGCGCGGCACATCCTGGTGGTCGCGCAGGAGCATCACCGCATCGTCATCGACGCGATCGAGAACCGCGAAGGCGCCCGTGCCGAAGGGATCATGCGCGAGCATGCCCGTCTGGCGGCCCGCAATCTCCGGCTGGCCGTGAAGGCCCGCGGTCCAATGGACCTGGTGCCGGCCGCCGTGCTGATCAAGACACAGCTCACGAGCTGAGGGAGACGATCATGCGCTTCCAGGACCACTGGTCGCCCGCGACGCTGGTTTCGACCCGTGATCTCGCACCGGGAATTCGCGAGTTCGTGCTGCGGCCGGACGGCTATGTCTGCGCGCCCTATGCCGTCGGCAGTCACATCAAGGTCGGCGTTCTCATCGGCGGCCAGCCGGATGTGCGATCCTACTCGCTGGTGGGCGAGGCCGATCCGCGCGGGTATCGGATCGCGGTGCGATCAGCGGAAGATTCGCGCGGCGGATCGCGCTATCTGTGGTCGCTGCAGCCGGGCGCGCGGATCGAAGTGAGCAGCCCGAGCTCGCTGCTGCAGGTCGACTGGCAGCGTCAGCACTATTGTCTCGTCGCGGGCGGCATCGGCATCACGCCGCTGGTCGGCGCCGCAGCGGCGCTGCTGCGCAAGACGCCGAACGTGTCGCTGCACTATGCGGTGCGATCGCGGGGCGATGCCGCCTATGTCGAGGAGCTCTCGGCGCTGCTCGGCGACGGGCTTGCGGTGTACGCGGCCGATCAGGCGCAGCGGCTGGATCTGTCCGCCCTGTTTGCCGGTCTGCCGGCCGGCGCTGCGGTGCTGTTCTGCGGACCGATCCGCATGCTCGATGCGGCGCGCGCGGCGTGGGCGGCATCTGGCCGTGCTCCCGCGGATCTCAGCTATGAAACCTTCGGATCGAGCGGCCGCCTCGCCACCGAGCCGTTCAAGGTGCGGCTGCGCGGCTCTGGCGAGGAGATTTTGGTGCCGCGCGACCGTTCGATGCTCGACGTGCTCAATGCGGCGGGTCACGAGATCATGGCCGATTGCCGCCGCGGCGAATGCGGCGTCTGCGCCATCGACGTGGTCGGAATCGAGGGCCAGATCGACCATCGCGACGTGTTCTTCAGCGAGACGCAGAAGCACGAGAACCGCAAGCTGTGCGCCTGCGTCTCGCGGGCCCATGGTGTGGTCACGATCGACACGCTGGAGCGCGCCGACGCGCTGTGAGGTCGGTACGGGCTATTTGTCGGCGACGCTGACCGGCATTGGCGTTGGCGGCCGGGCCTGCGACTTCCGGCCGGTCTGCTCTGCGGCAAGCGCCGCCCGCGCCGCCTTGAGCCGCGCATCGGTGTCCTTGTCGGCGAGCAGCGCGTCGGTGAGGTTGGCTTCGGTGACGCGGGCCGCTTCGGCCGCGGCCTTCGCCGCCGCGAAGTTGGCTGGGGTCGGGTTGGCTTTCGCCAGCGCGTCCGCGGTGTCGCGGTCGGACACCGCCTTCTCGTTGGCCGCCAGCGCCGCGTCGAGCTTGGCGTCGGCGATCTCCTCCGCGGCCTGCGCGGCGGCCAGCGCCGCGGCGGCCGGACTGAGCGGCGGCGGCCGTGTCTTGGCCGCTGGCGCTGGCGCCGACGGCTTGGTGCTCGCCTGCGGCGGCGGCGGTGGTGCGACGACCGGCGGCGGAGCAGGCTGTTGAATGGAAGGAGGCTGCAGCGACGGCATGGTCGGCACCAGCTCGAGCGGCACCACGCGCGCGAACGAGCTGCGCGCGTCGCGCAGCAGGCCGCCCATGACCTGGTCGAGCGGCTCGGCCATCGCAGTCCCGCTCAGCGCCGCAGAGCCGAGCACGGCCAAGGCGACGTTTCTCGAGGTGATGCAGACGGCCATCGGAGACTCCCTACCGACACGATCGGCGCAGCCGACCCTCGGCGTTCACGGCCTGCCTTATTCCGCCAATGGGGTCTCAGGGTGGCGACGTCGTGGAGGACGCCGCCCAACATGCGTCACGTCGGCCGCAATGCGTTCAGGCGAGTTCTTCCCGTACCCGCGCCGCCGCCGCGCACATCGCCTTCAATTTTCCGAACGCGGTCGCACGTGGCAGGTACTTCATCCCGCAATCCGGCGCGACGACCAGCCGCTCCGGCGCCACGACTTTGAGGCCGTTGCGGATGCGCTCGGCGATCACCGTCACCGGCTCGACCTCGGGATCGCCGAGATCGAGCACACCGAGCACGATGGTTTTGGCCGAGAGCTCCTTGAGAATGCCAAGGTCGAGCCGCGGCTGCGCCGCCTCGATCGCGATCTGGGTCGCGCTGCAATCGGCGAGCTCGGTCAGAAACGGATATCCGTTCGGCTTGCTCGATCCCGGTACGATCGCGGCATAGCCGAAGCAGACGTGAACGATCGTCGGCACCGTGATGCGATCGAGCGCGCGGTCGATGGCCTTGACGGCATAGCGCCGTGCCGATTGCGGATTGTTCCGGACCCAGGGCTCGTCCAACTGGATCACGTCGGCGCCCGCACGCTGCAGGTCGCGGGCTTCGGCATTGACGACCTCGGCAAAGGCCATCGCGAGCGCCTCGTCGTCGCGATAGAAATCGTCCTGCGCCTGCTGGCTCAGGGTGAACGGCCCGGGCAAGGTGATCTTGGCGGCGCGCGTGGTGTTGCGGCGGAGAAACTCCATGTCGCGCAGCTCGACCGGGTATTTCCGCCGGATGGGGCCGACGACCCGCGGCACCGGCGTCTTGATGCCGGACGGAGATATGATGATGGCGGGATTGTCGGCATCGATGCCGTCGAGCGCGGTGGCAAAGCGGTTCGAGTAGCTCTCGCGCCGGATCTCGCCATCGGACACGATGTCGATGCCGGCCTGCTCCATGTCGTGAATGGCGACGATGGTGGCATCGTCCTGTGCTTCGTCCAGCAGCGGCCGCTGAATGCGCCACATGCCCTGCAGCCGAATGCGCGGAACGGATTTCGAAAGCATGGCGCGGTCGACCAGCCAGTCCGGCTGCGGATAGCTTCCGACCACGGTGGTCGGCAGGAGATGTTGGGGCATGTTCACCGCAATGGTCCTCCCGCGGTCCGATTCGCTTGCGCCAAGCATGATAGCAGACGATTTGCTAGGCGCCCGCGGATCGGAGCATCCGGGCCGCGCAGGCGTCGATCAATCCGACTATCCATGCATCCTTTTCACCATACAGGTGTTATTTGTAGTGAAAACGCTAGCCATCACCCATCTTTGGATCGTCATCAAAATGCATCGTATTTTGCGCAGTTTGTGAGTTGGTGAGGCCGGTCGCGAGGTACGGCGCCATGCGAGAAAGACAAATCCTGACGCTCAATTCGGGCTCCTCCTCGCTGAAGTTCGCCTTGTTTGAACAGGGCGCCGATCTGGTCGAGACCATGCGGGGCCAGATCGAGGGACTTGGCACCGCGTCACCTCATCTTCAAGCGCGGATGAGGGGAGACGCGCTCGCGGATGAGCGGCTCGGTGCCGCTGATGCGGCTGATCCAGAGGCCGCCCTGCGCGTCGTGCTCGGGCTATTGCAGCGTGCGACCGGACGTGAAGCGATCGACGCGGTGGGTCATCGCATCGTTCACGGCGGTCTCGCATTCGACCGGCCCGTAGTGATCGACGACGATGTTGCGAGGAGCCTTGAAACGCTCAATCCGTTGGCGCCGCTCCACCAGCCTCACAATCTCGCCGGCGTCCGCGCCGCCCATCGCGCCTTCCCAGGAGCGCTGCAGATTGCATGCTTCGATACCGCGTTCCACCGCTCGCATCCGTGGGTGAACGATACCTATGCGTTGCCGCGCGAGTTTTACGATGCGGGCGTCCGTCGCTACGGCTTTCACGGACTGTCCTACGAGTACGTCGTCGCGCGGATGAAGGAGGTCGCGCCGCGCGAGGAGAGGGGACGCGTGGTCGTGATGCATCTCGGCAATGGCGCCTCGATGTGCGCGATCCGCAATGGGCAGAGCATCGGCTCGTCGATGGGCTTCACCGCCCTGGACGGACTGCCGATGGGCACGCGATGTGGACAGTTGGATCCCGGCGTCGTGCTCTATCTACTGCAGGAGAAACGGATGACGGCGGAAGCGGTCACCGATCTCTTGTACAATCATGCGGGGCTGAAGGGGCTTTCCGGATTGTCGCAGGACATGCGTGAACTGGAAGCGGCCGGCACGGTCGAGGCCATGCAGGCGATCGCGTATTTCGTCGACCGGATCAGGCGTGAGCTGGGCGCGATGGCGGCCGTGCTCTCGGGGCTCGATGCAATCGTGTTCTGCGGCGGCATCGGCGAGCACGCCTGGCAGATCCGCGAGCGCGTCTGCGCCGGCTTCGAGTGGCTCGGCATCGCATTGGACGCGGGCAGAAACCGCGCAAGTGAAACCGTGATCTCTTCGGATGGCTCGAACGTCAGGGTGTTCGTGATCAACACCGACGAAGAGATGATGATCGCGCGGCACTCCGCGGCTTTGCTCGACGGAGGGGGCAACGACTGACCTGGTGACCAGATCTGCGGATTTGCCGCTTGCATGCGCTGGTTTTTTGGTATCTCCAGGAGGAAAGACCAAGAGCATTTGGGCAGGGAAGCAATGGACGGCGGCGCGGCGTTGCGTGATGCGGACCTCGAATTCGACTACGTGATCGTCGGCGCCGGTTCGGCCGGCTGCGTGCTCGCCAACCGGCTCAGCAGCGACGGCAGGCACAAGGTGCTGCTGCTGGAGGCGGGCCCGAAGGACACCAACATCTGGATCCACGTCCCGCTCGGCTACGGCAAGCTGTTCAAGGAAAAGGCCGTCAACTGGATGTACCAGACCGAGCCGGAGCCGGGGCTCGACGGGCGCTCGGTCTTCCAGCCCCGCGGCAAGGTGCTCGGCGGCTCCAGCTCGATCAACGGTCTGCTTTATGTGCGCGGTCAGCACGAGGACTATGACCGCTGGCGGCAGCGCGGCAATGTCGGCTGGGGCCACGATGACGTGCTGCCCTATTTCAAGCGCGCGGAAAACCAGTCGCGCGGCGCCGATGACTATCACGGCACCGGCGGCCCGCTGCCTGTGTCGGATTGGCGGCACGAGGATCCCCTGTCTGAATCCTTCGTCAAGGCGGCGGTCGAGGCCGGACTGCCGTTCAATGCCGATTTCAACGGCGCCAGCCAGGAAGGCGCGGGCTTCTTCCAGACCACCACGAGGCGCGGGCGTCGGGCCAGCAGCGCTGTATCCTACCTTCGTCCGGCGCTCGGGCGCGGCAACCTTCACGTCGAGACCGATGCGCTGGCACAGCGCATCCTGTTCGATGGCCGCCGTGCCTGCGGCGTGAGCTTCAGCCAGCGCGGCCGGCTGCGAACGGCGCGGGCCCGCAAGGAGGTCCTGGTCTCGAGCGGGGCCTACAACTCGCCGCAACTGCTGCAATTGTCCGGCGTCGGCCCGGCCGACCTGCTGAAGCAGCACGGCATCGACGTCGTGCTCGATGCGCCTGGCGTCGGCAACGACCTGCAGGACCATCTGCAGGTGCGCATCGTGATGCGTTGCAGCCAGCGGATCACGCTCAACGACATCGTCAATCACCCCGTGCGCAAGGTGCTGGCAGGCGCGCAATACGCCGCGTTCCGCAACGGGCCGCTGACGATCGCGGCCGGCACCGCCGGCGCGTTCTTCAAGACCGATCCGCGGCTAGCGAGCCCGGACATCCAGATCCATTTCATCCCGTTCTCGACCGACAAGATGGGCGAGAAGCTTCACACCTTTTCCGGCTTCACCGCGTCTGTCTGCCAGCTCAGGCCGGAAAGCCGCGGCTCGCTCCGGATCAGGAGCGCCGACCCGGCGGCCCCGCCGGAGATCCGCATCAATTATCTCGCCAGCGAGACCGACCGGCGCGCCAATATCGACGGCATCAGGATGCTGCGGAAAATCCTGGCGGCGCCCGCGCTGAAGCCGTATGTCTCGGATGAAGCCTATCCGGGTTCCAAGGTCGTGAGCGACGACGACATCCTGGCCTATTGCCGGCAGACCGGCAGCACAATCTACCATCCGACCTCGACCTGCCGGATGGGGAGCGATGCTCTGGCCGTGGTGGATCAACGCCTGCGCGTTCGCGGCATCGACGGCTTGCGCGTGGTCGACGCCTCGATCATGCCGGATCTGGTTTCGGGCAACACCAATGCGCCGGTCATCATGATCGCGGAGAAGGCCTCCGACATGATCTTGCAGGACGCGCGCTGACGCAGGAATGAGTTCGTGACAATTTTCCGGATCGGCACCCGCAAGAGCACGATGGCGTTGGCGCAGACAGAGGAGATCGCGCGCCGGCTGCAGGCGGCGATCCCGTCGCTCGACATCGAGATCGTCAAGTTCGAGACAACTGGTGACTCCGACCAGACCAGCAAGCTCCTGACCCATGGTGGCAAGGGGGGAGCCTTCGTCGCCGAGATCCGCCGCGCCATGCTGGACGGCAAGCTGCATGCGGCGATGCACTCGCTGAAGGACATGCCGGGCAACGAGGAGACGCCAGGTCTCGTCATTGCCGCGCTGCTGTCGCGCGATCCGCCGGGTGACGTGCTGGTGCTGCGGAAAGGGCTGTCGCTCGACGAATTTCGCAAGGATGGCGGGCGCGGCTACAAGATCGGCACCAATGCGGTGCGCCGGGCGGCCTATGCGCGGCGGCTGTTTCCACACGCTGAGCTGATCCATTTCCGCGGCGCGGCGGATACCCGCATCCGCAAGCTCGACAATGGCGAGCTGCAGCGGTTGCCGGACGGCGGCGCGGTCGGGCCGGCCGATGCGCTGATCATGGCGCGGTCCGGGTTGGAGCGGGTCGGGCTGGCCGACCGTGGCTCCTATGAATTCCCTGCCGCCGACATGCTGCCGGCGGCCGGGCAGGGCATCGTCGCCGTCGAGTGTCCCGCGGCCGACTTCGAGACCCGGCGCATCCTTGCGACCATCGACGATGCGGCGGCGCGCGCCTGCGCCGATGCCGAGCGCGAGGTGCTGTGGGTGCTCAACGGCCACTGCAACTCGCCGATCGCCGGCTTCTCGACCATCGAGGCCGCGCAGATGACGCTGACCGCCTCGGTGCTCGACGAGGACGGCGGACGCTTCATCGAGGCGCAGCGCACCGGCCCCGCCGATCGTCCCCGCGAGCTCGGCCGTGCGGTCGGGCTCGAATTGCTCGCCAACGGCGCGGCTGCGCTGATCGAGCGCAGCCGGCCGCGCTGATCGGTCAGCCCTTGTAGGCGCGCACCCGCGCCAGCATCTGCTCGACATGGGCGATCGGGGTCTCCGGCGTGATGCCGTGGCCGAGGTTGAAGATATGCCGGCCGCCGGCATAGCTCGCCAGCACGTCGTCGACCGCCTGGTCGAGCGCCGCGCCGCCGGTGATCAGGGCCAGCGGATCGAGATTGCCCTGGACGGCGACCTTGCTCTGCACCCGCTCGCGCACCAAGCCAGGCTCCGCGGTCCAGTCGATGCTGACGGCGTCGATGCCGGTCTCGGTGACATAGCCCGGCAGCAGCGCGCCGGCGCCGCGCGGGAAACCGATGATCTTGGCATCGGGCCGCACCTTGCGCACGCCCTCGACGATGCGGCGCGTCGGCGCCACCGACCAGCGGGCGAACTCGCGCGGCGGCAGCACGCCGGCCCAGGTGTCGAAGATCTGCAGCGCGTCGGCGCCGGCCTCCAACTGCTTCAGGAGATAGGCGATCGAACTGTCGACCAGCGCGTCGATGATCTTGCTGAACGCCTCGGGATGCCGGTAGGCCAGCAGCCGCGCCGGCGCCTGGTCGGGCGTGCCCTGGCCGGCGACCATGTAGGTCGCGACCGTCCATGGCGCGCCGCAAAAGCCGATCAGCGCGGTGCTCTTTGGCAGCTCGGCGCGGACGCGGCGCAGCGCCTCGAACACGGCCTCGAGTTTGGAGAGGTCGGCTTGGCCGGACAGCGTCGCGATCTTTTCAGGCGTATCCAGCGGATCGAGCCGCGGGCCTTCGCCGACCTCGAAACGGACGCTGCGGCCGAGCGCGTGCGGGATGACCAGGATGTCGGAGAAGATGATGGCCGCATCGAAGCCGAAGCGGCGGATCGGCTGCAGCGTGACCTCGGCTGCGAGCTCCGGGTCGAAGCAGAGGTCGAGAAAGCCGCCCGCCTTGGCACGCACCTCGCGGTATTCCGGCAGGTAGCGGCCAGCCTGCCGCATCATCCAGATCGGAGGCACGCTCTTGCGCTGACCGGCCAGCACGTCGAGGAAGGGCTTGTTCACGGCAGTCTCACTCACGCTGGGGCTCCGCAACATTCGGGAACGGTTTACCGTCCGTGATACATGCCTCCGCGGTTCCGGCCAAGGTCATATCGGACGCCCGCCATCGCGATCGTCGCAGCGCCCTGCTGCAGCGTGCCGCCGCCAACGCCGGGGAACACCCGTTTCGGCCATGCGTTGTGGTCGCACAGGGAGATCGATCATGGCCGAGAAATTCAATCCCGCCCCGCGCGACAAGCATGCGGTCGACCCGCGTGAGGCCGCTCGTCTCGACCGCGAGGCTGCGACGCAGCTCGACAAGGGACTCATGGATACGTTTCCGGCGTCCGATCCGGTGAGCCTGCAGCAGCCGTCGACGACGCGCGTGAAGGGTGGCGATCCCGGCGAGAGCGAGCAGCGCGAGCCGTCGCTATGGGACAAGGTGCGGTCGGTGTTCGCTCGTTGAACTATCAACTTCGCCGTCGTTCGTGTTCGATGCGTCTCTCGTTCTCCGTAGAAATACGGCTCTTGCCGTAGTCTTACGGTGCGCTTCGGATCGCGGCTGATCCCGCGCATTTCAGATTTAAATAAGATGTCCATGGGACTCTCGCGCCGTCCGGAGAGTTCCGCGGAATGGACGTTGCTGCGACCAAATCTGATAGAAGCCGTCTGCCGATGTGGGCGGCTGGCGTTCTCGCGCTGGTATGTGGCGCCATTGTCGCCTTCAGCGGCTGGAGCGAATGGGAATCGCGCAACGCCGAGCTGCACAACGCGGAGACCGATCTCGGCAATCTTGCGCGTTCGCTGACTCAACACGTCGAAGACTCGTTCGAGCTTGCGGACTCGCTGCTCCGCGGCGTCGTCGCCGCGCTGGAGACCGACGACGGCAAGCCCGGGGTGGCCACGCGGCTGCAGACGATTCTCAAGTCCAGAAAAGCCAACCTTGGCCGCATCCGCGGTGTGTTCGCCTATGACGAGAACGGCGACTGGATCGCGACCACCGAAGACGTCGTGCTGTCCAACTACAACAATGCCGATCGCGATTACTTCAGCCATCACCGGACGTCGGCCGACCGCTCGCTGCTGATCGGCCACCCGGTGCGCAGCAAGGCCGGGGGACAATGGGTGATCACGCTGTCGCGGCGCTGGAACCACAGCGATGGCCGGTTCGGCGGCGTCGTGGTGGCGACCATCGATGTCGCTTATTTTGCCCAATTCTACCGCCAGTTCGATGTCGGCCAGCACGGCTCGATCAGTCTGATCAGCCGCGACGGCGTTCTGCTCGCCGACAATTCCGAACCCAGTTCGCAGCTCGGCAAGCCTCCGATCGAGCAGATTCCCTATCACCCCACATCGGGTGCCTTGCACTTCCGGCGGCCTGACGAGAGCTCGGATCGCCTCGGCTTCTACCAGCACGCCCAGCGCTACCCGTTCCTGATGATCGTGGCCCGCTCCGAAGCGGATGTGCTCGCGGGCTGGCAGCGCGAGGCGCGTGTTCGTCTCTCGGTCCTCGTCTGTCTGGTCGCGCTGATCATTGCGATCGGGGTCTTCCTGGTCAAACAGCTGGTCAGGCGGCAGCAACTGGCGTCGGCGCTTGCGGCAAAGGAGGAGAACTTCCGGCTGATCGCCGAGGGGTCCAGCGACATCGTGACGCGCATCGAGCTCGACGAATGCATCGGCTACGTCTCGCCCTCGACGATGCGCGTTCTGGGATGGCATCCCTCGCAGCTGCTCGGCAAGCGTGCGATTTCCGGCGTGCATCCGCTCGATCGTCCGCAACTCCAGGAGATCCTCGATCAGCTCAGGAACGGAACCGCGGACGAAGCGCGCGCCACCTATCGCATGCGCCGTCGCGACCGGTCGGAGATCTGGGTCGAGGCCACCGTGCGCGCCACCCGTCGGCCGGACGGCACGCTCGATGGATTCGTCGCCGTGACGCGCGACGTGACCCAGCAGAAGACGCTGCAGGGCAGGCTCGAAACCCTGGCCATCGAGGACAGCCTCACCGGGCTTGCCAATCGCCGCCGCTTCGACGAGCGGCTGTTGGAGGAGTGGGGCAGGGCGTATCGCGACAAGACGTCGCTGGCGCTGCTGATGATCGACATCGACCACTTCAAGGCTTTCAACGACGCCTATGGCCATCCGGCCGGGGACGAATGCCTGCACAGGGTCGCCGTCATCCTGGCCGACGAGGCGCAGCGCAGCTCGGACTTTGCGGCGCGCTATGGCGGCGAGGAGTTCGCGATGCTGCTGCCGAACACCGATGCCGCAGGATGCGCCCGGCTCGGCGAGCGGATCCGGCGGGCGCTGCACGAGGCCGGCATCGTTCATGCCCACAATCCGGCCGGCATCGTGACGGCCAGCATCGGCGGCGCCGTTTGTCGTCCCGGCTTCGAACGTTCCGCCGGCCCGGCCTCGCTGATCGAGGCGGCCGACCGCGCGCTGTATGCCGCGAAGGATGGTGGGCGCGACCGCGTCGTCATGACCGCCGAGGTGATCGAGCTGTCGTCCAGCAAGGCGCCGACGACGGCTCCGGCGTGAGCCGGCGGTTGCGTCAGTAATGCGGCGGCCGCTCATTGCGCGGTCCCTCGGCCTGGTCCTGTGCGTCCGCGAGCCGCTCGACCAGCAGCGCAATCTGCCGCTTCAACGCATCGATCTCGCGCCACTGCGCGGTGATGGTCTGGTTCAGCGTCTCGATCGTGTCGTCCTGGAACGTCAGCCGCATTTCGAGCCGGTCGATCCGCTCGCTGATGTCCTCGCTCGACGGCTCAAAGCTGCTCATCGCGGACGTCCTCCTGGTCTGCGCCGGCGGCGATCGGCTGCTCCAGCAGCCCGTGCCCCAGCGCGACGCGTTCGTCGAACACGAAGCAGCCGCCGCGCCAGCGGCTGTCCTGTTCCGGGACCTCCTCCAGATATTTGAGGATGCCGCCCTTGAGATGGTAGACTTCGGCAAAACCCCGCGCGAGCAGCAGCGCGCTCGCCTTCTCGCAGCGGATGCCGCCGGTGCAGAACATCGCGATGCGCTTGTGCTTGTCTGGGTCGAGCGCCCGCGCGGCAAAATCCTTGAACTGGCCGAAGCTCTGCAGGCCGGGATCGAGCGCGCCTTCGAATGTTCCCATCGCGACCTCGAACGCGTTCCGCGTGTCGAGCACCACCACGTCAGGCGAGGCGATCAGCGCGTTCCAGTCGACGGCATCGACATAGGTCCCGACCTGCCGGGTCGGATCGGCGGCGGGATCACCGAGCGTCACGATCTCCCGCTTCAACCGCACCTTCAGCCGCTGGAACGGCATGGCTGCAGCGCTGGAGAGTTTCAGCTCCAGATTGTCCAGCCGTCCCGCGAATGCCTCTCCCTGGCGCAACTCCGTCACCAGCGCGGCGATGGCTTCGTTTGTCCCGGCGACGGTGCCGTTGATACCCTCCGCGGCGAGCAGGATGCTGCCCTTGATACCGTGCGCGGCGCAGAACGCCTTCAGCGGCTCGCGGAGGTCGCGAAAATCAGGCAATGCAACGAACTGATAGAAGGCAGCGACGGTCAGGGGCATGCGGCGGTTTACCAGCAGACCTGACCATAGAAAAGCTCGTAGCACCGGCCATTGCCGAGGCCGGAAGGAATGTGTCATGTACCCGGTCAGCCCTGGCAGTCCAGCCCTCCGACGATCACGCAGCGAGCAACGATGAGAAGCTTCCATTTCCCCGGCAGGTCCACGGTCCACGCCCAGAATGGCATGATCGCAACCTCGCACCCGCAGGCCGCGCTGGCCGGCATCGAGGTGCTGCGCGCCGGCGGGACCGCTGCGGACGCGGCCGTGGCGGCGTGCGCCCTGCTCGGCGTCATCGAGCCGCAGTCCACCGGTATCGGCGGCGACTGCTTCGCGCTGGTGCAGCCCAAGGGCGAGGGCCGGGTCACGGCCTATAACGGCTCGGGCCGGGCGCCGGCCGCCGCGACCGTGGATTGGTACCTCGAGCGCAAGATGCATTCGGTGCCGCTGACCTCGGCCCATGCCGTGTCGGTGCCGGGCGCGATCGATGCCTGGGACCGCATCCTGCGCGACCACGGCCGGCTCGGGCTCGACCGGCTGTTGCAGCCGGCCATCCGCGCCGCGGAGGAGGGCTATGTGGTGGCGCCGCGCGTCGCCTTCGACTGGAACAACCAGTTCGAGAAGCTCCGGAACGGCACCAACACCGCGCGCTATTTCCTGCCGCGCGGCAAGGCGGCGGTCGTCGGTGACGTGATCCGGCAGCCGGAGCTGGCGCAGACGCTCCGCGTCATCGCCAAGGAGGGGCCGAAGGGCTTCTACACCGGTGCGGTCGCCGAGGACATGGTGCAGACCCTGCGCGGCATCGGCGGCCTGCACACGCTGGAAGATTTCGCCAGCCACCAGACCGAGGTGACCGCGCCGATCGGCACCACCTACAAGGACCACGAGGTCTGGCAGTGCCCGCCGAACGGCCCGGGCATCACCATGCTGGTGATGCTGAACATCCTCTCGCGCTTCGACCTCACGCGCATCGATCCGCTCAGCGTCGAGCGCTTCCATCTCGAAGCCGAGGCGGCGCGCATCGCCTACATGATGCGCGAGCAGCATATCGGCGACCCCGAGCACATGACCACCGAGGTCGCGACCATCCTCGCCAAGGAGTTCGCCGACGAGTACATTTCGCAGATCAGCCTCGACAAGCTCCTGGACCTGCCGAGCGTCGCGCCGCCGATGAACCCGGAGACCGTGTACATCACGGTGGTCGACCGCGACCGCAACGTCTGTTCCTTCATCAACTCGATCGCCCATTCGTTCGGCTCGGCGATCGTCTCCAACGAGACCGGCGTGCTGCTGCAGAATCGCGCCGGCGGCTTCCGCATCCAGCCGGGCCATCCGAACTGCATCGCGCCTGGTAAGCGTCCGCTGCACACCATCATTCCGGCGCTGGCCACCAAGGCCGGCCGCGCCCAGATGTCGTTCGGCGTCATGGGCGGCCAGTACCAGCCGGTCGGCCAGACCCATGTGCTGACCAACATCCTCGACTATGGCTGCGACGTGCAGGAAGCGATCGATATGGCGCGTGGCCTGCACTACGAGGGCGTCTATCAGCTCGAGGACGGCGTGCCGGCCGAGGTGGTCGAAGGGCTGCAGAAGATCGGCCACAAGACCGCCAAGGTGGTCTCGCCGCTCGGCGGCGGCCAGGCGATCTGGATCGATTGGACCAAGGGCACCCTCACCGGCGGCTCCGATCCGCGCAAGGACGGCTGCGCACTGGGCTATTGAGGCGGGCGTCGCAGGCTCTGCTGGCGTCACCGCCGCGCGCCGTCCAGTAGGGTGGGCAAAGGCGCGCCGCGATTCATCAGCATGCCTCGCTGTCTCCCGCGCCGTGCCCACCATTCGCGCACCAGTCTCGCTGACAAACGGTGGACACGCTGCCGCCCTGCGGGCGGCCGCTTTGCCCACCCTACGCGGCCTAAACTTCGCTGTCGTCCCGGCCCTGCGCCGGGACCCATACCCCCAGGGAGTGGTTTGAGGCAGGCTGGTCATTGGCAATTTGCCCTTCACATCTGCTGCGGCGTATGTGTCCCGGATCGGCGCTGCGCCGCGCTACGCGCGTCGCAGCTTGTCCGGGACGACGCGTGGAGGGAGGTTGCTTCACATCTCAAACAGCATGGACATGGCGATACGATCTCGCGGCCTGCACGGCCCGAGGTCTGCGATCAGTTTGTCCCTCACAAAGAGTGCAAGGGCGCAGGGAATGCCGGGTGAGGGCCTCACCCATGGCCCGCCTGCGAAAAGAATGCAGGCGGCAGGTACCACAGGCAAAGCCGGTCATCCGGCATTCCCTGCGCGACAGTCTCACGCTTATACGCAGTCTCCCTGGTGCGCCGGGCTTGTTGGCCACCATTACCACGCGGCACGTCAGTGCCGTCGCGGCTTGATACCAGCGTCGGGGTATCAGGACGCTGCGACTTCACGTCCGCAAGCGATCGTTCGTCCGCACCCTCGTTTGAAGAGGATGCTGCGGTCTCTCGCGGCCATCGCATCCCCGCCTCGCGTGTCGTGACGATCGCGCGCAACGCCCCTTGCAGTGAGGCGGGATGGCCTACACAATCATAAATTCCGATAAAGCGCAAGGTGCTTATTTTTTTCAGAATTAGAGGCGGTGATCGTGTGAAGGGCGACGGGCTGGTCACCTGCGCCGCCATGCGCTAAACCGCGTCTCCCGTGAACGAGCAGAGGCAGTCCGAGCATGCGGCGTCCGATCGATCGAAGAGTTGTGCTGACGGTGGCGGCATCGGCAGCAGCCGCCGTGCTGGGCCCTCATGTGGCTTCGGCACAGACCAGTTCCGCCAAACCGACAGGAAAGACCATGACCACTCCCTCCGGACTGCAGATCATCGACACCAAGGAAGGCACCGGCGCGACGCCGTCGCGTGGCCAGACCTGCGTGATGCACTACACGGGCTGGCTCTACGAGAACGGCCAGAAGGGCAAGAAATTCGACTCGTCGGTGGATCGCAACGAGCCGTTCGAATTCCCGATCGGCATGAAGCGCGTGATCGCCGGCTGGGACGAGGGCGTGGCGACGATGAAGGTCGGCGGCAAGCGCACGCTGATCATCCCACCGGAGCTCGGCTACGGCGCTCGCGGCGCCGGCGGCGTGATCCCGCCGAATGCGACGCTGTTGTTCGACGTCGAACTGCTGGGCGTGAAATAAGTCGCAAATGGTCCCGGGTGGCAACAAAGCGTGATGCCCGATACAGCGCCCTCTCCCGCCCTGGCGAAGCTTTGCTTCGCTTGGGGGAGAGGGCGCATTCACGAGCGCCGGCGAGGATCCTGCAGCGATCTGGTTGGTCGTGGCCATCCATCATCGACTAACAACGAAAAGACCGGCCCGCGAAGGGCCGGTCTTGTTAGTCTCTCAAGCATCATCACGCGACATCAGCGGTCGCGCCGACCCTGCTCAAAGGTTCTTGTTCGCCGCGCCGGCGGCGCTGTTCACGGCGTCCTTGGTCGCCTCCTTGGCGTCGCCCATCGCCTTCTGGCCCTTGCCCTTCACTTCCTGGACGGCGCCTTCGCCCTGCAGGCGCTCGGAGCCAGTGGCTTCACCGATGCCCTGCTTGGCCTTGCCGATCGCCTCGTTGGTCGCGCCTTTGATCTTGTCCGTGGTCGAGCCCATGGTGTGTCTCCATTGTGTGTGTAGACTGCGCGGGGTCAACGCGGGTCTGGCGAAATGGTTCGCGGGGAACCCGAATGGCGCCGATGCGGCATTTCGACTAGAATCAGCTGGGTTCCCTCAGAGAACGTCGAGAAGAAGAAATCATGTCAGGTCCTCACGATCACGCGCACGGCCACTCCCACGATCACGCCGACGAGCGCTGGAAGCACGATGGCGTGCGCGTCATTCCCGGCAATCAGCTCGATTCCAATGTCCCTTCGACACCGGGCATGGACCGCAAGGCAGCGATCAATTTCGCGCGCGTCGGCGCGCAGAAGCTCTGGGCCGGTACCGTCACGATCAAGCCTGACGCCAAGACCGGCGCGCACCATCACGGCCATCTCGAAAGCGTGATCTACGTGGTGAAGGGCAAGGCGCGGATGCGCTGGGGCGAGCAGCTGCAGTTCACCGCGGAAGCCGGTCCCGGCGACTTCATCTTCGTGCCGCCCTACGTGCCGCACCAGGAGATCAACGCCAGCCGCGACGAGGTGCTGGAATGCGTGCTGGTGCGCAGCGACGGCGAGGCCGTGGCCATCAACATCGACATCGAGCCGGTCGAGAAGCCCGAGACGGTGCTCTGGGTCGACCCGGTGCATCGCGATCCGGCCGAGACGAAGTCGTGAGGCGCCGCGCGAGATAGGATTGACCGGCCGACCACGGGGATGCCGCCCTCCCTCTCCCCGTGAAGAACGGGGAGAGGGAGCGCGGCGTCGCTTGGGGATGGCAGGTCGGGCTCAATGAGGAATGCGAGCGGATATTCGCGTGTGCAAGAACTTATTTGTGCAGAGTGACGCCGCTCGCCGCGAGCGCCGCTGCAACTCCCTCTCCCCGTTCTTACGGGGGCGCGACGAGCTTCGTTCGCGCTGAGAGGGGCGGGGTGAGGGGCAGCCCCGCGGGAAGTGCTACTTGTTAGCTTCGGAGGCCTTCATCGAAAGCCAGTCCAAAACCCGCTACTTCGCCAGAAATGCCGTGCCGGCCGGGCCGTTGGCGACGGACATCGACAGGGCGCCGGGGGCGATGTTCCAGTTGGTGGCGTTCAGGATCAGGGTGTTGAACACCATGGTCACGCTGTTGCTCGAGACGTTGGACACCGAGTTGATGGTGACGTTGCGGCTGGGGAGATACATCAGGCCGGTGAAGGACGAACCGCTGGTGCCGTTGATCGGCAGGTTGCTCGTCGACAGGCCGGTCGGCTCGTACATCAGGATGTTGGCATAGGTGCCCGTGGTCGGCGCCGACAGCGTGGCGTTGACGTTGCCGTTGAAGGTGAGGGTCGCGTTCTGATCGACCAGGTAGAAGGTGACGCCGGTGCCGGTGACTGTCCAACTGGAGTTGAAGGTCATGCCGCCGTTCTTGATGACGTAGAGTCCGGGATTGAGCTTCAGCGTGCCGGAGCCGTTGAAATTGGTCCATCCGCAGTAGACGCCCGGATCGAGGGTCACGGTGCCGGAATCGTAGGTCTTGTTGTTGAAGGTGCAGGTCCCCACGGTCGGCACCGGCAGCGTGCCCGCGAACGGATCCGAGATCGCCGCGCAGCTGGTCTCGGCCGGCGGGTTGACGCCGCCGTTCTTGATGATGGTCGAGCCCTTGATGCAGATGCGCTTGGCGTTCAGCGTGGCGTTGAAGATCGCCGCGGGGCTCTGCGTCGACAGCACATGCACCTCGCAGGTCGGTGCATTGAGCTGGGCGCCGGAATTGACCAGCAGCGATTGCGAGTTGAGCGTGCTGACGAGCAGGATGCACACCGGCGTCCTGGTCTGGGCGCCGCCCTTGGCGGTGGCCGTGGCCGTGACGTCGAGCGACGTGGCGCCCATGACGTTCAGGAACGAAGTCGGGACCGTCGCATTGGCGGTGCCCGACACCGAACCATCAGTGTTCGCGACGAAGGTGGCGGACTTCGCCGTGCCGAAGCGGCTGGCGAAATCGCTCTTGAACACGGCGTCTGCCGTCGAGATCTGCTGTCCGCTGGGCTGGATCACTGCGGCCAGGACCGCGGCGTCGACCGACTTCTGCAACTTTGCCTTGACGTCGCCGGTCTTGGCGAGATCCACGGCCGCACCCACCGAGATCAGGATCGGGATGCTGGCGATCGCGAAGATCATGCTGATGTTGCCGTTCTCGGCACGGCAAAACCTGCGCGACAGACGGCGAAGGGAGTCGAGTGAGATCGATGCGGACATAGGTGCGACGCTTCCTGCTGGGTTGCTGTCCGAGGCTCGGCGCTGGCGAAGCGAGCCCGTGCTGCAGGAGTGGACCGCCAGACGTTACCGCCGACTGAATCCGGTTCCATAAAGAAACCTTTGGGAGCGCGGACGGGAACGGAAGGTTATCATTGTGTTTTACTAATTGTGGAGAAATGGCCCCTGGTACCATTCACCGGTGGTGAAGCCATCAGATACCTTCTAACGGCGGTACATCAGCTTGCTGTCAGTTGTGGGCCGGAGGAGGAGTTCTCCTCATCGTCGATGCGCGACTAATGCGAGTGTGCGTGCCAGATTCCACGTGATGCGAGCACGAGGCTGCAGACCAGGGCGTAGGCCACGAGCGATAGGGTGACCATGGCCGCCAGCGAGGCCATGCCGCCGCCGAGCAGGACGATGGCGACGAAACCGCCGCCGGCTGCGATCAGGATGCGCAGCGCGGAGCCCACAAAGGGCCACAGCACATGGCCAGCGCCCTGGCCGGCAAACGACAGCACGAAGCCGAAACCGAGCGCGGCATAGGCGGGGGCGACGGTGCGCAGGTAGGTGGCGCCTTCGTGCAGCACGTCGGCATCATGACTGAACAACGTGAGCCAGAGCGGCGGATGCAGCGCCACGATCAGCCCGATCGCGCCGACCAGGGCCGCACCGCTCAACGCGCTGATCCAGGCGATGCGGCGTGCGCGCGTGCCCTGGCCGGCACCGACATTGATGCCGACCATGGTGAGGGTGGCGGTGCACAGGCCGAACAGGATTGGTATCATGATATAGTCCAGCCGCGAGGCGATGCCGTAGGCGGCGAGCTCCGAGGTGCCGAACCGGCCGGCGAGCGCGGTTACCAGGATGACGGTGAGGTTGACCATGACGGCATTCAGCGCCGTCGGCAGGCCGACCCTGAGAATGTCGGCGAACAGCCGGCGCTGCAGCGGCGCGACGCGCACATGCAGGCTGGAGCGGCCCGAGGCCATGTAGCGCAGCAGCACGAGCATCGCGCCGCAGTAGTACAGTCCGAAGGCGATGCCCGCGCCGGCGATGCCGAGTGCCGGCAGCGGGCCGAGGCCGAAGATCAGCATCGGAGACGCGGGGATCATGACCAGCGCGCCGACCAGCGTGACCAGCGCCGGCACGCGGACATTGCCGACGCCGCGCAGCGCGGCGGCCTGCAGGTTGACGATCCACACCGGAATCGCGCCGGCGAACAGGTAGTTGGAATAGCGTAAGCCCGCCTCGAGCGCGCCGGCGCGGCCGCCGAGCGCGTGATACAGTGCCGGACCTGACAGCGTGATGGCGAGCGTGAACAGGCCGCCGGCGATCACCGCGAGCACGATGGCATGAAAGGCGATGGCGTCGGCATCGGCCTGGCGCCCCGCGCCCACAGCGCGCGCGACCGCAGAGGAGACGCCGCTGCCGATGCCGCCATTGGACATCATCGTCATCAGCATGAACAGCGGGAACACCAGCGCGGCGCCCGCCAGCGCATCGGTGCCGAGGAAGCCGACATAATAGGCCTCGGCGACGTTCACCGCGGTCTGCGCCACCAGCACCGACATCGTCGGCAGCGCCAGGCGGACCAGGGTCGGCAGCACCGGACCGCTCAACAGCGCCGCACGCGTCGCCGCGGCCTTGCTGCGCGACGGATCGGCGACGCCGGGAGAGGGCAGCTTGTCCGGGACGCCGGTCTGCGGCGCCTCGCGGGCCTGGGTCGAAACGTCCATCCTGCCTCCCGCACGCCCGGCAAGCCCGAGGCGTTTGAATGACGATCGTCATTCAATAGGGCCGCAGCCGCGCAGGGGCAAGGGAAGCGCGGCGCAGACCGATCATGAATTCTTGAAGTAACGGCTGCAGGTTCGCCGCGCGCAGGACGGCGGGGTGTGGCTAGTAATGGACGCGCAGGCCGATGCCGCCGTGAATGGTGTTGCCGACCGGCTGCGGGCCGAGCGTGCCGTTGACGAACAGGTCGGCGATCCAGCCCTGGGAAAGCCGGAAGCCGAGCCGGCCGCCATATTCGAACCAACCCTGGTTGCCCATGGTCGGCGTCACCGTGCCGTTGCCGGTAACGGTGGCGACGATGCCGGACCGGGTGCCGAACGACTGCACGTAGCCGCCATTGATGTTGGCCTCGATGGTCGAGCCGAACAGATGCGTCCACTGGCCGCCGACCTTGACCAGGCTGGTGCGGTCGGTGCCGCCGGCGATCGCGGCGTCGGAGGGGTTGAACGTCACGGTGGGATCGCGATAGGCGGCGACGTTCTGCCACAGCTGCCACAGCTCGACCGAGGCGGCGAGCTCGTCGCGCGGCGACATCCGGCTGATCCAGCCGGCGCGGCCATAGACCGCGTAGTTCGACGCCGTCGTCGTGCCGTCGACCGTCACCGTGCCGAGGCTCGTGTTGTAGCTGCGGCCGTAGCGCACGCGCTCATGCGGCGTCAGGATGGTGCCGACGTCGAAGAACGGCCGCGACGATCCCCAGTCGGTGGCGTCGTAGCGCAAGGCGAAGGCGCCGATCGGCGCCGACGTCACGTGATAGCCGTTCTCGTTGTACTGGGTGTAGGCGAGGCCGGCGAGCAAAGCGAGATTGCCGGTGAGCTGCTTGCGGCCATGGATACCGGCTGAGAACGAGCCGGCCGAGCCGAACGCGCTGATGCAGTCGTTGCAATTGACCTGCTCGTTGACGCCGAGCAGCACCAGGCCGAGCACCCGGTTGGTGATCATCTGGTTGAAGCGCTGGTCGGCGAGCCTGTTGACCGCGCCGCGGCTGGAATCGGCGCCGTTGGGCGTCGGCGAGGCGGCAGGCGACGGCGTCGGCGTCGGCGTCGGGCAAGGCACCGCGTTGATGGTCTCGACGTTGCAGCCGCTCTGGGCCGCGGCCGGGACGGCCTGCCAGGCGAGCGCGAAGCTGGCCACGGCCATGATGAGGAGGAGCGGGCGGGCGCGCATCGTCATCGCCCACACAGGATGCCGGTGAAGTCTTGCGGCGGCGCGTTGCTGGCGAGATCGGTGACGGTGCACAATCCGGTCGTCGAGGTGCAGGTCGCCGCAAAGCTCCAGGACGGATTGTTGGTCTTCGTGATCGTGCTGCGGCCCTGGCCGGTCGCGGTGATGATCGCGGTGTCGCCCGGCTGGGTCAGCTCGATGCACTGGAAGGTGAGGGTGCAGACGCGCGATGCGCCCTCCTGCAGCACGACCATGGTCTGGCCGCGCTGCGACCTGATGTCGAGGATGGTGCCGCGCACGCCGATGGTCGCGAGCGGCGTGTTGATCTTGTAGGCGGCCTTTTCGGAATGACCGGTGACGAAGCGGAACGCGCCAGTGCCGAGCCGGATGGCGATGTCGCGATAGCTGGTCTCGTCGTTGAAGACGGTGCGGTCGAGCGTCAGGGTCGCGTTCGGGCCGAGCGAGAGGTTGGTGCTGTCGAGCATCACGAGCCGGGCGGCGCTGTCGCTGCCGGTGCGCACGGTCTCGTTGCGCACGACGCCGTCGCCGACGCTGATCGGGCTGCTCGCGGCGCCGGCCACGCGCGCGACGTCCTTCTGCACCAGCACCGCCTCGCCGATGCGGCTGTCGGCCAGCACCGGGCCCGCCGCGGCCAGCAGGGCGGCGGTCGAGACGGCGGCCACGATTGTACGGCGACGCAGGCTCATGTCAGACTCGACGATGGTTCCCCGCGATCCTAGCGCAAGACGGGCCGCAGGAATGTTGTAAGATGGACACAAGTCGGTCGTGATGCGCAACGCTGGTTAGTTGCGCCCATGGTGAGATCAGTTCAATCGCATGCCCACGAAGGTATCCGCTTCTCGCCACA
This sequence comes from Bradyrhizobium sp. HKCCYLS2038, assembly GCF_051167655.1. NCBI lineage: Bacteria > Pseudomonadati > Pseudomonadota > Alphaproteobacteria > Hyphomicrobiales > Nitrobacteraceae > Bradyrhizobium > Bradyrhizobium sp. HKCCYLS2038. The sequence continues at coordinate 196,433 of NZ_JBNPTM010000007.1, read as the reverse complement.
CGGCTGACGACGACACCGACGACGCGGCGCCGGCGCGCGCGGATTCGCTGCGCCGCTCCGTGCTGACGACATTGCTGATCTTCGCGATCGCGCATGTGCTGCTGATGGTCGGCCTCGCCTCGCCGCCGAAATTCATGTTTGACGAGGTGCACTATGTGCCGGCCGCGCGGCAGATGCTCGGCGTTTCGCCTGTGAGCCCGCAGCTCAATCCGATGCACCCGCCGCTTGCCAAGCAACTCATTGCGCTGTCGATCAGGACGTTCGGCGACAATCCGTTCGCGTGGCGCTATCCCGGTACCGTGCTCGGCGGGCTCGCCATCGCCGCGATCTATCTGTGTGGACTGGCCCTGTTCGCGGCGCAGGGACCGGCGCTCACGGCGGCGCTGCTCGCCTTCGTCAACCAGATGCTGTTCGTGCAGGCGCGCGCCGCGATGCTCGACATCGGCGCGCTCGGCTTCAGCCTGCTCGCGATCGCCGCCTTCCTGTTCAGCTTCCGGCTGAGGCGGCCACAAGCCGTGTTTGCTTTGGCGGGCGCGATGTTCGGGCTTGCCATCGCCTGCAAATGGAGCGGGCTGTTTCCGCTGCTGACGGCGCTCATGATCATCGGCGTGATCAAGCTGCTGCAGCATTGGCAGACGACGTTCGGCGATCCCGAGCCGACCGACTGGTATCAGCCCGAGCAATGGCCGCAACTGCGATGGTGGCACGTCGCGCTGTGCCTCGGCGTGCTTCCGGCGCTGTGCTATCTCGCGACCTTCGTTCCGCTGCACGGGCTGTCGATTGGCGCGATTTTCGAGGCGCAGCGGCGCATCTTTGCCGACAGCGTCACGACCGCGATCGCCGGCCACACCTATATGAGCGCGTGGCCGACCTGGCCGTTCCTGGTCCGCCCGGTCTGGTTCCTGTTCGACAAGGCAGGCGACAACGACATCGCCGCGGTGGTGCTGCTCGGCAATCCGCTGGTGCTGTGGCCCGCAGTGCTGGCGGTCGTCGCCTGTGCCTGGGACTTCGCTGCACGGCGCAGCGCGGCCGCGTTCCTGATCCTGGCGTTCTATCTCGGCTGCTATCTGCCCTGGGCGCTGCTGCCGCGGGCGCTGAGCTTCCTGTACTACTATCTGCCGTCGGCGACGCTGGCGAGCCTCGCGCTCGTGCACGTCCTCACACGGCTGCCGCGCTGGGCGACATGGGCCTATGTCGCCGTCGCCGTCGCCGGCTTCCTCGCGCTGCTGCCGGTCAGCGCCGCCTTCCTCGGCACGACGATGCAGACCTTCACAAGGCTGATGCTGTTCCAGAGCTGGATCTGACGACGCTCAAAAAAACGCCCCGCCTGCCAGGGGATCTCGAGCAGGCGGGGCGATGCGCGGCGGAGCGCTCACTTCGCCGCGGTCTTGGTGTCCATGTTGACGACCTGGACGCGACGGTTGAGCGGATCGGCCGGGTTCGCCGCATCCTTCAGCTTGGTCTTGCCATAGCCGACGGTGACGAGGTCCTGGCCGGTCAGGCCGAACTTCTCGACCAGATAGCGCTTGATGGTGTCGGCGCGCCGCTCGGACAGGCCCTGATTGAAGCTCTCGCCGCCGATGCCGTCGGTATGGCCGGCGACCACGAAGGTCGAGCCCTTCAGGTTCGGATCGGACAGCGCCTTGCCGAGCTCCTGCACCGCCGGCATCGACGCCTTGCTGATATCGGCCGAGTTGTAGTCGAACTGGATCTCGAGATCGATCTTCGGCTTGGTGGCGGCGAGTTCGGCGATCTGCTCGCGCTCGCCGAGCGACAGCGAGCGTGTCTTGCGGTTGCGCATGCTGTCGAGGAACGCGGCCTGCTTCGCCTGCGCCGCGGTGTCGACCGGCTGGGCCGCCTGCGGCCCAACCGTCAGGCCGCGCGTGGCGGATTTCGGCTTCAGCGCATTCAGGATCTGGTCGGCCGACACGGCTTCGCCGGCAAGAGCCACACCTGCGCTCATCGTCACCAGGGCGGACAGCGTGGCGGCTTGAATTGCAAAACGTCCAAAATATCGGGTCATCGTCGTCATCCTCGGGTCGTCATGACCTATGGCCATTGGATGTGCCGAGACTACAACCGGTTCAAAGCGTTCGAATGTGATTGATGTCACTCAGCGCCGCCGGCTGGTCTGTTCGCGCGCCGGCACGGCGGGTGCTGCGAGGTTGTCGCAAAGCCATCGGGCCTCGGCCGGCCTGCCAACAACAAATCGGCAAGATGCGGTTCTACCGGATATCCATCGCCGGAAAAAAATCGCAAACGGGGGGTGCGACGCAGGCCAGCGGCGAATTGAGTCAAGAAACGCCAACAGAAAAGCTATAGCCGTGTTCAACTCATCACCCAGGCGCGACTACCAGTCTCATCGGGCCGGCAGCCAGGACCAGGCGGGATCCTCGAGTTCCATGTCGACGCTGATCGGCGCCGGCATCATCGCCGCCTCGATCCTGCTGTCGACGCTGATCACCGCGGTCGGCAACCGTTATGTCGGTTTGGAGAGTCCTGCCGATGACACGGCCTGGCTGGTCGATCGGCTGACGGGGCGGATCTACAAATGCCGCGCGCCCGATCCTGGCCGCGCCAGCTGCAGGACCGAGATCGCGACCGGCAGCATTCCGGACAAGGCCAAGCAGTAAGTTCCGCGGCGGGATCTGCTGCGTAATTGCCGTTGCGGGTGTGGGTCCGAATCTCGCACCATTGTTCCGTCATGGCTTCCGTTCCCACGCCTGTTGCGCTCTCGAAAACGGCCGCGCGCCGGATCTGGCTGCGCGCCCAGCGCCTCGATGCCGAGGCGCCGTTCGGCGCGGGCGCGGACGCGGTCGCTGCGGCCATCGCTCATCTCGGTTACGTGCAGATCGACACCATCAATGTCGTCGAACGCTGTCACCACCACATCCTGTTCAGCCGCATTCCGAGCTATCGCCGCGCCGATCTCAGGCAGGCGCAGAGCGTCGACAGGTCGGTCTTCGAATATTGGACCCACGCGCTGTCTTATGTGCCGGCGCAGGATTTCCGCTACTTCGTCCCGGCGATGCGGCGCTATCGCCGTGAAGGACATCGCTGGCTCACGACGGTGAAGCCCGAGGACAGCCGCAAGGTGATGCGGCTGATCCGCCAGGGCGGTGCGCTGACCATTCGCGACATCGACGACGACGAGTTGCGTGAGAAGGATCACGCCTGGGCCAGCCGCAAGCCGTCGAAGCGCGCGCTGCAGCTCGGCTTCTACGAGGGCGTGCTGACGGTCGCGGGCCGCGACGGTATGCTCAAGACCTATGATCTCACCACCCGGCATTTCGGCTGGGAGCGGCTGCCGAAGGGCGTCACAGAGCGCGAGATCACGGCCTATCTGCTCGACCGCGGGCTGCGCGCCCAGGGCATCGTCAGCCTCGACTCGCTGTGCCATCTCAACGCTTCGCGCAAGGCGGACGTGCGCCGCGTCATCGAGGCCCGGGTGCGGCGCCGCGAGCTGGTGCCGGTGGCACTGGAAGGCGCCGGACGGCAGGAGCACTGGGCCGCGCCGGCCGCGCTCGAGGAACCGATCGAGATCAGTCCCGAGCGGGTTCACATCCTGTCGCCGTTCGATCCGCTGATTATCCAACGCAAGCGGACGCAGCTGATCTTCGACTACACGCATCTGTTCGAAGCCTACGTGCCGAAGGAAAAGCGCAAGCTCGGCTATTTCGCGCTGCCCGTCCTGGCCGGCGAGGACATCGTGGCGGCGCTGGACCTCAAGACCGACCGCCAGAACGGCAAGCTGCTGATGCAGAAATGGAGCTGGGTCGGTCCGGGCAAGGCGGCGCGCGGCGACGCCCGGACGGATCTGAAGCGGCGCATCGAGGAGGAGCTGCACCGGTTTCAGCGCTTTCAGCTCGGCGACTGATCGGGCTCGGCGCGCGCCGCGGCGACCGCGAGCAGCGTGCGATCGATCCCGATGCCGATGAGGATGCCGGCGACATAAGCTGCGATATTCCACAGCGAGAAGATCCGTCCGAGCAGCAGGGCGCCGGCGAGCGTCAGGCGGAAGCTGTCGAGCCACGGCGTGTGAACCAGCCGGCTTGCCTCGACGATGACGGCCACGGCCAGTGCAAGCAGGCCAGTCTGCCGCCATGACATCAGCGGCAGCAGCGCGACGAGCAGCACATAGACCATCGTCGCCCACAGGACGGAGCCGCCATATTTGACCACGAAGACAGGAAGGCCGAGGCCGCGACCGTAGACCCTCAAGCCGAGCCCGAGCGCGATCACGACCAGCGCCGTCACGACTGCGAGGCCGGCGCGTCGGCGTGCGTCAGCTGAGCTCAGCATGTGCGATGACGTGCTGGCGATGCAGTTCCCGCGCACCCGCGATGTGTCGCTGTCCGACAGCCTGCTTCCGATTGCCTCGCCACCACTCAGTTCTCGCTGCCGGTGCTCGCCTCAACCGCGCTGATCGCGGTCGTCGTCTGGATGGAGCTTACTGCTCGCCGCGCGTCCTGCCAGAGGTTGGCGGTCCTGTTGGCCGTTCGGAGCCTGCCCAGCGCGTGAGCACCTGCGGCAACATGTCCAGATGTTCACGAAGTCCTGATCACTGACGATTATTGACATTCGTCAATCAACAATCGACATTCCTTCGCAACAGCAGCGAAGGGGTATCCGATGCTCGTCCAGGTTTTTTCCAGCTTTTCCAGGCTGTTGAGCGGCGCAGCCCTGGCCGCCTTGGCGATCTCGCTCGCCGGCTGCAATGAAACCGTCGCCCAGAAGGCTGAGCCGGTCAGGCCGGTTCTGGTCGCCCCGGTCCATTACGAGGCCGAGACGCCGGAGCGCAGCTTCGTCGGCACGGTCCGGCCGCGGATCGAGGCCGACATCGGCTTCCGGGTCGCCGGCAAGGTGGCCAAGCGCTTGGTCGAGGTCGGCCAGACCGTGGAGGTCGGCCAGCCGCTGGCCACGCTCGACGAGGTCGATCTGAAGCTGCAGGCCGAGCAGGCCGAGGCCGAATTCCGCGCCGCCACCGGCGTGCTGGCGCAGGCCTCGGCTGCCGAGACCCGCGCCAAGGAGCTGCGGGCCAAAGGCTGGACCACGGATGCGCAGATGGACCAGGCCAAGGCTTCGGCCGATGAAGCGCGCGCGCGGCTGAATCGCGCCGAGCGTTCGGTCGAGCTGACCCGCAATTCGCTGTCCTATGCAACCTTGGCGGCGGATGCGCGCGGTGTCGTCACCGCCAGCATGATCGAGCCGGGCGTTGTGGTCGCCGCCGGCCAGGCCGCGGTCCGCGTCGCGCGCTTCGCGGAGAAGGAGGCTGTCGTCGCGATCCCCGAGACACTGCTCGAGCGCGCCAAGACCGGCAGCGCCTATGTCACGCTGTGGTCGGACGCCGATAGGAAATATGCGGCGAAGCTGCGCGAGATCGCGCCGGCCGCCGATCCGGCGACGCGCACCTATCTCGCCAAGTTCTCGCTGCCGGACGCCGGCGACGCCGTCTCGCTCGGCATGACCGCGACCCTGACGCTCGCCGATCCCGCCACCACGCGCGTCGCGCGGCTGCCGCTGTCGGCGCTGTTCAGCGACGGCCGTGATCCGTCGCTCTACGTCGTCAACGACAAGGGCGAGGTGACGCTGAAGCCGGTCAAGGTGAAGGCCTATGACAGCAAGGACGTGCTGGTCACGTCAGGCGTCGACGAGGGCGAGAAGGTCGTCGCGCTCGGCGTGCAGAAGATCGACCCCGCGCAGAAGGTGCGCGTGGTCTCGGCACTGACGTTCTGATGGCCTCTTGGTTCGAGACGCGCGGCGTCGCCGCGCTCCTCACCATGAGGAGCTAAACCCTCATCCTGAGGAGGCGCGAAGCGCCGTCTCGAAGGATGAGGCCACTGAAGCGCGAAACAACTAGGTCCTCGTCGGAGAGCACCCATGAAGCGGTTCAACCTGTCGGCCTGGGCGGTCAGTCATCCGCCGCTGGTGCTGTTCCTGATCATCGCGCTCAGCGTCGCCGGATTCTTCTCGTATCAGAAGCTCGGCCGCGCCGAGGATCCGTTCTTCACCGTCAAGGTCGTCAACGTCTCGGTGATGTGGCCGGGCGCCACGGCTGCGGAGATGCAGAGCCAGGTCGCCGACCCGATCGAGAAGAAGCTGCAGGAGCTCCCCTACTTTGAGAAGGTGCAGACCTATTCCAAGCCGGCCTTCACCGCGCTGCAGCTCACGTTCCGCGATTCGACGCCGCCGAAGGAGGTGCCTTACCTGTTCTACCTCCTGCGCAAGAAGCTCGTCGATGTGGCGCCCGCGCTGCCGTCGGGCATCGTCGGTCCGTTCGTCAACGACGAGTTCTCCGATGTCGACTCGATCCTGTTCATGATGACCGGCGATGGCGCCGACTATGCGCAGCTGAAGAAGACCGCCGAGGGCCTGCGCCAGCGCCTGCTGAAGGTCGCCGGTGTCACCAAGGTCAATCTCTACGGCACCCAGGACGAGCGCATCTACGTCGAGTTCAGCCATGCCAAGCTCGCCACGCTTGGGATCACGCCGCAGGCGCTGTTCGATTCGCTCGCCAAGCAGAACAACGTGACCCCGGCCGGCACGGTCGAGACCTCCTCGCAGCGTGTGCCGCTGCGCGTCACCGGTGCGCTCGACGGCGCCAAGGCGGTTGCGGAGACGCCGGTTGAAAGCAACGGACGCGTGTTCCGGCTCGGCGACATCGCCACCGTCACCCACGGCTTCGTCGATCCGCCGACCTTCAAGGTGCGGCAGGAGGGCAGGCCCGCGCTCGGCGTCGGCGTCGTCACCGCCAAGGAGGCCAATATCCTGGAGCTCGGCAAGGAGGTGCACGCCGCCGCCGACGATTTCATGAAGGCCGTGCCGCAGGGCATCGAGATCGAGCAGATTGCCGATCAGCCCAAGGTGGTCGAGCACGCCGTCAGCGAATTCGTGCACTCGTTCGTCGAGGCGCTGGTGATCGTGCTGTTCGTGTCGTTCCTGGCGCTGGGATGGCGCACCGGCATCGTGGTGGCGCTGTCGGTGCCGCTGGTGCTCGGGCTCGTCTTCATCGTCATGGAGATCATGGGGCTCAACCTGCATCGTATCTCGCTGGGAGCGCTCATCATCGCGCTCGGCCTGCTGGTCGACGACGCCATCATCGCGGTCGAGATGATGGTCGTGAAGATGGAGCAGGGCTGGGACCGGATGCGCGCGGCGTCCTTTGCCTGGGAGTCCACGGCGTTCCCGATGCTTACCGGAACCCTGGTCACGGCTGCCGGCTTCCTGCCAATCGGCTTCGCCAACTCCGCGGTCGGTGAATATGCCGGCAGCATCTTCTGGATCGTCGCCATCGCGCTGGTCGCGTCCTGGTTCGTCGCGGTGATCTTCACGCCCTATATCGGCGTCAAGCTGCTGCCCGACATGAAGCTGCATCACGGCCATGATGAGCATGCGATCTACGAGACCCGCATGTATCGGGGCCTGCGCCGCGTCATCAGCTGGTGCGTCGATCACCGCATCACGACGGTCGCTGCCACCGTGGGCATCTTCTTCGCCTCGATCGCGGCCTTCGGTCATGTCCAGCAGCAGTTCTTCCCGCTGTCCGAGCGCCCCGAACTGTTCCTGCAACTGCGCCTGCCGGAAGGCACCGCTTTCGCCGTCACTGAAAAGGCCGCGACATCAGCAGAACGGCTGCTCAAGGACGACAAGGACATCGAGACCTACACCGCCTATGTCGGGCAGGGCTCGCCGCGCTTCTGGCTTGGCCTCAACCCGCAGCTGCCGAACGAGGCCTTCGCCGAGATCGTGATCGTCGCCAAGGACGTCGCCGCGCGCGAGCGCATCAAGGCCAAGATCGAGACCGCGGTCACGAATGGCGAGCTGAACGAGGCGCGTGTCCGCGTCGACCGCTTCAACTTCGGTCCGCCGGTCGGCTTCCCCGTCCAGTTTCGGGTCGTCGGCCCCGATGCCGCCAAGGTGCGCGACATCGCCTACCAGGTGCGCGAGGTCATGCGCCAGAACCCGAACGTCAGGGACCCGCAGCTCGACTGGAACGAGCAGTCGCCCTATCTCAAGCTCGTCGTCGACCAGGATCGTGCCCGCGCGCTCGGCCTGACCCCGCAGGACGTCTCGCAGTCGCTGGCGATGCTGATCTCAGGCGTGCAGGTCACGACCATTCGTGACGGCATCGAGAAGGTCGGCGTCGTCGCCCGTGCGGCGCCGTCCGAGCGGCTGGATCTCGCCGGTGTCGGCGACCTCACCGTGACCTCGCGGAACGGCGTCGCGGTGCCGCTGCAGCAGATCGCCAAGATCGAATATTCGCACGAGGAGCCGATCCTGTGGCGCCGCAACCGCGACATGGCAATCACGGTGCGCGCCGACGTGGTGGATGGCGTCCAGGCGCCCGATGTCACCAACCAGATCTCGCCGAAGCTGCAGGACATCCGCAACCACCTCGAGCCGGCCTACCGGATCGAGGCCGGTGGCGCCTTCGAGGAATCCGCCAAGGGCAATGCCTCGATCTTCGTGCTGTTTCCGCTGATGGTCATCGTGATGCTGACGCTGCTGATGATCCAGCTGCAGAGCTTCTCGCGGCTGATCCTGGTGTTCCTGACCGCGCCACTCGGCATCATCGGTGCCTCGCTCGGGCTCAATGTCGCCAACGCGCCGTTCGGCTTCGTGGCGCTGCTCGGCCTGATCGCGCTCGCCGGCATGATCATGCGCAATGCGGTGATCCTGGTCGATCAGATCGAGACCGACGTCGGCCATGGACTGACCCGCAAGGAAGCCATCATCGAGGCGACGGTCCGTCGCGCCCGCCCCGTGGTGCTGACGGCGCTGGCGGCGATTCTGGCCATGATCCCGCTGTCGCGCTCCGCGTTCTGGGGACCGATGGCGATCACCATCATGGGCGGTTTGTTCGTTGCAACCTTCCTGACGCTGCTGTACTTGCCGGGTCTGTATGCCCTATGGTTCCGCAAGAGCCTGGATGAGCGCGGGGCAGCTGCGCAGGATCATTCTGCAGCGCAACACGTTGACGTGCCGAGGCCCGCGATCCCGCTCGCGGAGGCCGCGGAATGAAGGACGGACAAGATCGCAGGCATGATGACGCTGGTTTCCGAACATATCGAACCTGACACGAGCGAACGCATCCTCGTCGTTGCTGAACGCTTGTTTCGACAGATCGGCTACCAGAAGACGACCGTCGCCGACATCGCCAAGGAGCTCCGCATGAGCCCGGCGAACGTCTACCGGTTCTTCGACTCCAAGAAGGCCATCCATCGCGGTGTCGCCCGGACGTTGATGGCCCAGGTCGAGGCGGCGGCGATCGCGATCGCGGAGCGCGCCGGACCGGCGGCGCCGCGGCTGCGCGAGCTGCTCGGCACCATCCATCGGATGAACACCGAACGCTATGTCGGCGACAACAAGCTGCACGAGATGGTCGCGGTGGCCATGGAGGAGAGCTGGGACGTCTGCGAGGCGCACATGCTGCTGATCACCGAGACCATCGGCCGGGTGATCGGGCAGGGCGCGGCGTCCGGCGAGTTCACGGTCACGGACGTGCCGCTGACCACGAAGTGTGCAACGACCGCGATGATGCGCTTCTTCCATCCGCAGATGATCGCGCAATGCGCGACCAAGCCCGGCCCGACCATCGACGAGATGATCGATTTCGTGCTGGCAGGGCTTGGTTCGAGGGGCGCTGCGGTCTAGGTTGCCGTCATTCCGGGGCGATGCGAAGCATCGAACCCGGAAGCTCGAGATTCCGGGTTCGCCTCTCCCGATCAAAATGGCTTCGCCATTTTGTCGCGCGAGTCGCTCCGGAATGACCGCACCCTGGGGAGACGACGGCGTGACTGAACGGGACCTGCATTTCTACGAACCGAAGAACGGCCACGGCCTCCGCCACGATCCCTTCAACGCCATCATCGCTCCGCGTCCGATCGGCTGGATCTCGTCGCGCGATCCGGATGGCCACGTCAACCTTGCGCCTTACAGCTTCTTCAACGCCTTCAACTACACGCCGCCGATCATCGGCTTCTCCTCGACGCAGTGGAAGGACTCTGCCGCCAACATCCAGGACACCGGCGAGTTCGTCTGGAATCTGGTGACGCGCGATCTCGCGACCCAGATGAATGCGACCGCCGCGCATGTCGCCCGCGACGTCGACGAGTTCGAGCTCGCCGGCCTCACGCCGTTGCCGTGCAAGTTCGTCAACGTGCCGCGCGTGGCCGAGAGCCCGGTCGCGTTCGAGTGCAAGGTGACGCAGATTATCCCGCTGCAGGGCGCCGACGGCAAGAAGGCGAACGCCTGGCTGACGCTCGGCGAGGTCGTCGGCGTGCACATCGACAAGGCGCTGATCAAGGACGGCGTCTACCAGACCGCAGCGGCGCATCCGATCGTCCGCGCCGGCCGGCGCGGCGACTATTTCGAGATCAAGGCGGAAGACATGTTCGAGATGATCAGGCCGGACTGACCGCGCGATCGATGACGCGCGCGATGCCAGCTGCACTTCCAGCCGCACTTCGAACTGCTCTTGGAGGCGACCTGCCGTGACCGAAGCCACTGTTCCTGCCGCGCCGTCCGTGCCGCGCGGCGATCTCTGCATCCGCACCCTGGCGATGCCGGCCGACACCAATGCCAATGGCGACATCTTCGGCGGCTGGCTGCTGAGCCAGATGGACGTCGGCGGCGGCGTGTTCGCAGCCAAGGTCGCGAAGTCGCGCACGGTGACCGTCGCGATCGAGGCGATGAACTTCCGCAAGGCGGTGTATGTCGGCGACCTCGTCTCCGTCTACGCGCATCTCGTGCGCGTCGGCCGGACATCGATGACGGTGCGTCTGGAAGCCTGGGTGCTGCGCCGGCGGGAAGAGCAGCCGATTCTGGTCACCGACGGCAACTTCACCTACGTCTCGATCGACGACAACGGCCGGCCGCAGCCGATCAGGCGCGACGGTGTGATCGCGACCTGATCGCGCGCTGCTGCTCTCGATCGTCTCCGGTGTTTTCGGGCTTGGTGATCACCGTCCGGCGTTCCTCGCCGGCGAATGAATAGCGTCAGCGCTGGCAAAGCGCTCGCGGTTGCGCTGCGGGACTACGTAAACGGCACCACCTCATCATCAGCCGGGCATCGATCAAACATATCTCGGACAGAATCCACTGCTGACATTCCGCATGGACCGACGCTACGGGCGTTGCAGGGAACATTCCCCTCAGCGCCCCGTTAAAAGCCCCGGAATGAACGACGGGATTTCGCAATGTCCGACACCTACATCATCGAGGTCAGCTCTCAGGCGGCGGGGATCGTCGTCCGCGACCGCGGCGGCTTCCGCTTCTTCGCGGCGTCGCATCGCTTCAATGCGCTCGAGGGCCAGGTGTTTCGCAACCCGCGGGAGGCCGAGCGCGCGGCGCTCCGCATCGTCACCGGAGAATTCAGCGCGGCCGCCTGAACCGTTGCAACGGTGCTGGCCCTGCGGGCAGCCGCAGCGGCGGCTCGGCACATCTGCTCCCGGACCAGCGAATGTTGCGGTGCGCTCGGAACGTTCGCTGATTGACGCTTGACTCGATCAGCATCACCATGGTGCAGCTGTTTCGAAAGCTTGCCATGGCCGTCTTCTCCCAACGTCAGACCGACATCCTCAACATCGCCCGCGCCTCCGGCCGCGTCATGGTGGAGGATCTGTCGCGCCGGTTCGAAGTGTCGGCGCAGACGATCCGCAAGGATCTCAACGATCTCTGCGAGCAGCGTGCGCTGACCCGGATCCATGGCGGCGCCATCATCGCCTCGGGCGTCGAGAACCTTGCCTATGAGGCGCGGCGCTTCGTCGCGGCCGACGAGAAGAAGGCGATCGGCGCGATCGCGGCGGCCCGCATCCCGAACGGGTCGTCGCTTTTCATCAACATCGGCACCACGACCGAAGAGGTGGCGAGCGCGCTGTCCACCCACCAGGACCTGCTGGTGATCACCAACAATCTCAACGTCGCGATGCTGCTCTATCCGCATCCGCGCATCGAGGTGATCGTGGCCGGCGGCAGCGTGCGGCGCTCGGATGGCGGCGTGGTCGGCTCGACCGCCACGCAGCTGATCGGCCAGTTCAAGGTCGACTACGCGATCATCGGCGCCTCGGCGATCGACGAAGAGGGCGCACTGCTCGACTTCGACTATCGCGAGGTGCAGGTGGCGCAGGCGATCATCGCCAATGCACGCAGCGTGATGCTGGTGGCCGATTCCACCAAGCTCCACCGCAGCGCGCCGGTGCGCATCGCCCATCTCAGCCAGATCCAGACCTTCGTCACCGACCGTCCGTTGCCGGACGGGCTCGCCAGCCTGTGCCACAGCCGCGGCATCGAGGTGATCTCGGCGATGCCCGCCGATGAGTCGGAGGATGCCGCAGAGGCAAGCGAAACCGCCTCGCCCTCCGTGCTCCGGCGCGCCTGACATTCCGCTCTCAACAAAGGCCGGTTGACCCCCGATTGGGCAGGTTTTGCCCAATCTCGGGCCAACTTGCGAATTTCGATTTGCTTTCACTTTCGTTTGTGTTTAACTCGAAAGCGAAAGTGAAATCGCCAGACTGAAGGCGATTGCCGGGGGATGCGTCTGTTGGAGCGGATCTACGACCTCGCCATCATTGGAGGCGGCGTGAATGGCTGTGGCATCGCGCGCGATGCGGCCGGACGCGGAAACTCCGTTTTCCTTTGTGAAATGAATGATCTGGCGAGCGGAACCTCGTCCTGGTCGACCAAGCTCGTGCATGGCGGGCTGCGCTATCTCGAATATTACGAGTTTCGGCTGGTTCGCGAGGCGCTGATCGAGCGCGAGATCCTGTGGCAGATCGCGCCTCACATCATTCGCCCGCTGCGCTTCGTGCTGCCGCATCATGCGGGCCTGCGCCCGGCCTGGCTGCTGCGTCTCGGCCTGTTCCTCTATGACCATCTCGGCGGCCGCAAGCTGCTGCCGCCGACCCGCTCGGTCAATCTGCGCAGCGACGAGGTCGGCCGTCCGCTGATCGCCGGGCGCTACGACCGCGGCTTCGAATATTCCGACTGCTTCGTCGACGACGCCCGCCTGGTCGTGCTGACCGCGCGCGATGCGGCCGACCGGGGCGCTGAGATCCGGACCCGCACACGCGCGACCGAGATCCGGCAGGACGGCGGCGTCTGGCTGCTCACCACCGAGAACACGGAGACCGGCGAGCGCCAGACCATCAGGGCGCGCGCGCTGGTCAATGCCGCAGGGCCCTGGGTCGAGCAGGTGCTGGCGACCGGCGCCGGCGTCAATGCCAAGGCCAAGGTGCGGCTGGTGCAGGGCTCGCATATCGTCGTCCGCAAGCTCTACGATCACGACCGCGCCTACATCTTCCAGAATGCCGACGGCCGCATCATCTTCGCGATCCCCTATCAGCAGGACTTCACGCTGATCGGCACCACCGATCGCGACTATCAGGGCGACCCGGCCAAGGTGAAGGCGACCGACGAGGAGATCGCCTATCTCTGCGCCGCGCTCGGCGAGTACCTCGCCAAGCCGGTCCAGCCGAGCGACGTGGTGTGGAGCTATTCCGGCGTGCGTCCGCTGTATGACGACGGCGCCAGCGAAGCCAAGGCGGCAACGCGCGACTACGTGTTCGAGCTCGACACGCCCGGTGGCCTGCCGCTGCTGTCGATCTACGGCGGCAAGATCACGACCTACCGGCGGCTGTCGGAAGAGGCGCTGCAGCGTCTGGCGCCCTATCTGAAGGGCGCCAAGGCGGAGGAGGGCTGGACCGGCAAGGCGCAGCTGCCCGGCGGTGACATGAAGGTCTCGGCCGTGGCGCCGCTGATCGCCGATCTCACGAAGAGCTATCCGTTCCTGTCAGATGCACATGCGAAGCGGATCGCGCACGCCTACGGAACACGGGCCAAGACCATGCTCGCCGGTGCGACATCTTCGGCCGATCTCGGTCAGGATTTTGGTGGCACCTTGACGGAGCGCGAAGTCAGGTACCTGATGACGCATGAGTGGGCGTTGACGGCCGAGGACATCGTGTGGCGGCGATCGAAGCTGGGATTGCGAATGTCGGCGGCTGAAATTGCCGCGCTCGATGCGTGGATCATCGCCAACAGTGAGCGCGGGGCCGTGACGGCGCGCGAGGCCGGGGGACGGGCATGAGCGTTGCGCTCGATCACGTCTCGCGGATCGTCGACGGTGTCACGACGATTCGCGACGTCTCGCTGACCCTGCAGCGCGGCACGCTCAGCGTGCTGCTCGGACCGACGCTGTCAGGCAAGACCTCGATCATGCGACTGCTCGCCGGTCTCGACAAGCCGACGACGGGACGGGTGCTGGTCGACGGCAAAGACGTTACCGGCTTCGACGTGCGGAAGCGCTCGGTCGCGATGGTCTATCAGCAGTTCATCAACTATCCCTCGCTCACGGTGTACGAGAACATCGCCTCGCCGCTGCGGGTGCAGGGCAAGCCGCGCGCGGAGATCGAGAAGCGCGTCGCGGAAGCCGCCCGGCTGCTGCGGCTTGAGCCGTACCTGAAGCGCACGCCGCTGCAGCTCTCCGGCGGCCAGCAGCAGCGCACCGCAATCGCGCGCGCGCTGGTGAAGGGCGCCGATCTCGTGCTGCTCGACGAGCCCCTGGCCAATCTCGACTACAAGTTGCGCGAGGAGCTGCGCGCCGAACTGCCGCGCATCTTCGAGGCGTCGGGCGCGATCTTCGTCTATGCCACCACCGAACCGTCGGAGGCGCTGCTGCTCGGCGGCCGCACCATCTGCATGTGGGAAGGCCAGGCACTGCAGGCCGGCGACACCGCCGCGGTGTATCGCCGCCCCGACACCTTGCGCGTCGGCCAGGTGTTCTCCGATCCGCCGATGAACACTGTCGAGATCCAGAAGCGCGGCGACAGCGTGCAGTACGCCGGCAACGTCAATGCTCCGGCGGTCGGCCTCTACGCCGATCTGCCCGACGGCAGCTACCGCGTCGGCTTCCGGCCGCATCAGCTCGGGCTGGCGAAGGGCGACGGCAGCCATGGCCGCCATGCCTTTCCGGCGACCGTTTCGGTCACCGAGATCACGGGATCGGAGAGCTTCGTGCATCTGACGCGCGATGGCATGAACTGGGTCGCCGTGCTGCACGGCGTTCATGAATACGAGCCCGGCGAGGTTCTCGATGCCGTGCTCGATCCGTCCAACGTCTTCGTGTTCGACGCCGGCGACCGCCTGGTCGCGGCGCCCAAGATGTGAGGGAGATGCCGCATGGCCCGCATTGACCTCGAAGGTCTCGCCCACTCCTACGGCAACGGCAGCGACGTCGAGAGCTACGCGCTGAAGCCGGTGACGATGACCTGGCGGCAGGGCGGCGCCTACGCGCTGCTCGGCCCATCGGGCTGCGGCAAGACGACGCTGCTGAACCTGATCTCTGGCATTCTCACGCCGTCGCACGGCAAGATTCTGTTCGACGGCACCGACATCACCAAGGCTTCGACCCGCGACCGCAACATCGCGCAGGTGTTCCAGTTCCCGGTGATCTACGACACGATGACGGTCGGCCAGAATCTCGCGTTCCCGCTCAAGAACCGCGGCGTGCCCAAGGCGGAGATCGACAAGCGCGTCGCCGACATCGCCCGTCTGCTCGACCTGACCCCGGATCTGAACCGCAAGGCGACGCGGCTCACCGCCGATGCCAAGCAGAAGATCTCGCTCGGCCGCGGCCTGGTGCGCTCCGACGTCGCCGCGGTGCTGTTCGACGAGCCGCTGACGGTGATCGATCCCGAGCTGAAATGGCAGCTGCGCTCGAAGCTGAAGGCGCTGCATCGCGAGCTCGACCTCACGATGATCTACGTCACTCACGACCAGACCGAGGCGCTGACCTTCGCCGATACCGTCGTCGTCATGCATGACGGTCGGGTCGTGCAGAGCGGCACGCCGGCCGAGCTGTTCGACAAGCCGGCGCACACCTTCGTCGGCTATTTCATCGGCTCGCCCGGCATGAACATCCTCTCCGCCGAGGTCAAAGGGCGCGAGGCCCGCATCGCCGGCCACACCCTGCAGCTTTCGCGGAGCTATGACGCGCTGCCGGCCGGCGCCAAGATCGAGATCGGCGTGCGGCCTGAATTCGTCGACGTTGCGCAGCCCGGACCGGGCCTGCTCGATGCCAATATCGAGCGCGTCGACGATCTCGGCCGCATCCGCTTCGCCCGCGTCCGCGTCGGCGACGTCAAGTTCGCGGCGCGGCTGCCGGCCGGCGTTTCGCCGCAGGGCTCGGCGGTCGGACTGAAGTTCGATCCGGCCTATGTTCACGTCTACGCAGACAGCCGCCTGGTCGAGGGAGCCTGAGTGATGGACAAGACCATCAACAACAAGGCCTGGTTCCTGGTGCTGCCGGTGTTCCTGCTGGTCGCGTTCTCCGCGATCCTGCCGCTGATGACGGTGGTGAACTATTCGATGCAGGACACCTTCGGCAACAACCAGTTCTTCTGGAACGGTGTCGCCTGGTTCAAGGAACTGCTCGATCCCTCGACCGATCTCGGCGGCCGCTTCCTGGCCTCGCTCGGACGCAACCTGATGTTCTCGCTGGCCATCCTGGCGATCGAGGTGCCGCTCGGCATCGTCGTGGCGCTGTCGATGCCGCGGGCCGGGTGGACGGTGGCGTTCTGCCTCGTCACGCTGGCGCTGCCGCTCCTGATTCCATGGAACGTGGTCGGCACCATCTGGCAGATCTTCGGTCGGCCGGACATCGGGCTGCTCGGCTATACGCTCAACGGCCTCGGCATGGACTACAACTATGTGTCGAACGATTTCGATGCGTGGGCGACGGTCATCGTCATGGACGTCTGGCACTGGACCAGCCTGGTGGCGCTGCTGTGCTATGCCGGCCTGAAGTCGATCCCCGACGCCTATTACCAGGCGGCGCAGATTGACGGCGCATCGCGGTGGGCGGTGTTTACCGCGATCCAGCTGCCCAAGATGCACCGCGTGCTGCTGATCGCCGTGCTGCTGCGCTTCATGGACAGCTTCATGATCTATACCGAGCCGTTCGTGGTGACCGGCGGCGGGCCGGGCAATTCGACCACCTTCATCTCGATCGAGCTCGTCAAGATCGCGCTCGGCCAGTTCGACCTCGGCAAGGCGGCCGCGCTGTCGCTGGTTTACAACCTGATCATCCTGATCGTGTGCTGGGTGTTCTACACCATCATGACCAATGCCGGCGCCGAGCGCCGGCCGGTGGAAGGGGGCGCGTGATGAACACCATTCCGGGCCGCCGCATCATCATCTCGCTGTTCCTGGTCTTCCTGCTGTTGCCGATCTACTGGCTCGTCAACATGAGCTTCAAGACCAACAACGAGATCGTCACCACGATGACGCTGTGGCCGCATCAGCCGACGCTGGCCAACTACATGCGCATCTTCACCGACGAGAGCTGGTATTCCGGCTACATCAACTCGCTGAAATACGTCATCATCAACACGGTGATCTCGATCCTGGTGGCGCTGCCGGCGGCCTACGCGTTCTCGCGCTACCGCTTTCTCGGCGACAAGCACCTGTTCTTCTGGCTGCTGTCCAACCGGATGGCGCCGGCCGCAGTCTATGCGCTGCCGTTCTTCAACCTCTACTCGGCGATCGGCCTGTTCGATACGCCCTGGGCGGTCGCGCTGGCGCACTGCATCTTCAACATTCCGCTCGCCGTCTGGATCCTCGAGGGCTTCGTGTCGTCGGTGCCCCGCGAGATCGACGAGACCGCGTTCCTCGACGGCTACTCGTTCCCGCGCTTCTTCGTGAAGATCCTGGTGCCATTGATCGCGAGCGGCATCGGCGTCGCGGCGTTCTTCTGCTTCATGTTCTCCTGGGTCGAACTGCTGCTCGCGCGTACGCTGACCTCGGTCGACGCCAAGCCGATCTCGGCGGTCATGACCCGCACCGTCTCGGCCTCGGGCATGGACTGGGGCCTGCTCGCCGCCGCCGGCGTGCTGACCATCATCCCCGGCGCGCTCGTGATCTGGTTCGTCCGCAACTACATCGCGCGCGGCTTCGCGCTGGGACGGGTGTGATGATGGGAATGCACACCGTTCGCCAAAGTCTCGGTGCGCTCCCTGCCCCCTTGCGGGACGCGACGAGCTACGCTCGCGCTGAGAGGGTCGGGGAGGGGGGGACCTCACGGGCAGTCATCGCGGGGACCCCCACCCCCGACCCCTCCCCGCAAGGGGGAGGGGAGCTCACCGTCACCGACGCGAGAGCAAACCTCTACTCTGCGTCAGCCGAAGCATGGAGGCACTAGCCATGGACAGCATCGCATGGATGGCCTGGACGGTGCCGACGGCGATCTTCTTCGCCGCGTTGGCCTGCACGCTGGCCGTCATGACTCTGCTCGCCGCCCGCTATCCCGAGGCCGAGCGGGTGGGCGTGCTGCGCATCCCGACCACGCGCGGCGACCGGCTGTTCATCTCGCTGATATCGGCCGCCGTGATCCATCTGGCATGGATTGGGCTGGTCGGGACCGATACGATTGCGACCTTGCCGATCGGCGAGGAGGGTTTTGAGGTTTCGAGCCTGTGGCTCGCGACCGCAATTTCGCTTGCATCAGCCGTTGCGATCTTTCGCACCGTCTGACGCAGGCGAGGAAGGGCAGATCCGGGACCAACCCGGACCTGAATACGTCTGTCGCTGCAAGGAGGAAACCATGCGACACTTGAAACGGAAGCATCACCAGAGCAAGGCCGGCTATCTTGCGATGACCAGCGCGGTGGCGCTGTTTGCCGCGACCATGACGTTGTCCATTCCGGCGCTCGCCGACGACGCCACGATCCAGAAGTGGATCGACAGCGAGTTCCAGCCGTCGACGCTCTCCAAGGAAGAGCAGAAGAAGGAGCTCGAGTGGTTCGCCAAGGCCGCCGAACCCTTCAAGGGCATGGAGATCAACGTCGTCTCCGAGACCATCACGACTCACGAATACGAGTCGAAGACGCTGGCCAAGGCGTTCACCGAGATCACCGGCATCAAGCTGAAGCACGACATCATCCAGGAAGGTGACGTCGTCGAGAAGCTGCAGACCCAGATGCAGTCCGGCAAGAACGTTTATGACGGCTGGATCAACGACTCCGACCTGATCGGCACGCACTTCCGCTACGGCCAGACCATCGCGCTGTCCGACTACATGAAGGGCGAAGGCAAGGACGTTACCGACCCGATGCTCGACGTCAACGACTTCATCGGCAAGTCGTTCACGACCGCTCCGGACGGCAAGCTCTACCAGCTGCCCGACCAGCAGTTCGCCAACCTGTATTGGTTCCGCTACGACTGGTTCACCAACCCGGACTACAAGGCGAAGTTCAAGGCCAAGTATGGCTACGATCTCGGCGTGCCCGTGAACTGGTCGGCCTATGAGGACATCGCCGAGTTCTTCACCAACGACATCAAGGAGATCAACGGCGCCAAGGTCTATGGCCACATGGACTACGGCAAGAAGGATCCGTCGCTCGGCTGGCGTTTCACCGACGCCTGGCTGTCGATGGCCGGCAACGGCGACAAGGGCATCCCGAACGGCCTGCCGGTCGACGAATGGGGCATCCGCATGGAAGGCTGCCGTCCGGTCGGCTCCTCGATCGAGCGCGGTGGCGACACCAACGGTCCGGCGGCCGTGTACTCGATCACCAAGTATCTCGACTGGATGAAGAAGTACGCGCCGCCGCAGGCGCAGGGCATGACCTTCTCGGAGGCCGGCCCGGTGCCCGCGCAGGGCAACGTCGCCCAGCAGATCTTCTGGTACACCGCCTTCACCGCCGACATGGTCAAGCCCGGCCTGCCGGTCATGAACGCGGACGGCACCCCGAAGTGGCGCATGGCTCCGTCGCCGCACGGCGCCTACTGGAAGGACGGCATGAAGCTCGGCTACCAGGACGCCGGTTCGCTGACGCTCCTGAAGTCGACCCCGGCGGACCGCCGCAAGGCGGCTTGGCTGTATCTGCAGTTCATCGTCTCGAAGACGGTCAGCTTGAAGAAGAGCCACGTCGGTCTCACCTTCATCCGTGAATCCGACATCTGGGACAAGTCGTTCACCGAGCGTGCGCCGAAGCTCGGCGGCCTGATCGAGTTCTACCGCTCGCCCGCGCGCGTGCAGTGGACCCCGACCGGCAACAACGTGCCCGACTATCCGAAGCTCGCGCAGCTGTGGTGGCAGAACATCGGCGATGCGTCGTCCGGTTCGAAGACTCCGCAAGCCGCGATGGACGCGCTCGCAGCCGCTCAGGACTCCGTCCTCGAGCGTCTCGAGAAGTCCAAGGTCCAGGGCGACTGCGGTCCGAAGCTGAACAAGAAGGAATCGGCCGAGTTCTGGTTCAACAAGTCGGCGAAGGACGGCAACATCGCTCCGCAGCGCAAGCTCGCGAACGAGAAGCCGAAGGGCGAGACGGTCGACTACGACACGCTGATCAAGTCGTGGCCGGCGACCCCGCCGAAGCGGGCCGAGGCGAAGTAAGCATCGCGATCCCCTCGGACGGTCCGGCTACAGGTCGGACCTCCAGGGAAATTGGGAAAGGCCGGGAGCGATCCCGGCCTTTTTCGTTGACGCGGCGGAACTGCGGTTTCGCGGAGACCGGCTCAGAGCGAGTATTGCGCGGTCAGCGTCAGAGGAAGGCTGAAGAACGGAAACAGCATGGTCTGCTTGTACTTGACGCAGGCGACCAGGGTTGAGCCACCGACCGGCAGATAATTCTTGAGCGAGGACGTGCTGAACGTGACGGCGCCGCTGCCGCTGACGATGAACGTGTTCGCCACCGTGTAGGTACCGTCCTGGTTCACGACGCGGTAGATGACCGCGTCGACATTCGAGAGATTTGTGCCGGAGAGGGTGCTGCCGGTCATCGTGATGCCCATGATGTTGGACAGCGTGTTGATGCTGTCGGTCGACAGCGACGCGGGCGTGCAGCTCTGGGTAGCCGTCGACCCGGACGTCGTGATGGAGCATTGGGCCGGTGCGATCATCGCGTCGGCCGCGCGGATCATGGCCTCCGCGGCTTCGACCGTCATCCGATCGGAGATCAGTGCCTCGCCGAGATTGCAGAGGCCCATCAGCAGCGTGGCGATGAGCGGAAGGGCGAGCGCGAACTCGACCGCGGCGACCCCGCGGCGGTCCGCGATGAACGACCTGGGATGCAGTTTCGACCGGAACATCATTTCGGGACGATCACGATGGAGGTGTCGATCTTGTTGCCGAACAGCGCCGGCCAGGCCGACAGCATGGATGAGAGATCGAGCAGCTGCTTGCTCGGATACACCACCCTGATCAGCACCGGAACCGCGCTCTGCGGCGCGTAGTAGTCGGTCGCCGAGGCGCTCGTCGTCGGGCTGTTGGCTGTGACCTGGCCGACATACAGCGTGTAGCTGCTCGCGGTGATGCCGTAGCTGGAGCTCAGATTGTTGGTCAGGATGCTCTTTGCGGCCGCGATGTTGGCCGGCCGCGTGGATTGCGGTATGATGGTCTGGCCGAGCGCGAATGTCTGTTCGTGCAGCACAGAGATATAGTAGTAGCGATAGCCGAACTGGACGATCAGGAACAGGATCACGCAGAACAGCGGCATCAGCATTGCGAACTCGATCGCGGTGACGCCGCGGTCGTCGCGACGAAACCGGCGCGCGATGCCGGCCGCTCGCGACAGCGGCTGGCCGGGCTTTCGAGGCCAGGAGAACGGACGACTCATCGCGCGATTCCGAGCCAGATATCCTCGGTCATGATGCGCTTGCCGCCGAGCGAGGCCCAGGAGCGCATCACCTCGTTGCCGCGGCCGTCGTCCTGGCGTTCGGCGCGCACGCTGATCTCGGTGATGCCGAGCGTCCTGACCGGAACGATGTTCGCGTCCGTCGCGGTCGCCGTGCCGTCATCGATCCAGACCGCCAAGCCGTCGAGGTCGGCGCCGCGCAGCACGCCGGTTTCGCTGTGGTCGAATTCGGCCAGCTTGGCATAGCCGTCGGCATGGCCGTCCGCTGTTCCGAACAGCCGCTTGCCGTCCATCTTCTTGGCCGCCTGGCCGTCGCGGTTGTCGACCAGGAATCCCTGGCCGTTGCCGACCAGCCACTCGACCTGCACCGGATGCCCATCGCCCATGAGATCGAAACTGACCGTCCTGCCGATCGCGGAGCGGCGTCCGAGCGGCGCCGTGCTTTCGCCGGTCGTGACGATGCGCCCGAGCCCGGTCAGGTCGAGCGCGATCGGAGATTCCAGCTCCGTGCAGGCACCGCTGCCGTCGACCCAGATCGCGCTCGTGGGACCGCGCACGAAGGCCAGATACTTGCCGCTGTCGATGTATGATTTGAGATTGGCGGCGTTCTGGTTGATCATGTTGTAGACGTACAGATTCTGATACGTCGAGCTGAATGTGGTCGTGCTCCCGGAACTCGTGACGCCCGCGACCTGGATACTCGTGGTGTTCGGCTCGTAGTCGGCGGCGAGCGGAATCACGTTCTTGCCGTTGACGCTGGCCTGGCTCGAATAGGCGAAGGTCGTCGTGGAGACGAACTTGCTGCTGTTATAGAGGCTCTTGGTCGGGCTCTGGCCGCTGAACGTATCGTAGTGCGGCCCACACGTTCCTTTCGGCGCGGTGCTGGTCGAGGTCGTCGTGCTGCCGGTCGTGGTTGTCGTTGTCGTGGTTGTTGTCGTCGTCTGCGAGGCCGGACAGATCATCGGAATCGATCCGTCGGCGTTGAGGAGCTGAATGTAGAGGATGTCGGTGTCGGCGACGGTAACGCCGCTGGTAGGGCTGTTGCCGAAGGTCCCGATGGTGCCGGTGCTCGATATCGTGAACGTGTCGGTGTAGTCGCCGGCGTGGCTGGCTCGGTAATAGGTCGTCGGAGGGTCGCCATCGCGGGCCAGCGACACGACATAGGTCGATCCGGAAGGCAGGCCCGTGGAGATCGTGGTCGTCGTCGTCGCGCCGGAGCTCTGCACGTGCTTCTGCGTGATGACGCCCTTGACCAGGCTGATGCCGAGCGGAGCGTTCTGCGAGAACACCGGGTCGACGCATTTCGACAGCGAGAAGGCGGTGCTGTCGCATGTCGCGGTGGCCGAAACCGGAACGTCGGCCGCGCCGAGCACCCTCGTGAAGGTGACGGGAACGGTGTAGGTGCCGGTGACGGTATAGGACGTGCCGGCGTTCG
The DNA here is from genome assembly GCF_051167655.1 of Bradyrhizobium sp. HKCCYLS2038. Lineage (NCBI taxonomy): Bacteria > Pseudomonadati > Pseudomonadota > Alphaproteobacteria > Hyphomicrobiales > Nitrobacteraceae > Bradyrhizobium > Bradyrhizobium sp. HKCCYLS2038. Next base: position 173,366 of record NZ_JBNPTM010000007.1, on the reverse strand, counting down.
TCACATCATACTTCGCGCTCGGCAGGTTGGCGACCATCTGAGAGGCCGCGAAGGCGCTCGCCTGACTCAGCAGGTCCTGGGTGTTCTGCGTCGCCATGCTGACGTTGGATTGAATTCGCTCGCAAGTCCGGTTCACGACCTGCTTGATGGCGACCTTGGCAGACTGGGCGCGATAGGTGTCGATGCCGAAGCCGACGAAACCGGCCATTGCGACAAACAGAATCGCGAACGTCACGGCGAAGTTGCCGCGCGTGTCGTGCCGAAATTCGTGAAGCAGTTTCCTCATCGGATCCCGCTCTCCTTGACGATGTCGATGATTTCGAAAACGCTAGGAGGCGCGACATTAAATCGAGGTTAAATGAACTTCGCACTTGCACACATGCCATGTCAGGTCCCGACAACTCGGAGCTGGATACCGGTGTTGCCCATCGAGGTACCGGCAATGAGTGAGGTTCAAGTTATTAGTCGTAAACTAATTGATGCAGGCGGCAGTGCCTCGCCGATGAGGTGGCCTAAGACCGAAGGTGGCGTCGTGTAGCTCCGAATGTCGCTGGAGATCGCTGGCTGGAGATCGGACGCCGCATGCACGTCCCTTGTGCGCCTCTGCACCGGACTTCCGATTGTGCGTCATGAGGGCAACCGAGGGATGGCGCGGATCCCCGCGGGGCCGCCCTGGAGTGATGGCCGATGGGACTCAAGCTCTGTCATCGTGATTCGGAAAAATCGGAGCAAGCGGGCCGGGCTCCTGATCGCTGATGGCCTGACCGGTTAGGCGCCCGAGCCATGCGAACCGGGAGATATTCCCGGGTCATTTGGGACATATTCCACAAGGCAAGCGCCTTGAAGCGGATGCGGACAGGCTGCACTCTTTCGTTCTCGGGATGATTGCGACGTTCGCCGCGACTTCGCCTCAAGGACACGAAACAAGAAGGCTTCAGAACGATTTGACGAGCGCCCCGGTGGGCGGAGCCGTCATCGTGATCACCAGCCCCGAAGCCATCGAGGGAGTACGACCATGGATCAGGCGCACGTCGCCAGCCTCGCGAGCACGCTGCCCGAGGCGTTGTCGCCCTGGACCATGTTCATGCAGGCCGACATCGTCGTGAAGGCGGTCATGATCGGTCTGGCGCTGGCTTCGGTGGCCACCTGGACCGTGCTGGTGGTCAAGACCATTCAGCTCCGCTCGGCGCTGCGCACGGCCCGCGGCTCGCTCGCTGCGGCGACAGCGGCCCGCTCGCTCTCAGATGCAACGGGCCGCATTTCCGCCGACGGCGGAGTCGTGAGCCGGCTGCTGGCGGTGGCCGAGGACGAGATCGACAGGTCCCGCGGCCTGCCGGCCGACGGCATCAAGGAGCGCGTCTCGTGGCAGTTCGAGCGCATCGAGGCCGCAGCGGTCGCGCGCATCGGCCGCGGCATCGGCATTCTCGCCACCGTCGGCGCGGTCGGGCCGTTCGTCGGCCTGTTCGGCACGGTCTGGGGCATCATGAACAGCTTCATCGGCATCTCGCACGCGCATACGACCAACCTCGCGGTGGTCGCCCCGGGTATCGCGGAGGCGCTGCTCGCCACCGCCTTCGGCCTCGCGGCCGCCATTCCCGCCGTCGTGATCTACAATCTGTTCGCGCGTGCGACCGGCGGCTATCGCGCCGTCATCGCCGATGCCTCCGTGGCGGTGATGCGCCTGCTCAGCCGTGATCTCGACCGCCAGCACGCGGGGCCGGCCGAGGCGCGCCGCAGCGCCATTCGAGCGGTCGATGCGCCGCTGATGTCGATCGCCAATCCGGCGGAGTGAGCCATGGCCGTCAAGCTTGCCCGGCGTACCGACGAGTTCGAGGAGACGCACGACATCAATGTGACGCCGTTCATCGACGTCATGCTGGTGCTCTTGATCATCTTCATGGTGGCGGCGCCGCTCGCCACCGTCGACATTCCGGTCAATCTCCCGGCAATCTCGGCCGAGCCGCAGCCGCGCGCGGAAACGCCTGTGTTCGTGACTTTCAAGGCCGACCGCTCGCTCGCCGTCGGTGACCAGAGCGTCGCGCAAGCCGACATCGCCGCTTCGCTCGATGCCGCGACCAAGTCGGATCATGGCCAGCGCGTGCTGCTGCGTGCCGACCAGACGCTGCCCTATGGCGAGGTGATGGCGCTGATGAGCGCGCTGCGCCGCGCCGGCTACACCAAGGTGGCGCTGGTCGCGCTGGAAGACCGGAGTGCGCAGTGAGCGTCCTGACGCTCGGTCCGTTCGACGACGAGGAGCGCCGCGAGCGGACGCTGTGGAGCGTCGCCGCGATCCTGGTGGCTTCGCTGCATGTCGGGCTCGCCGCGGGCTATTTGCTGCTGCGCCCGACGCCGGACGGACGCGCGCAGGCCGAGGCGTTCGATGTCGTGTTCACGCCCGCGGTGGTGAACGAGCCGGCTCCGGTCGCGCAAGAGACGCCTGCCGAGCCCATGCCGCCGGCCGAGCCGCCGAAGGAGGAGCCGGCGAAGGAGGAGCCCGTTGCCCGCGAGGCCGTCGCGGAGCCGGTGCCGCAGGCGCAGCCCGATCCCGAGCCGCAGGTCACGGCGCAGCCGGAGCCGGTGCCCGAGACGATCCCGCAGCCTGAGCCCATGCCGCAGGTCGCGCTGGCCCCCGAGCCGCCGCGGGCCGATGACGTCGTGCTGCCGCCGCCGCCACCGCCGAAGCCGATCGAGGCGAAGCCGCCGGAGCCGAAGCCAGCACCCGCGCCCGAGCGTGTCGAGCGCAAGCCGGTAGAGAAGAAGGACGCTAAGGAGAAGGCCGAGAAGAAGCCTGCACCACCGAAGGCTGCCGCGGCGCCGGCGAGCCGGCCTTCTCGTGTCGCATTGGCGCCGAATGCGGGCGAGGACAGCGAAGGCGCGCGCGAAGGCCAGGCCAATTGGAACAGCCAGGTCCGGGCGAGCATTGCTCGCGCCGCGAGCTATCCATCCGACGGCAACGGTGCCAGTGGCACCGCGACCGTGATGGTCGTGATCGATCGTAACGGCCGGCTACTGTCACGACGCCTTGCCGGCAGCTCTGGCTCGCCCGCGCTCGATCGAGCGGCGCTGTCGATTGTCGAGCGCGCCGCACCGTTCCCGCGCTTTCCCCCCGTGATGCGGCAGGCGCAGGAATCGCTCAACGTTCCCTTGCACCTGCGTCAGCGTTGAGCGTTGCAGCCGCGCTGCGCGCGTCGTCTACTTCGAGCACTCGGTCAGATCCGTATCGCGCACGACGAACTGCGCGCCTTCCTTGAGCTCGATGTTCTTGGCGAGGCAGGTACGGCCGCCCTTCTCGGACAGCTTGATGTCGTAGCGGCCTGATTTCACGCCGACCAGCGTCATGCGTTCGTTGTGGTCGAGCATGCCCTCGTCGTCGTTCTTGCACTGGTCTTCGCCCCAGGTCTTGGTGCCGGCAGCGGCCAGGTACATCTTCACGATGGTCTGCCCGGTGCGATTGAGGAAGCGCGGACCATCCTCGGCTGAGGCGGCAGAGCCGGCCAGCATGGCGAGAGCGCAAGCGGTAACGAGGCGACGCATGACGAATGTCCTTTTCTTATGATTGAGGATGAGATGAGCGGATGGCAGCCGGGCCGCGATCAGAAATCCTTGCCGATGCTGCTCTTGATCGCGAGCCCGCGCGAGGCGTTGGTCAGGCCATAGCCGACGCCGACGCTGAACTCGAAGCCCTTGAACTTGGTGTCGGCAACGGCATAGAGCGTCTGCATCTGCTGGTGCCAAGGAAGAATGTGTCCGAACGGTCCGAGATTGGAGAAATGCTCGATGCCGACGGTCCAGCGGTTGCTCAGGCGTTTCACGAATCGCACCGACGGCTCGAAGGCCGAGCCAGCGCCGTCGATGCCAAACGTCATGTTGGCGTTGAAAATGAGTTGATAGTCGTCGGGCAGATTGACGCCGATGATCGGCGTGAACATCTGCGCCAACCGCGGCGTCGCCTCCTGCACGAAACGTGGCGCGCCGGGCTGGCCGGCGCCGGCCTTGTTGGCGACCCACAGATCCGGCGTGAGCCCGCCCTGCGGCGCCAGGATGGTGCGTGACACCAGGCCGAGGAAGACGGTCCGCTCCAGCCGGTCGCCCTGGATGAAGGTTTGTCGGATGGTGACGCCGCCGGATTGGAATGAGTAGCCGGGCACGCCATTGTCCATCACGTTGCCGAGCTGCATCGGCACGTTGGCGCGCGCGAAGGCATAGGGCGAGGTCAGCGCGATCTCGTACCATTCGGTCGGCGAATAGCCGATCTCGGTCTCGCCGGTCACCGCGCGTTGCGGCACGCGGCGTCCGCCATTCTGCTGCTGCGGGTTGAAGGTCGTGAGATAGCCGAAGCGCTGCTCGATCTGGAAGTGGCCGGGTGAGGCGGGATCGTTGCCCTGGATCTCCTCGGCGGCCGCACCGAATGGTGCGAGCAGAAAAGCGGCACTGGCGGCCGCATAGCCCCATCGTGTTGCCCGGCGTGCCTGCGTATGATCGGTCGACAGCATCGTCCCCGCTCTCCCCTCCCATGATGAGCTAACGAGTCGACGCGGCGAAAACATGCGACGGGACCGGCTGAAAGGTGACGCAATCGGGAAACACGTAGTTACGTTTTGCCTCATTCGCGGCTCGGCGTGCGATGCGGCGGCAATAGGGATGTTTTGGCAAGCCGAACGGGAGATTTTGACCGAGAAGAATATGGCAACGAAGGCGCGAGTGAATCTCATCACGACGATGAATGTGGCGCGTTGCAAACACATTGAGGCCACGGAGCGATGAAAGACATCGACCACACCATGCGTTCTCGATTACCGGGCTCTCCGGAGATCGGAGGCCAATTGACCTACACGGAAGAGCACCGACGTCGCGCGAGCACCGGCTCAGCAAGGCCGCTGGTGATGATCGCCGTCGTGATGTCCGCTTCGTTGCTGTTTGCCGGACCCACCTTCGCGCGGGACAGGCTGCTACGCGAGGATCTGGAAGCCTGGTGGAGCCAGTTGCAGGCCAAAATGAGCCCGGCCAAGAAGCCTTGTATCGGTGCAACGGGGAGTGGATGCAGCCGCCGCGAAATGGTCCGGACTCGCAAAAGCGACGACGAGGCGATGGCCGGACGTGCGACGTTGTATCGCAGGGGGATGCGCCAGGTCCATATCAGCAAGCAGGGGCGTGCTGCTGTCACCGCGCGGGCCGAAGCGCGCGAAAGCGTCGACTCCGATGCCGATAGGGCCTCCCGTCACGACCGTCCAGGGAAATACTTCCTGCATGGACCCAGGTTCTGATCCCGAAAACCGGGTCGGTAATTTCCCGCTCACGTGCTTCTTGCACTTGCGAAAATGCGGAACGTCGCTTAGTTCCACGGAACACATGCCCGCGTCGCTGGCGAAACCGGCGGCGTCCGCAGACGTTTTTACCGCACCCTTCATCGCCGCCCCATCGGACGGCGGAGACAAAGGATCAATTCGATGAATTGGAAACTGATGATGACGGCAGCCGCCGTCGGAATGGCTGCGATCGTCGGCACGTCGACGATGGCCGCGAGTGCGCCGGCCGGCTCGAAGCTGCTGACTTCGATCGATCCCGACAAGGACGGCACCGCCGACATGAACGAAATTCGCACTGCGGCCGCTGCGCTGTTCGACAAGCTCGACCGCGACCGCGACGGCACGCTCGACGCCAAGGAGCTGCGCGGCCGGGTCTCGGCCAAGGATCTCAAGGCCGCCGATCCGGACAATGACGGCACGCTGACCAAGGTCGAGTACCTCGCCCTCGTGGCCGGCCGCTTCAAGGCGGCTGATCCGGACAATGACGGCACGCTCGATTCGAAAGAGCTGAAGTCGGTCGCCAAGCTGCTGAAGTAAGGCACGGTCCGGATCGGACCGCTGCGCGAGACGATGAGGGCCTGCGACGGGACACCGCCGCAGGCCCTCTTTCTGTCTGCGGCTCGGCTGGGCTTTTTGGCGTCCCGGGCCCAGGCTGTGCCTCACAACCCCGGACGCGACATCTCCACCGCCAGGCGCACCAGGTCCGGCAGGCTGCGTGCCCCGAGTTTCTGCCGCAGCCGGTAAGTCAGATTGATCACGGTCTTGTAGCTGATCCCGAGCTGATCGGCGATCGCCTGATAGGATTTCGCCTCGGCGAGCAATGCGAGCGCCTGCCGTTCGCGCGGCGTCAGCGAGGTCGATCCGCTTCCGTCGGGGTCGTTGCGCAGCATCGCGATACGCGTCGCGAGCTGTGGATCGAGATAGGTGCCGCCCGACCGCACCTGCTCCAGCGCTATCGGTAGTTCGTCTGGCGGAGCATCTTTCAGCAGGTAGCCGCTCGCGCCGGCTTCGATCGCGGAGCGCACCACGCGCGGGTCCGCGAGCATGCTGAACACCAGGATGCGGGCGCGGGGATCATGCGAGCGCATTCGCCCGATCAGCGCAATGCCACCGAAATCATCGCCCTGCAGACGAAGGTCGACGATTGCCGCATCGGGACGTTCACGGACATAGACGTCGTAGGCGCTCTCGGCGTCGTGCGCCTCCGACAGCCGGGCGATCCCCGCCGTGTTGAGGAGCCAGCGGCAGGCCGTGATCACGACCGGGTGGTCATCCACGAGCAGAACGCGATACATCCGATCCAGGTCTCGCTCTCTCGAGCCAATGCTGCACTGGCGACCACGATGCGGACGGCTGCTATGTGCGCCAAGGTGCTTCGTGTTCCCACCGCTGCTGTTCTGTTGCAAACCAGGACCGAGTGCAACAATGTGACTGCAACGGGAATGAAAATTGGCCAAATGATCGCCAATTTCCGGATTCGGGAAAATTGTCCCTAGATCGCGAAGAATATTCCCCATTGCGACAGTATTGGCCGCTGTTTACGAATGTTACCGTTCGTAAGTCGTGTGAATTGACCGGTTTTGGCGGGGTGGGCTCAGGGGCGTGGGCTCGTGCCGGAAGCGGTCGACAAGAAACTGGGGGACGTCTTGACCAGACTCCGGGCGCTGAAGAGCGCGCTTCTCGCAACGTGCGCGTTGCTACCTACGGCTGCATTTGCGCAGCAGACTTTGCAGACCATCGAAGTGGTCGGCGTCTCGCCCGTGCAGGGCAGCGAGATGGCGAAGGACAAGATTCCTTCCAATGTCGAGACCATCGGCGCGCGCGAGCTCGATCACTCCCGGGCACCGACGCTGCTCGACGGAATCCTGCAGTCGGTGCCGGGTGTCTCCCTCGGCGACCAGACCGGCAACGCGTTCCAGCGCGACGTCAACTATCGCGGCCAGACCGCCTCGCCGGTGCTCGGCACGCCGCAGGGCATCGCCGTCTACCAGAACGGCACCCGCATCAACGAGGCGTTCGGTGACGTCGTCAACTGGGACCTGATCCCGGAGATGGCGATCGCGCGCATGACCCTGATGCCGAACAATCCGCTGTTCGGCCTCAATGCCACCGGCGGCGCGCTGTCGATCGAGATGAAGAACGGCTTCACCTATCAGGGCGGCGAGGCGCAGTTCATGGGCGGCTCGTTCGGCCGCCTGCAGTCCGGCGCGCAGTATGGCTGGAATAACGGCACGTACTCGGCCTATGTCGCGGCGGAAGGCGCCTATGACCGCGGCTGGCGCGACTTCTCGGGCTCCTCGCAGGTCCGGCGCATGTATGCCGATTTCGGCGCGCGCGGCGACACCGCCGAATTCCATCTGTCCTTCACCGGCGCGGACAACAAGCTCGGCTCGGTGGCGGCGACGCCGATCGAGATGCTGAACAACCGCTGGTCCAGCGTCTTCACTTGGCCGCAGTCGCTGCATCTGCAGATGCAGATGGTGCAGGCGAGCCTGAAGTGGACGCCGAGCGACGCCTGGACCGTGCAGGCCAACAGCTACTATCGCAACTACCGAACGTCACGAATCGACGGCAATAACACCGAAGTTCAGGACAATGGCGGCGTGTTCGGCCTCGACGACGGCACGGGCACCGTGTGGGACATCAACCGTGCCGGGCCGGTCGCCAACACACTGGCCCCGGATACCGTGCTCGGCGAGATCGACCGCAACCAGGTCAAGAGCCAGAGCTACGGCGGCTCGCTGCAGGCGACCTCGACGACGCAGCTGTTCGGCCACGACAATCACTTCGTTGTTGGCGCCAGCCTCGATCACGGCAACACCAATTTCTCGGCGACGTCGGAGCTCGGCACCGTCGACCAGAACCTGTTCGTCACCGGCCTCGGCGTCTTCATCGACCAGCCCCAGGCGGACATCTCGCCGGTTAACCTGAATGCCAAGAACACCTATCTCGGCATCTATGCGACCAACACATTCGACATCACCTCGCAGCTGGCGTTGACGGCTGGCGGCCGCTTCAACTGGGCGCAGATCAACCTGCGCGACCAGAGCGGTTTTGCGCCGCTGCTGAACAGCGACAACAACTTCCAGCGCTTCAATCCCGTCGTCGGCCTGACCTACAAGATCACGCCGAACATGACGGCGTATGCCGGCTACTCCGAAGCCAACCGCGCGCCGACCCCGCTCGAGCTCGGCTGCTCCGATCCCAACAACCCCTGCCTGATCGACAACTTCCTGATCGCCGATCCGCCGCTGAAGCAGGTGGTGTCGCGCACCGTCGAGGGCGGCCTGCGCGGCGAGCTGTCCGGCGGACGCTCGGCCTTGGCCGCCGACCTGCCGGCCTATCGCAAGGCGCCGGTCAAGGCTCCCATCATGGACGATGGGTGGCGGCTGCGCTGGGGCATCAGCCTGTTCCGCACCGAGAATTCGGACGACATCATCCAGGTCGTCGATCCGATCAACCCGGTGCGCGGCTACTTCACGAACGCCGGCACCACCCTGCGCCAGGGCGTCGAGGCCAAGCTCGATCTCACCTGGAACCGGTGGACCGCCTATGCCAACTACACTTTCATCGACGCCACCTTCCGCAGCGCGTTCACCGTCAACGATCCGGTCAATGGTCCCGTGGGCGTGGTCTCCGGCAACCACATTCCGGGCATCCCGGCGCACCGCCTGAAGCTCGGCGCCGAATATGCCGTGACCGACGCATGGAGGGTTGGGGCTAGCGTGAACTATGTCGGCAGTCAGTATCTGCTGCACGACGAGACCAATGTCTATCCGAAGGTCCCAGCGTACTGGGTCGTCAACCTGAATACGTCCTATCAGGTGACCAAGAACGTCGAGGTGTTCGGCCTGATCCAAAACCTGTTCAACCAGCGCTACTACTCGGCTGGTACCGTGTTCGACCCCGCCGGCTTCAACACCGCGGGCGGAGGAACGGCGTTCGCGTTGAACGACCCGCGCAGCATGGTGCCGGGCATGCCGCTCGCCGCCTATGCAGGCATCCGCGCGAAGTTCTGAGCTTCGCACGGACCGCGGCAAGCCATAGGCGCGTCAGCGCCGCGCCACGGCAGCCCCCCACCGTGGCAAGAAGGCCGGGAGAGATCCCGGCCTTTTCGTTTGTCCTGTGGCCTGTCACGCCAGTCGTGTCGCCCGGGGGGCGGTCTGCGCGCGCGTCCGCCGCTGTGCTCTCGCGCAAAGTTTGGCTGGTTGCATCAGATACGCAAGCGTATTGTTAGTAGTAGTTAGTTGGGAGCGTCAGGACTAATTCTGTTGTTAGTTGGAATTTGTCCCTGATGGCTTGAGAAACGTTCGCCTTGCTGGTTCCGGTCAATATTTCGATACAATTCGCACCAACGATAAAGCACGTGTAGTGCGTATTTTGGGGCGTCAGGTGAAATCAAATAGCAGAATGCGCAGCGAGGCCGCTGCCGCGAGTTTTGTGTTGCTGTCGACGTGGATGGTCGCCGGCGAGGCAAGAGCCGAATGTACGATCCCCGGGGTGACGGTCACCTGCAGTGGAAGCATCACCTCCGCCGTCACTGTGTATGACGCGGCCGCGGCATTTGCGCCGACGAATGGCAGCAATGCCTACACGCCGGCCAGCTACAATCCGAAGCCGCCGACCACCGTCATCACGCTCGATTCCACGGCCGTCCGCAATCTCACCACCAACACCCAGTCCGATCTGGCCGACCGCGGCATGATCGCGGCCAATTTCTCCAACGCCGAGGATCCGGCGGTCAACAACGTCGTCATCAACAATGCCGGCTGGCTCAGCCTCACCACCAGCCAGCTCAGCGCCAATCGGATGCACGTCATCGTTGCGGACAGCCAAGTCAACAGATTTACGGTCAACAACACCGGCACCCTTGCGGTGACGCAGAACTTCTTCGGAACGTTCGATTCGACCAAGCTGAGCCTCTCGAGCAGTGCGACGCCGGCGAGCCGCTACAACGGCACCAATCTCGTGATCATCTCGGCGCTGTATTCCGACGACAACACCAACAGCTTCGTGGTGAACAACCGCGCCGGCGGCACGATCTCGGCGACGGGGAATTTTGCGGCGGCCTATTACGGCCGCGCCGACACCACGATCACCAACTCCGGCACCATCGGCAACACCAGCTGGACGTCGGCAAGCCGCTTCTATGACGGCCACTGGGCGATCGCGGCGTTCGCCGGGGCCGAGTTCGACACCATCCCCGGCAGCAATCCGGATTCGCCGCTCTACAAGTTCGATTCCAATGGCAATGTGACGGTGACCGAGACCAAGGCGCTGACGCTGACCAACAATGCCAGCGGCGTCATCAAGGGCGACATCCTAGCGCTCGACACCAATCCGCTGACGACAGCCGCGGGCCTCGCCAGCGGCGCGACTTTTCCGCTGACGGGCAGCGGCTCGAACTCCGGTCCCCGCGACAGCATCATCGCCAATGCCGGCCTGATCCAGGGCAACCTCTATCTCGGCTCCGGCGAGCACGACATCAGCAACAGCGGCACGATCTCGGGCTCGATCTCGGTCGACCAGAGCGCCTCGCGCGGCTCGTTCGCCAAGGCAACGGCCGGCACCCTGCCGGGAACGTATAGCAGCTCAGGTACGGGCACCGATGCCAACGGTGCAGCCTGTCCGACCGCCGGCACCAACACCACCGACCCGCTGTGCGCCGCGAGCACCAACCAGGCCGCGACGTTCTTCGGGGCACGCACCTTCAATCTCGCCAACACCGGCACGCTCGGCGGCGACATCACCATCAACGACCAGGACGGCGCCACCAACACCATCCTGCTCAAGGGTACCGGCTTCAGCGGCAATGTCGTCGCGCTGAACGGGCTCGGTGCCAACGCGTTGACGCTCGATGGCGTGACCAATCTCGCCAGCATCGTCAATTTCGGCACGCTCGATTTGATGAAGTCGCAGGTCACCGTCGGCGCTGGCGGCGTTCAACTGGTCGACGGCGCGGTGCTGCGGACGACGATCTTCGGCCCGGGCGGCACCGCGGCGGCGCCGTCGAGCAACATCGGCAACATCACGGGCAACGTGACCTTTGCGGGTGCCGGATCCGTTGCGCCGACGCTGCAGGGCATCGTCCGCAATGGCGACGTCTACCGGGTGGCGACCTCGGTGTCGGCCACGCCGCTCACGGTCGATTTCTCCAGCGCACTGGTCGGCTTCACGGCGGATACCTCGACCAGATCGCTCTTGCTGAATTCGTCCGTGCGGTCGCCGACGACGATCGCAGGCATCTCGCCGAGCGCGCTCGCGACGCTGAACGGCCTGCTCGGCTACACCGGCAGCAACGCGCAGGTGCAGGCCCTGGGCGGCGCCGTGCAGAGCCTCGGCACCGACGGGGAGGTGCGCAACGCCGGCGACCAATTGCGCCCGTTCGTGAACGGTGCGCAGGTCCAGGTGCCGCTCAGCACCGCCTCGTTGTTCCAGGCTCAGATCGACAACCGCCTGACGGCCGCGGCTGCGGGACCGTCTGCCAATTCCCGCGTCGCCTCGGCCTTCGCCTCGGAGAGCGATCCGCTGTCCTCGATGCTGATGGCCTATGGGGCCACCAAGGCGCGTCCGACGGTGAAGGCGCCCGCGATCGCGCCGGAGCCGGAGCGGACGGTCTGGGGTAGCCTGATCGGCACCAACGTGTCGCAGCACGACGTCGCAGGCGTCGCCGGCTATTCGGGCAACACCGGTGGCCTGGTCGCCGGCATCGATCAGCGCATCGACAGCGCATTCCGTGTTGGCGCCGCGTTCGGTTACGCCACCAGCAGCATGGACGATCGCACCGCCGCAGGCGATGCGGTCGGCATGCAGCACTATCAGGGCACGGTGTACGGCGCCTATGTCCAGCCGTCCTGGTACGTCAACGGCTCGGCCGGCATGGCGCTGGTCGACTACACCACCACCCGCCGGGTCAACTTCGCCGGCTTCACCGACACCGTCTCCGGCAGCCACAAGGGCTGGCTGACGCTGGTGCGCGGCGAGTTCGGTGCTCCGGTGAAGCTCGGCGAGGCCGTGCTGACGCCGTTTGCCGGCGTGACCTACGGCCGTCTCGATCAGCAGGCCTACAACGAGACCAGCGCCGCCGGCGCCGCGCTCGCGATCGCCAAGCAGACCACCAACTCGGTGCGCTCGAACCTCGGCTTCCGCTCGACCCTGCCGCTGCTGGTCACCTCGACCTACGGCTTCGGCCTGGAAACGCTGGCTGCGTGGCGACACGAGTTCGGCAACACGGCGCAGAACGTCACGGCAAGCTTCGCCGGAGGCGGCGCGCAGTTCTTCGCCGCCGGACCATCGCCCGAGCGCAACCTTGCCGAACTGGGTGCCGCGTTGAAGCTGGTGGCGTTCGGCGAGCGCCAGTCGATCTCGCTTGGCTACAACGCCGTCGTGGGCAGCCAGTATCTCGAGCAGTCGGCCGTACTGAAGGTGCGCGCGGAGTTTTGACGGGCTGCGTCGATTCGCTCCGTTTCGCACGAGGCACGAAGGCCGGGAGAGATCCCGGCTTTCTCATTGATCGCTCGGTCGCCGTCGATGTCGTCTGTTGCGACGTGTGGGCAAACGTCCCGTTGCCGTCGTGACCAAGGTCGTTGGTCAAATCAGGATTCTTCGGCGCGGTGCATTCCGGCGTCGCGAACTACGAACTTCCGCCACAGAACCCGCCGAGCTATGCGCATCTCTCGCATCGAGCAACGAGGTGTGGACATGCGCGGAAGATCGCCAATATCTCTGCTGATCATTTCATTGTCGAGCATCGGTCGTGCACCGATCCTCAGGCACCGGACGGCTGCGACGATCTCTATCGCAGCCCTCGCCGGCAGCCTCTGGATGCAAGGCCTGGCAGTGCCCAACGCCGTCGCGCGCGATCTCGATGGACGCTACGCAACCTCTCCGCTCAAGGGCTGGTTCGAGAAGCTGCGCTCGGGCAAGGGGCCGTGCTGCTCGGACGCGGATGGCACGGCGCTGTCGGACATCGATTGGGAGATGAAGGATGGCCGCTACCGCGTGCGCATCGAGGGCCTCTGGTGGGCCGTGCCGGAGGACGCCGTGGTGACCGAGCCGAATCGCGCCGGCCGGACCATGGTGTGGCCGGTGTACTATCGCGAGCTCAACACCGGCTTGCGCATCGATATCCGCTGCTTCATGCCGGGAAGCATGACGTAGATGGTGACGACGGGGAGTGTAGGGTGGGCAAAGGCGCGCCTGCGACACTCTTGCGGCAGATCGCGGATTCTGGCGCGCCGTGCCCACCATTCCCACCGCTTTCGCAGATGCATGGTGGGCACGCAACCGCCCTGGCGGGCGGCTGCTTTGCCCACCCTACGTTTTCTTGACTACTCCGCCGCCTGTGCGGGCTTCAGCGTCGGATAGTCGGTGTAGCCCTTGGCACCGCCGCCATAGAGCGTGGCGCGATCGAGCTCGTTGAGCGGGGCATTCGTCTTAAGCCGCTCGACCAGATCGGGGTTGGCGATGAACGGGCGGCCGAAGGCGATCAGGTCGGCGGCGCCGGCATCGAGCTGCTTGGTGGCGAGCGCAAGGTCGTAGCCGTTGTTGGCGATGTAGGCGCCCTTGAAGCGCTTGCGCAGCGAGGCGTAGTCGAACGGCGCGACGTCGCGCGGGCCGCCGGTGGCGCCCTCGATGACGTGGATGTAGGCGAGGTTCAGCGCATTGAGCTGGTCGACGATGTAGTCGAACAGCGGCTGCGGGTTGGAATCGCTGATGTCGTTGGCCGGCGTCACCGGCGACAGCCGGATGCCGGTCCTGTCGGCGCCGATCGCATCGGAGACCGCTTTTGCGACCTCGAGCATCAGCCGGGCGCGGTTCTCGATTCCGCCGCCATAGGCGTCGGTGCGCTTGTTGGCGCCGTCCTTGGCGAACTGGTCGAGCAGGTAGCCGTTGGCGCCGTGGATCTCGACGCCGTCAAAGCCGGCTTCGACCGCATTCAGCGTCGCCTGCCTGAATGCCGCGACGATCCCCGGGAGCTCTGAAAGCTCCAGCGCGCGGGGCGCGGACACGTCGGTGAAGGCGCCGCCGACGAAGGTCTTGGTCTTGGCGGCGATTGCCGAGGGCGCCACCGGCGCACCGCCATCGGGCTGCAGCGACACGTGGGAGATGCGGCCGACATGCCAGAGCTGGATGAAGATGCGGCCGCCCTTGGCGTGAACAGCGTCGGTTACCTTGCGCCAGCCGGCGATCTGCGCCTTGGAATAGATGCCGGGCGTGTCCTGGTAGCCCTGGCCCTGTTGCGACACCTGGCTGGCCTCCGAGATCAGGAGGCCCGCGCTGGCGCGCTGGGCATAGTACTCGGCCGTCAACGGCCCCGCGGCCAGGCCCTCGACGGCGCGGTTGCGCGTCAACGGCGCCATGACGACGCGGTTGGCCAGGGTGATCGGACCGAGCTGAGAGGGCTCGAACAGCTTGGAGGTGCTCATCGGCGCTTTCCAGTGAGAGGACAGGTGACATCCAATTGTGCATTGCCGCAGATGGCACAATGGCCCGAGCCATTCGAAAAACGCGGGCGTGTCAGGCGCAAACCCTGCGCGGTTGACCGACCACGTGGGGCTGACGAAAGTCTGCGCATGGCGCCTGCCAGCTTGTCGAATGAAGGCCGTGACGATATCGTGAGGTGCGCCACTCAGACGCTTGAAAAAATCGCGGACCGCAATGACGGCCGCAGGGGAGGGTGATCTATGAAGTCCGGCATCGGGATTGCGGCCGTTTGCGCCGTCGTCAGCACCACCATCATCAGCGGGTCGGCCCATGCCGATACCAGCGGCAAGAAGATCGCATTTTCGAACAACTATGCCGGCAATTCCTGGCGCCAGGCGATGCTCAAGAGCTACGAGATCGTCACCAAGAAGGCGGTCGCCGACAAGGCCGTCGCCGCGGCCGACATCTTCACCACCGCCGACAAGGAAGTGCCGACCCAGGCGGCGCAGATCCAGAACCTGATCCTGCAGGGCTATGACGCGATCGTCATCAACGCCTCGTCGCCGGACGCCTTGAACGGCGCCGTCAAGCAGGCCTGCGATGCCGGCATCATCGTGGTGTCGTTCGACGGCATCGTCACCGAGCCCTGCGCCTACCGCGTCGTCGTCGACTTCAAGGCGATGGGCAAGCAGGAAGTCGAGGAGATGGCCAAGTTCCAGCCGAAGGGCGGCAATCTGCTCGAGATCCGCGGCCTCGCCGGCACCTCGATCGACGATGCCATTCATGCCGGCATTCTGGAAGGCGTGAAGGCGCATCCGGAATTCAAGATCGTCGGCTCGGTCACCGGCGACTGGGACCAGACCACGGCGCAGAAGGCGGTCGCCACCGTGCTGCCGTCGCTGCCCGACATCGTCGGCGTGGTCGATCAAGGCGGTGACGGCTATGGCGCGGCGCAGGCGTTCGCCGCCGCCGGCAAGCCGCGTCCGACCATCATCATGGGCAACCGCCAGGACGAGCTGCAATGGTGGAAGGAGCAGAAGGCGAAGGACGGCTACAAGACGTGGTCCGCTTCGATCGCCCCTGGTGTCTCGACGCTGGCGTTCTGGGTCGCGCAGCAGGTGCTGGACGGCAACAAGTCGATTCCGCACGACCTGCTGGTGCCCTATCTCGCGTTCACGCAGGACAATTTCGAAGCCGAGCTGCCGAACATCCCGAAGGGCAGCGTGGCGAGCCACGAATACACCCAGGCCGAAGCGATCGCGGCGATCAAGGCCAACATGAAGTGACGGCTGATTGGGAGTGCGGTTCGAAGGCGCAGAGGCCGAATGACCGTCACGCGGCCTGAACTGATCAAGCTGAGCGGCGTCGAAAAATATTTCGGCGCCGTTCGGGCTCTTGGCGGCGTCGACCTCACGCTCGGGCAGGGTGAATGCCTCGGGCTCGTCGGCCACAACGGCGCGGGCAAGTCGACCTTGATGCACATCCTCGCCGGCACGGCCACGGCCGACCGCGGCCAGCTCGCGATCGCAGGCGCCGTGCCGGGGAGCTATTCGCCGGGGGCGGCCAAGCAACTGGGCGTTCGCTGCGTCTTCCAGGAGCTCTCGCTCTGTCCCAATTTGACGGTGGCCGAGAACACCCGCGTCTTTCATCCATCGCTCACCGGCTTGTCATGGCGGCGGAAGGCCGGCCGGCTGATCCTCGACAAACTCGACGCGATCTTTCCGGGACATGGCATCGCGGCGTCCGACCTGGTGCAGGACCTGCCGATCGGCCGCCGCCAGATGGTGGAGGTCGCGCGCGCCTTCACGGTGACCGACGAGCCGGTCCGCCTCGTGATCCTCGATGAGCCGACCTCCTCGCTCGACGCCCACACCGCCGGCCAGTTGCTCGGCTTCGTCCGCCGCGCGATCGGCGAGGGCATCAGCTGCATCTTCATCTCGCATTTGCTTGGCGAGGTGCTCGCGAACTGCGACCGCATCGTGGTGATGCGCGACGGCACGACCGTCGCCGATGCGCCTGCGACGGCGTTCGACCGCGATGGGCTGGTTGCGGCGATGGGCGACGTCGAGGTCCACGCCCGCGACGCCAGGGACGGCGAGGGACGCCGCCGTGGCCAATCGCCCCTGCGCGTGCGGGCCCGGCCCGCGCGCCAGAGCCGGACCGGTGAGCTGGTTGCGCATGAGGGCGAGATCATCGGCCTCGCCGGCCTCGCCGGGCATGGCCAGACCGCGCTGCTGCTGGCGATCTTCTCCGCTGCGACACGCGCGGCGGCCGGCATTGAGGTGACGGAGAGCGTCGCCCTCGTCGCCGGTGACCGTCAGGCCGACGGGATCTTTCCGCTGTGGTCGATCGCCGAGAACATCGGCGTAAGGTCGCTGCGGAGCCTGCGACGGGGCCTGCTGATCTCGGCGCGGCGCGAGCATGAGCTGGCCGCGCACTGGCGCGACAAGATCCGCATCCGCACGCCCGACATCCACAACAACATCCTCTCGCTGTCGGGCGGCAATCAGCAGAAGGCGTTGTTCGCCCGCGCGCTCGGCTCGGATGCGCGCATCGTGCTGATGGACGATCCGATGCGCGGCGTCGACGTCGGGACCAAGCTCGAAGTCTATGAGCTGATCCGCGCCGAGGCCGACAGCGGCCGCACGTTCCTGTGGTACACCACGGAATTCGACGAGTTGAAGCAATGCGACCACGTCTATGTCTTCCGCAACGATGCCATCGTTGCCGACCTCACCCGCGACGACCTGACCGAGCAGAAGGTCATCCAGTCCTCCTTCGCAGAAGCGGGCTGATGCCATGACCACATCGAGCGCGCCGGCGACGCGAGCGTTGCCCATGATCGGAACCGGCAACGTGCCGCGGCTGTTGCGGACCATGCTGCCGGCGCTGTCGCTCGCGCTCGTGCTGATCGGCATCGCCTGGCTCAACCCGCGCGCCATCAGCTATTTCGGGTTCACGCTGATGCTGAACCTCGCGGTGCCGATCGCGCTGGCGACGATCGCGCAGATGTTCGTCATCGCCGGCAACGACCTCGATCTGTCGATCGGCTCGTTCGTCGGCTTCGTCGGCTGCGTCACCGCGACCTGGCTGCGCGACGCGCCGCTGCTCGGGATCGTCACGCTGCTCGGATGCATCGCGCTCTATGCCGCGCTTGGCGCCTTGATCCATTTGCGCAACCTGCCGTCGATCGTCGTGACGCTCGGCATGAGCTTCGTCTGGCAGGGGCTCGCGATCCTGATGCTGCCGAAGCCCGGCGGCAAGGCGCCGGACTGGCTGCTGGAGATCATGCGTGTGAAGCCGCCGCTGGTGCCGTTTCCGATCGTCGCCGCGGTGGTGATCGCCGCGGTGGCCTATGTCGGGCTGATGCGCACGTCCTACGGCGCCATTCTGCGCGGCTCGGGCGGCAATGCGGTCGCGATCGGCCGCGCCGGCTGGTCGCTCCTGAAGGCGAAGATGACGCTGTTCGCCTGTGCCGGCCTGTTCGGCGTGCTGTCGGGCCTCGCCTTGATCGGCACCACGACCTCGGCCGACGCGAACATCGGCAATGGCTACACCATGCTGTCGATCGCCGGTGTCATCCTCGGCGGCGGCGAGTTCATCGGCGGCCGCGTCTCGCCGATCGGCGCCGTCATCGGTGCGCTGACCCTGGCGCTCGCCGCATCGCCGCTGCTGACCTTCATGCGCATTCCGCCGGACTGGCAGGTCGCCGCCAACGGCGCCATCCTGATCGTGGTGCTCGCCGCGCGCGTGCTGATCAGCCGCAAGGATGCCCAGCCATGAAGGATGCGCAGCCATGAAGGGCACGCTCGCCGGCGTTCTCGCCCGTCCGTGGATCTGGTCGTTCATCGGCGCGCTCGCGGTATGGCTCGCGGCCATCAGCTTCACCGGCGGCACCGGCGCCGGCGGCATGTTGACGGCCGCAATGTCGCTTGCCGTCTTCACCGTCGTGGTCGGCGTCGGCCAGATGTTCGTGATCACGCTGGGCCCCGGCAATGTCGACCTTTCGCTGCCGGCGAACATTGGGCTTGCCAGCGCCGTCGCGATGACGGTGATGGCCGGCGACGACCAGCGCATCGCGCTCGGCCTGATCGCCGCGCTCGCCTGCGGCGCTGCGATCGGCACGGCGAACTATCTGTTGATCTGGGCGCTGCGGATTCCGCCGATCATCGCGACGCTCTCGGCGAGCTTCGTCATCCAGTCGATCGACATCAGCTATGGCCGCGGGCTTCAGATCAAGCCGCCGCCGGGCTTTGCCGACTTCACCAATTTGCAGCTGCTCGGCATTCCGCTGCTGGCCGTGCTGACCGTGGTGTTCATGACCGGCGCCAACGTCGTGCTGCAACGGACGGTGTTCGGCCGCTCCGTGCTGGCGATCGGACAGAACATGCGCGCGGCGCGGCTGGCCGGCATCCCGGTCAACCGGGTGCGCTTCATCACCTACGTGCTGTCGGGCACGCTTGGCGGCATCAACGGCGCGCTGCTGGCCGGCTACTTCCGCGGCGCCAATGTCGACATCGGCAACGAATATCTGCTGGCCTCGATCGCGGTCGTCGTCATCGGCGGCACCTCGGTGGCCGGCGGCAAGGCCAACATTCCCGGGCTGCTCGGCGCGGCACTTTTCCTGGTGTTGCTGCTGACCATGCTCAACACCTTCGGCGTCAGCGCCGGCGTGCGCCTGGTGCTGACGGGCCTGATTATCGTTGCGGTCATCACCGCTGCCAGCGGGACGAAGCCGGAGCGCTGAGTTTCGTCTGGCGAGGGCTGAACTGTCTTATCTGCGCATCGAATATGATGCTACGTGGCCTTCACTACGAACGATGTGCCGGTTAGTTACTCCGTCATGCCCGGGCTTGTCCCGGGCATCCACGTCGTTCTCAGTGTGCTGAACGACGTGGATGGCCGGGACAAGCCCGGCCATGACGACGTAGGGATGGACGATCGCACCACTCCGAGGATCAAATGCGATAGCACTACCTCAACGGGCGGCCTGCGGCGAGTTCGTCGCGCCGGAGGGACGCCGCTGCAGAACGCGAACGTGGATCAGGCGACGCCCAGGAAGTCCCGCTTGCCGATTTCGACGCCGTTGTGGCGGAGAATGCCGTGGGCGATGGCGGCGTGGAAATAGAAGTTGGGAAACGAGACGCGATTGACGAACTCCTGCCCCTTCAGGGTCAGGGTGGTGTTCGGTCCGCTCGGAAAGGTGACGTCGCGGCTGTCGGCGCCTTCGAACTGCGCCGGTGTGAACGTCTTCAGATAGTCGACCGTCTTGGCGAGCCGCTGGCGGAGCTCGGCAAAGCTCGTCTCGGTGTCGGGCGTGCTCGGGACATCGCTGTGCGACAGCCGCGCGCAGCCCTTTGCGGCGAAGTCGCAGGCGAGCTGGATCTGTCTGGAGAGCGGCAGCATGTCAGGATAGAGGCGCGCGCCGAGCAGGACCTCGGGGGCGATCTTCTTCGCCTCGCAATGGGCTTCCGCCTTGCTGAGCAGACCGGAGAGGCTGCCCAGGATCTGGATGTAGGCCGGCACGGTCGAATCGTAAAAGGACATGTGATGCTCTCGTGGGGTAAGGAGACGTCGCGGCGAAGTGCGCGTCCTTCGAGATGGGGCGTCGTCGAGGACAATGCAACTGCATCTTTCTCCGATTTGTAACCGAAACAGCCGTTCGTGGTGGTCCCCCGCATTTTCCCGCCACGAACCATCTCGGGGCCGAAACTTCATGGCCTCCTGGTCCTCAAGGCGATGCAAGAGGATCGCCTGAACGCGTCGCAAGAGCGACGCTCCTTCCATGAGGTTCAACTGCCGTTCTGGCGCTGCACACTGAACCATGAACATGCTGATCGCGTGTTCATGAAGCTGGTGGGACGGTGGGGCCGTCCGATAACTTCGAACAATCCGAGATGGCCTGGGCTCGACGGAGGACGAAATGGATTTCCTGCTACAAATTGCGGGTGCAGCGGCAATGTTGGCGATCTTCTACATGTACGAATATTGGTATGTGAGTTTGCTCGTCCTCTTCGTGGGTTTGGTCGGCATGATTACAAGCTGGCGCAAGGGTGGGACGCGTAGCAGAACAAGATAGGCTCCGCGGCACTCTCAGGACGAGACGTGCAACGGCCAGACGTATGTCTGGAGGACATTGCCGAGAATGATCGTCCCGTTATAGATGCAATGGGCCGCGATGCAGACGCCGAGTCCGGCATGCCGTAACCGCAGGACGGTCAGGATGACGGCCAAGGGCAGCACGAACAGGGGTGCGAGAAGGCCGTTGACGACATGCACGGCCAGGAAAAATGCGGCTGAGATCGTGCCGGCTTTCCAGTGCGGCATGACAGCGCCCAGGCGATCCCAGAGGTGTCCCCGGTAGAAGATTTCTTCGGCCGCCGGCCCGATGATCACGATAGGGACTGCAATGACCAGCCAGTAGAGTGGAGACGTGTCGCGCAGAGCATCCTTCGCCATCTGCGGGGTGGTCGCGGCCCAGATCAGCGAGCCGAACAGTCCGAGCGGCAGGCAGAGCAGGACGAGCAGCGATATGGGCCGCCGTATTCCGCTCGTCAGGTCGGGAATGAGCTGCCGAAGTGTCTCCTTCAGATTGTCCCGGGCCAGGAACAGGCACATCGCGCTCGCCATCACGATCGACAGCAGCGTGATCGCATCCTGAGCATGGCCACTGAGGGCTTCCGGTGGGCGCGAAGGAGGGTGGCTTATCGCGCGGGCGAACCCGACGACGAAGCCGATGGACATTCCACCTGCCATCACGGCGATTACTCGCCGCAAGCAGTCGCGAACCACGGCCCATTGGCTCTGAACCGGGAGCGGGAGATCGATGGCTTGTTCGCTCACGAAGGCTCTACAAAAGGTCCGAACGAGAGACCGCCATGACGCAGACGCTCTGACGCCGGCATGGGTGCCGCGCGCAATCGCAGTTCGCAAAGGCGCTGCAGCAGGTTGGAACCTTAATGTTACAGGCTGTCGCAGTCAACGGGGTCTGAGGTGGACCTTCGGCTGTAACTCCACGTGTATGATACCCCGAAGCGGGTCGGGTCGCCGAGAAGAGCCATCAAGTGTTCTACATCGCGCTCGATTGTTCTCATCCCTGAGCGGGAGAAGAAAGTCTCACCGCCACCACGGCTGTCATGCTCCGCGCAGGCGGAGCATCCAGTACTCCGCAGCGGAGGTAATTGAACCGAAGTGTCGCGGCGTACTGGATCGTCCGCTTTCGCTGACGATGACAGCCGGGTTACAAGATCAATCTGCGGGGCGTTGGGAACGGTCGTCTAGTTCTCTGAATATCTCAGACCAGACCGTTGTCGCTCCGTGCGTCGGGTTCGAGCGCGGAGGTCGCGTCACCAGCCATCACGGGCCGTACAGGCTGTGGAGAAATTGCTCCTTCTCGCCGGGTGCATAGCCCTGGGACGCGCCGAAATAGGGTTCGTTGAAGCCGCCATTCGGCGTGGGTTGATACGGCAACGACGGCCGCGATGCTGCGTAGGCAGAGCCCCAAGCGGGCGCTACTCCTAGCGGCCGCTGATGATGTTGGACGAGTGCGTGCCGCTGATGGGAATGCCGCGCTGGCGCGGCGTCCGCAGCGGCGCACAGGCCGATTAGAAGGCTCAAGGCCAGAATCGAACTGGCCGGGATCGAGCGCATGGATGCGTCTCCAGGATGGACCGAACTCTGAACCTGCCCGCTGTCTAGTTGAGCGCTCGGATGCGACGCACCAAGGCATCGCCGGTTCACGGCTGGTCACATCTCCGGCATTGCCGGCGCGGCCCGGCTCGATCGGATCACCCGTCTCGCCGGTCCGGCCGTTGGGTCTCAATACTCCTGGCGATGCCGCCGATGCCGCTGCTGCGGCACATCCTGCTGCGGCTCGAACCGGAGTCGCCGGTTGATGTCGCAATACAGGTTCCAGCGGCCGGACTGCGACGCCAAGCATTGTTCGCGGGTCTGATAGGAGCAATCCCCGGAGAAGCCGAGCTGTCCGCCATAGATGCACCAGGGATAATCATACGACACTGGCGTGATGGGACCTGCGACTGCGGGGGAGGCCGCGCCGGCGGTCAGAGCCGCTCCGGACGCCAGCGCCGTCAATACGGCTAGGATCGTGCGCATGATAATCATTCCTCTCTAGAAGCCTCCCAGGCTCCCGCATCGTTGCCGGGTTTGGCCTGACATGGCAAGCGGTCGTCAGGATAGAGACGGCCGAACTGGCTTTAGGTTTCGAACGACGTGCTCATCGGTAGACGCGGCAGTTTACCGCGCGGCCGTCGCTGCCGCCGGCGCGGCCTGCGCGCGCGGCGTGCCGCGCATGCGCGCCAGCAGCTCGGCCGTGGGCCAAGAATCGGCGGACGCGAAGTCGCTCTCCAGGGCCCCGAAGGCGGCAATGAGCGCCGGCGGCACGCGGTAGTCTTTTTCGGCGCGGGCGAAGGCGGCCGGATGCGCTTCGATGGGCTGCCGCCCGTTCTGCATCCGCTACACCGCCGCCATGCGGCCGGCGAACTCGGTGAACGGCTGGCCGAACACGGTCGCGGTAACGATACCCTGGTCGTAGGTGAGTTAGGGCGACGTCAGGCCGAGGCGCCGGCAAGCCCGGCAGTCGTGCGAGTAGCGCTCTTGGTCACTTGCCGAAAACACGACCGCCACCCGCAGACCAATCTGTGGGGGCGTTTTCCGTCAGAGCGATCATGATGTCGTCGCGCCGAAAGCCGGCCGCCTCTGCTCGATCCGCAAGGGCTGCGAACAACAGCGCTTTTTGTGTCGTCGTGCGCCCGACCAGGAACAGGACCTCGACGATCGAAGCGTCGGGGGAGCGCTGCACGTCCGGATAGGTCGGGTCGATAATCATATCGTCCTTCGCATATCTGGATATCAGGTGAAAAAGATCCTTCTCAGGAACGGCGCAAGTCTCCACCAGGCTGCAATGGACCGCTTTGGAGAGCGCGCGGGCCCGTTCATTCGAGAGATGCTCTGGTATGGCGATGCGGGCGAGTGGCATGAGGTGCTCTCCGGGTGTGAAAAGGTGCAGCAACGATATTCGTGCGGGACGATCGGATATAGTATGCAGTTGTCCGGTTATTCTTGCCGAATGGTTGGGAATAGACATGACCTTGGAGAGCGACATCGCCGTCTTCGTGCGGACCATTGAACTCGGTACCTTTGCTGCGACAGCTGCCGAGTTGCGCATGACGTCGTCAGGCGTGTCCCGCATCATCACGAGGTTGGAGGGGCGCATGGGGGCGAGGCTGCTGCATCGCTCGACCAGACGATTGCTCCTGACGCAGGAGGGCGAGAGATTTCTTCAGCATGCGCGTCCGATCGTGGCCGCGCTGGAGCAGGCGCGGTCGGCAGTCGCACATGCACGTGGAAAACCGTGCGGGACTGTCCGCATCAACGTAGGCACTGCGTATGCCAAACATGGGCTGGCGCCGATGCTGCCGAAACTGCTGAAGCAATTCCCCGACGTTCGTATCGAGTTGAGCGTCGACGATCGACGGATCAACCCGATCGCAGAGCAGATCGACATTACGGTTCGTGTCGGTCCGCTGGACGACAGCAGTCTGCTCGCGGTGAAAATTGGTGAGGTGCGCCGGACGATCGCCGCCAGCCCCAAATATCTGCGGGTCCATGGTCGGCCCCGGCAGCCGTCCGATCTACTCAAGCACAACTGCTTGCTGCTCACGGGCTTCTCGCGGCTTGCCCAGTGGCCGATGCTCGACGCTGGCCGCAAGATCCTGGTCCCCGTAAAAGGCAGCGTCGTTTGCGACAGCGCGGAGGTGTTGCTGGATCTGGCCATAGCCGGAGTCGGCATTGTCCGCTTTGGCGACTTCCTGGGGCATGAGGCGCTCGCCAATGGAGCGTTGGTCCCGCTGCTTGCAGACTGCCATTTCGACGATCCGCAGCCCATCACCGCACTTGTGTTGCCGGAGCGGCGGTCTTTGCCGAGCGTTCGCGCCGTGCTCGATTTCATTGCGCAGGAATTGCCAATCCCGCGACGGAAGTCTGCTCTTCGCCGACCCGCGTGAGCTGGATCTGTCTTTCCTCCACCGGAGGCTGCATTCGGCGATTGCCGACCTCGTTGGTCAATCGTGCTCTACGATCGGCACACCTCCGATACTCGCCCGACTTCGACGATGTCTTGCGCCGATGCTCGTGAGGGCGACGACATCTAGCGCGTTGCCGTGGCTCCAGCCGGAGCGGCCGCGCGCGGTGTGCCGCGCATGCGCGCGAGCAGTTCGGCGGTCGGCCAGGAATCCGCCGGCAGCCCCAGCTTGAGCTGCATCGCCTTGACCGCAGTCCGGCTCTGCTGTCCCAGTACGCCGTCGACCTTGCCGACGTCGAAGCCGGCCTTCACCAGGAGCTGCTGCAGCTCCTTGATCTCGTTGAACGGCAGCTGCGCGACCGGGCCACTGGCCTTGCGCATCGGTGCGGCGCCGGCGATCCGGCTGGCGAGATAGCCGGCCGTGGTCGAATAGATCAGCGAGTTGTTCCACTCGGTGTAGGCGGCAAAATTGGCATAGGCCAGGAATGCCGGGCCGTTGCGGCCCATCGGCAGCAGCACCGAACCCTCCAGCGCATCACCGGGCAGCGGCCGGCCGTCGGCATAGGTCACGCCGAGGCCGGACCATTTGCTGCGCGCAGCCTTCACGGTGAGATCGGCCTGCTCCCAGGGGAAGCTCTGCGGCACGCGGATCTCCTCCAGCCACGGTTCGCCGCGGCGCCATTTCAGTCCCGTGGCGATGTAGTTCGCGGTCGAGCCGATCACGTCGGACGCGCTGCGCAAGAGGTCGCGGCGGCCGTCGCCGTCATAGTCGACGGCATAGGTGACGTAGTGCGTCGGCAGGAATTGCGTCTGGCCGAGCTCGCCGGCCCAGGAGCCGATCATCTCCTCCGGGGAGAGATCACCGCGATCGATGACCTTGAGCGCGGCGACGGTCTCGTTCTGGAAGCGCTCGCTGCGGCGGCAGTCATAGGCCAGCGACACCAGCGACGGCAGCACCGGGAGATTGCCCATGTTGGAGCCGAAGTCGCTCTCCAGGCCCCAGAAGGCGGCGATGACCGCCGGCGGCACGCCGTACTCCTTCTCCGCCCGGGCGAAGGCCGCCGCATGCGCCCTGATGTGCTGCTGGCCGTTCTGCATCCGGTACGCCGCCGCCATGCGGCCGGCGAACTCGGTGAACAGCTGGCCGAACACGCGCTGGCCGCGGTCACGGTTGACGATGCCCTGGTCGTAGGTGAGGTAGGGCGAGGCGGCGGCGATTGCGCGCTGCGACACGCCTTCCGAGATCGCGCGCTGCTTCAGCTCGGCGAGAAAACGGTCGAAGCTCTGGCCGTTATGACAGGCGGCAGCGCGCGCGGAGGGCTGCGGCTTCGGCCGCGGCGCGGCTTGCTCCGGCATCATCTGTGCCGATGCGCTGACAACCAGCATGAACGAGGTTGCGAGCGCGCTGAAGGTGACGCGCAAGGCAGTCGAAGAGCTTCGCATCCGGTCTCACCGATGGCTGGCTAATGGCTTGTCGGACCATCGATATCCGATGATGGGGCAGGGAGGGAAGGGGGCGAAGCGAGGCGCGAATAGGCCCTTCGCTACTCCCCCAATTCGTGCCTCGCTACTCGCCCGTCCTCACGCCAGCGCCGCCTGGGCTTCGCTCTGGATGCGCTTGAGATGCGCGGCGTCGCGGAAGCTCTCGGCGTAGAGCTTGTTGACGTCCTCGGTGCCGGAGGGACGCGCCGCGAACCAGCCGAACTCGGTCTCAACCTTGATGCCGCCGAACGACTGGCCGTTGCCCGGTGCCTTGGTATGGACCACCCGGACCGGATCGCCGGCGAGCTCCTTGAGGTTCAGCTTCTCCGGCGTCAGCGCCTTCAGTGCCGCCTTCTGCGGCGGCGAGGCCGGCACGTCGATGCGCTCATAGACGGGGGCGCCGAGCTCCGACGTCAGCTCCTTGTAGAGCTCGCTCGGATCGCGGCCGCGTTTGGCCATGATCTCGGCGGCGAGCAGGCCGAGGATGAGGCCGTCCTTGTCGGTGGTCCATACCGTGCCGTCGCGCTTGAGGAACGAGGCGCCGGCGCTCTCCTCGCCGGCGAAGCCGAAGCTGCCGGAGCTCAGGCCCTCGACGAACCATTTGAAGCCGACCGGCGTCTCGACCAGCTTGCGGCCGAGCTTGTTGGCGACGCGGTCGATTAGCGAGCTCGACACGATGGTCTTGCCGATGGCGGCATCGCTGCGCCAGTCCGGTCGGTGCGCGAACAAATAGGAGATCGCGGTCGCCAGATAATGGTTGGGATTCATCAGCCCGCCCGTACGGGTCACGATGCCATGGCGGTCGGCGTCTGTGTCGTTGGCAAACGCAACGTCGAAGCGCTCGCGCATGCCGATCAGGCTCGCCATCGCATAGGGCGACGAGCAGTCCATGCGGATCTTGCCGTCCCAGTCCGCGGTCATGAAGCGGAAGGTGGGGTCGACGACGTCGTTGACGATGGTGGCGTTGAGGCCATAGCGCTCGATGATCGGCGCCCAATAGGCGATCGCCGCGCCGCCGAGCGGATCGATGCCGATCTTGATGCCGGCTGATTTCACCGCGTCGAGATCGACGGTGTTGGCGAGGTCGGCGACGTAGGGCGTGATGTAGTCGTAGGCGTGCACCGAGCCGCGCTGCTTGGCCTTGACGTAGCTGATCCGCGAGACGCCATCGAGATCGTTGGCGAGATAGATGTTGGCCTGGCGTTCGATCTCGCCGGTCGCGTCGGTGTCGGCGGGGCCGCCATGCGGCGGATTGTATTTGTAGCCGCCATCGTCGGGCGGATTGTGTGACGGCGTGATCACGACGCCATCGGCGAGATGCGACGTGCGGCCCTTGTTGTAGGAGATGATAGCGTGGGAGATCACCGGCGTCGGCGTGTAGCCGCCGTCCTGGTCGACCATCACCTCGACGCCATTGGCGCCGAACACTTCGAGCGCGCTGGCGAGCGCTGGCTCGGCCAGCGCATGGGTGTCGATGCCCACGAACAGCGGCCCGTCGAGGCCCTGCTGGCGCCGGTAGTCGCACAGCGCCTGCGTGGTGGCGAGAATGTGGTTCTCGTTGAAGCCGGTCTTCAGCGACGAGCCGCGATGGCCCGAGGTGCCGAACGCGACACGCTGGGTCGGCTCGTGCGGGTCGGGCTTCAGCGCGTAATAGGCCGTGATCAGCCGCGGAATGTTGGCGAGCGCAGCATTGGCGATCGGCTTGCCGGCTGCGGGGTCTGTCTTGGCCATGGAGCATCCTTCGCAAGTTCGAAAAACCTCGGCGGCAGCGGTTCGTTCCGCGCGGTTTGTCGCGGCAATGATGACGTCCGCCGTGCCGAGGGCATGCTGCGCAGCATGGCCGTGGTGCGCGATCCGATCAACGGGGAAAATCGCGCCGCTGATTGTGCCCGAATTCAGTCGGTCAGCTCGTAGATCAGATGTCCGGGGCCGACCAGCCTGGCGGTGAAATTCGCGGTGCGGCCTAAGAGCGCCGCGAAACGGCCGGAGGCGAGCTTGAACGAGACCTTGCCGGTGGCTTCCGAGATGCTCGGAGCTCCGTTGGTCATCACCACCGAGCCGGTGCCTTCGGTCAGCACGGCCACCGCGTAGCCGTCGGTCGCACGATGGATACCGGCGCCGTACAGATATGTTCCCTTCTGGTTTTCCCAGTCCGAGGCGACGTTGGCGGTGTAGGTCGCGCCCTTCATCAGCCCGTCGGTGCCGATGCAGGAATATTGGAAGCTGACCAACATATGACCGGGGCGGTCGCCGATCGGCTCGAGGCCCATGGTGCCGACGATCGTGCAGTCGTAGCGGGCGAGCGTGTCGGCGCCGGCCGTGCCGAGGCCAAGGCCCAGGACAACGCATATGACAACACATACGGCGGATGCCGTGCGACAGAGATACATTGGTTCGCCCCCGCGGATTGGTGTGCCCCGCCGACACTACCATAAATCGCAATCCAAACAGTCGCTCGTTTCCAGCGATTGTCTGGGCCGACCAAGCGCTGAGCACGCGAAGGATCGGCCAGACCTGCCGCTTTGTGTGGGCGACATTAACCACGCCGCGCTGTGGCCATGGCCGGGGACCGCCACTTAAGCCTGAGTTTAACGCATGACAGGAGAAATGGGAGGCCAGCACAACACACGCGCGTGTCGCGCGCGGGAGAGTGGTCGGAGAGCGGAAAGTGAGAGCGCTTATCATCGGCGCGTTGGCCGTCGCGTCAGCCTGCCTTGCAGGCTGCAGCCATCCGGCAACGCCGCAATTGGCAACGCCCTGTGTGGATCTGAGCGGCCAGGCCTGCGTGGACAATCCGGCCGTCGATCAGCCGCCGCCAGCAGTGGAGCGTCCGGCCAAGGCAAAGCATAGATCCGCCGCCGTCGCGCGCGCGGCCCTGCACCGCAAACAGGCGCGCGCCGCCAAGCGGCGGGCGGCACTGCATGCCGCCGCCAAACCGACCGAGGCGCCGAGCGCCAAACCGGTCGCCAAACCGGTCGCCAAGCCGGTCGAGAAGTCCGCCGCGGGGCCCGCACCAGCGTCGAAGCAGGAGCCGGCCACGCCGGCATCCCCAAAGATCCCGTCGCCCACGGTGGAAGCTCCGGCAAATCCGGCCACGGTGCAGAGCGAGGTCACGGTCGCCGCGGTCACCGTTGCGGCCGAACTGGCCGAGCGGATGACGGCGCTGCGTGTCCCCGAGGCGCCGGCCGACACCCATCTCGTCGCCGTGCTGCTCGCGCGGCCCGCGGTGCGCAGCCTCGCCGATCTTACTGGCAAGGTGATCGCCATCGACGAGCGCTACGCCAAATCGAATGCCAAGATCACGACCGCGATGAACGCGGCGGGGGCGTCCGAGGTGCTGCTGCTGGAAGGGCAGGCGACCGCCATCACCCGGCTCAGCAATGGCGAAGTGAGCGCCGCCGTCGTGGCGCTGGCATCGCCGGAAGCCGCGGAAGCGTTTCCGAAGATCGCGGGTTTCCGCGTGTTCTCGGTGATGCTGAAGCCTTGAGCCGCAGCATCCCGATTCAAGTCGCGGCAGGGCTGCTCGCCGGACGCGGCAGCGCCGCGCCCTTGGCGGCGGTGATGCCCTTGGGGAAGCCGCTGCGATCGGTGTAGAGCCGCTTGCGGCCGCGCTTCGGATCGTGCTGCGCGGCCACGTCCTGGGCCGCCAGATAGTCCAGCACGGTGATGCCGCCGACCATCACCAGCGCCGCCATCACGGTGCCGGCGCGCGGATTGCTCGGCCTGACCTCGCCGAGCAGCGTCACCATGTCCAGCCCGTCGCCCGCGACGCGGCTCCACAGCCCGGCCCTCTTCTCCACCGACAGCGTCATGACCCCGGCGAGCAGCTCGCGCACGCCATAGGCGCGCACCAGCCCCTCGCGGCCCTCCATGCCGAGCGCATGGGTCACGCGATGCGGCGCCAGCAGCTCGAGCGTGCCGAGCGCGATGGAGAACCAGCCCAGCCCGCGGGCCAGGCGATCCGCAGATGTGAGCGAGCTCGGGCCGGTCGAGATGATCTTGGGGTCGCCCTTGGACCGGACGAGATTCGAAAAATGAAACATGCTGTACGATCCCTTATGGCTTGAGCACGACCTTGACGCAGCTGTCCTGCTTGTCGCGGAAGGCGCGGTACATCTCGGGGCCCTGCGCCAGCGGCACGGTGTGGGTGATGACGAAGGACGGATCGATCTGGCCGTCCTCGATGCGCCGCTTGAGCTCATCGGTCCAGCGGTTGACGTGGGTCTGGCCGGTCCTGATCGTCAGCCCCTTGTTCATCAGCGCGCCCATCGGCACCATGTCGGACAGGCCCGAGTAGACGCCGGGGATCGAGACGATGCCGCCCGGCCGGCAGACATAGATGATCTCGCGCAGCACGTGCGGCCGGTCGTTCTCGAGCATGAACATCTGCTTGGCGCGGTCGAGCACGCTGTCGGGCTGGGCCATGCTGATGTGGCTCTCGAAGCCGACGCAGTCGATGCACTTCTCCGGACCCTTGTTGTCGGTCAGCTCGTTGAGCCTTTCGACCACGCTCTCCTTGTCGAAATTGATGGTGATGGCGCCGCCGGCCTCGGCCATGGCCAGCCGCTCTGGGATGCGGTCGATCGCGATCACCTGTTTGGCGCCGAGCAGGATGGCGCTGCGGATCGCCATCTGCCCGACCGGGCCGCAGCCCCACACCGCAACCGTATCGTCCGGCTCGATGTCGCACTGCGCGGCGCCCTGCCATCCCGTCGGGAAGATGTCGCTGAGGAACAGCGCCTGCTCGTCGGTCATGCCGTCGGGCACCTTGATGTGGGTGGCGTCGGCATAGGGCACGCGCAGATATTCAGCCTGGCCGCCCGGATAGCCGCCGGTCAGATGGGTGTAGCCGAACAGGCCCGCGGTGGTATGGCCGAACACCTTCTCGGCGAGATGCTTGTTGCGGTTGGTGGTCTCACAGACCGAGAAGTTGCCGCGCTTGCACTGCTCGCATTCGCCGCAGATGATGGTGAAGGGAACGACGATGCGATCGCCCTTCTTGAGCTTGCCGTTGACGCCGGAGCCGACTTCGACGACTTCGCCCATGGTCTCGTGGCCCATGATGTCGCCGGGCATCATCGCCGGGATGTAGTTGTGGAACAGATGCAGGTCCGAGCCGCAGATCGCGCAGCTCGTCACCTTGATGATCGCGTCCCTCGCATGCTCGATCTCGGGATCGCTCACCGTGTCGCAGCGGATGTCCTCTTTTCCGTGCCAGACCAGCGCCTTCATGAAGTCCTCCGGGCAGAATGTCCCGGAGGCAAGTCGGCAGTCGTCTGATGGTTGCTAGCGGGCCGGCGTTTTTGGCCGCGCGCGGGATCACTGCGGCGGCACGGGCTGCGCTAGCCGGCCTTCCCGGATGCCGCGCCATTGGACTTGGCGACGGCCTTCTTCGCCGGAGGCTTCTTTGATGCCTTCACAGGTGTCTTGGCCGGCTTTGCCGCTGGCGCCTTGCCCGGCGCAGCGCCGGCCTTGTCGGCCTTCTTCTCAGGAGTCTTCGGCAGCTCCGCCGCGGCGGCCTGCCGCATCGCGCGGGCGTAGCTGTCGGCGACGTTGTCGGCAGAGATCAGCAGGCGGCGCGCCGCGGCATTGGCCTGCTCGACCACTTCGCGGGCGAGCATCTTGAACCGATCCTTGGCATCCTTGTCCTTGGCCTTCATCGCAAGGCCATTGAAGCGGTCCTTCCGCTTCTTCGCCGCCGCCAGAATGCTCTTGTTCTGCTGCTTGGCCAGTTGCCGGATCACGGCATCAAGATCGGCATCCGCCATCGTCGTCCCCAAACTCCCCGAGAATCAGCGCCGCCGGCGCCATGAAGCGGCCGGACTATGCAATTGGCGCTGCCGCTTTGCAATCGGGGCCCGGATCGCACCTGCGGACCGGAGAATTGCCGGCGTGACGAAAACGTCCTGTCCCGGCGCCAGCAAAAATCCGAAAAACAGTAAATTGTGTGTCGTGATCCGCACGCACGTCGTGGTTCGCCGGAGCAGCCGCAGGTAAAGTCGTGATCGTCCCGGCCACCGGGGCCCTCGATGCGGCCACTTCCGAGAGGGTGATCCGGAGTTCCAATCCCGCTTCGTGGCACCATGATACACGCAGAGCGCGCCTGCAGCGGCGATTTGCTGCTGCGGCGGTATCATGGCGCGGACACCATGACTAAGCGTAGACTAACAGCGTCGGCGAAGCGGCGTGAACCCGTCGTAACCGAATTTCGGCAGTCGCGTCAGCTTGAATGAAAGGGATCATCCGCAACCTCGTGTGCAAATCAGAACTCATCTGTTGGAGCAGGAAGTGCGGTCCGGACGTCGATACCTTGATCTCATGTCGCGATTTCGCCGCGACGAGCGTGGTAATATCGCCATCATCTTCACGCTGGCCTTGCTGCCGATCGTCACCTTCGTCGGTTCCGCCATCGACTACTCGATGGCGGTGCGCGCCAAGGCCAAGCTGTCCGCATCGATCGACTCCGCGCTGCTGGCGGCCACCGGGTACACCGCGATGCGCGGTAGTACTGAGGACGCCAAGACGGCGGCAACCGACATGTTCAACGGCCAGATGTCGGCGCATCATCTGGCCTCGGCCTCGCTGAACATCGAGATCAGCGACAGCGTCAGTGCGCGAACCGTGACCGGCAGCGCGACGGCCGCCGTCAAGACCTCGTTCATGTCCATGTTCGGCTATCCAAACATCACGGTATCCGCCTCATCGTCGGCGTCGGCGTCGTTCCCGACCTATATGGACTTCTATGTTCTGCTCGACAACTCGCCGTCGCAGGGCCTCGGCGCAACGACGGCTGACATGACCACGCTGCAGAACGCGACCTCCGACAAATGCGCCTTCGCCTGCCACGACACCTACACGTCGAGCTCCAAGAAGACGCTGCAGACCAACAGCTACTATGACAAGGCCAAGAAGCTCGGCGTGACTATGCGGATCGACGTGGTCCGGTCGGCGACCCAGTCGCTGACGGACACCGCGAACACCAGCCAGATCGTCAGCAACCAGTACCGCATGGCGGTCTACAGCATGGGCAGCGACTGCGGCTCGCTCGGTCTGACGACCGTCGCCAGCCTGTCGTCGAGCATGTCCTCGGTCAAATCCTCGGTCAGCTCGCTCGACCTGATGACGATCCCCTACAGCGGCTACAACAACGACATGTGCACCGATTTCGACGGCACCATGTCGGCCATGAACGGCGTCATCCCGACGCAGGGCGACGGCTCGTCGTCGAAGCCGCAGAAGTGGCTGTTCTTCGTTTCCGACGGTGTCGCCGACTATTCCTACCCGACGACGTGCAGCAAGACGACGGTCTCCGGTGGCCGCTGCCAGGAGCCGCTGAACACGGCGACCTGCGACACGTTGAAGGCGCGCGGCGTCAAGATCGCGGTGCTCTACACCACCTACCTCGCGATCACCAACAACAGCTGGTACACGACCTACATCGCGCCATGGCGGTCCTCCATCGGAGACATCATGAAGTCTTGCGCCAGCCCGGGCTACTACTACGAGGCCGATTCGAGCGGCAGCATCGGCTCGGCGTTGACCGCGCTGTTCCAGCAGGCCATCGCTTCGGCGCATCTGACAAAGTAGAGCGAAGCTCTAATCCGGCAGAGCAGCCAGTTGCTGCAGCGTCGTGCCGTCATTGAGCACCGCGAGCGTCTCGCGGCGGGACAGGAAGCCGCGTGCCTGCGCGAACGTGCCGGCCTCGGCGATCCGCGCTCTCGCGGTCGCAAGCTCGACATCGATATCGCCCGGCTCGCGCCGTCTCCGCGTCGGCAACGCTGCGAGGTGCTGGCGGCGAAGCTCGTGGTTCTGCCGCAGCTCGGCCAGCGCCGATTTGCGGTCGGGCGGCTGCGCGTCGGCAAGCGCGCGGGCCCGGACCAGGACCGGCGGTGGGGCGACGTCCTCTGGCGTCGTAAACACGTGCGCGCCGCGCCCGCGGGCAGCCGTGAGCAGCCCGATCGGGATGGCCAGCACCAGTCCGGCGATCACCGGCGACATCCACGCCAGCAACGGCAGCGAGACGGCGGTGGCGCTGGCCGCCATGACGACTCCGCAGAGGGTCGGCAACGCGAATTTGCGGACGATCTCCTGCCGGCTGACGCCGCCATCGCTGCGCCGCTGCACCTGCCAGCCGGCATCGCGGCCGAGCAGGATCTCGATCACGGCCAACGACTGGAAGATCATCATCGACGGTGCGATCAGCGCCGACAGCAGCGTTTCGGTCAGCACCGCTGCGCATAACCTGAATCCGCCACCGAAGCCGCGCCGCCTAGCCGACGCGACCAAGGCCGCGAGGCAGGCCAGCAGCTTCGGCACCATCAGCAAGCCGATGGTGGCGCCGAACACCTGGGCCGCGAGCACCGGATCCTGAGCCGGCCAGGACGGAAACAGCGCGAAACCTTTTGGAAAATATTCCGGCCGGACGAAGTTGGCCTGCAGCGAGATCAGGATGCCGAGCACCAGGAAGGCGAGCCACAGCGGCGCGGTGACATAGGCGCCGATGCCGATCAACAAATGCAGCCGCGACACCCAGTGCAGGCCGCGCGCCGGCAGCACCGCGAGATGCTGCAGATTGCCCTGGCACCAGCGGCGGTCGCGCGCGGCATAGTCGATCAGCGACGGCGGCACCTCCTCGTAGCTGCCGCCGAGGTTCACGGTCATGTAGATGCCCCAGCCGGCGCGGCGCATCAGCGCGGCTTCGATGAAGTCGTGGCTGAGGATGTGGCCGCCGAACGGTTTTCGCCCGGATAGCTCGGGCAGGGCGGCGTCCTGGGCGAAGGCCGCGACGCGAATGATCGCGTTGTGGCCCCAATAATTGCCTTCGGCGCCGTACCACCAGGCATTGCCGGCCGCGATGATCGGTCCGTATAGCCGCCCGGCAAACTGCTGCAGCCTTGCGAACAGGCTGCCGCCATTTACGATCACCGGAAGCGTCTGGATCAGCGCGGCCTGCGGCGCCTGCTCCATGGCATGGGCCAGTCGCACCACCGTCGCGCCGCTCATCAGGCTGTCGGCATCGAGGATGATCATGTGCGCGTAGCCCGCGCCGAAGCGCCGGACCCATTCGGCGATGTTGCCGGACTTGCGCGCGACATTGTCGGCGCGGTGCCGGTAGTACACCCGGCTGGTGTTGCAGGCCTGGCGCAGCGCCAGAAAGGCCGCTTCCTCGCCGATCCAGATATCGGGATCGGTGGTGTCGCTGAGCAGGAACCAGTCGAACTGCTCGCCCTGGCCGGTCTCCGCGATCGACTCGATCATCGCCCGCAGCCGCACCATCACCGCGTCCGGATCCTCATTGTAGGTCGGCAGCAGCATGGCCGTGCGGGTCGACAGCGCCGGCAGCGGACCGTCGACATCGATCGGAATAGTCTCCCGCGGCCGCAGCAGCATCACGCCGAACCCCGCCAGCGCGGTGACGAAGGCGAACGAGATCCAGGCGAGCAGGATCGAGAACAGCGCGAGCACCATGCCTTCCAGCACGGTCACGCCGCCGACCTCGACGACCTCGTACATCTTGATGGCGCCGGCCAGCGTCAGCACGGCCGTGCCGGTCAGAATGAGGCCGCGGCGAAGTGCGATCGTCGCACCGCTACGGACCGCGCCGCTGCGAGACGCGGGTTGGGACAGTGGCGAGGGCACCATCTCGCGCGGGGCTTCCGCCGGGAGGAAGGTCGAGGCGACTCCGTCCTGCGGCTCGCGCTTCAGTCTGGCGCTCACGGCGTCCATCGATAGATCCATGTCTCCGAGACCAGCTTGTCGCTTGCGAACAATTCGGCTCGCAGTTCAACAGACGTGTCCTTGGCGGCGCATTGAAAGCTCAGCCGCCATCCGCCGGTTTCGGGATTGGGCTGAGCGACCACGTTGCTGACATCAGTCTTCTCGGCGTTGACCACGGCCTTGACCGTCGCCGGATCGAGTCCCTTGAGAGCGTCACCCGCGAGCTCGAGCACGAACAATCGTCCTTCGCCCATCGCGGCCACACCGGTGCGGGTGAAGCGCGCCAAGGCGTGCGGCTTCGGCATGTCCGGGCCCCAATGCAGGCGATAGGTCATGTTGTGCTCGCCCTTGGCGGCGAGCGGCGTCTTCGGCCGCCAGAAGGCTGCGATGTTGTCGTGGATCTCTTCCCGGGTGGGGATCTCGAACAGCACCACGGCGCCTTCGCCCCAGTCGCCGATCGGCTCGATCCACAGGCTGGGACGCCGCTCGAAATGCGACTCCAGATCCTGATAGGCGACGAATTGCCGCTCGCGCTGCATCAGGCCGAAGCCGCGCGGGTTGAGATCGTTGAAGACGCTGACCTGCAGGTCGCGCGGATTGCTGAGCGGGCGCCAGATCTGCTCCCCCTTGCCGTTGAACATCGCAAGCCCGTCGGAATCGTGAACCGCGGGCCTGAAGTCGTCGTTGTCGCTGCGGTCGTTCGGGCCGAACAGGAACATGCTGGTCATCGGCGCCAGCCCGCCATGGCCGATCTCGACGCGCGGATACAGCGACGCCTCGACGTCGAACACGGTGGTCTCGCCGGGGCGGATGGTGAAGCGGTACGAGCCGGCCGCGCTCTTGCTGTCGAGCAGCGCATGCACGACCATCGCGGTGGCGCCGGCGACCGGCTTCTCCAGCCAGAACGCCTTGAAGACCGGAAACTCCTCGCCCTTGGCTTCGCCGGTGTCGATCGACAGCCCGCGCGCCGACAGCCCGTAGATCTCGCCCTTGGACACCGCGCGAAAATAGCTCGCGCCGAGGAAGACGCAGACCTCGTCAAAATAGTCGGGGCGGTTCATAGGCGTATGGATACGAAAACCGGCGAAGCCGAGATCGGCGGCCGGAAAGGCCGGCACCTGCGGGCCGAACGCGAAGTCTTCGGGACGATAGGGCACCGGCTTGGCCTGGCCGTCCGCGACCTCGTAGATGTCGACACGATCCTTGTAGATGAAGCCGCGATGAAAGAACTGCGCCTGGAATGGCAGCTTCTCGTCGCGCCACAGCGCATGCTCCGGCAGGAACCGGATCGAGCGGTAGGCATCGTAGTTGAGCTTGGCCAGCGCATCCGGCAGCTTGTCGTCCGGCGCTGCATACGGCTTGGCCGCGAGCGCGCGCGCGAGATCGCGCACCGTGGCCGCGCTGAACGGCTGCGCCGCCGGCGCGGCCGATGCGCTCCGCACCAAGGACGCCGCGACCGGGATCGCAGCCGCAGATTGAATGAACTGACGGCGATTCAACTTATTCTCGCTTTGCTGAATGGAACTGCGAAGCAACCATTCAGGCGCCCAGCGGTTCCATCGGAAGTAAGGGCCGCCGCGGCTTTGCAGTTCCGTGACTCGTGAATGCGCCCGACGATCCCCCTCCGATGCGTGCGGATCATGTCGGCGCCTTTCTGAACGCAACGTGAGCGACGGTCGTGCGTGATGAAGATAGGAGCGAGCAGTCGATATCCGACCGACTCCTGCTGACCATGCAGCGGCTTGCACCAGGCGTAGCGGTTCCGGAGCCATCGGCCTGTGCAGATTGTCGCAGGCGTGAGCGCTGCCCCAAGACGATGCTTGATCCATCGCAACGAGAAGTCGGGCGAGATATCTACGACTGATGTGGCTGCCGCAACCAATCTGAATCGGAGAGGGAGGTGGTTGATGACCCGCCACGACGTCGAAATCGGCGCGGCTCGCCCGTCAGCTCCATGATCACACGAGTGAACGCCGGCGGCAAACAGCTCCCGACACCCGCTCCGTGGTGCCGCACATAATCAGGCGTGGGATGGATTCAAATGCTTCGCTTTCGCGCGCTGGATGCTCCGACGCCATTTCTCTTTTTCACCGGCAAGGGCGGCGTGGGCAAGACCTCGCTCGCCTGTGCGACCGCCCTGGCTCTCGCGGATCGCGGCCTGCGTGTCCTACTAGTCAGTACCGATCCTGCGTCGAATCTCGACGAGATGCTGGAAGTTGAGCTCACCGACAGCCCGGTGCCGGTGCCGACCGCGCCGGGTCTATCTGCGATGAACATCGACCCTGAGGCCGCAGCTGAGAGCTATCGGGCGCGCGTGCTTGAACAGCTCGAGCCCACGGTGACTGATCAGGAGCGGTCGACTATACGCGAGCAGCTTTCGGGCGCTTGCACCACCGAGATTGCCGCGTTCGACGAGTTCGTCGGATTGCTGGACGGCGACAGGGCGGGCTACGACCACATCATCTTCGATACCGCCCCCACCGGCCACACCTTGCGGCTTCTCAGCCTGCCGAAGGCATGGACCGGCTTCCTGAAGGATAACGACCGGGGCGCGTCCTGCCTCGGCCCACATTCCGGCCTCAAGATGCAGGAGGATCGCTTTCGACAAGCGCTGCAGGCGCTCGGCGATCCCAGGCGGACAACTGTGGTCCTGGTCACCCGCGCCGACCGCAGCGCGATCCGGGAGGCGGCGAGAACGTCGCGTGAGCTCGACGCCCTCAATCTCTCCAACCAGATCCTGGCGGTAAACGGACGCTTTCACGCGAGCGACCCTGGCGATGCGGTCGCGGTTGCGCTCGAGCGGGATCAGGACGAGGCTCTCGCCGCGATGCCGGAGTCGCTGCGGAAGCTGCCGCGAGACGAAATCCCGTTGTTGGGATTCGATATCGTGGGTCTTGCGGCGCTCCGGGCGGTGTTGTCGTTGTCTAATCCACGGCCGTCGACCGGTGACCAAATCGTTCTGCCAGTCGACCTGCAGGGTCTCGACCGCCTGGTCGATGACATTGCTCACGGCAACAGCGGTCTCATCATGGTCATGGGCAAGGGCGGGGTGGGAAAGACGACGGTTGCTGCCGCTATCGCTGTCGGCCTTGCGAAACGCGGCCATCCCGTGCACCTGAGCACCACCGATCCGGCGGCCCACGTCGCGGATGTCGTCGACGGCGCGATCCCCGGGCTGACAGTGGACCGGATCGATCCGCAGCGTGAGACCGAGCGCTATATTGCGAAAATCATGGCGAGCCGTGGCCGCAGCCTGGACGAGCAAAGCAAGGCGCTGCTGCTGGAGGATCTGGCTTCACCCTGCACGGAGGAAGTCGCCGTCTTCCATGCGTTCTCGCATGTGGTTGCGGAGGCCCGGAGCGCGTTCGTGGTGCTCGATACGGCGCCAACTGGTCATAGCCTGCTTCTGCTCGATGCCACCGGGGCGTATCATCGCCAGATGACGAGCCAATTGGCGCCGAGCGGCCCCGGCCGTCTGATTACGCCGCTGATGCGGCTGCAAGACTCCGGCTACACGCGGGTGATCCTGGTGACGCTGCCGGAAACGACGCCCGTCTCTGAAGCGGCAGCTCTCCAGGAGGACTTGCGGCGCGCTGATATCGAGCCGTTCGGCTGGGTTATCAACAAATGCCTGGTCGCGTCCGGAACGCGCGATCCGCTGCTCCAGGCGCGGATTGCGCGGGAGCGGACGCAGATCGCTCGTGTCCAGGCGGGACTGTCCAAGCGCGCCTTCATCATGGGTTGGCGAAGCAGGCCTCCGGTCGGCATAGAGGAGCTTGAGGCGTTATCGACATCGCGTCCGTAATCGCGTTCGGCGTGAGCGCGACCCGGTCTCTCCCGTAACCGGATCACGTCCCTCGTAGCCCGTCGCAGCAAATCGCGCGGTGAGGGGAGCGAGACTGTTGCAGTCGTCGCGACGAGCGCCTTCCATGGTGGGAATATCGCTCTGCCCGTCGGGCAAATCGGCCGGGCGGTTCTGGTCGATTTTCGGGGCGCGCGGCCGCTCGCAGCCTGTCGAGCGGTCAATCGGACGTGTGCCAATGGACTGATTTGGCCAGCCATTTCAGAGGGATCACTGCTGTCCAGTCCGATCAGCAAAAATATTGTTGTTTCCATTTTTCAGAATTCGATGTTCACTCCGTCCGTCCCGCCTCGATCTGAGGGGCGTATCGCGGTCGTCACGAGCGTGGGGGTGGGATGCGATGGGCGTGCCGGGCTGCAGCGCGAGCGATCGTGCGGACGAACAGCTCGGTGCGCACGGTCAAGCCGTGTGGTCCTGATCTCCCGGTGCTGAGATCAAGTTCGCGCCGACGATGGCGCTGATGACAGGGTCAAGTCAGCCGGTCCCTGGGGAGAGCACGGAGTAAGCCGTAAAGCCATTGCGCAGGGAAGGCCGGGATGTCCCAGCCGAACCTGTGGTTCCTGCCCCGTGCATTTCTTTCGCACGGGGGCCATGGGGGCGGCGAGCTCCCGGTCTTCCCTGCGCCCTCTGTGTTGAAGGGGGCGGACGATCAGCAAAGCTCGGGCGCGATGCGCGCCGCGAGAGGGTGATCTCATGTCTCTCCACGTCATTGCGAGCGCAAGCGAAGCAATCCAGGGCTCCGCACACGACTCTGGATTGCTTCGCTTCGCTCGCAATGACGTGGAGAGAGTTGT
The DNA here is from genome assembly GCF_051167655.1 of Bradyrhizobium sp. HKCCYLS2038. Taxonomy (NCBI): domain Bacteria; kingdom Pseudomonadati; phylum Pseudomonadota; class Alphaproteobacteria; order Hyphomicrobiales; family Nitrobacteraceae; genus Bradyrhizobium; species Bradyrhizobium sp. HKCCYLS2038. The sequence continues at coordinate 132,737 of NZ_JBNPTM010000007.1, read as the reverse complement.
GCCACAAACTCGGTGTCATTCCGGGGCGCGCGATAGCGCGAGCCCGGAATCCATTGGGCCGCTCGCAATGTCGATGAATGGATTCCGGGCTCGCGCTGCGCGCGCCCCGGAATGACGGAGGAGAGAGCTTTGGCCTCACAACTCCCGTGCATTGCTGAACGCGAACGAGCTGACGCGCCGCGTCGTCTCGTCCAGGATCAGCGTGCGTGTGATCGGCGGTTCGGCGCGCTGGGCGCAGTTTTCGCGTTCGCAGAGCCGGCAGTTGACGCCGATCGGGGTGCCCTCGGTTTTCTCCAGGTCCATGCCGGCGGCATAGACGAGGCGCGCAGCGTGGCGGATCTCGCAACCGAGGCCGATGGCGAAGCGCGGCTGCGGCAGCGGGTGCGGCGCCACCGGCCGGCGCACCATCTGGGCGATGGAAAAATAGCGCGAGCCGTCGGGCAGCTCGATGATCTGTTTCAGCAGGCGGTCCGGCGTGTCGAAGGTGGAGTGCACGTTCCACAGCGGACAGGTGCCGCCGAACTTGGAGAACGGGAACGTGCCCGAGGAGAATCGCTTGGAGACGTTGCCGGCATTGTCGACGCGCAGCATGAAGAACGGAATGCCGCGCGCGTTCGGCCGCGACAGGGTGGTGAGGCGGTGGCAGACCTGCTCAAAGCCGGTGCTGAAGCGCTGCGCCAGCACGTTGATGTCGTAGCTCAGCGCCTCTGCGGCGGCGAGGAACGGCGCGTAGGGCATCATTACGGAGGCCGCGTAGTAGCTCGCCAGCGTCATGCGATAGAGCCGGCGCGAGGTGTCGTCGAGCGCGCCGGCGCGGCCGATGATGATCTCGAACTGCGACAGGCATTCCGCCATGCCGAGCTGGACGGCGAGCTGGAAGGTGCGGCCGGGGCCGTCGATCAGCTCGGAGATCAGCAACTGGCGCCGATGGCGATCATAACGCCGCAACGTCTCGCGCATCACGTCGACCGGCATCACCCGTGTCTGCACCGAATGCTTTTCGCGCAAGCGCGCGGCGAGCGCCGCGTAGAGCCCTTCGGCCGGCACGTCGAGCGCGTCGCGCAGGGCTTCCGCCTGCTGCTCGAGCTCGGGGAAGTAGTTGCGGTTGGCCTCGATCAGGTCGCGCACCCGCTCGATCGGGTTGGCCTCGAAATGGCCGCCGGCATTGCGGTCCGCCATCTGCGCCGCCACCAGGGTCTCGCCGCGCCGCGCTTCGGCATAGGCGGCATACAACCGCTGCAGCGCGTGAGTGACGCCGGGGCAGAGTTCGGCGAGGTCGCGCAGCTCCTGCTTGGGCAGCTCGATCTGGCGGAACAGCGGATCGGAGAAGATCTCGTTGAGCTCGGCAAAGAAGCGGTCCTCGTCGGCCGTGGCGAGGTCGCGCAGATCGAGGTCATAGACCTCGGCCAGCCGCAGCAGGATCTGGGCCGAGACCGGGCGCTGGTTGCGCTCGATCAGGTTGACGTAGCTTGGCGAGATGCCGAGGCCCTCGGCGAGCTGGGTCTGCGACAGGCCCAGTTGCTGGCGGATGCGGCGGAAGCGCGGGCCGACGAACAGCTTCTTTCCGGATTCACCGGGCATGACGACCCTCTCGGCCTGCGGATTTGTGACATTTTTTACAAAATGACATTTATGACAAGTGATGATGTTACATGACATCACCATTCGAAAACAAGGCCTCTATACGAAGCTGCCGGTTTCGCGTTTATCTCTGGTCACGCAAATCGCAATGCACTGTCAAAGTTGTGACGGTTGAAGGAGGGTCTCATGACCAGCAATTTCTGGGTGATCGGCGGCGAGTTCGGCTCGATGAACTTCCACAAGCTGGTGGAAGGTTCGGCCCAGGTGAAGGGTCCGTTCAAGTCGCGCAAGGAAGCCGAGGATTGCTGGCGCGAGGTCTCCGAGGAGAACCGCCACAAGGCCGGCGTCCGCTTCTCGATCGTCGAGGAGCCGCAGCGCGCGCCGGCGGCCTGATCGCCGCCTGGGAATGCATTGCCGGGTATTTGAATAAGCTCGAGGAAGAGCCCAAGGACGGGGCGGTCTCAGCCGGGTCACACCGGAGGAGGCCGCCCACGTCCGTTATGGCGTTGCCTGCTCGATACGGGTGGTTACGGCAGCGTGCGTATAACCCATTGAAGATGAAAGAGGTTTGCGGAATACTGGGTTACTGCTAGGTTAACGCGGTGGAAACCTGGCAGAACCAGGGCCAAAACGTGAAAGCGTCAGCGATGTCCGAGGCCCCCGACAGCGTCTCCGAAACTCGTCCCGTGCGGCTGCGCGAAGCGCTGCGCCAGGCCCGGATCGAGGCCGCAGACCGAACGGGCGTCGTGGTCGATCTGCGCGACGCCGAAGTGGCCCGGCTCGAGATTCTCAATGACGCGCTGGATGCGCTGTTCAACGAGATCCCCGGCCAGATCGACCTGTTCGATCGCGGCATCAGCCAGGGCGAGACGCCGCGGCTGTGGATCGACGTCGTCGCGCATGTCGTGATGGGGCGCGACAAGCGGCAGTACCGCTTCGTCCAGGACACCCGCAACGGCCGCATCGTGCTCGCCGAGTCGCACGACATCAGTGCGATCGTGAAGGCCGTGACCGACTATGTCGCCCGCCGCATGGTCGAGCGCGAGCGCGCCTTCAGCGTGACGCACATGCAGGCGCTTCCGGCCGACGACAAGCCGCGGCAGCGCAGCCGCGTGTGGCCGTTCGTGCTCGGCTTCGTGCTCGGCGCGCTGTCGCTGTTTGCCGTAGCGGTCTACGAGAGCCTGAAGCCGATCACGTTCTGAAGCATGATCCGGAAAAGTGGGCACCGGTTTTCCGAAAGGATCATGCGCAAACAAGAGGCGGTCAGAGCAGGCGGATCTGGCGGATCTCGCGCACGCGCATGGCGTCGTTGACGGAGCGCACCGTCATGTCGCAGCGCCAGTGGTTGCCGTCGCGGGTGACGGCGAAGATGTTGTAGGCGGCGGCCGGATAATGGCCGTGCGCGAGCGAAGAGGCGGAGGGCACCCCGACGACGGGAATCTGGCGATCGGGACCGTCGATCCAGATGGTCGAATGCACGTGGTCATGGCCGTGCAGGACCAGCTCGACGCCATGGCGGCCGAGCAGGGCGATGAGATCCTTGGCGTCGGTGAGCCGCTTCATGCGATTGGCCGAGCGCAGCGGATGATGCACCAGCAGCACGCGAAACAGCTGCTCGCGGGCGAGCGTCTCGAGCAATTGCTCCAGCGCTGCGAGTTGCGCGCTGCCAATCCGGCCGGTCGCCATGAACGGCGCCGAGGGCACCGCCGAGGACAGGCTGATCAGCGCCAGCGGCCCGCGCCGGCGCAGCGAGGGGAACGTGGCGGGACTGGCGGCGTCGCCGCCGAAATAGTCGGCAAAGCTCTCGGCGAAGCGCAGCCGGGTCGAGCGCACATAGGCGTCGTGATTGCCGGGGATCGCGGTGACCTTGTCGGGCGGCCCGACCGTACTGAGCCAGGCCTGGGCCAGCGGGAATTCCGACTTCAGCGCGAAATTCACCAGATCACCGGTCACGGCGATCTGGTCCGGCATCTGCGCCTGCAGATCGGAGATCAGCAGATCGAGGATGTCGCGGCGATGATATTTGTAGCGGTTGCGCGTCCAGTTGAGATAGCCCAGCGCCCGCTTGCCGGCGAGCTCGGACAGCCGCGGCCGATGCAGCGGGGCGAGGTGCGGGTCGGACAGATGGGCGAGCGTGAACGCGGCCATCACGCCTCGCGATGCCCATGGCGGATGAAGGCGCGCCCTGATGTCATGTCATGCTATCCCCACGCTGCTCGGCTCTCATGGCAAGCCCGGCGGACAAGCGCAAGAACATCTGGGACGGCGGAATTGATGACGACAGACCTCAGCAGGTTGCGGATCCGGTTCGAACCGGTGCTCCGGCGCGGCTTCCATTTGTACTGGCGCTTCGCCCGCGGCATGACGCTGGGCGTCCGCGGCGTGGTGCTGGATGCCGACAACCGCGTGTTCCTGGTCCGGCATGGCTACGTCTCCGGCTGGCACCTGCCGGGCGGCGGCGTCGAGGTCGGCGAGACCTTCCTGCAGGCGCTGACGCGGGAGCTGTTCGAGGAGGGGCGGATCGCGCTCTCCGGCGAGCCGGAGCTGCACGGCATCTTCCTCAACAGCCACGTGTCGCCGCGCGACCACGTCGCCGTGTTCGTTATCAAGGGGTTTACGCAGGACCGGCCGCCGGAGCCGAACCACGAGATCGTCGAGACCGGGTTTTTTGCCCGCGATGCGCTGCCGGAGGGAACCACGCTCGGCACGCTGTCGCGCCTGCGCGAGGTGCTAGACGGCGTTAAGATCATTCCCACCTGGCGCCCGGAAACGCGCGTGTCCACCGGATCATTATGAATTTTTGCACCCAAAGGCGGCAGTCTCCCGCCCCTGGGGAGATGGATCAATGAGTTCACCATCGATGCGGGTCGCCGTGCTGGTGCCCTGCTACAATGAGGAGGCGGCGGTGGCCGCCGTTATCAGGGACTTCAAGCAGGCGCTGCCGGCGGCGACTGTTTATGTCTACGACAACAATTCGAAGGATCGCACCATCGAGGTCGCGCGCGCCGCCGGCGCCGAGGTGCGCAGCGAGCGGCGGCAGGGCAAGGGTCATGTCGTCCGGCGCATGTTCGCCGACATCGATGCCGACATCTACGTGCTGGTCGATGGCGATGCGACCTATGACGCACCGAGCGCGCCTGGAATGATCGAGCGGCTCGTGGCCGAGCGGCTCGACATGGTGGTGGGCCTGCGGGTCGACCAGGAGCAGGCCGCCTATCGCATGGGCCATCGCACCGGCAACTGGATGCTGACGAGCTTTTTGGCCGAGGTATTTGGCCAGGCGTTCAAGGACATCCTCTCCGGCTACCGCGTATTCTCGCGCCGCTTCGTCAAATCCTTCCCCGTCCTCTCCGACGGCTTCGAGATCGAGACCGAGCTCACGGTGCATGCGCTGGAACTGGCGCTGCCGGTGGCCGAGGTCGCGACGCCGTATTATGCGCGGCCCGAAGGCTCGGTCTCCAAGCTCAACACCTGGCGCGACGGATTTCGCATTCTCGGCACGATCCTGAAACTGTACCGCTCGGAGAAGCCGCTGCGGTTCTTCACGGCGATCGGCATCTTCCTCGCGCTGGTCGCGATCGGCTTCGCCATTCCGATCTTCGTCACCTACATCGAGACCGGGCTGGTGCCGCGGCTGCCGACCGCGGTGCTGTCGATGGGCCTGATGATCATGGCGCTGCTGTCGGCCTCCTCGGGCCTGGTGCTCGATACCGTGACGCGGGGCCGGCGCGAGATGAAGCTGCTGGCCTATCTGTCGCAATCACCGGTGGGAGGCTGATGCTGGGATTGCGAGGGGGCGATTGCGGGACCGAAGCTTGTGTCCGCCGGCCATTCCGGCCATGGTTCAGGCTGGTCACGATTATCAAACGAGAACACCGCCTCCCATGCCCATTCTGAACAGCATCGCCGCGCTCACCGACGACATGGCCGCCTGGCGCCACGATCTCCACGAGCATCCGGAGCTGATGTACGAGGTGCACCGCACCGCCGGCATCGTGGCCGACCGCTTGCGCGAGTTCGGCTGTGACGAGGTGGTGACGGGCATCGGACGTACCGGCGTGGTCGGCGTCATTCGTGGTCGCCAGACGAACTCCGGCCGCGTCATCGGCCTGCGCGCCGACATGGATGCGCTGCCGATCGAGGAGGCCTCGGGCGTGCCCTATGCCTCGAAGACGCCGGGGCTGATGCATGCCTGCGGCCATGACGGCCATACCGCGATGCTGCTCGGCGCCGCCAAGCATCTCGCCGACACCCGCAATTTCGACGGCACCGCGATCGTGATCTTTCAGCCGGCCGAGGAGGGCGGCGCCGGCGGCAAGGCGATGGTCGACGATGGACTGATGACGCGCTGGGGCATCCAGGAGGTCTATGGCCTGCACAACGCGCCGGGTGTGCCCGAGGGCGTTTTCGCGCTGCGGCCGGGCCCGATGCTCGCCTCGTCCGACCAGCTCGAGATCACCGTGCACGGCAAGGGCGGCCATGCCGGCGCCGGCGTGCACAAGGCGGTCGACAGCGTTCTGATCGCCGCGCACATCATCACCGCGCTGCAGTCGATCGTGTCGCGCAATGTCGATCCGATCAAATCGGCGGTGATCTCGATCTGCATGGTCGAGGCCGGCAAGGCGATGAACGTCATCCCGGAGACGGTCGAGCTAAAGGGCACCGTGCGCACGCTCGATGCCGAGGTGCAGGACCTGGTCGAGCGCCGCATCGCCGAGGTGGCCGACGGCATCGCGCGGACCTATGGCGGCACGGCGACGACGAAGTACACGCGGCTCTATCCGATCACGATGAACCATGCGCGCGAGACCGGCGTCGCCGCCGATGTCGCCCGCGACGTGGTCGGCGCCGAGCGCGTCGTCGACAACGCGCCGCCGCTGATGGGCGCGGAAGATTTCGCCTTCATGCTGCAGGCCCGCCCGGGCGCCTTCGTTTTCCTGGGCATGGGCGACGGCAAGGACTGCCATCACCCGGCCTATCGCTTTAACGACAACATTCTCGGCCACGGCGCGTCCTATTGGGTGCGGCTGGTCGAGAAGACGATGCCGGCGGCCTAGCTCCGTCCGGAACTCCGCGTCCGGTCCATTTTCGCCGCCATGACGACGCAATTGGCCGGCGCGGCGCTGCCGAACGGCCATGGACCACGCCGCTCCCAAATGCTATCTCGCCACCTCACATGAGTGACCTTTCCATTACGATCTCAGCCGAGAAGCCGGGCGATGCCCAGGCGATCGAGCGGCTGCATGAGCGCACCTTCGGGCCCGGCCGTTTCGTGCTGAGCGCCTACCGGCTGCGCGAGCACGTCGATCATCTGCTGCCGCTGTCGTTCACGGCGCATATAGGCACGTTGCTGGTGGGCTCGGTGCGGCAGCTGCCGATCTGCGTCGGCGACACCAAGGCGCTGATGCTCGGGCCGCTGACCGTCGAGCCGCCGTTCCGCAAGCACGGCATTGGCCGCATGCTGATGGAGCGCTCGATCGCCGATGCGCGGACGCAAGGGCACCGCTTCATCCTGCTGGTCGGCGATGCCGCCTACTACACCCGCGTCGGCTTCAAGCCGGTGCCGAAGGGCAGGGCGATCATGCCGGGCCCGGTCGACTACAATCGCCTGCTGGTGAACGAACTGGTCGAGGGCGCGTTCGAAGGCGTCGAGGGCGCGATCCGGCCGGATTGGGACTACGCGCGCTGACGTCTCCGTCATTGCGAGCGAAGCGAAGCAATCCGGAGTCCCAGCGGAGCTCTGGATTGCTTCGTCGCTTCGCTCCTCGCAATGACGAAGGAGGGGGGGCGCAGGTCGATCGTCTCTGCGCCCGCCGAGCTCCGAATCAAAACTTCAGATTGGCGAAGATCCGCACGCCGATGCCGGGCAGCAGCACCTCGTCCTTGGTGTAGGACACGGAGTTGCGGATCTTCTCGTTGAGCAGATTGTTGCCGACCAGCCCGACCAGCATCTCGCGCGCGCCGAACATGTTGGGATCGAGCTTGGTGCGGTAGCTGACCTCTGCCTTGAGGAGATTGTACCCCGGGGTCGGCGTCTCCGCGATGGGCGCGATGTCGTTCTGCGCGAAGGCGTGCAGCAGGTTGATGCGGGTCAGCCAGTTGGCGTCGCGCCAGAACAGGCCGCCGCCGACGCGCATCGGTGGAATGCGCGGCACGTTGGTGCCGTCGGGGAAGGTGGCGCGGACGACATCGAACTGGTTCTCGATACCCCAGATGCCGCTGCCGAGCGCAGCGACATCGTACTGGCTCTGGAACTCGAAGCCGCGGAACAGTGCGTTGCGCTGCGAATAGACCGCCTGGTTCAGCTCAGTCCCGGTGGTGCCGCAGGACGCGAAATCCCCATCGCACAGCACGCCGGTCAGCCGGCGATAGATGAAATTGCTGAACTGCGTGTAGAAGGCGGTTGCCTCGAAGCGGAACGGGCCGGTGGCCTTGCGCAAGCCCACCTCGACCGTCTTGGCCGTCTCGAGCGTTAGGTTCGGGTTGCCGATGTCGAAGGTTGCCGTCGCGTCATGGCCACCGCGCGAGAACAGCTCGGCCGGCTTCGGGGCGCGCTCGACATATTGCGCGGTCACGCTCGCTACGAGATCGCCGGGCAGATTCTGCAACAGTCCGACGCTCGCGCTCTTCGGCGTGTACGATGGATTGCGCGCGATGTTGGCCTGCGGCGTGCCGTTCGGGAGATAGTCGGCCGGGAAGTTCGGCGTCGAGCCGTCGAGCGAGACGTGCTCGATGCGGCCCGCGATTTGCGCCTTGGTCGACGGCGAGAAGGCGAGCTCGTTGAAGACATAGCCGGCGATGCGGTTGTTGGTGTTGGGGCCGAACAGGCCGTTGAACACCGAGCCGGGATTGTCAGGACTCGGCGCGTTCAGCTCCTGATGGCCCGCCTGCACGCCATAGGCGGTCGTCAGCGTTGCGAAACGCAGATTGACCGGCATCATCTGCATTTCGACGCGCGCTTCCTGCTCGCGGTTGGTGAAGGTCTGCCGCACGCCGTCGGTAGTTGGATCGGCAGGATCGGCAAGGCCGATCTCGTTGTGGCGGTAGTCGGTCGCGCCGGCCCAGAACCTGATGGTGTCGATCGCCGCGGAGTCCGGTCGATACTCACCCTTTGCGGTGATCTTGGTCTGGTGCGCGTCGATCCGGGTCCGGCTGTCGGCGCCGTCGATGCCGGGGATGTGGTAGAGCGCATCGGTCTGCGTGATCGCAGCCCCGATGAAGCCGCCAGAGAAGAAGTAGCTGCCGCCGAGCGAGACGCCGTCGTTCTGCACGGCCGAGTTCGGCTGCCGGCCGTTCACCGATCGCGTCTGATCGAACAGATAGGGATAGCCGGGGATCGAATAGTCGCCGGTCTTGCGGCCATAGGCGTCGGCGTGAACGGCAAAGTTGCCGCCGCCGGCATCGAGCAGCACGCCGCCCTCGACGCCGCGATCGACCGAGCTGAAGGACGTCCGCGTCTCCGCGGTGACGCAAGGCGCCGCGCCTGCGGCCGGCGCGCTCGCGGGCAGGCCATAGGTCTGGAACGGCGCGGTCGAGCAGGTCGGCAATGCGCTTGGAATGCGGTTGTTGGTGGCGCTGACGACGCCGCCGATCGAGGTCGACCCATAGCGCAGCGCCGCCGGGCCTCGCACGACCTCGACCTGGTCGCTGGTGAGCGGATCGATCGGGACGAAATGGTCCTCGCCAAGGTCCGAGGCGCCGCCGCCGCCGATGCCGTTCTCGACGATGCCGACGCGATTGACGTCGAGGCCGCGGATGATCGGCCGGCTCGACGCGCCCGGCGCGAAGCTCGATCCGGTGATGCCGGGCTTCGAATTCAGGAGGTCGCCGAGGGTGGCCGCGCCGGAGCGACGAATCTCCTCGTTCGGCACGACCGTGACGGTCGCGAACTGATCCGTCACGACGGGCAGCACGCCCTGCTGCGGAGCTGGCGGTGCCGCCTGGGCCTCGCGCACAGGCGCTGGCGCGCGGGGCCCGCCTCGGGCGGTGCGGGCCGTGGGATTGGGGCGCGGCACGACCGGCTTGCGGGCCCGGATCGGGCTCGGCGCTGTCACGTTGACCTCGGGCAGCTCGGTCACCGGCTTCGGATCATCGGCGCGCGCCGACGTTCCAATCATGCACAACAAGGCTGCGGCGCTGCAGCCCGACATCAAAGCTCTCGCGAACATCATTCAATTCCTGATCCAGATCAGGCGTCCCACGCGCTTCCTTGCGGGCGGGATGCGCCTGCCGTCGCTTTGCGACGGACCAAGCTTGCAAGCTGACGCCGTGCGCGTGAGCGCAACGGTCGCAGCGTGGAGTGGTCGAGATCAGGCGATCGGAGGAGCACGCGGCTGGAACGCGGGCGCGATGAGCGCGGCCGTGACGTAGGCCGTGAGCGCATCGGGTAGACGGGATGCGACCGTTTGAGGTGGAGTGAGAACCGGTGGCGGCGACAGCAGGATCGCCTGCGCCATCGCCATCACGGCACAGATGGCGCAGCCGTCGGGCGATGGTTGCTGATCGCGGTCCTGGTCGGCCGGAGTGGGGGCCGTATGGCGCTCGGCGACGGCGACACCGCCGCCCTGAGCCTGCCCGGCGATCCAATGAACATGGCCGAACGCGAGCGCGAACTGCAACAGCAGCGCGATCAGCGCCAGCCGCGAGCCCTGCTTGATGTTCGCGCGAAACCAGCTCATGGCCAGCTCTGGCTCATGTCGATTAGCCACCCCGTTCGGCTGAGAGGCTCAGCCGGTGTTACATTGTAACATCGCAAGCCGGCTGTGCAGCTGTCAATCGGTGCGCTGCAACGACCCGCGGAAAGCGGCTTGCTGTGCCCTTCGTGCCACGTCGCGCGAGCCCGCGTCCCTCGAAGTCAGCGCCCCTCGCGCACCCAGGTCGCAGCGAGCGCGCCGAGCAGCAGCAGCAGGCCGATCACACCGGCGAACATCGGCAGCACACCGACGCCCTTGACCACGCTGGCATCGCGCATACGCACGCCCATCCAGCCATCGCCGCTGAACAGCGTCGACGACTTGACCGGGACGATGCGCGGCATGTCGAGGCCGGATCCGTCGGCGATGCGGCGGGCGTCGCCGCCGGTGGCCTGCGCCAGCGGCTTTAGGGTTTCCGTGGTCGAGGTGACCTCGGAGAATTCCTTCGGATTGGTCGGGCCGACATTGATCAGCGCCTTCAAGGTGCCGTCGGTGGCTTGCCACAGTCCGAGCTCGCTGGCTGGCAAGGTCGCGCGCCATTCGCCGGGGTCGCCCTGGGCAAGGGTGAGCTCGCGCGTCTGGCCCGACGGCGAAGTCACGGTCACCGGCGGCACGGTGTCGCCCATGGTCTGTCTGATAACGGCAAGGTCCTTGCCCTGGATCTGCAGCCGCAGCGCTTCCTCGTCCAAATCAGGCTGCTGCATCAGCCAATGCGACATGCGCCGGAGCAGATCGAGATGCGGGCCGCCGCCTTCGTAGCCACGCGCCCACAGCCAGATGTGATCGGACAGCAGCAGCGCGACGCGGCCGGCGCCGAAGCGCGACAGCAGCAGCAGCGGCTTGCCGTCGGCGCCGGTCATCACCGGCGGGCTGACGGCGTTGCGGGTTTCGACGGTGCGGAAGAAGCGGCTCCAGTGCGGCGGCTCCGATGCCGAGCCTTCGAGCCCGCGCGTGACCGGATGGCGTTTACCGGCGTCGGACAGGTGCGCATAGAACGGCTTCTCGGTGACGCCGACGGGCTCGGCGGGCAGCACGGAGTCGAGCGGCGTGCGCCAGATGCTGGTGTTCGACGCGTAGTCCGGTCCGGCCGAGACGAGCACCGCGCCGCCATTCCTGACGTAGCGCGCGATGTTGTCGAAATAGGCGATCGGCAACACGCCCTGGCGGGCGTAGCGATCGAAGATGATCAGCTGGAATTCGTTGATCTTCTGCTGGAACAGTTCGCGGGTCGGAAACGCGATCAGCGACAGCTCGTTGATCGGCGTGCCGTCCTGCTTCTCCGGCGGCCGCAGGATGGTGAAGTGGACGAGATCGATGCTGGCGTCCGACTTCAACAGGTTGCGCCAGGTGCGCTCGCCGGAATGCGGCTCGCCCGATACCAGTAGCACGCGCAGCTTGTCGCGCACGCCGTCGATCGAGACCACGGCGCGGTTGTTGACCAAGGTCAGCTCGTTGTCGAGCGGCGAGGCCTCGATCTCGACGATGTTCTGGCCTTCGTGCTTGATGTCGACGTCGATCTTGGCGGTCTGGCCGCTGGCCAGGCTGCGCTCGCTGATGACCTCGCCGTCGCGGCGGATCACGATCTTGGCGCTGACGCCGCTGATGCCCTGGTCGTCGAGCCGGTAATTGATCGTCTGCGGCTGGCCGACGATGCCGAAACGGGGCGCCGCGGTGATCGCGACGCGCCGGTCGATCTCGGCCTTCTGCCCGGTGATCAAGGCCTGCAGCGGCGCCTGGAAGCCGAGCGCGGCCATGTTGCCGGGGATGTCGTGCACGCGGCCATCGGTGATCAGGAAGGCGCCGGCGACGCGGTCGACCGGCACGTCCGAAAGCGCCGAGGTCAGGGCGCTGAACAGATGCGTGCCATCGGTCTCGCCGTCGGCCTGGCCGGCATCGACCACGCGCACCTCGAGTCCCTTGATCTTCCTCAGGCTGTTGACCAGCGCCTCTTGGGCTGCCTGGGTCTGTTTGTTGCGGTCGCCGAAATTCTGGCTCGGGCTCTTGTCGACGACGACGGCGGCGACCGAGGTCAGCGGCTCGCGGTCCTCGCGGGTGAATTGCGGGTTGGCGAGCGCCAGCGCGATGAGAGCTAGCGCCGTGACGCGGATCCAGGCCGAACGGGAACGGCCGAGCAGCAGCAGCGCGGCGATGACGGCGATCGCGGCGATCGCGAGCCACAGCACGATCGTCGGGACCAGAGGCGTGAACGCGATTCCGTAGTTCATGAGCCGGACCCGCAGTTGTCGTCATGCCCGGCCTTGTGCCGGGCATCCACGTCGTCCGGCATTCGTTGATGCACGTGGATGGCCGGGTCAAGCCCGGCCATGACGACCGTTGTTGTTGCGATATCGAGACCAACAATTCGCATCATCACTGCCCGAGCCGTTCGATCAGGGCCGGCGCGTGGACCTGGTCGGCCTTGTAGTTGCCGGTCAGTGTGTACATCACGATGTTGACGCCGGCGCGGAAGGCGAATTCGCGCTGGCGCGGCTCGCCCGGCACCATCGGCAGCATGGCCTGGCCGTCGGGGCGGATCGCCCAGGCGCCGGCGAGATCGTTGGACGTGATGATGATCGGCGACACGCCGTCGCCGCCGCGCGCGGGACGCGAGGCGCTGTCCTCGTCCTCGTCCTTCGGCAGCGCCTCGACCCAGGTCTGGCCGGCGGTGAAGCGGCCGGGGAAGTCGCGCAGCAGATAGAACGTCTTGGTCAGCACGTGCTCGCGCGGCACCGGCTCGAGCTCGGGCACGTCGAGCGACGACAGCAGGTCGCGCAGCGACTGCATGGCCGGCGTTTGCTGGGCGCCATTGTCGCCCGGCGGCGCCTCGACCGCGTCGCGGGTGTCGAAGATCACCGTGCCGCCCTGCTTCATATAGGCGTCGATCTTGTTGATCGCGTCCTGCGGCGGCTTCGGCGCGCCGGGCACGATCGGCCAGTAGATCAGCGGAAAGAACGCTAGCTCGTCATGCGCCGGATCGATGCCGACGGGATCGCCGGCTTCGAGCGCGGTGCGCTGTGCGAGAAACAAGGTCAACCCGGTCAGCCCGGCCTTGACGATGGAATCGACGTCGGCATTGCCGGTGACGACATAAGCGAGCCGCGTCTGCTGCACGGCGCGCATGGCGAAATCGTCGCTTGTCGCATCGGCGTGGGCGCTCGTCGGCATGGTGACGGACAGCAGGGCGGCGGTCGCAAGCACCGCGAACGCGAGCGCTGCAGCAGCTGGGCGCCGCCGCCGGATCAGCGAGGCCAGCACGCCGCCGAGCAGCGCCACGATGACGGCATCGATCAGGAACAGCAGCAGCGCGGTCGACAGCAGGATGCCCCGGAGATCACGCGGCTCTGCCGTGCTGTAGCTGGCCCGCTTGGCCCGCAATGCGGACGTGTCGAGCTGCAGAATGCGGTCGGCGGGGCTGAGCGTGTTCACTGCGGTGGGTCCCTCGGCAGGGCCGTAGAAGCCGGGTGGATGATCCAGGGAAGCCCTGTCGTTGAAGTCGGCCGGCAGCGGCTTGGCCGTCGAAGGCGGCGGTCCGAAGGCGCCGAAGCCATCGAGAATGTGCAGCGGCGCCAAGGTCGCCTTGGCGGTCTCGCCGGCAGGACCCGGTCCCGGCGTCGAGGTGTAGCCGGACATGTCGACGATGCGGCGGAGCATCTCGACCATCGCGCCGGACATCGGCAGATCCGACCAGCGCATGTCGGCGCTGACATGGAACAGCGCGATCAGGCCCTTGCCGCGATGCTCGCCGGTCACCAGCGGCGTGCCGTCCTCGAGCGAGGCCCAGCTCTTGGTCGCGAGCACCGCATCGGGTTCGGCGAGCACCTGGCGATTGACGGTGACGTCCTTCGGCACGCCGATGCCGGCGAACGGGCCGTCGGCGGCGAAGGTGGCGAGATGCTGCGGCTTCTCCCAGGTCAGGCTGCCGCCGAGCGTGCGGCCGCCGCGGCGCAGCTTCACCGGCACGAGGTCGTCGTCGCCCTGCGCGAGGCGCGGCCCGGCAAAGCGCACCAGCACGCCGCCATTCTCGATCCAGCCGTTGAGGCGGTCGCGCAATTCCGGCGACAGCGTCCCGACATCGGCCATCACGATCATCGGCACCTTCTGATCGAGGAACTGCGTGATGACCTGCTGCGGGGCGCCGCGGTCGCCGAGCCGGAGATCGGCGAAGGGCGAGAGGGCGCGCGTGAGATAGAAGGTCGGCGCGAGCAGCGGCTGCGCAGTGTCGCTGGTAGCGCCCGAAACGATGCCGACGGCGCGGCGGCGCCAGCGCTTGTCGAGCAGTTGCACGGCGCCGGCCGAGCGCTCGCCTGCGATCTCCAGCCGCGTGATGTCGTTGCGCAGCTCGACCGGCAGGTCGAAGCTCGCCTCGGCGTCATGCGCACCGGCGGCGAAGCTGAACGGCGCCTCGCCGAGCGGCGAGCCCTTGGCGTCGAGCGCGCGCACGATGCCGCCGGGCACCGAGAGATCGGCGCGCAGCACCTTCACCGTCATCTTGGCGGCGGCATTCTCGGCGCCGGCAAGCGCCAATGGCGACGTCGTGCCGCCCTCGAACACGGTCAGGCTGCGCTCGCCGATGGTTTTGGCAAGCCCAGAGACGAACTCGCTGCCGCGGCCGGGATCGACGCCGTCGGAGAACCAAAGGATTTCCGCATCGCCGGTCGCCTTCAGGAAACGGTCGAGCTGCGGCAGCGCGTCGGCGCGCTCGGTGGTGTAGGCCTTGGGCGCGATCTGGCGCAGCGCGACGCGCGCCGCGCCGGCGGGCATCAAGGTGAGGTCGCGCGTCGGCTCCGACAGCGGCACCAGCGCCACGCCGCGGCGGTCGGCGTCGGCATTCGCAATGATCTCGTCGGCGGCCTTGATGCGCGTCTCCCAGCTCGCGGCCGCGCTCCAGCTGTCGTCGAGCAGCATCACCAGCGGCGCCTTGCTGCCTGCGGCTTCGGTGCGCGGATTCCAGATAGGCCCGGCCGCAGCGAAGATCACCAGCGCCGCTGCGATCAGCCGCAACAGGGTCAGCCACCACGGCGAACGCGACGGCGTTTCCTCGCGGGGTGTGATGTCGAACAGCAGGCGAGTCGGCGGAAACTCGATGCGCCGCGGCCGCGGCGGCATCACCCGCAGCAGCCACCACAGCACCGGCAGGCTGAGCAGGCCGGCCAGCAGCAACGGTTCGGCAAAGGACAGCGGCAGACCCATCATGCGCGCGATCCTCCAACGCCTGCCCCGACCTTCACGCTGCCGCGTGCACCGATCTTGCTGGTCGTCATGCCAGCATGGAGAAACAGCAGCAGCTCGGCCGCCGAACGGCTGGTCGTGTGCGTCGTGAACAACCAGTCGAGCCTGCCGGTCTCGGCGCGGATCTGGTCGCGATGCAGGGCGACGCGCGCGACGTAGTCCTGCGCCCAGCTCTCGGCGCGTCCCGCGGTGATCACCTCGCCGCCTTCGGGCTCGACGAACTCGACGCGGCCGGAATAGGGGAAGGTCTCCTCGGCCGGATCGACCACCTGCACCATGGTGCCGTGCGCGCCCGATGCGGAGAGGCCGGCGAGCATGGTGCTGATCTCGGAGATCGGCGACCAGAAGTCGGACAGCACGACGATCTCGGCGAGCGCCGACGGCACGAAGGAGGGCGGCAGGCTCGGCCTGGCCGCCTCGTCATGCAGCATCGCCTGCGCGATGCGGTCGATGACGGTGCGGCTCGCCGTCGGATTGAGCAGGCCGGGAATGCCGACGCGCTCGCCGCCGGCGACCAGCAGCTCGGCCAATGCAAAGGTGACGATCAGCGCGCGCTCGAGCTTGCTGTCGCGCGCGCCCTTCGACGCGAAGGCCATCGACGGCGAACGGTCCGGCCAGATCCACACCGTGTGTGCGGCTTCCCACTCCTGCTCGCGAACGTAGAGATGATCGTCGCGCGCG
Organism: Bradyrhizobium sp. HKCCYLS2038; assembly: GCF_051167655.1. Taxonomy (NCBI): domain Bacteria; kingdom Pseudomonadati; phylum Pseudomonadota; class Alphaproteobacteria; order Hyphomicrobiales; family Nitrobacteraceae; genus Bradyrhizobium; species Bradyrhizobium sp. HKCCYLS2038. Next base: position 116,553 of record NZ_JBNPTM010000007.1, on the reverse strand, counting down.
GAGCGGCGCCAGTCGACGCGCTGCGACGGCTCGCCGGAGACGAAGCGGCGATATTGCCAGAAGCTTTCGCCGGAGCCGGCGCGACGGCGGCCGTGCAGGCCGTGGATCACGTTGGCGGCGATCTGGCGGGCTTCCAGCACGAGGCGCGGCAACGAGGAGGCAAGCGTCCGGCTTTCGCCATCGGCACGCCGTATCGCGAGGATCTCCTTGTCGGCGTGCCCTGATGCTGTCGCCATCAACCGATCCGGCTCTTCAGTTGCCGGATGACGTCCGGAATCGTGCGGCCCTCGGCGCGGGCAGGGAAGGTCAGCGCCATGCGGTGCTTGAGCACAGGCTCGGCGAGATCGAGCACGTCGTCGATCGACGGCGCGAGGCGGCCGTCGAGCAGCGCGCGGGCGCGCACCGCGAGCATCAGCGACTGGCTGGCGCGCGGACCCGGACCCCAGGCGATCAGCTTGCCGGCATCGCCGGCCTCCGGGCCCGGACGTGCCGAGCGCACCAGCGACAGGATCGCCTCGACCACGGAATCGCCGACCGGCAGCCGCCGCACCAGCCGCTGCGCGGCGATCAGCGCGTCAGCGGTCATCGCGCCCTTGGCGACGCTCTCCTCGGCGCCTGTGGTCTCGAACAGGATGCGGCGCTCGGCGTCTCGATCGGGGTAATCGACGTCGATCTCCATCAGGAAGCGGTCGAGTTGCGCCTCGGGCAACGGATAGGTTCCTTCCTGCTCCAGCGGGTTCTGGGTCGCGAGCACGTGGAAGGGCTTGGGAAGATCGTGGCGCGCGCCTGCAACGGTGATGTGCTGTTCCTGCATGGCTTGCAGCAGCGCCGACTGCGTGCGCGGGCTGGCGCGGTTGATCTCGTCGGCCATCAGGAGCTGCGCGAACACGGGGCCGGCGATGAAGCGGAACGAGCGCTTGCCGACCGTGCTTTCGTCGAGCACCTCGGCGCCGAGAATGTCCGACGGCATCAGGTCGGGCGTGAACTGCACGCGCTTGGCGTCGAGGCCGAGCGTGACGCCGAGCGTTTCGACCAGCTTGGTCTTGGCGAGACCGGGGACGCCGATCAGCAGCGCGTGGCCGCCCGACAGGATCGTTACCAGCGTGTTTTCCACCACGCGGTCCTGGCCGAAGATGACGCCGGAGATCGCCTCCTTGGCCGCGCGGATCTGACCGGAGACCTGTTCGGCCGATCGGACGATCGCATCCTCGAGCTTCTCGGCACTCTCAGCCATTCCCGTCGCTCCTTCTGCCCCGCATCGTCGGCATTCCTGCCGACGTTCCGCTCCAGTTTGCCCGGACGCGGATGCCAATCTATGCGAAGGCGCTGTATTCGTTGAGTTAAACTATCCCCATATTATCGGCATTCCGGGGTATTGACGGCATCACGTTATGGCGACCTTACATCCAGTGCACTGCCGCCAGGAACTTTTGCACAGACGAGCGCGATCAATCCTGCACCAATCGTGCCAAGGTGCACGCAAACTCAAGGCAAACCATGGCGAAGCAAGGGCAGACAACCGACCACGGACTCGAGCGGCTGACATCCGCCGCAGCGCAGGCCGACGCATCCGGCAAAGGCCTGCCGCCGGTGCATCTGTGGAATCCGCCATTCTGCGGCGATCTCGACATGCGAATCGCTGCCGATGGTAGCTGGTACTACATGGGCACGCCAATCGGCCGGCCTGCGCTGGTGCGGCTGTTCTCCACCATTCTCAAGCGCGAGGATGACCGATATTTCCTGGTCACGCCGGTCGAGAAGGTCGGCATCCGCGTCGATGATGCGCCGTTCATGGCGGTAGAAATGCGGAAACAGCGCGATGCGGGCGGCATGGCGCTGCATTTCCGCACCAATGTCGACGATTGGGTCGCCTGCGACGCGGAGCACCGGCTGCGCTTCGAGCCGGGCGAAAGCGGCGGCCTCACGCCCTATCTGCACGTCCGCGCCGATCTCTGGGCCAAGGTGACGCGGGCGCTCTATTATGAGCTGGTTGACATGGGTGAGGAGCGGATGATCGATGGTGAGGTCATGTTCGGGGTGGAATCATCAGGTGCATTCTTCCCCATGGCCAATGCAGAAGAGGTGAGGGCGGCGCTTTGAACGAGCCCAGGGTGGCGACGAATGTGATGGCCGCAGTAGGCTCGGCCGAGTTCTTTGCGCGCGGCCGCGAGCGGCTGCGTTTCGATGTTCCGCCGGCGCTGCTCGATCCGGACGTGATTCCGACCAGCGGCGATTCCGGCACCGACCGCATGCTCGAGATCATCGCCCGCGAGCAGCCGATCCGCCCCGCGGCGGTGCTGATACCGGTGGTCGATCACCCCGAGCCGACGGTGCTGCTGACTCAGCGCTCGCCGAACCTCTCCAGCCACGCCGGACAGATCGCGTTCCCGGGCGGCAAGATCGACGTCACCGACGCCACGCCGCTCGATGCCGCCTTGCGCGAGGCCGAGGAGGAGGTCGGGCTCGATCGCAGCTTCGTCGATCCGATCGGCTATCTCGACGTCTACGGCACCGCCTTCGGCTTCCGCATCCTGCCCACGGTGGCGCGGGTGCGGCCGGGATTTTCGCTTCGGATCAACGAAGGCGAGGTCGATGATGCCTTCGAGGTGCCGCTGGCCTTCCTGATGGACCCGGCCAATCACCAGCTGCATTCCAAGGAGTTTCGCGGCATGGAGCGCTCGTATTACGCGATGCCGTTCGCCGAGCGATACATCTGGGGTGCGACAGCCGGAATCCTCCGGGTGCTCTACGAGCGGATCTACCTGCCATGATCCGGCCTGTGTTGACGGAAATCGGAATCTTCCTCATTCCTTTTGCCCTCTATGTGCTGTTCTTGATCGCGACCCGGTCCGGGCTGCTCGTGCCAGCCTCATGGCCGCTGCATCTGGTCGCAAAGCTGACGGTGGCCGCGCTGGTGTTGGTGATTGCAAGTCTGGTCATGCTCGCGGAATTCTCCGGCGCACCGCCGCGTTCCACCTACGTGCCCGCTCACATCGAGAACGGCAGGCTCGTCCCCGGAGTCGAGAAATGACCGACGCGCGGGTGCTGAGTGCGCCCTGGCTCTCGTCCGGCCCGGCGGCGCGGGTGCTCGCGCTGCTCAATTGCGACGGCGAGGAAGCGCGGGTGGTGGGAGGCGCCGTGCGCAACGCGCTGCTCGGCATCGACATCGGCGACATCGACATCGCCACCACGGCGCTGCCGACCGAGGTGATCCGGCGCGCCAAGACGGCGTCGATCAAGAGCGTGCCGACCGGCATCGATCATGGCACCGTAACGCTGGTGCTCGACGGCCATCCGTTCGAGGTCACGACCTTGCGCCTGGACACCGAGACATTCGGCCGCAAGGCCAAGGTCGAGTTCGGCCGGGACTGGGTCGGCGACGCGCACCGGCGCGATTTCACCATCAATGCGCTGTCGGTCGGCCCGGACGGGCGCATTCACGATCATGTCGGCGGGCTCGACGACATCGCCGCGCGTCGCGTGCGCTTCATCGGCGATCCCGCGCAGCGCATCGCCGAGGACTATCTGCGCATCCTGCGCTTCTTCCGCATTCACGCCGCCTTCGGCCACGGTGATCCCGATCGCGACGGCTATCTCGCCTGCATCGCCGGCCGCGCCGGGCTTGCGACATTGTCGGCCGAGCGCGTGCGGATGGAGATGCTGAAGCTCGTCGTCACCGCTGGCGCGGTCGGCGCGCTCACCGCGATGGCCGAGGGCGGGTTGCTGACGACGCTGCTCGGCGGCGTCGCCTATCTCGGCCCGTTCGCGGCGATGATCGAGATCGAGCGCGAGCTGGCGCTGCCGGCGAGCCCGGTCCGCCGTCTCGCCGCGCTCGCGGTTGCTGTCACCGAAGACGCGCGCCGCCTCGGCGTCAGGCTGAAGCTCTCCAATGCCGAGACCAAGGCGCTCGACGGCATGGGCCACCGCTGGTGGCGCTTTGCCTCGGCCGATGAAGCGCGCGTGCGGCGGCTGTTGTATCGTCTCGGCGAGACGGTCTATCGCGATCGCCTGCTGCTCGGCTGGGCGCGCGCGGGCAATGATCGCGACGATCCGCGCTGGCGCGAGCGCGCGCTGTTGCCGCAGCGCTTCACGCCGCCGAAATTGCCGCTGAAGGCCGCCGATTTCATCGCCCGCGGGGTTGCCGAAGGACCGCTCCTCGGTCATGTGCTCACCCTCGCAGAGGATGCCTGGTTGGCGGCGGACTTCCCGCTCGACGAGGCCTCGCTGAACGCGATCGCCGATCAGGCGGCGGCGCGTGTCAACCGCGACGGACGTTCATGAATTTTCTGGCAGGCTTTGCCGACATCTCGTTCCTGCAACTCCTGCTCGTCGCCGCCGTCGCTTTGTTTGCTTCCATCATCGGTGGTCTCGCCGGCTACGGCACCGGCGCCCTGATGCCGCTTGTGCTGGTGCCGATGGTCGGCGCCGAGCCGGTGGTACCGATCATCGCGATCTCGGCGATCCTCACCAATCTCAGCCGCGTCGCCGCCTACTTCCAGCAAGCCGATCGCACAAGGGCCGGCATCGTCATCATCGCGGCCGCGCTGACGACGGCGCTCGGCGCCTACGGCTACACGCGGCTGACAAATGCCGGCGCGGCGTTCGTCATCGGCACGATGCTGATCATGAGCGTTCCGCTGCGGCGGATCCTGCGCAAGCGCGACGTGCGGATCGGCAATGGCGGGTTGGCCGCCGGCGCCGTCGGCTACGGCGTGCTCGTCGGCGGCACCTCCGGCTCGGGTGTGATCCTGCTGTCGCTGCTGATGGCTGCCGGCCTCGAAGGCGCGGCGGTCATCGCCACCGACGCGATGATCTCGGTGGCGACGGGCCTCATCAAGATCTCGGTGTTCGGCCTCGCCGGCGTGGTCACGGCGCAGGTGCTCGCCTTCGCGCTGCTGATTGGCGCGGTCGCGGTGCCCGGCGCATTCCTCGCCAAGGCCTTCGTCGCGCGCATGCCGGTGCATATCCACGCCGCGATCCTGGATGCCGCTGTCATCACCGGCGGCACCGTGATGATTGCCTCAGCGCTGCGACATCTGCTGCCGGCGGGGTAGTCGCAAGCGGCGTTACGCCACGCGCTGGTCCGCATCCTCGTCGGGCGGCGCGATCGTGCCCGTCTCGGCGCGCGCGACGATGGCGTCGAGCGTGGCGACGGCCCGGTTCGTCACCTCGTCGATCGGCGGCACCATGCCGCCCGAGGCGAGCTCGACGCGATTGCGGCCCTTCTGCTTGGCGCGGTACAGCGCGCCGTCGGCGACGCGCAGGATCTCCGGCAGCTCGATGCCGGCCTCGGGATAGGCGGCGACGCCGACCGAGACCGTCACCGGCGGCAGCATGCATTCGCCATAGCTGACGTTGAGCGCCTCGACGCGGGCGCGCAGCTCCTCGGCGCGCAGCGCGGCCTCCTCGATGGCGCAGTTCGGCAGCAGCACGACGAACTCCTCGCCCCCGAGCCGGCAGGGCACGTCGTCGTCGCGGAACGTCGCCTTCAGGATCTCGCCGACGTGACGCAGCACCGCGTCGCCGGCCTCGTGGCCGTGGTTGTCGTTGAAAGACTTGAAGTGATCGATGTCCAGGGTCACCACGCTTAGCGGCGTATGCTTGCGCGAGGCGCGCAGCAGCTCGCGGCGCGCCGTCTGGATCAGGCAGCGGCGGTTGTTCAGCCCCGTCAGCGCGTCGCGCAGCGACTGGTCGCGCAGGCCTTCGCGCAGCTTCATGTTGGCGATGGCGATCGACAGATGCTCGGCGCAGGCGAGCGCCAGCCGGGCACGATCGGCGAACCTGGCCTTGGCGTCTTCGGCGCTCTCCTCGCCCTTGAACGCATACTCGACGTGTAGGAGACCAACGGTCTCGCCATGGGCCAGGATCGGGATGCAGCAATAGTTCTCGTTGGCACCGTCATGGACGTGATCGCAGCGGAATTCGACCTCGCTGGTGCCGTGGATGTAGACATGGCCGCGCCGCAGGCTCCAGCAATCGTCCGGATGCAGCGACCGCGTGCGGGCCTGGCCGTTCCATTCGGCGGCGACATCGAGCACGTCGCGGCTGTCCGCATAGATGTAGAGGGCGCCGGTGCATTCGGGCATCAGGCCACCGAGCACCGTCGAGATCATCTGGTAGAGCTCGGGTTCGGACTTGGCCGATTGCAGCCATTCGCTGAGCTCGGACAGGGTGCGCGTCGCCGCGTTCAGCCGCTCGTTCTCGACCAGGCTGATGCGGAAGAAGGCCAGCGCCCGCGCCATCATGCCGAGCTCGTTGCTGTGGCCGGCGTAGGGGATCTCGGTGTCCAGGCGCCCGCGCGCGATCGCTTCCATGCTCTGGGTGATGCGGAAGATCGGCAGCGAGACGTGGCGAGTGACGTAGCCGAGCGTGGCAAGCCCGATCAGCACGCTGATGCCGTTGACGGTCCACAGCACCAGGCGAAACAGCCGCGCATCGAGATTGGCGTTGTCGATCGCCGTGTCGGCGCGATGGTCGGCCAGCTTCGTGGCGTGCCCGATCGCATCGACCACGGCCTGGAAGACGGGCGGCATGTCGATGTTGACGACTCGCTCGAGCCGTTCGCGGTTGGCGCCGACCTCCGGCTCGAGCATCACGGCCTGCAGCTTCAGGTACAGGCTCCATTTGTGGATGAACTGCTCGAACGCCATCTTCATCGGCGTATCGGCGCCGATCGTTTCCTTGAAACGCGCGATCTTCGCGTCGGCTTCGGCGGTGCGCAGCCGCAATTCCTGCTCGGCATCGGCACGCGGCTCGACCGCCGTGGACAGCGCGGCGCGGATCGCGACGAGATGGGTGTGGGCGATCTGGGTCTCGAGATTGCCGAGCGCGTGAATCTGCGGCAGGCGATCATGGTTGATGATCTCGACCGCGCTCTGCAGCGCCGACAGCCGCATCGTCGCCATGACAGACACGCCGCCGAGGATCGCCAGCAGGAGAAAGACGGAGGTCAGGAGCGAGTTCTTGATCGACACGCTCAGCGAGATCTGCGGCAGATTGAGAGACATGACACCGACGCTGCACCAACGGCTTGCGATCGGTCGAAGCGGCGCGCGCGGAAGCGCCGCCCTTTCTCCTTCCAAGCCCCCGTAGCGAGTAGAGATGCGTGCCGATTTCAATTCGGTTACGTCGGTTCCGTATTGCTCCGGGGGCGGCCGCGACCGCTGCGGCTGGTTAACGTCGCGTGTGTCGCAGCGGTGAATGCCGTCCTAATACGGCGCCTGGCATGGCTGCAGGGCTATCGCACATGGTTTGCCGGTGCGGGATTGCCGTGGCCTCATGATTTTCAATGTGATGCGAAAACATCGCCCGAACGCGTCGCAAGAGCGACGCTCCTCACCCTGAGGGCCAAGCGAGGGAGTGGCCGCTGCACACGGGACCATGAACACGCCAAGCTTTCGCTCCTCACCCTGAGGAGCGCGCCACTTGGCGCGCGTCTCGAAGGGCGAGGCCCGGCCGCTGGGCCTCATGGTTCGAGACGCGCCGTCATTGATGCTGATTGCGATAGCTCGACCGGTGGCGCGGCGCTCCTCACCATGAGGAGCTGGCTCCGACGCCGGAGTTGCACATTTGACCATGAGCAGCGTGTTCATGGAGAGGGGTAAGCGCCGAAGCCGGAGCCCCAGCATGGTTGGGAGCCCATATCGGGAGCAGGTGTTGTCGTGCAGTGGCGCGAGAGGGGGGGCCGGGTGTCAGCCCCACTTCATCTCGCCCTTCGCGACCTTGGCGCCGATGTCGAGTGCCACGCCCATGCCGAGGCCCGGAAACCTGGCCTCCATCGCAGCCTTCAACGCCGCAGCATCCTTGGCCTTGGCGAGCTCTTCTTCGAAGGCGACGAGATAGTCCTTGGTATGCCGGACGCCGGAGAGGTCGGTCGGCGCGTCGGCCACGCCGTGGCCGGCGACCACGATGGCCGGTGCGCGCGCTGCGATCTTGTCGAGGTTCGCGATCCAGGCGGCGCGCTGCTCTTTGCTCTGTGTATCAGCGGTCCAGACATGGACGCCCGAGAAGATCATGACGCCGCCGAACACGGCTTTCAGCGAGGGCACCCAGAGGAAGCGGCGGTTGGCGAGGCCGTCGGCGTTCACGATCTCGACCGTCTCGCCGTCGACCGACAGAGACGGGCCGTCGAAAGCCTCGGGGAGCACGATGTCGGCCATCGTCTGCGGGCCGTTCTCCTTGAGCTGCGGTCCCCACACCGCGAGCTTCTTCTCGACATTGCCCTTGATCGCTTCGACGGTGGCCGTCGCGGCGATCACCTTGACCCCGGGGAAGGCGTCGCGGATCGGCTTCAGGCTGAAGTAATAGTCCGGGTCGGACTGGCTGACATAGATCGCGGTCAGCTTCTTGCCGGACGCCTTGATCGCGGCCGCCACGGCGTGGCCGTCCGGATAGTTGAAGCCGCCGTCGATCAGCAGCGCTTCGGTCGGACCCCACAGCAGCACGGGCGCGCGGAAGAAGCCGTTGGGGCCGGCTGGAAAATGCGTCCAGTCGAGCTTGGTGTCCGCAGCTTGACCGCTCTCGGACGCGCCGAGAATGGCGGCGGCGCCGCCGGCCACTGCTGAGGTCATGATCTGTCTCCGTGTGAACATGTGGGATTTCCTGGTGATGATGAAGGACGCGGGAAGGCAGCAGCTCGCAACGCCTGCAACGGGTTGCTGCAGGGTGCGGTCTCGACGGTGCGAACTGATCGGTTCAGGCCGCGCTAAGCTGCGCGAGCAGATTATCAAAGGGTGGTTCGAACAGGCCGTTGCCACGCAGTGGCTTCTGGGTCGGTCCGTCACCGGCCAGCAGGGCCGGCACGCCCGTGAGGCCGTGGCGCCGCATCAGCGTCTGCGCGACCTGCACACGACGGCGATGGGTCTCCACGACCTCCTGATCCTTGGACAGCAGTCGCGCCGCGGCGTCGCCAAGTCCCATCGATTGGAGAAGCTCGCTGACGCCGGTGACGCTGACGATGTCCTGCCCGAGCACGTAGCGTGCCAGCTGCAGCTCCTTCAGCGCCGTCATCTCGCGCGCGGGATCGGTGACGTGAACCGCGGTCAGGCCGAACGAGGCGGCGGTCGAGTCGAACGGGCCGCCGGCGCCCAGAATGCGCGTGCGGTAGTCGTCCGAGAAGCGCTGTCCGGTGAGTTCGGCGATGCGCTGGTCGTTGCGCCAGGCATAGGAGGCGAACTGCGCGTCCATCATGCGCGCGCCCCTGTCGGCGAACAGGCCGGTCGGCAGCAGTTCGAGCGTGACGTCGTCGAGTTCGGCGAGCTTGTCGAGGGCGGGGCGCGCGCCGTAGCACCAGCCGCACAGCGGATCGAACAGGTAGGTCAGTCGCATGCTGAAAATCCTGTCTTGGAGGGGTATGGCGCTGAGATAGCGCGCTCTCCTTTGTTGATAAAGGCGGCATAATCGGACAAACTGTATGCCTAGAACATACAATTGTTGGAAGGCGGTATGGAGCCGATCAACCTCAATCGCCTGGTCTACTTCGCCGCCGTGGTGGATGCGGCGTCGTTCACCCGGGCCGCCGACCGGCTCGGGATCACCAAGGCTGTCGTCAGCCAGCAGGTCGCCGCGCTCGAGCGCGAGCTGAAGACCGATCTGCTGGTGCGCACCACGCGGCGCGTCGAGCCGACGGAAGCCGGCCGGCTGCTGCATGCGCGATGCGCCGCGATCCTGCGCGAGGCTGACAGTGCGATGGCCGAATTGGCGCAGTCCAACGCCGAGCCGATGGGGCTGCTGCGGATCGCCGCGCCGAACGATTACGGCACCTACATTCTCGCAGCGATCGCAACGGCGTTCTCGCGCAGCTATCCGGCCTGCCGGGTCGATCTGGTGCTCGCCGACAGCAGGGTGGACCTGATCGCCAACCAGATCGACCTCTCGATCCGGGTGGGCTGGCTCGACGACTCCACGCTGCAGACGCGCCGGATCGACAGCTTCCGCCAGTTGCTGGTGGCCGCGCCGGGCGTGGTCAAGCGGGTCGCACATCCGCGGGACCTCGCCGCGCTGCCGTTCATCGCGAATGCCGCGCTGAGCGCGCCGCTGGCCTGGCAGTTCGCGAAGGGCGATGCGGAGCGGGAGAGCGTCCAGATGAGCCAGGCGTTGACCATCAACACGACGCCTGCCGTGCTCGCTGCGACCGTGGCCGGCGGCGGTCTTGCGGTGCTGCCGGACTTCCTGATCAGAAACGATCTTGCGGCGGGACGACTCGTTCACATCCTGCCGTCCTGGACGCTGCCGTCCGGCGGCATCCACGTCGTCTATCCGGCCGCGCGCTTTCGCGCGCCGAAGGTGACGGCGTTCGTGGCGATGCTGATGGACGCGCACAAGCGCATGGCGGCGGGTGCGCCGAAACGGCCGCGATGAGCGGGAAGCCTAGCGCGCCGGCACCAGCTCGGTCAGCGAGCGGATGATGCGGTCGGGCTTGACGTGGGTGCCTTCGGGCAGGCCATCGCCATGGACGTCGATCCAGATCGCATAGATGCCGAGCCGCTGCGGCGCCTCGATCTCCCATTCCAGATTGTCGCCGATCATCCAGGTGTCTTCGGGGCCGACGCCGAGCCGCTCCATCGCGTGCCAATAGGCGCGCTCCTCCGGCTTGCCGAAGCCGTGCTCGCCCTCGATCTGGATGTGGTCGAAGCGATGCGCAAGCGCGAAGCGCTCGATCTTGGCGCGCTGCTGGCCGGCCTCGCCGTTCGTGACCAGCGCAAGCTTGATACCGCGCGCCTTGAATTCGTCGATCGCCTCGTGCGCCCCGGGGAAGACGAACATCTGCTCGTCGCGATAGGTGGTGAAGCGGTCGGCCATGCGGATGGCAAGCTCGGTCGGCAGGGCAGGGCCGTCGCTGCTCAGCGCCGCGAAGCCGCCTTTCACCACCTCCTGCCGCGCCTGCATCAGCTTCAACCGCCACTCGGCGCCGGCCACCGACCAGAAGCTGCGCGCCGAGGTCAGGATCGCCGCCGCCACATCCTGCGAGCGATGCGGCGCCAACTCGTCGGCGAACTCGGTGGCGATGATGTTCCAGGCGATCTCGGGTCGGCCATAGGCCGACAGGATGGTGTCGTCCATGTCGATCAGCATGGCGCGGGGCAGGGTGATGGTCATAACGAGGCTTACGGATCAATCAAACGCGGGTTTCAGGGCCATTTCACTTCAGGCGGCATCGACGACAGAATGGACTCCACATTGCCACCGGTTTTCAGCCCAAATGTGGTGCCGCGGTCATAAAGCAGGTTGAATTCGACATAGCGTCCGCGCCGGATCAGCTGCTCCTCGCGGTCGGCGTCGGTCCAGGGTGTGGCGAAATTGCGCCGCACCAGCTCCGGATAAATCTTCAGGAAGGCGCGGCCGACGTCCTGGGTGAAGGCGAGATCGGCGTCCCAGTCGCCGGAATCGTGGTGGTCGTAGAAGATGCCGCCGATGCCGCGCGGCTCCTTGCGGTGGGGCAGGTAGAAGTACTCGTCGCACCAGCGCTTGTATTTGTCATAGGAAGCAACGGAGGCGTGCGCATCGCAGGCGCCCTGCATCGCGGCGTGGAATGCGACCGTATCCGGGTCCTCCTGGTTGCGCCGGCGATCCAGCACGGGCGTGAGATCGGCGCCGCCGCCGAACCAGGCCTTGGTGGTGACCACGAAGCGGGTGTTCATGTGCACCGCCGGCACGTGCGGCGACCACAGATGCGCGATCAGCGAGATGCCGGAGGCCCAGAACCGCGGGTCCTCCGAGGCGCCCGGAATCTGGCTGCGGAATTCCGGCGCGAACTCGCCATGCACGGTCGAGCAGTGCACGCCGACCTTCTCGAACAGCCGGCCGTGCATCATGCTCATGACGCCGCCGCCGCCGTGTCCGCCGCCATGGTCGGTGCGCTCCCAGGGGGTGCGCACGAACCGGCTCGGGGCGCGCGGATAGAGTTCGGCTGGCGCCTCGTCCTCGAGCCGCTCGAACGCCGCGCAGATCTGGTCGCGCAGGCTCTCGAACCAGGCACGGGCGCGGGCCTTGCGATCCTCGATGGCGGCAGTGGTCATGGACGTCCCCCGGCAGTTGTCATTTCGTCTCCCTGTCAAGAGTCCATGACAGCAGGAGCTGACAGCATTGTTGCACTACGGGTTCGGTCCTACCACAATCGATCAGTCCTGCGGACCGAAATAGGTGCAGGTCTCGCGGCAGCTGTCGCGATGGACGCTGACCCTGGTGACGTGGCCGATGGAGCGGACGCGCTCGTAGATGAAGCGCGACAGGTTCTCCAAAGTCGGCAGCCCGATGGCCTCGATCCGGTTCAGGAACTTGTGGTCGAGCGTGGCCTGGATCTCGCCCAGGCGCTGCGTCAGCACGCCGAAATCCACCACCATCCCCGTCTTGGGGTCTGGCGTGCCGCGCACCGTCACCTCGGCGCGGAAGGAGTGGCCGTGGATCTCCTGGCTTACCTCGCCGAGCGTCGTGTGCGCCAGCGCATGCGCGGCCTCGAAGGTGAACGACTTGGTCAATTCCCACATCGGTTCGTTAACAATCCCTATCTGATGCCGATCATCTTGTGCGTCTGCAGGCTGAGCCGCCATTGCGGATGATGCTGGCAATATTGAATCGCGCGCGCCGTGTTCGCGGCCGCCTCCGGCCCGTCCATCGGCTGCAGCGAGAAGCGCTCGAAGGCGAGGTCGGCAAACCGCTCCGGCTCGGCGCCGTCCTGCGGAAAGACGAGCTTGAGCTCGTGGCCTTGCCGGAGCTTCAGCTCGGCGCCGGCTTTCGGGCTGACGCAGATCCAGTCGATGCCGTCGGGCGGCAGCAACGTGCCGTTGGTCTCGATGCCGACCGCGAAGCCCTGGGCGTGGAGTGCCGCGATCAGGTCGGCATCGACCTGCAGCAGCGGCTCGCCGCCGGTGAGGATCGTATAGCGGTCGGCGGACCCGCCTGTCCATTGCCCGGCGATGGCCGCGGCCAGATCAGCGGCGCTGTCGTAGCGGCCGCCCAGCGTGCCGTGGGTGCCGACGAAATCGGTGTCACAGAACCGGCAGATGGCGCCGGCGCGATCGGCCTCGCGGCCGCTCCACAAATTGCAACCGGCGAAGCGGCAGAACACGGCGGCGCGGCCCGCCTGGGCGCCTTCGCCCTGCAGGGTCATGAAGATTTCCTTCACCGCGTAGCTCACGCATCCGCTCCTTTGGCCGATTGCAATTGGACGAATTGTCCAACCTGGCGCAGCGCCTCGCCGGCCGCCATGGCGGCGGCCATCGCGACGTTCAGTGAACGCAGACCAGGCTTGAGCGGAATGCGGAGCCGTGCATCGGCCCTGTCCGCGACCGTGTCGGGCACGCCGGCACTCTCGCGCCCGAGCAGCAGGATGTCGTCCGGGCGATAGCTGAAGTCGAGATACGAGGTCGCGGCCTTGGTCGTCAGCAGCAGCAGGCGGTGGCCTTTCGCCGCCCGCCAGCTCTCGAACGCGCTCCAGGAATCGTGCCGCTGCCAATTCAGCTGGTCGAGATAGTCCATCCCGGCGCGGCGGAACTGGCGGTCTGACACCGGAAACCCCGCCGGCTCGATGATATGGGCGGCGAGCCCGAGGCAGGCGCACAGCCGTAGAATCGTTCCGGTGTTCTGCGGGATGTCTGGCTGATAGAGCGCGATCTGCATGCGAATTGGTCTTAGGTATGATGCGGAAAGTCCGCTTGCTCAGCGGGATTTGGTGCATGGCGTGCTGCGGGGCCGATAGCGGGCTTGCGCGCGTATCGCAAGAGTGCCAATAGAACGATTCTGAGCGGCTTGTTCCACCAGGGGCGGTGGAACGAGCTGTTTGCTGCCGCCGCGGGGGACGCGGGCGCCGGCAGGCATCTCCCGATCACGTGCATTCCAACGTCGAGCGGGGCGGTTGCACCGGCTGCAACGAAGAAAGGGTTGGAATCGTGACAGCGACTACTGCGGATCATCCGACACGCCGGGATTTTCTTTTCGTCGCCACGGGCGCGACTGCAGCGGTCGGTGGCGTGGCCGCCCTGTGGCCCTTCATCTCTCAGATGAATCCCGATGCCTCGACCATCGCGGCCGGTGCGCCGATCGAGGTCGACCTCACCCCGGTCGCCGAAGGACAGGACATCAAGGTGTTCTGGCGCGGCAAGCCGATCTACATCTCCCACCGCACCAAGAAGCAGGTCGAGGAGGTCCGCGCGGTTCCGGTCTCGAGCCTGATCGATCCGGCGAGCGACCAGTCTCGCACCAAGGAAGGCCACGAGCAGTGGCTGATCGTGATCGGCATCTGCACCCATCTGGGTTGCATCCCGATCGCCCACGAAGGCAATTACGACGGCTTCTTCTGCCCGTGCCACGGCTCGCAATACGACGCCTCCGGCCGCGTCCGCCAGGGGCCGGCGCCGCTCAACCTGCCTGTCCCGCCCTATCAGTTCGTTTCCGACACCAAGATCCAGATCGGCTGAGCGGACGTTACGTCCGCAAGCTCAAGCTCGATCGTGCAAGATAATTCTTTCAGGAACGCATCATGAGTGGACCTTCTACCTACCAGCCGAGCCACCCCGCCTTGCAGTGGCTCGAGCAGCGACTCCCCATCATCGGCCTGGTCCACTCGTCCTTCGTTGCCTATCCGACGCCGCGCAACCTGAACTACTGGTGGACCTTCGGCGCCATCCTCTCGATGATGCTTGGCGTGCAGATCGTCACCGGCGTCATCCTGGCGATGCATTACACGCCGCACGCCGACCTCGCCTTCAAGTCGGTCGAGCTGATCGTCCGCGACGTGAACTACGGCTGGCTGCTGCGCAACATGCACGCCTGCGGCGCGTCGATGTTCTTCCTCGCCGTCTACATCCACATGTTCCGCGGCCTCTATTACGGGTCATACAAGGCGCCGCGCGAGGTGCTCTGGATCCTCGGCGTCATCATCTACCTGCTGATGATGGCCACGGGCTTCATGGGTTACGTGCTGCCGTGGGGCCAGATGAGCTTCTGGGGCGCCACCGTCATCACCAACCTGTTCTCGGCCGTGCCGTATTTCGGCGAGAGCATCGTGACCCTGCTGTGGGGCGGCTACTCCGTCGGTAACCCCACGCTGAACCGTTTCTTTGCGCTCCACTATTTGCTGCCGTTCCTGATCGCCGGCGTGGTCGTGCTGCACGTCTGGGCGCTGCACGTCGCCGGTCAGAACAACCCGGCCGGAGTCGAGCCCAAGACCGAAAAGGACATGGTGCCGTTCACGCCGTATGCGACGATCAAGGACTTCTTCGGCGTCACCTGCTTCCTGATCTTCTATTCCTGGTTCATCTTCTATATGCCGAACTATCTCGGCGAGGCCGACAACTACATCCCGGCCAACCCGGCGGTGACGCCGGCGCACATCGTGCCGGAATGGTACTACCTGCCGTTCTACGCCATCCTGCGCTCGATCCCCAACAAGCTGGCCGGCGTCGTGGCGATGTTTGCGGCGATCATCGTGCTGGTGTTCCTGCCCTGGCTCGACGCTGCCAAGACCCGTTCGAACAAGTACCGTCCGCTCGGCAAGCAGTTCTTCTGGATCTTCGTCGTGGTCTGCATCGGCCTCGGCTATCTCGGCGCGCAGCCGCCGGAAGGCGTCTACGTCGTGCTCGGGCGCATCCTGACGGTGCTGTACTTCGCCTACTTCCTGATCGTGCTGCCGCTGCTCGCCCGCATCGAGACGCCGCGTCCGCTGCCGAACTCGATCGCCGACGACGTGCTGGCCAAGTCCGGCAAGGTGGTAGCCAGCGGCGCCATCGCCCTGGTCGCAGCCGCGTCCCTGCTGTTCGGCAGTGTCGGCGACGCCCGGGCCAACGAGGGCACCGAGATGCCGCCGTCGGCCAAGTGGTCGTTCGCCGGCCCGTTCGGCAAGTTCGACCGCGGCGCCGTGCAGCGCGGCCTGAAGATCTACAAGGAAGTCTGCTCGAACTGCCACTCGCTGAACTACGTGGCGTTCCGCAACCTCGCCGAGCCCGGCGGTCCCGGCTACTCGGTGGCCCAGGCGGCGGCGTTTGCGTCCGAGTACAAGATCAAGGACGGCCCGAACGATGCCGGCGAGATGTTCGAGCGTCCGGGCCGCCCGGCCGACTACTTCCCGGCGCCGTTCCCGAACGAGCAGGCGGCGCGCTCGGCCAATGGCGGCGCGGCTCCGCCGGACCTGTCGCTGATCGCCAAGGCCCGCTCCTACAAGCGCGGCTTCCCCTGGTTCCTGATCGACTTCTTCACCCAGTTCCAGGAGCAGGGCCCGAACTACGTCAACGCCCTGCTGCAGGGCTATGAGGACACCCCGCCGCACGGCGTCACCATTCCGGACGGCTCGTATTACAACAAGTACTTCCCCGGCAACGCGATCAAGATGCCGAAGCCGCTTTCCGACGGCCAGGTCACCTTCGACGACGGCTCGCCGACGACGGTCGCGCAGTACGCTCACGACGTGTCGACCTTCCTGATGTGGACCGCCGAGCCGCACATGGAAGCCCGCAAGCGTCTCGGCTACCAGGTCTTCGTCTTCCTGATCATCTTCGCCGGCCTGATGTACTTCACCAAAAAGCGCGTCTGGGCCGCCGCGCACTGAGCGGTGTGATCACAGCATGAGATTGAAAAAGCCCCCGCCGGGGGCTTTTTTGTTGGCTTCTGTCCGTTGGACTCGAACTGGCTCAGCGCGAGCGGTCTACTCCCTCTCCCCGTCCTTACGGGGAGAGGGGCGGGGTGAGGGGCAGCCACACGGGCAGTGCGCGTGATGAGAGCTCCGAGTCAGTGGCAGACGCGCCAGACTTGTGCGCGGATAGACCTGTACCCCCTCACCCGGATTGCATCTTCGATGCAATCCGACCTCTCCCCGCAAGCGGGGCGAGGTGCACCGAGCGAGCCGCGGGACGTGTGGCCAACAACGGGACGCCATCGAAGCTCTCGTGCCATAGCAACACTTGCGAGACAACGGAGCCGCCCCATGCCCTCACTCCTCGCCTTCGCCGGCGCCGCCGTCCTCGAGATCGGCGGCTGCTTCGCGTTCTGGGCGTGGCTGCGACTGGGACAGTCGCCGCTGTGGCTGGCGCCGGGCATCGCCGCGCTGGCTGGCTTCGCCGCGCTGCTTACCGTCGTAGACAGCCCGCTCGCCGGCCGCGCCTATGCCGCCTATGGCGGCATCTACATCGTCGTAGCGCTCACATGGGGCTGGCTGGTCGAAGGCCGTCACCCCGATCTCTGGGATATCGCCGGCGCCATGATCTGCATCGCCGGCATGGCCGTCATCCTGTTCGCGCCGCGCGCCATGCCGGTGTAACGCGCGGCCTGGATGACCGCTCACGTTCGAGCGAAAGCAGGTGGCCTGCCGTCGCGTCGAACGCCCATTTGCGCTAAACCGCGATCCCAACCCCAATCAGAAACTGCGGAGGATCATCATGGGCACATTGATCAGCTTCAAGCGTCCCGACGGCCAGGAGGCCAAGGGCTATCTCGCCAAGGCGGCGCGCGCCGATGCGCCCGGCGTTGTCGTCATCCAGGAATGGTGGGGCCTGCAGGACCAGATCAAGGGCATGGCCGACCGCTTCGCGCTGGCCGGCTTCAACGCGCTGGCGCCGGACCTCTACAAGGGGGTGGTGGTGCCGTATCACGACACGGATGCCGCCGGGCGCGAGATGAACTCGCTCGATTTCATGGATGCGACCACGCAAACCGTGCGCGGCGCCGCGCAATATCTGGCGCGCAATGGCGCCAAGGTCGGGCTGACCGGTTTCTGCCTCGGCGGCGCGGTGACGATCATCGGCGCCACCAAGATCGATGAGCTCGCGGCCGGCGTCGTGTTCTACGGCATCCCGCCGGAGCAGGCAGCGAAGCCCGCCGACGTCAGGATCCCGCTGCAGGCCCACTTCGCCAACACCGACGATTGGTGCACGCCGGCGCTGGTCGACGGCTTTGAGAAGGCGATGCAGGCGGCGGGCAAGTCGCTCGAGCTGTATCGCTACGACGCCGAGCATGCCTTCGTGAACGAGCAGCGCATGACCGTGCACGATCGCGCCGCCGCCGAACTGGCCTGGGGCCGCGCCACAGCGTTCTTCCACAAGCATCTCGGGTGATCTGAGGGCTGCACCGAACGATCGATCGCGCGGGGATCAACCCGCGCGGGCGGTCTCGGCGTCCGTCGGCAGGGGATCGACCTCGTCGCTCACCGAACCACCGTCGGCCCGGTCTGCAGAGGCCGCACGGGTCGTCTCGTCGGCGGAGCGCCGCCGACGCTTCGTCCTTTTCGCCTGCGCTTCGAGGAAGCAATCGAGCAGCGTCTGCTGCTTCGGGAGCGCATGCGACACGGGAGGCTGTTTGCCGCGAGCCATGTTAACCAAGGTAATTCAATATGGTTAACCAATCATTGCCTACACTATGGCAAGGAGACAACAGTGTTGCCCTCGCGCCCGGCCGAGTTATGTAACTTTTTGAGAATACGACAACCGGCGGTAGGTAAGTAGGAGTGGTGCACGCGCGCAACATGAGGTTGTGGCCCTGATCACAGCCAGCGGATGCAGCTCCGCAGCCGTCGGAGCTCCGCTTATGCCCGCGAATCACCGTTGAATTGCGGGTCTTTGAGCGCCGATCACGGGCGCGTCCGGGCGTTTCCGTTCGATGGTCGAATAGGACCGCGTGCTCTTTGTTTGCGTTGCCGAAACAATCTGAGGTAGCGTGTGCCGATCCTCTGCTGATGGAGCGAGCCGTGCGTATCGCCTTTGCGCTGGCCGGGCTGGGCGGCCTGAACGCCCATGGCGCCGGCTTCCTCGATACCGCCCGGGCCTGGGGCGTCGCTCCCGACCTCATCACCGCCACATCCGGCCAGATCCTGGTCCTGTCGGCCTGGCTGCAGGGCCTCGATCTGCGCGACCAATTGATCTCCTCGAGCCGTCCGGAGGATCCGGCATCGCAGCTGCGGACCGTCATGTTCGGTTATCCCGGCGTGTTCAGGCCGGCCTTTGCGGAAGCGCTGGCGCGCTTCGCCTCCTGGCCGGACTGGCGCGACGGGCCGTTCAACGTCATCGCTGACCGGCTGCTGCCGGCGCAGCAATACGTGCCGGTGCGCAGCGAAGCCGACTTCAAGCGCGCCGCCGACACCCTGAACGCGACGCCGATTGGCGTCGTCTTCAACACCTATGATCCCGAGGCCGGCACCGGCTGCCTCTACGGCAACGATGCGGCGCGGGCGCTGCTGCCGCCGGAGAAGTCGATTCCGAATGCCCACGCCGCCAAGGCGCAGCGCTCCGCCGCGAAGCGCGACCTGCGCTACGCCTCCGACGTCAGCGCCGAGCGCGCCATCCGCCCGATCACCCCCGAGGCGATCGAGGCCGCGCTATGGCTGTCGCTGTATGGCTTCACCAAACTCCCGGGCGGGCAGATGGATGGCGCCTATCACCGCGCCAGCATCATCTCCGAGCTGCACGGCTTCGACCGCATCTTCGCCGTCCGCCCGCTCGCCAATGGTTGGCAAGGCCATGCGCCGCAGAACTGGTTCGAGGTGCAGGACTGGACCACTGAGATGTGGTTCTCGGTCGGCTACAAGGCCGAGGTCGATGCGCTCAAGCGCATCAACGATTTGATCGAGGCGAAGGTCATCACTGACCCGAAATACAAGCCCGTCGAGCTGGTCGAAATCCAGCCGGAGACGCCGGCCGGCTACTTCAACTACTTCGTCGAGCGCGGCGAGGTCTACGAGAACGCGGTTGTCGCAACGGAGCAGAGGTTTAAGGAGCTGGGATTGGTGAAGCGGGGAGGCTGACGCGCCGTCACTTACTGCGTCATGAAGACTGCAGAGCTCGATAGTGTTATCGGTGCGATGCAGCAAGTTCAGTCAGCGATCGGTGGCGAGCGAAAAGGCTCCGTTACAGCGCCGGTCAGGGACGAGGCGCGGCTATGCAAGGTAGGTTCGCGATGTCCGGCTCGTTCCTCCATCTCGTCTTCAACATGTCCGCCGCCGGCACGTTGCGCGCTGCGCTCCAGCAAGCCGGCCGCAACGATCGCGTTATCGGTCTTGGCGACAGCCTGAGCTTTGGCCCGATTGATCCGCCCGATCCGGCGTTGCGAACTGCCTGGGTGGACCAGGAATTTGAAGTCTCCGGTTGGGACGAGGTCGGCGGCCAGGCGACAACGTTCTGGGACGAGGCGCTCTCGCGCACCCACCGCAAGGTCGCTTGGCTCTCGCGGCGGTCGGCCCAGGAATATGCTGGTTTTCTTGAGCTCCTGTGGCGGCTTGGCGATGAGCCGATCGAGATCGTTGATCTCACGGACGCGTTGGCGAGGGTAGGGAACCCTGGCGCGTCCAACCTCCGCCAGGTGCGCAGCCTGGCCGTGCTGAACTCCTCCATCATTGGCGATCATCAATTCTGGAATTTTCGGCAGGACCTGTCAGCGGACATGCGCGACGCCTTCCGCGGCCATTGGGCGCGCCTTAGGGCGGAGAAAGCGCCGTTCCGGATTCTCCGCGACGGCGAACTCGTCTCGGCCCCGATCTCGCATTTTGATCCCGTGCTGCTGTCCTGCGCCACCGTCGAATGGAAAAAGACGGCGAGGATCATCGGCGAGGCGCTCTGCGAAACTTGCACCGACGGGAGACAGGTGGGTGATATCGAGTTGTTCGCGCGTGTCCGCGCGCTCGTCGCAGTGGGGCGCCTGCAATGTCGTGGCGACGTGCTCGATATGCATCGCAGCGAGTTGCGGTTGCCGGCTGATAGAGACGATGTGCGGGGCGTGTGAGTTTGGCGGACGCGCGCCGCGCCGAAAATAGCAAGCCGTCTCAAGCTGATTTGGCCTGTCCAGTCTTGATGGCGACGGAACAGAAGTTCAGGGAGCTGGGGGCTGAGCAAGCTGGCGTAAGAGAAGTGATGCATGCGCCGGACGAGGAGCACGCTCTAAGTTCGGCGCAATCTCTCGCTCCAGTCTCGGTGTGTGCCCCTCCCCCTTGCGGGGAGGGGTCGGGGGTGGGGGTCCACGAGTCCTGCTGCATGTGATGACGTCGCATTCCCTGGCATGACATCGTCGCCTTCCCGCCATCGTCTGTGCAGAGCGGCGTGCGTGCCCAAATCAACCACAACGCCCGCGGACCCCCACCCCCGACCCCTCCCCGCAAGGGGGAGGGGAGCGCACCGTCATCCTGGCGGAGTGGCAACGCTCACGACGGTTTGATATCTGCTGACGTTATCTATCAGCTGCCCTGGATTCCGTATGACGATTGACCCGATCACGTTCGTAGACCAGTCGTCTGGTGACGACGCCTGTGTGCTGGTGCGCGTCGTCGGCGGCGCCGTGGGCCTGGCGCTGTCACTGCGTCGGAGCGGAGACCTCGAAGTCCTGATGCAAGCGGATGAGCTTGATCAGCTGATCGCCGCTCTTCAGCGCGCCCGTTCGGCACTCCGCGCCGGGTAAGGTGCTTGGACGTTCACCGAACGCAGTTGTGGCAGGGGCCTCGCCGTCTGCCTCAATGTCAGCCTGTGGCGATGGCGCCCGCCAGCGCGGCGTTGGTCAGCGGTCTGCCGTCGAGATTCCAGGTGCCGTCGACCGCATGCACGCCATTCGACCAGATCCGCTCTCTGGCCAGGGTGCCGCCAGAGAGGTCATGCAGGATGTCGGTGGCTTCGCCGAAGAACGCCGTCTGCACCTCCTGGCTGGCCAGCGCAAACGAGGGCGTCTTGGTCTCGATCCAGGCGCCGTCGACCGGCTTGCCGCCGGCGAAGGTCCGGCCCTTCGGCAGGATGTTCAGATGGGTCGTGACATTCGGCGTCATGACGCTGTTTCCAGCCAGACCATGGTGCCTCAGAAAGGCATCGGTGATCCGCGCGACCGCGATCGGCGCCTTGTCGGCAGCAATGACGCCTTCGGTCAGGGTGAGGGTGATCGGCATTAAGTCCTCCTGTGCTCGCTCAGAGGCGGTTGTCTGGGGAACGTTGGCCATTATATAACGACCGTGATGTTTAATAGAATAACGATCGTTATGAGTCAATCATGAAATAACGATCGCTATGAAAGGCGCCAGATGCGGTACCAGGCCGAACACAGACAGGAAGCAAAGGCGAAGCTGCTGGAAGCCGCAGGCCGCGGATTTCGCCGGCTTGGCTATGGCGGGATCGGCGTCGATGGCCTGGCCAAGGAGGCCGGCGTCACCTCCGGTGCGTTCTACGGTCATTTCAAGTCGAAGGACGCCGCGTTCGAAACGGCTGCATTGGCCGGGCTCGAGGACCTCAGAGCGGGCATCGCAGCGCTTCAGGCGGAGCAGGGCGCCCGCTGGGCCGAGACGTTCATCGCCTTCTACCTCGGTGAGCGCCTCACTTGCGCGCTGGATGCGAGCTGCGGCCTGCAGAGCCTGACCCCGGACGTCACGCGCGCCAGCGAGGCCATCAGGACCAGCTACGGCGCCGCCCTTGAACGCGTCGCCCGGCAGTTGGCGGAAGGGCTGCAGGGATCCACCGACGATATCCGGATGCAAAAGGCCTGGTCGCTGATGGCGCTGCTCTCGGGCGGCGTGACCATGGCGCGCAGCGTCGCCTCACGCGACGCCCGCGACGCGATTGCGGCGCATCTGAAACAGGCCGCGCTGGCGCTTCTTTAGACTAGCGCTGCGCGAGCACTCGGCTTCGCACGTTTTGAACCCGGCCTCTTGCTCCACAGCCGTTGCGGGGGCATGTCGAACAAAGCGACTCGCCGATATTGCCGGCATGTCAGCTTATCAGCATCCTGGAGTCACGCATGGCCATCGAGCCGATCACGTTCATAGACAAGGAGTCAGGGGTTGACGCATTCGTTCTGGTTCGCGTCGTTGGATTGGTGCTGTCGTTGAGGACGAACGGAGAGATCGAGGCCTTTATGGAGGCCGAAGAACTCGATCGGGTTATCGCGGCGCTACAAGCAGCTCGCGCTGAACTTCGTGCTGCGATGTAGGCGCGATGTCCATCGAAGGCTCCAATCAACTCATCTTTGGAGAATGCGTCGGCAGGTCAAATTCATCAGCCGGCTCAAGCTGATTTGGGTTGTCCAGTCTCATCGCGAAAAATATTCTTCTTTCTTTTTTTCAGAAATCATGTTTCTATTCGCGCGTCCCACCCCGGCACGAGGGGCGTATCGCGATCGTCATGACACGCGGGGTGGAGATGCGGTGGGCGCGTCACGTCGCAGCATGGCTTTGGTCGTGCGGACGAACGGCGGGAGGCGCACGGCGAAGTCGCATGGTCCTGGCCTCCCGACGCTGAGGCTACGCTGGTGGTGATGATGATCCGCCGGTCACGGGGGCAAGACAGCCCGGTCCCCGGGGAGAGTGTGTATAAGCCGTAAGCCATCGCGCAGGGAGGGCCGGTCTTCCGGCTGAACCTGTGGTGACTGCCGCCTGCTTTTTTTGCTGCAGGCGGGCCACGGGCCTCAGTCGAGGTCCGGCCTTCCCTGCGCCCTCGACTTGAGGAGGGCGGGAATGATGATCATGACTCGGGCAGATCGTGTCGCGAGAATGCTTTTCCATGTTTGATGGTCATACCGTCCCGCGATCTCGCCTTCGGCTCGCCGCTGGTCGTTATTGCGCCCTCGCCCCTTGTGGGAGAGGGCATGTAGGACAGAGCGGCAAACGCGGTTGGGTGAGGGGTATGCGTCTGCAAGCGCCACTCCCGGAGAGATACCCCTCACCCAACCGCGTTCGCGCATGGGCCGTGCATGCCCTCTCCCACAAGGGGCGAGGGCGCTGTATTGGGCAGCCATTTCGCGGAGCTTCTGCTGATCCACTGACGTATCGGACACCTCCCTGTGTCCCGGCCGCCCTTGACCGCAGCCGCGGCCCGTGGTCATTTCCGCCCCATGAGCACCGTTGTCCGCCCAGCCCGTCTCTGGTGGCGCACCTTGTAAAAGGTGGCCGGTGCGATTTGTTTGACATGAGATCGCAGAGGGGCCGCCACGCAGCGGCGGCTTCCGGTTGGTCCTGTGTGGCGTTTCCTCGGCAAATTCCGTAAGAGGACGCCCAAGAGGACCCCATGAACAGGACCGTTTTCACCCTTCCGGCCCGCAGCGAGTACCGCACGTCCAGCGGTCTCGCGATCACGCGCGCCGTCGAGCAGTTTTCCGGCGGCGCCAGCCGGCTCGACGATCTGATCGACCTGCTCGACCGCCGCCGCGGCGTGGTGCTGTCCTCCGGCACCACCGTGCCCGGACGGTACGAGAGCTTCGACCTCGGTTTTGCCGATCCGCCGCTGGTGCTGGAGACCAAGGGCGTCGACTTCACCCTGCAGGCGCTCAACAAGCGCGGCGAGGTGCTGATCGCGTTCCTGAAGGACACGCTGCGCGAGCCTTGTGTGGTCATCACCGCGGCCTCGCCGGCGCGGCTCGCCGGTCACATCGTCCGCGGCCCCGCGCCGGTCGAGGAGGACCAGCGCACGCGGCGCGCCAGCGTGATGTCGCTGGTGCGGGCAATGATCGCCGCACTCTCGGCCAATGACGACCCGCTGCTCGGCCTGTTCGGCGCCTTCGCCTACGACCTCGTGTTCCAGATCGAGGATCTCGTGCAGAAGCGCGCGCGCGAGAACGACCAGCGCGACATCGTGCTGTACGTGCCGGATCGCCTCCTGGCCTATGACCGCGCCACCGGCCGCGGCGTCGTTCTTTCTTATGATTTTTCCTGGAACGGCCAGTCGACCGCGGGCCTGCCGCGCGACACCGACGCCAGCGTCTACCTGAAGGAGCCGCGCCAGGGTTTTGCCGATCACGCCCCCGGCGAGTACCAGGCGACGGTCGAGAAGGCGCGCGCGGCGTTCGCCCGCGGCGACCTGTTCGAGGCGGTGCCCGGCCAGTTGTTCGCCGAGCCCTGCGAGCGCTCGCCGGCCGAAGTGTTCCAGCGTCTCTGCCGCATCAACCCGTCGCCCTATGGCGCGCTGATGAATCTCGGCGACGGCGAGTTTCTCGTCTCGGCCTCGCCGGAGATGTTCGTGCGCTCCGACGGCCGCCGCGTCGAGACCTGTCCGATCTCCGGCACCATCGCGCGCGGCCGCGATGCCATCGGCGATGCCGAGCAGATCCGCCAGCTCCTGAACTCGGAGAAGGACGAGTTCGAGCTCAACATGTGTACCGACGTCGATCGCAACGACAAGGCGCGCATCTGCGTGCCCGGCACCATCAAGGTGCTGGCGCGCCGGCAGATCGAGACCTACTCAAAGCTGTTCCACACCGTCGACCACGTCGAGGGCATGCTGCGGCCGGGCTTCGACGCACTCGACGCGTTCCTGACTCACGCCTGGGCGGTCACCGTCACCGGCGCGCCAAAGCTGTGGGCGATGCAGTTCGTCGAGGACAATGAGCGCTCGCCGCGGCGCTGGTACGCCGGCGCGATCGGCGCGGTCAATTTCGACGGCTCGATCAATACCGGTCTCACCATCCGCACCATTCGGATGAAGGACGGACTCGCCGAGGTCCGCGTCGGCGCCACCTGTCTGTTCGATTCCGATCCCGCGGCCGAGGATCGCGAGTGCCAGGTCAAGGCGGCGGCGCTGTTCCAGGCGCTGCGCGGCGATCCGCCGAAGCCGCTGTCGTCGACCGCGCCGGACGCCACCGGCTCGGGCAAGAACGTGCTGCTGATCGACCACGATGATTCCTTCGTGCACATGCTGGCGGATTATTTCCGCCAGGTCGGCGCCAACGTCACCGTGGTGCGTTACATCCACGCGCAGAAGATGCTGGCCGAGCGCAGCTGGGATCTCATCGTGTTGTCGCCGGGTCCTGGCCGGCCCGAGGATTTCAAGATTTCCGCGACGATCGATGCGGCGCTTAAGAAGAAGCTGCCGATCTTCGGCGTCTGCCTGGGCGTGCAGGCGATGGGCGAGTATTTTGGCGGCCAGCTCGGCCAGCTCGCGCAGCCCGCGCATGGACGGCCCTCGCGGGTCCAGGTGCGCGGCGGCCGTTTGATGCAGGGCCTGCCGAACGAGATCGTGATCGGCCGCTACCATTCGCTGTTCGTCGAGCGCGACAGCATGCCGGAGGTGCTGACGGTGACGGCGGCGACCGAGGACGGCGTGGCGATGGCGATCGAGCACAAGACGCTGCCGGTCGGCGGCGTGCAGTTCCATCCGGAATCGCTGATGTCGCTCGGCGATGCCGTGGGTTTGAGGATCGTGGAGAATGCGTTCCGGCTCAATCAGCCGGGGGAATAGGTGGTCACCGTCATCGCGAGGAGCGTGAGCGACGAAGCGATCCAGACTTGTTTTTTAAACTCCTGGATTGCTTCGCTTCGCTCGCCATGACGAATTCCTCGCGGTCACGGCCAAACAAGGCAACGAGAGCACGATGACGTTCGATCTGGACATCAAGAACACGGTCCGCACCATTCCGGACTATCCCAAGCCCGGCATCCTGTTCCGGGACATCACGACGCTCCTCGCGGACGCGCGCGCGTTCCGCCGCGCCGTCGACGAGCTGGTGCATCCCTGGGCAGGGTCGAAGATCGACAAGGTCGCGGGCATCGAGGCGCGCGGCTTCATTCTCGGCGGCGCGGTCGCGCATCAGCTCTCGGCCGGGTTCGTGCCGATCCGCAAGAAGGGCAAGCTGCCGCACAAGACCGTCAGCATGTCCTACGCGTTGGAATACGGCACCGACGAGATGGAGATGCATGTCGACGCGGTGCAGCCCGGCGAGCGCGTGATCCTGGTCGACGACCTGATCGCGACCGGCGGCACGGCCGAGGGCGCGGTGAAGCTGCTGCGACAGATCGGCGCCACCGTGGTGGCCGCCTGTTTCATCATCGACCTGCCGGACCTCGGCGGCGCCGCCAAGCTGCGCGCGCTCGACGTGCCGGTCCGCTCGCTGATCGCGTTCGAGGGGCACTGAGGCGGGGTCCGGCGCGGGGTCAGGACCGCTGCATCAGCAGCTCGGTCTCGATCTCGCGCAGCGAATAATAGTTGCGGCGGATCCACTGGTAGAGCTCGGTGGAGGGGTCCTTCTCCTGGCGCAGATAATTGGTGAAGGAGAACGAGAAGCGCTCGATGTAGGTTTTCAGGAACGCCGGCAGGGCGGCGATCTTCAGGTGCTTGCTGCGGTTGTAGAGCTCGGGCAGATCCTCGCGCAGCACGTGGTCGTTCTCGACCACGATCAGCTGGGGCTTCGGAATCTGCCGGCGCAGGGTGTCATAGGCGCGCATCGAGACCCGGTCGCCCTCGGCGCAGAAGAGAACGATCGGGACCACGCTCCGCCGCGCGGCCTCCTTCAAAAAGCCGATCTGTTCGGACATTTTGAAGAACTCGTCGAACGAGTAGTAGCCGAGGTCGATCACCTTGGGGATGCCGTCGTTGAGGATCACCCGGTCCATCAGCTGGATCTTGCCGAGGGTGTCCTCGATCGACGCGGTTTCCGTGATCTGCGGCAGGAAGTCGAGCAGCGACGGCTCGCGCAGGGTGACGTCGAAAGCCTGCACCTGGCCGTTCTTCAGCAGCAGGAACTCCGCCAGCACCCGCGCAAGCAGCGTCTTCCCGGATTGCGGCCGGGGTGAGCAGACAATGTAGACGGGCGTCGCGGGCATCCAGCCTATATCAGGTCAAATGCGGTCGCGATAAAGTCCCATCATTCACGGAGGCGCTATTTTTCCCCGGCGGGCCGCGGCGCCGCCGCCTTGGTCGAGCCGACGATGTCGGTGAGCTTGATGCGGTCATATTCGCTCCAGACATTGGCCAGCCAATGCCGTACATAGCCGCGCAGCACGAAGGAGTAGTTGGCGGATTCGTCGTGAGGGCCCTTGTTGGCGACGAATTTGAGGAACGGCACCGACGCCACCTCGACCTGCTCGAACGCCATCTCGTTGAGCTTGGGGATGGTCAGCTCGGTCGCATCCTTGATGCGGTGGAAGTAGGAGTTGTAGGTCGACTGGTCCCACTCGAAGAAGCTGGTGTTGTTGATGAAGTTCTTCACCAGGAAGTATTTCGCCCCGATCATGTAGCTCGCCGTCTCGGCGATCTCGTCGAGCGAGGCGATCGACGATCCCAGGATGTGGAACACCGCGAAGGTGATCTGGCCGGAGCGGGCGGCGTCGAGGAAGCCGATGTCGCGCAACGCGGCAAGCGTCGGCGACATCAGGCCGGCGCGGACGTCGATCACGGTCACCGACGGCGCTACCGCGCTCAAGGTGTCGAAGATCTTCATCTGGTCCGGCGTCGAATTCATGTCGACGATCTCGGTAATCTCCGGGTGGAAGCGCTTCAGGGTGCCGCGCGGATGCTCGGTGTCGAAGGCGCGGGTGGGGACGTTGTTGGCGCTGAAATAATCGAGCAACGTCCGCGACACCGTGGTCTTGCCGACCCCGCCCTTGTCCGCGCCCACCACAACCACTGCCGGTTTCGCCATGGAAAGTCCTTCAGCCCTGAGGCCGGCCAGGGGGCCGGCGCTTGCCATTCTGCTTTGGGCGCGAACATGGCAGAAACGCTGGAGAATTCAAATTCATTGCGGCACGGAAAAGAGGAAATTTACGGCTTCGCCACGCCAAGGCGAAGCACCCGGACGGCTTGGGGTCCAAACATTCGGGCTGGCGCGGAGGTACTTGAGAGGGAGTGGCAGCAGGATTGCCTGCCGCGCGGGATCGAGACCCAAATCGTACCGCAGCCGGAGCTAGTGCCGCCCCCACGGACCTGCCGCAGGCGTCGTCCAAGGTCCTCCGGGAGCCGCTTGCCCCGGGGCCGGGGCATCGGCATTGCCCCAGGGGCCCGTCGGCGGCAGCGGCGGTGGTGCGGAGCCATCTGCGGCGTTGGCTTCGGGCTCCTCCGGCTGTGGGTCCGAAGGCAGCGCCAGCGGGCCAGGATCGTGGCCGCCGGCGAACTTGATCAGCGCCTGGACGCGGGCATCGACCGAGGGGTGGGTGGCGAACAGATCGGCAAAGCCCTCGCGCGGATTGTCGACGCACAATTCCATGACCGCCGAGGTCGCGCCGGGCAGCTCGCCGCGGCCCTCGATCTTGCGCAGCGCGCTGATCATGGCGTCCGGGTTCTTGGTCAGCTCGACCGAACCGGCGTCGGCAAGGAACTCGCGGGTCCGCGACAGCGCCAGCTTGACGACCTGCGACAGCAGCCAGGCCAGCACGATCAGGACGACGGCGATGATCACCACGATGATCGCGCCGCCGCCCGAGCCCTTGCGGTCGGAATCGGAGGAGGAGGACGAAGAGGAGGACGAGCGGCCCCAGCCGCCGCCCCAGCTCATGTTGGTGAACAGGCGGAAGAACAATTCGCCGAAGAAGCCCACGACGCCGGCGATGATGACGGCGACCACCATCAGCTGGACGTCGCCGTTGCGGATATGGGTGAGCTCGTGGCCCAGCACGGCCTCGATCTCCTGGTCGTCGAGCGCATCGAGCAGGCCGGTGGTCACGGTGACCGAATATTGCCGCGGGTTCAGGCCGGTCGCGAAGGCGTTGAGCGCCGGGCTGTCCATGATCTTGAGCTGCGGCATCGTGATGCCGCGCGAGATGCAGAGGTTTTCGAGCAGATTGTACAGCCGCGGCTGCTCCTGGCGGGTGACCGCGGCGCCGCCGGTCACGGCGTCGATCATCTTCTGGTGGAAGAAATAGGCGATCACGATCCAGGCCACTGCCGCGAGCGTGGCAATGGGCAGCGCCTTGATCAGGTCGCGGGTGGCAGCGTTCATGTAATAGGCGACGCTGCCGTTGCCGTTGATCATCACCTCCGCGATCAGCGCGCCGGCAAACACCAGCACGTAGATCAGCAGGAACAGGCCGCCGAGCAGCAGCACCGAACGGGTCTTGTTCGATGCGATGTGGGTGTAGAGACCGTAGGCGGCCATGGTGTCGGGCCCTTCAGCGGCGAGGGCGAAGGCTCAGAACTTGACGCTCGGGGCTGCCTCGACCTCGGCGCGGCTGGTGCCGAGATCGAAAAACTCCTTGCGGGTGAAGCCGAAAGTGCCGGCGAACAGCGCCGCGGGCATCTGCTGGATGCCGGTATTGTACTCCTGCACCGCATTGTTGAAGAAGCGGCGGCTGGCGGCGATCTTGTTCTCGATGTCCGAGAGCTCGCCGGCGAGCTGCTGGAAATTGGCGTTGGCCTTGAGGTCTGGATAGCTCTCGGAGAGTGCGATCAGGCGACCGAGCGCGCCGGACAGCTGGCCTTCGGCGGCGGACACCTGAGCCGGTCCCTGGGCCGAAATCGCAGCATTCCGCGCCTTGATGACCTCGTCCAGCGTGCCGCGCTCATGTGCAGCGTACCCCTTCACCGTCTCGACGAGGTTCGGGATCAGGTCGTGGCGCAGCTTGAGCTGGACATCGATGTCGGCAAAGGCCTGGCCGACCCGCTGGCTGAGCGCCACCAGCCGGTTGTAGGCGCCGAAGGCGAACAGCACGAGAATGACGAGGATGCCGAGGACGATCCAGCCGGACATGACGGGCTCCGAGGGAGAGGGCGGGAGGACAAGGCGGCCGACACGCAGCAGCGCCGCCGGTTCTGGGGTGAACCGGCGTGCATTGGTCGCGCCAGGAGGGACGGCCGTTCAAGCCGCTCTGAGCCGGCTGGACCGTTCGGTGGCCGCCCCGGTGGATGGGGCGCCGAACGCAAGGATGCGCAGGGGTCAATAGGGGCGGGCGATGCGCCACTTCTGCCCGGGGTCATCGCCCTTGATCTCGCCGGGGACGCTATCGAGCTGCGAGGTGTAGAGTGGGCGGTAGCGGTAGGCCCACATCTTCTTGCCGTCGCTGCGGGTGATGACCGTGAAATCGCCGCTGGCAATCGCATTATCGGGCGCGATGAGCGGCGGCCGCTTCTCGGCGCACTCGCCGTCGCAGGTCGAATTTCGGCCGGTGTTATCGCGCTCCGTGTAGTACAGCGTCATGCCCTTCGGGTCGGTCAGGACAGGGCCGTTCTTGCCGATGACCGCCTTGGCCGGCGGGCCTTCCTGCTTCGGAGGCGGCGGCGCCGAGGACTCACCGCCATGGCCGCCGGCGAAGGCGGTTCCTGCCGAAGCGAGCAGCATTGCAGCGATCGTCATCGTCCTGAACATCGACACGCGTTCCCTTGTGAGCAGCGCATTCAGCGCCTGTTGCAGCTCACCGTAGCAAACGCGAATTTCTCTCGGGTTTCGCGAAGTCGCGAAAATGACAGACCGGCACGACCCGGAGTTAACCAT
Organism: Bradyrhizobium sp. HKCCYLS2038; assembly: GCF_051167655.1. Taxonomy (NCBI): domain Bacteria; kingdom Pseudomonadati; phylum Pseudomonadota; class Alphaproteobacteria; order Hyphomicrobiales; family Nitrobacteraceae; genus Bradyrhizobium; species Bradyrhizobium sp. HKCCYLS2038. The sequence continues at coordinate 85,479 of NZ_JBNPTM010000007.1, read as the reverse complement.
GCTGCACCGCAGCGGTATCTATTGGTGTGGCGGCCGCTCCACGCTGTCGCCCCAGTCCCAGCGCCGGGCCGCGGCGAATGCCGCCTTGTCGCGGCGGGGAATGCTGACGGCGGCCGCACTCCCGTCGGCCTGGCACAGCTTCGCCGTGACCGCGATCTTGGTCACCACTGGCGGGGCGAGGACGCGTGCGCCCGGTCGATGCGAGGCGGGCTGCCGGGTCAAGGCGATGAAGCTGAACTTCTCGTCCTCGAACGGAAGGTCGGCCCCCTTCAACTCGCGATGCGCCCGCGACCGCGCCAGCCGTTGGACGAAATGGCACCAGTCCGGAGCCACCAGCGGACACGCCGCCGCATGCGGGCAGGGCGCGGCGACCTGAGCGCCGGCTGCGATCAGCCGATCGCGCGCGGCGATGATGCGCTGATAGCCGGCCGGCGTACCGGGCTCGACGATCAAGAGCGTATCGTTGGTCTTCGCCCACAGCGCATCAACGACCGCGGAGCGGTCGCGGTCCGTCAACTCGCCGATCATGTAGCTGGCAATGACGAGATCAACGCTTGCGGCACGATCGAGCTGCGCCCGCGCCGGACCAAGCACGTAGTCGAGACCAAGGATCCGCATCGTGTCTTCAGCCAGCGTCAGGGCCAGCGTTCGCAAGGCGGGATTGGCATCAACGGCGTTGAACGATGCCAACGACGAAAAGGCCTCTACCGCGGCGAAGCTCGCGGTGCCCGGCCCGGCGCCGACGTCGAGCAGCGAGACCGGGGCGAAGTCCGGGCTCGCCTGCATCACGGCGTTGAGGCTTGCAGCCACCGCCGCGTAGGTCGCGGGCATCCTCACGGTCGCGTAGGCGATCGCGTCGGCTTCGCTCGTGATCGTCCCGGAATTGCCGCCGTTGCGGTAGGTGGTCGAGATGCGCGCCGCGCGCACGGCCGCATCCTGCCGCGACTGGCCGTGCAGCCTGGTCTCCAGCGCGGCCTTCAGCGAGGCGGGAAGATCGGGAGAGATCATTCGTCCTCTCCGTGCGTCATTCCGGGTGCCGCGGTCGCGACAGTCCGGAATGACGGAGCACGATCACGCCACCTGCTGATCGAGGATCTTCACGGCCTCGTCGAGCGCCACGGACACCAGCTGCGACACGCCGCGCTCGGCCATGGTGACGCCGAACAGCCGGTTCATGCGCGCCATGGTGATCGGGTTGTGGGTGATGATGATGAAGCGGGTCTCGGTCGAGCCCTTCATCTCGTGCAGCAGGTTGCAGAAGCGTTCGACGTTGTGGTCGTCGAGCGGCGCGTCGACCTCGTCCAGCACGCAGATCGGGGACGGGTTGGTGAGGAACACCGCGAAGATCAGCGCCATTGCCGTCAGCGCCTGCTCGCCGCCCGAGAGCAGCGACAGCGTCTGCGGCTTCTTGCCCGGCGGCTTGGCGATGATCTCGAGGCCGGCCTCAAGCGGATCGTCGCTCTCGATCAGGTGCAGCGCGGCCTCGCCGCCGCCGAACAGCTCGGTGAAGAGCCGCTTGAAGTGGTCGTTGACGGTCTCGAACGAGGACTGCAGGCGCTCGCGCGCCTCCTTGTTGAGGCTCTGGATGCCCTGGCGCAGCCGCTTGATGGCCTCGACGAGGTCGTCCCGCTCGGTGGTCAGCGCGGTGTGCGAGCCCTCGACCTCGGTGAGCTCCTCCTCGGCGCGCAGGTTCACGGCACCGAGCCGCTCGCGGTCACGGCGCAGCTTCTCCAGGCTCTCCTCGATCTCGTGCAGCGGCGGCAGCTGGGTGTCCGGGCCGATCTCGGCCATCGCGGCGACCGCGGACGGCTCGCATTCGAGCATGTCGTGGATCTCGCGCTCGACGTCGGCGACGCGGCGCTTGGCGCTCTCCAGCCGCTCTTCGGCCCGCGCAGCCGCTTCACGCGACTTCGACAGTGCTTCGAGCGAGGCCTTGGCGGCGCGGTCGGTATCGCCCATCGCGGTCTCGGCCTCGGCGAGCGCGTCGGCGGCGACCTGGCGCTCTTCTTCCGCGATGGAGAGCTCGTCGATCAGCGCGCTGCGCTTCTCCGCGAAGATCTCCGGCGCGTTGTCGAGTTCGGCGCGCTCGTCGCGGACCTCGGCGATGCGCGCCTCGATGGTGGCGATCTGCGAGCCGGCGCCGCGGATGCGGTTGAACCAGTCGTTGCGCTCGTTGATGATCGCCTGGACGCGGCGATCGGCGAGCTCAGCCTCGCGGGCGAGTGCCTGCGCCTCGGCGCGCACCTGCGCTGCGGCGCGGCGCTTGGTCTCGATCTCGGCGCGCACGGCGGCCAGACGGCCGTCGGCTTCGGTGGTCGCCGGCAGCTCCTCGATTGCCTCCAGCGCATTCTGGTGCAGCTCGGCGATCTCGGCGCGGTCATGGGCGAGACGGGTCGAGGCTTCGACCAGCGCTGATTTGCGCGCCGAATGGCGGTTGATCTCGCGCTCGGCATTGGCGTGGCGCTCACGAGCGGAGTTCACCTCGCGCTGTGCGGCGCGCCAGGCTTCGCGCGCGGCGCTCTCGGCAGCGGTAGCAGCCCGCACCTCGGCCTCGGCGCTTTCCAGCGCCTGGCGCTTGTTCGTCGCGTCGATGCGCGCCTGCTCCAGCTCGCTCTCGATGTCGATCAGGCGGGCACGCTCGGCGAGACGACGCGCGGCGCCGGTCGGAGCATGCGCGGCGGCGATGAAGCCGTCCCAGCGCCAGACGTCGCCTTCCGGCGACACCAGCCGCTGGCCGGTGCGCAGCTGCGACACCAGCTGGGCGCCGCGATCGCGCGACACCACGCCGATCTGGGCGAGGCGGCGCGACAGCTCCGGCGGCGCCTGGACGTACGCCGCCAGCGGCTCGACACCGTCGGGCAGCGCGGGATCGGTGACCTCGGCCCCGGCGACGGTCCAATGCATCGGCGCGGACGCATCGACCGGCGCATCGAGATCGTCGCCGAGCACGGCGCCAAGCGCCTTCTCATAGCCCTTGGCCACGGTGACGCCGTCGATGATCGGCGGCCACAGATTCTTGGTCTCGCTGTTCACCATCTTGGAGATGGTGCGCGCCTCGGTCTCCAGCCGCTGTGCGCGCTTCTCGGCCTCAGCCAGCGGAGCACGCGAGGCTTCGAGCTTCTGCCGTGCGGAAGCCTGCGCCGACTCGTTGGTCTGCACCGCGGCTTCGGCCTGGGCCTCGGCCTCTTCGGCGGCTTCGAGCGTGGCGGCGAGGGTGTCGAGATCGCCGAGATGGGCGGTCTCCTGCGCCAGCCGCGCCTCGTCGGCGCGGACATTGGCGATGTCCTGATCGAGGCGCGCCAGCCGGTCGCGGTGGCTGCGGACGTTGGCCTCGAGCTGGTTGCGGCGGGCGGTGAGATCGGCGAGCTGCGTCGTCAGCTCGGTGAACTGGCGCTCGGTCTCGGACAGCAGCGCCTCGGCCTCGGCGACGCGCTCGTCGACGCCGCTGCGCATCTCGACGCGCGCCTTGATCTCTTCCTTCAGCTCCGCGTCTTCAGTTTCAAGACGTTGCAGCGCGACCTGGGCATCCTGATTCTGCTGCTGCTCACGGGAGACGTCAGCTGTGAGCTGCATCAATCGGCGGTCGAGCTCGCCGGCACGCTCCTTGGCGCGCACCTCTTCGCGGTCGAGCAGATCGCGGGCATTCTTCAGCCGCTGCATGGTCGCGGCGGCGCGGGCCTCGGCCTCGCGCAGCGCCGGCAGATGCGACGAGCGGATCGCCTGGATGCGGGCCGATTCTGCCTGCTCGCGGGTCCGCTCCGCCATCTCGCGCACCGCAACGTCGTGCACATGCGCGGAATCATTGAGGTCGGCATGCGCGCCCATCCAGCGCAGATGATAGAGCGTCGCCTCGGCCTTGCGCACCTTGGCGGCGACTTCGCGGTAGCGGATCGCCTGGCGCGCCTGCTTGCGCAGGCCTTCCATCTGGCCGGAGAGCTGGCCGATGACGTCCTCGACGCGCAGCAGATTGGTCTCGGCCGCCTTCAGCCGCAGCTCGGCTTCGTGACGGCGCGCATGCAGGCCGGCGACGCCGGCGGCGTCTTCCAGCACGCGACGGCGCTGCTCAGGTTTCGCTTGAATGATCTCGCCGATCTTGCCCTGGTGGACCAGCGCCGGCGAACGCGCGCCGGTGGCGGCGTCGGCGAACAGGATCTGCACGTCGCGGGCGCGCACGTCGCGGCCGTTGATGCGATACACCGAGCCGGCCTCGCGCTCGATGCGGCGCGAGATCTCGAGAATGTCGCGGTCGTTCACGGCAGCCGGCGCGGTGCGATCGCTGTTGTCGATCGTCATCACCACTTCGGCATGGTTGCGCGACGGCCGGGTGTTCGAGCCGGAGAAGATCACCGCGTCCATGTCGGCGGCGCGCAGCGATTTGTGCGAGGTCTCACCCATCGCCCAGCGCAGCGCCTCGACCAGATTCGACTTGCCGCAGCCGTTCGGACCGACGACGCCGGTGAGGCCGGGTTCGATCACGAAATCAGTCGGTTCGACGAACGTCTTGAAACCGTGAAGACGTAGACGCGTGAGTTTCATGCACAGATTCTCTGTTGGCGGGAGACGAATCTCACAGCCCCGACAATACCATGGAAGGCAATGTCAATGTGGACTGAATAGCCGTTGCGCCCCATTCTGAGGGCGGGACAATGGCGATGGCCGGTCCCCGGGGCAACCCGCCGGCCCTGCTTTTCCAAGGCTTTCTCGCGGCAATCAGCCCAACAAACAGAAGCGGCCCCACGAAGGGGCCGCGCTGTGTCTTGCAGGACTCAGTGAGTCCCAAGTGATTCCCAAGTGATTTCGGGTTGACTCGAATCAGCTCTTCAGAAGCGGGTTGATGCGCTTCTGAAACTCCTCGATCGAGGACTCGCCTTTGATCTTCTCGCCGTTGATGAAGAAGGTCGGCGTCGAATCAACCTTGAGAATGTCGCTGGCGTACTTCTGGTCGGCGGCGATCTTGTCGAGCAGCGCCTGGTCCTTGAGGCAGGCTTCGACCTGCTGCTGGCTGAGGCCGGCCTGCTTGCCGATCCGGGTCAAAGTCTCCGTGGTGTTCTTGACCACCCAGTCGTTCTGCGAACGGAACAGCATGTCGGTAACGGCAAAATACTTCTGCGCGTCGCCATTGGCGATGCAGCGCGTCAGCATCGACCCGGCGGCGGCTTTGATGTCGAGCGGGAACTCGCGGAAGATGTAGCGGATCTTGCCGGTATCGATGTATTCGGCCTTCAGCTTCGGGAACACGGTGGCGTTGAACGCCGCGCAATGCGGGCAGGTCATCGAGGCGTATTCGGTGATGGTGACGGCAGCGTCCGCCGGCCCGATCGCCATGTCCGGCAGCGACTGCGGCTTGGCCACGTCTGAGGCGCTCTGCGCCAGGGCGTCCGAAATCAGCCGCAGCGGGGAAAAGCCGGCCAGCGCGGCGAGGCCGGTCAGCGACAGGGCAGCGGTGAAGGCGCGGCGGGTGATGATCAAGGCTCTGCTCCGGAATGGGCGCATCTGGCGCCTGAAACGCTCGTAACGTGGCTTAACTTGGCTTTTCGCTAGCTTGAAACCCGGTCTGAGGCAATGCCGGGCCGCAAAGCGGGATCAAAGGCGAAGCGTCAATTTCGCTTGATGGCAGCGCCGAGACGGGCGAGTGCGTCGCGCAACGCGTCGTCCTCGATCGCCGTCAGGGTCGAGGCGACCTTCGCCACCGACTTCGGATCGGGCGGGGGCGGGCGGCGCTTCACCGGCGGGCGGGTCAGCGGGCCCTGTCGCAGCGCCAGCTTGCCCACCGCGTGCCAGCCGAAGAACCGGTTGACCCGCTCCAGGATCACATCGGACGAATGCTGGATCTCCAGCGCCATCGGCCCCTCGACGCGCAGGATCAAGGTCGCCGGCTCCTGCGGCTGGCCCTCGACCGGCCGCGGCCATTGCATTTTCAGCGGCTGTGCATGCTCGGCGATGTCGCGCCCGGCGATCTCCGGCCAGCGCGTGACGAGCTCGCGCGCGGCAAACCCCTGCTTGGCATACGCGGCCGACAGCACGTCGCCCATCATCAGCGACAGAGGCTTTGCGGTGAGGCGGCCGGGCTTTGCCATGATGAACGGGTCTCGTGGTGCGGTCGTCGGTCCGGCGCGAAGAAAGCCGTGGACGAGACCGCTGTTCCGCGGGCGACGATCGCTCCTGACGTACTAGATTAAGCCAATGGTGTCATCAGCCCTTCCTTCCAAGCGCAAGAACCAACAGCGGATTGATCCAGCCGCCGAGCGCCCGGCGCAGCTGCTCGCCTGGTACGACCGCCACCGCCGGCGGCTGCCGTGGCGGGCGCCGGCGGGGCATCGCTCCGACCCATATCGGGTCTGGCTGTCGGAGATCATGCTGCAGCAGACGACGGTGAAGGCGGTCGGGCCGTATTTCGAGAAGTTCGTCGCGCGCTGGCCGGATGTCACGGCGCTCGGCAGCGCAGAGCTCGACGACGTGCTCAGGATGTGGGCCGGGCTCGGCTACTATTCGCGGGCGCGCAACCTGCACGCCTGCGCCGTCACCGTGATGCGCGAGCATGGCGGGGTGTTTCCGGATACGGAGGAGGGGCTGCGCAAGCTGCCCGGCATCGGCCCGTACACCGCAGCGGCGATTGCGGCGATCGCGTTCGATCGACAAACAATGCCCGTCGACGGCAACATCGAGCGCGTGACGACACGGCTGTTCGCGGTGGAGGAGGCGCTGCCGCAGGCCAAGCCGCAGATCCAGGCGCTGGCGGCGACCCTGCTTGGACCCTCGCGCGCCGGCGACAGCGCCCAGGCGCTGATGGATCTCGGCGCCGGCATCTGCACGCCGAAGAAGCCGGCCTGCGCGCTCTGTCCGCTGAACGAGAATTGCGCGGCGCGCGAACGCGGCGACCAGGACACGTTCCCGCGCAAGGCCGCGAAGAAGACCGGCGCACTCAGACGCGGTGCCGCGTTCGTGGTCGTCAGAGGCGAAGAACTGCTGGTGCGCTCGCGCCCCGCGAAGGGCCTGCTCGGCGGCATGACCGAGGTCCCCGGCTCGGAGTGGCTGGCCGGCCAGGAGGATGCGGAGGCGTTGGCGCAGGCGCCGGAACTGGCTGGCGTGAAGAGCTGGCATCGCAAGCTCGGCGTCGTCACCCATGTCTTCACGCATTTTCCGCTGGAGCTCGTGGTCTACACCGCCAAGGTCTCGGGCCGCGCGCGCGCTCCTGACGGCATGCGCTGGGTGCCAATCGCCACCCTCGAAGGCGAGGCGCTGCCAAACGTGATGCGCAAGGTGGTTGCGCATGGGCTCGGGGAGTGAGGCGTGGCTGCTGACACAGGGCTGGCAGCAGAGGCGATCTAAGAAGCGGGCGCTCACAGGAGGCGTCCATGATCTCGACCGCACTCGACACGCTCGCTCCGCCGCCCTGCGCCATATTGCTCGGCTGGCGGCTGATCGACGCCCGGCCGGCTGACGGCTGGATCAAGATTGGCTTCGATGGCAAGCCGGAGTTCTGTAACCCCGCCGGCTTCATCCAGGGCGGCATCCTCGCATCGATGCTCGACGATACGATGGGACCTGCTGTCTTCATCAAGACCGAGGGCCGGCTTTACACGGCGACGGTCAGTATGACCGTCAACTTTCTGACGCCGGCAAAACCTGGACCGATGGTCGGCGAGGCGCGGGTGCTTCAGCTCGGCAAGACCGTCGCCTTCGTCGAGGGACGTCTCATGGACGGCGGCGGTACGCTGCTCGCAACCGCCAGCTCCAGTGCGCGGCCGATGGAGGCGGTGAAGGTGCTGGGCAAGTAAAGGCACTCGCCAAGCAACGCGACGCTCAACCTCGAAACGGGGGCGGGCAGGTGCGCTCAGCGATCTGTTGCTGCTACTTTCCTCATCGACAGCGGAGGATGAGGCGTATTCACGGTTCAAACAGCGGCTTGCATCAGCGACTAAGAGTTGCATCAATGATGAAGATAGAGAGACGATGAGCATGAATTCGCATTCTCGCGGCATAGCATGCCCGAGGCTTGCGATCGCTCGTCCCCCTGCAAACGCAGAGGGCGCAGGGAATGCCGGATGCTGGCCGCACCCATGGCCCGCCTGCGAAAAGAATGCAGGCGGCAGGTACCACAGGTTCAGCCGAACACAGCCGGCATTCCCTGCGCGATGGTATTCACGCTTATACGCAGTCTGCCTGGTGCGCCGGCTTGTTGGCCACCATTCGCGACAATGCTTGCGCACTGCGCGGGACACCAGCTTCGGGGTGCCAGCACGCTGCGATTTCACGTCCGCACGCTGCCGTTCGTCGGCGCATCCAACTGGACACGCTGCGGCACCATGCGGCCATCGCTCCCCGCCTCACGTGTCGTGACGATCGCGCGCAACGTCCCTCTGCTCGAGGCGGGATGGCGAGAGACAATCATGGATTCCGATAAAGCGCAAGGTTTTTATTTTTTTCAGAAGGGGAAGCTTCGCTTGTTCCGTCGCTCGCGCGCTGCGGCGGAGTTCGCGACTGCAGCGCTGATTCCTTTCGTTCCGACGTTCTTTTACGTTGCGACTGCCTTGCGGATGTAGATAATCTTAGATTGTGTTTGAAGTTCACGCTCTTTGAGCGGGTGGATTGGTGTCGACTGCTGCTCCTCACCTGAGGAGCCCGCCGCAGGCGGGCGTCTCGAAGGGCGAGGCCCGCGCTGGGGCCTCATGGGTTCGAGACGGCGCTGCGCGCCTCCTCACCATGACGAGTCAGCTTGGAAGCCGGGGCTGCACATGGCCATGAGCGGCGTGTTCTTGGAGAAGAGAGCGTCGGGTGATCGTGGAGTCACGATATCGAAGGCAGCAGCTCGGACCAACGCGAGCAAGAAACAGATTGGTAAGAGGGAGGCAAAGATGGCAAAGCTTACGGGACTCTCACGTCGCTCGATGATCGGTCTTGGCGCTGCGGCAGGACTGTCCGGACTCGTCAGTCCCGTCCTGGCCAAGGGCCCATTCCTGAACACGCAGGCACCGACCTTCTTTCGCTTCAAGCTCGGCACGGCCGAGGCCACCATCATCTCCGACGGCGTGCTGCCGCTCGGCGATCCCCATGCGGCGTTCCTCGGCATTTCCCCCGGCGAGCTCGACGCGATGCTGACGAACAATTTCCTGCCGGTCGGCGCCGCAACTCTCGAGCAGAACATCCTGGTGCTCAACACCGGCGACAAGATCATCATCTTCGACAACGGCATGGGCGTCTCGAAACTGTTCGGCGACACCACCGGCAAGATGCTGATGACCTTGAAGCAGGCTGGCATCGAGGCGAAGGACGTCGATGCGCTGGTGATGACGCACGCGCACATCGACCATTGCGGCGGCGTGGTAGGGCCGGACGGCAAGCCGAGCTTCCCGAATGCCGAGCTGTTCATCTCCGAGGCCGACTTCACCTTCTGGACCGACGAGGCCAAGGTCGGCCCCAACTACAAGCCCTTCTATGAGCAGGCGGTGCGCAATCTCCTGCCGGTCAAGGACCGCATCACCTTCTTGAAGGACGGCCAGGAGTTCCTGCCGGGCGTGCAGGCGATGTTCACGCCGGGCCACACGGTCGGGCACACCATCTTCCTGATCCAGTCCGGCAAGGATCAGCTCGCCTATATCGGCGACATCTCGCATCATCCGGTGCTGCTGATCGAGAAGCCGCTGATCGAGTTCGCCTACGACACCGATCCGAAGCAGGCCGCCAAGACCCGCGTGCGCGTGCTCGACATGCTCGCGGCGAACCGCACGCGTATTCTCGGCTATCACTTCCCGTGGCCGGGCATCGGCCACATCGGCAAGCTCGGCGACGGCTTCCGCTACTATCCGACGGCGGTGCATACCATGGACGTAGCGCCGATCTGACCGGAGGCTGACTGACCCCGCTTCCCGCGACGGCCAGCGCATGCTGGCCGCGCGGACGTGTTCCCCGGACAAGCCGGATGGACGGCCGATGCCGCTGCCGCTAGGTTCGCAGCTCGTTTCATCCGGGGAACACCATGCTCAAGCTCTATGTCGCGCCGGGTACCTGCGCGCTCGCCTCCCACATTGCACTCGCCGAGACCGACGCTTCCTACGCGGTCGAGAAGCTCAGCTTCAAGACCAGCCAGCAGACCAGTCCGGAGTATCTCGCGATCAATCCCAAGGGACGGGTGCCGGCGCTGGTGACGGAGCAGGGCATCCTGACCGAGACGCCGGCGATGCTGGCCTATGTCGCGCAGCGCTTCCCGGAGGCGCGTCTGGCGCCGCTCGACGACATCTTCGCCTTCGCCGAGGTGCAGTCGTTCACCAGCTATCTCTGCTCGACCGTCCACATCGCCCACGCGCACAAGATGCGCGGCTACCGCTGGGCCACCGAAGAATCCTCCTTCGCCGACATGAAGCGGAAGGTGCCGGAGACGATGGGCGCGTGCTTCGCGCTGATCGAGCAGAAGATGCTGCGCGGCCCCTGGGTGATGGGCGAGCAGTATACGATCTGCGATCCGTATCTGTTCACGATCGCGCAATGGCTCGAAGGCGACAGCGTCGACATCAACGCCTTCCCGAAGGTCGCCGACCACTTCAAACGCATGTCGGAGCGGCCGGCGGTGCAGAAGGCGTTTGCCGAGCTCGCGGCCTGACGATGTCGTCAGCGGCATGCGGGCTCCCGAGCAGGCCCGCATCGTCCGCTCATCTGCCCTTCGTCGCACGCGCAGCCGCGCCGCCGAGTTCACGGCCGGTCTCCAGCATCAGGTTGCGCAGCCAGATCGAACCCGGCTCGACCTGCGCCCGCGTCGGATAGAACATGTATTGCTCGTCGAGACCGGGATCGAGCGGCGGCGCGACGGTCGACAGCGACAACGGCCGGGCCAGCGCCGCGATCAGCCGGCGCGGCACGAAGGCGACGAGATCGGTGCGCGCAGCGACGTGCAGCGCCTCGATGTAGCTCGGTACCACCAGCGCGATTCGCCGCTCCCAGCCCTTGCTGCGCAACCAGTTGTCGATCAGGTCCTCGCTCTGGCCGCGCAGAACCACGGCGACATGCCGGGCGGCGAGAAAGCCGTCGCGCCGGCTCAGCCGCCTGGTTGCAGGATGGCCGCGGCGGACCGCAAGTGCATCGCTGTCGGTGTAGAGCAACTGGCGGTGAAAGCCTTTGAAGGCGTTGCCGATCGAGATCACCATGTCGATGGTGCGGGCGAACTCGGCGTGGAAGATCGCAGGTCCCCGCCACGGCACCACGTCGATGCGGACATGGGGGGCTGACCGCGTCACCTTGGCCATCAAGGACGGCATCAGCAGCTCGACCGCCAGATCAGGCATCATCAGCCGGAACTGGCGTTCGCTGCGGCTGGAATCGAAGACATCCGGCGTGAACAGGCCGCGCACCTGGTCCAGCGCCTGCGCCAGCGGCGCCTGCAGCGCGAGCGCGCGGGGTGTCGGCTCCATGCGTGCACCGGTCCGCACCAGCAGCGGATCGCCGAGCAGCTCGCGCAGCCGCTGCAGCGCGTGGCTGGTGGCCGGCTGCGACAGGCCGATCCGCAGTGCGGCCCGGCTGACGCTGCTCTCGCGGAGCAGCGCGTCGAGCGCGACCAGCAGGTTGAGATCGAGCGCGGCTAAATTCATACAGTGAATAGATATCATATTCGATATCGATTGGAAGAATGCTGTGACTTGGCTCAAGCTCGTTCTGCTCGCACCGAGAGTTCAGGAGGAACGATGTCATGAGCGCCAGCGCCAACAAGCGGTTGATGCAGGATCTGCTCGCGGCGGCGGCCGCGGGTGACCGCGCGGCCTATGTCGCGGCGATCGCCGACGACGTCACGATGGTGATCACCGGACAATATTCATGGTCGCAGACGATCAGGGGCAAGGAGGCGCTGCTGCGCAATCTCCATGGTCATCTCGCCAGCCTTCTGGCGGACGGCCGCCGCGCCGTTCCGCTCCGCTTCATCGCCGAGGATGACATCGTCGTGGTCGAAGCCAAGGGCGCGATGCGTACCAGGGACGGGCGGGCGTACGACAACGACTACTGCCTGATCTATCGATTGCGCGGGGCGCGCATCGTGGAGATCCGGGAGTATTGCGACTCGGCGCTGACGGAAGCGGTGCTCGGGCCGTTTCCGCCCTCGCTCAGGCAAGCCGGCTGATGCCGACGTCACAGGATCGAAGGAGAATTACCGATGAGCGATGCGGGCATGACGAGTGAACAGAACAAGCAGATCGTCCAGCACGTGTTCGACGAGCTGGCCAAGAGCAATCCGCAGCCGCTGCTGGCGCATCTGTCCGACGCGTTTCGCTTCGTCATCATGGGCAGCGGCTCGTGGTCGCGCAGCTATGACGGCAAGGAGACGGTTCTCGTCGAATTGTTCGCGCCGCTGCGGGCCCGGCTCGGCCGGATCACGACGATCCCGCTCCGGCTGATCGCGGAAGGCGATCACGTCGTCGTGCAAGCCCGCGGCCGCAACACGACTGCGGATGGACGCGCCTACGACAACAGCTATTGCAACGTGCTACGGCTCGAGAACGGACTGATCACGGAATGGGTCGAATATTGCGACACGCTCCTGATCGAAAACGTGCTCGGCCCACCCTAGACGGTGTCGGAGGGCTGACGGGAGGGCTGTCGCATATACCGCTTCGGGCTCTCAGGAAGGTTAACCCTGCCAATTAGTTACTCCGTCATGCCCGGGCTTGTCCCGGGTATCCACGCCGTTCCCAGGATGACGAACGACGTGGATGGCCGGGACAAGCCCGGCCATGACGATGTGGAGGCAGACGGACGTAAAACTTCAGCCGGCTTATGCGATCGCCAGGGCTGACGGGGAAGATGGAATCAACGACCAAGCGAGACGGAGCGACGCGCTGGACCTCCATCTCTCGCCCTGGCCATCGCATGGAAAACACGGGAAGCGAGCCGGAACCAGAGTCGTCGATCGGCGTTTACTGGAGCCGTCGCGCGCCTGCGGCCGCTCTCTTTTTTGTGGGCCCCTCGATGCCGCTGGCTGCTATTTCCGACGACCCGCCTTTTGCCCTTAGCACCGAGGGGATCCGCCACAGATTGAAGCTCGCCACCGCCGGCGCGCATCATGCGCTGGATGAGCGGCTCTGCCAGTTCGATCTCACTACGACGGTCCACTATCGCCGCTTTCTGCAAGCCAGTGCCGCTGCGCTGCTGCCGCTGGAGGCCGCGCTCGAGCAGGCGGGGGTCGCCGGCCATATCGACGATTGGTTCCTGAGGCGGCGCTCGTCCGCGATCATGGCCGATCTCGGCGAACTCGACGGCGTGGCGCGTCCGATGAGCCTGCCGCTCGCACGGCGCGATCGCGCCTTCATCTTCGGCACGCTCTATGTTCTCGAAGGATCGCGGCTGGGCGCGGCCTATCTGTTGCGCATCGTTGCCGCATCGGCCGACCCGCGGGTGCGGCGAGCCACGCGTTATCTCCGTCATGGCGCCGGCGCAGGGCTCTGGCAAAGTTTCCTGTCTCAGCTGTCACGCGAGCCCACGACCGCGGATGACGAGATCCTGATGATGGAGAGTGCGCTCGACGCGTTCGCGCTGTTTGCTGGAGCGGTGGCGAGCGCATGATGACCAACGAGCCGGTCAATCTCACCAATTGCGACCGCGAGCCGATCCACGTTCCCGGCCACGTGCAGCCATTCGGCTTCCTGCTGGCGCTGGTCTCGGACTTCACGATCTGCATGGCCTCGGAGAACGCGCCCGACTATCTCGGTGCCGATCTCGCCTCGATTCTGAACCGGCCGATCGCAGCCCTGCTGTCGGAGCCCGCGGTTGCAGCGATCCGCGTGCGCGTCGACTATTTGAGCGGTCCTGACGCGGTCGAGCGCGTGTTCGGCATCGATCTGCTCGGCAACGGCCGACTGTTCGATCTCGCCATCCATTTCTCCGGAGCGTATCTGATCGTCGAGGCCGAGCCGAGCATGGTCGAGCCAGGCGTCAATTCGGGCGAGCTGGTGCGGCTGATGCTCGGCCGCATCCGCAAGACGACGGGCACGATCGACCTTGCGCAGGAGGCTGCGCGGCAGCTCAAGCTGCTCACCGGCTTCGACCGCGTCATGGTCTATCGCTTTCACCCGGACGGCTCGGGCGAGGTGATCGCCGAGACGGCAGGCTCCGGCCTCGAGCCGTTTCTGGGGCTGCATTATCCCGCCTCCGACATTCCGCGACAGGCCCGCCAGCTCTACCAGCGCAACTGGCTGCGCATCATCGCCGACATCAATGCCTCCCCGGCGCCGCTAACGTCGACGCCCACGCACAATGCAGGCCTCCTCGACCTGTCGATGAGCGTGCTGCGCGCGGTCTCGCCGATCCACATCGAATATCTGCGCAACATGGGCGTGGCCGCGTCGATGTCGGTGTCCATTCTGCGCGACGGCAAGCTGTGGGGCCTGTTCGCCTGCCATCATTATTCGCCGCTGCATCTGTCGTTCGAGAAGCGCACCGCCGCGGAGCTGTTCGGCCAGATGTATTCCTGGCTGCTCGAGGCGCGCGAGCGCGAGACCGACGTTGCCTACGAGACGCGCGCGCATCAGATCCAGGAGCGGCTGATCGAGCGCGCGGCCGCGCAGGCCCACAGCAAGCGCGCCATCCTCGAATTCGTCGCCGACTATCGGCAGATGATCGAATGCGATGGCATTGCGGTGTGGTCCGACGACGAGATCACGCTCCATGGCGAGACGCCGACCGAGCGGGAAGTGCAGGACCTCGTCGGCTTCATCAACCGCACCTCGCCCGGACGGATCTGCGCCAGTGCCGAGATCGCCAGGATCTATGCCGCGGGCGAATCGTTCCGCGATCGCGCCGCCGGATTCCTGGCGATCCCGATCTCGCGGACGCCGCGCGACTGCCTGATCTTCTTTCGCCGCGAGGTGCTGCGCTCGGTGAACTGGGCGGGCGATCCCAACAAGACCTATGCCGAAGGTCCGCTCGGTGCCCGGTTGACGCCGCGCAAGAGCTTCGAGTTGTGGCAGCAGACGGTGGCGGGCCAGTCGACGACGTGGACCGCGGCGGACCTGCGCATTGCCGAGAGCCTGCGTGTCACGCTGCTGGAGGTGATCCTGCAACTGTCGGAGCTCGCCGCGCGCGAGCGTCGCGGTGCGCAGGAGCGGCAGGAGCTGATGATTGCCGAGCTCAACCACCGCGTCCGCAACATTCTGAGCCTGGTGCGCGGCCTGGTGGCGCAGAGCAAGGACACCGCGACCTCGGTGGAGGAGTTTGCCGCGGTGCTGGGCGGCCGCATCCAGGCGCTGGCGCGTGCGCATGACCAGATCACGAACCTGAACTGGGCGCCGGTGGCGTTGCGCCATCTGCTCGAATCGGAAGCGGGCGCCTATCTCGGCTCGCGCGCGGGACGGGTGCGGATGGAGGGGCCGGACGTTGCGCTCGACCCCAAGGCGTTCGCAACGCTCGCGCTCGTCGTGCACGAGATGATGACCAACTCCGCAAAGTATGGTGCGCTCGCGGATTCCACCGGACAGGTCCAGGTGATCTGGCGACTGGATCCGGCGTCGAGCCTCGTGATCGACTGGAAGGAGAGCGGCGGGCCGCCGGTGCAGCCGCCGTCGCGGCGCGGCTTCGGCACCACCATCATCGAGCGCTCGGTGCCGTTCGATCTGAAGGGCGACGCCGAAATCCGCTTCGACCTGCTCGGCGTGCAGGCGCGCTTCGTCATCCCCGCAAATTTTGTGCAGATGGTGCCGGCGCTGACCGGCGCTCCTTCGCGTCAGCACGCGAAGGAGGAGCAGATGCCGCGCCTCTCCGGCACCGTGCTGATCGTCGAGGACAATCTGATCATCGCGATGGGCGCCGAGGTCATCCTGCTGGAGCTCGGCGCGCGGCATGTCGATACGGCGGCCTCGGTCAACCAGGCATTGAAGTCGATCGAACGCGCTGTGCCAAGCTTCGCGCTGCT
This sequence comes from Bradyrhizobium sp. HKCCYLS2038, assembly GCF_051167655.1. Classification (NCBI taxonomy): domain Bacteria; kingdom Pseudomonadati; phylum Pseudomonadota; class Alphaproteobacteria; order Hyphomicrobiales; family Nitrobacteraceae; genus Bradyrhizobium; species Bradyrhizobium sp. HKCCYLS2038. The sequence continues at coordinate 69,593 of NZ_JBNPTM010000007.1, read as the reverse complement.
CGACATCAACCTCGGCGCGGAGAGCAGCCTCGCGGTCGGGCACAGGCTGAAGGAGCTCGACGTGCCCTTCATGTTCGCCACCGGCTATGGCGAGCGCGCGCCGATCCCTGCGGAGCTTGCCGACGCGCCGGTGATCCAGAAACCCTATACGCGCGAGCTGGTCGAGAAGGCCCTGCCGAAGATGCTGAAGCAGGCGGCCGCCGGTCGCGACGGTGCCGCTCGGTAAATCGATGATCACCGCAGCGGCGGCGAGTACATCGTGCGCAGCAAGACTCGCTTTCCCGCCGGACTGCACGGCGCGCATTCGGTGACCTTCCTGCTCATCAAGGGCACGCCTTAGCCGGACGGCCATCCCGGCCACTCCTGCGTCATCGTGGAGGAGACGGGTGAGAGCAAGGGCAGTGTCTATCGCGCGCGCTGATCTGGATGCGCAATGCGGGTGCGATGCTCGCGCGTGATTCGAACGCGCTGTCGCGTCCGAGATGGCGAACTATCAACCTTGGCGCGGGCATTTCCTGACTTGTAGCTCAAAGGTTGAATATAGGCGTCGCGGTTGTTGATCTTCGTGCCCGACACGCTGCTTGCGATGATTGGCGTGCATAATTTTCCTGTGCTCACCGTCTCACATCCGCGTGTTGTTGATAATGCGATGCTGCATGTAAAGCGATCACATGGCGGGCTAACGCACCGTGTTGCTGCGACAAAACAGCTCCAAATAATTAGAAGGCATCCAAAGCCGACCGCTGTTCTAACATTGTTTCGACAAATGGAACCTCTGCAGCCTTATTCCGAACGTAGTCATCGCCGAAACGGCGCATCGGGGGCGTTGAATCGTCGGAGGTCTGATGACGAATCGAACGGCGAATTTGTTGCCGTGTGTTGCAGCTGTCGCGCTGGCGGGAGCGGCTGCGGTGACAATCGAGTTTTCACCGGCATCAGCTGCTGACGAATGCCTGGCGAAGCCTGCGGGGACGCCGGCGGGCAAGCATTGGTTCTATCGCGTCGATCGCACGACGAAGAAGCAGTGCTGGTATCTTGGCGACGACCGCGGCACGCACGGCGCCTCGCTCACCATGCGCAAGCTGGCGTCGCATCGGGCGCGTGAGCCGCTGTCGTCATCGGCGGCCGATGCGCATGCAGAAATTCAGTCACCGCCCAATCGGGCGGCGGACGAGGTGAAGCCGTCGCCGTCGATCCCGAGCGCTGCGGCGCGATCAACGGTGCTGTTTCCTCCGATCGCCGCACTTGGCGCGACCGCTGCCTCGCCGTCCGCCGCGATGGCCGCTGCGAGTGCCGAGCCGCTGACCTCGGCGCCCGTGGTCGATGAAGCCGATGCCGTCGCGAGCGAATCCGCAGTTGCGACGCGTTGGCCGGATACGTCCGACACCCTGCAGGCAAAGCCTGCTCCGGCGCCGCGCTCGACGTCCATTACGCTTGCTGCAGCATCGAGTGATGTTGCGCCGTCGTCGGAAACAGCCGCGCCGGTCGCGGCATCGCAGACCGTGGCCGAAGCGATGCCCGTAGCGCCGGTCGGCGGCTTCAGCGACGATGCGGCGCGCACGCGGCTGTTGGCGTTTCTCGCCGCGGTCGCGGTCGCCGGCTTCTCGATCAGCGTCCTGCTTGCGCGGGCCCGTGCCAGGCGGCAGTTGCGGATCGAGCCGGTCGCCACGCGCCGCATGTCGCGCTGGCCGGCGGAGCCGGAGCTCGATCACATGCACCTGCCGCCGGTCGGCAGTCTTTATCAAGAGATGTCGAGGCGCCGCGAGCAGCCGGCGCAGCGCGCCTCGCAGGTCTCGGTCGTGCCGCGCGACGACGAGCGCTACGACGACCAGTATGAGGTCGAGGATCTGCTGGCCCGCTATTCCGGGCAGGGCCGCCGCAAGTCGTAGACGTCAGGCGGCGGTCATCTCGGAGCGGATCTCGGCGCGCAGCTCGTCGATCAGCTTGAGCCCGCCCTTGGTCTCGACGTGCCAGAACGTCCAGCCGTTGCAGGCCGGCAGCCCTTGGGCCACCGCGCCGATGCGATGGATCGAGCCGACCTTGTCGCCGAGCATGATGGCTCCATCGGCGCGCACCAGCGCGCCGTGGCGCCGCTTGGAATCGACGAGCTTGGCGCCGGGCGCGATCATGCCGCGCTCGATCAATTCCGAGAACGCGACCCGCGGCGCCTCGCGCGCCGTCATGAACGGGGCGAGCGTGGCTTCCGGCAGCGGCTCGACCGCCGCGATGCGTCGTTCTGCCGCTTCGGCATAGACCTTGTCGCGCTCGAAGCCGATGTAGCGGCGGCCTAGGCGTTTTGCCACGGCGCCGGTGGTGCCCGTGCCGTTGAACGGGTCGATCACCAGATCGCCCTGCTTCGAGGAGGACAGCAGCACCCGCGCCAGCAGGCCTTCCGGCTTCTGCGTCGGATGAATCTTCTTGCCGCCGCCGTCCTTCAGCCGCTCCTCGCCGGTGCACAGCGGGATCAGCCAGTCGGAGCGCGCCTGAACGTCCTCGTTGGAGGCCTTCAGCGATTCGTAGTTGAAGGTGTAGCCCTTCGCCTTCTGGTCGCGCGCCGCCCAGATCATCGTCTCGTGGGCGTTGGTGAAGCGGCGGCCGCGGAAGTTCGGCATCGGGTTGGACTTGCGCCACACGATGTCGTTGAGGATCCAGAAGCCGAGATCCTGCATGATCGCGCCGACGCGGAAGATGTTGTGATAGGAGCCGATCACCCAGATCGTCGCGCTCGGCTTCATCGCGCGGCGCGCGGCGAGCAGCCAGGCGCGCGTGAAGTCGTCATAGGCGGCGAACGAGGAGAACTTGTCCCAATCGTCGTTGACGGCATCGACCTGCGATTCGTCGGGACGCTTGAGCTCACCCTTGAGCTGCAGATTGTAGGGCGGATCTGCAAACACCAGGTCGACGGATGCACCTGGCAGTTTCGACATCTCGGCGACGCAGTCGCCGACGATGATGCGGTGCTCTTCAAGAGCCTGAAATTTAGTGCGGGGCGCCCTTGCAGACGCCCCGCGACGCGACTCAACCATGACTCAAGAACTCTGACTCAGGCGACGCTGTCGGCGACGCGGGACCTAACAACCGACTGGCCACACATTGGCGTGGCAAAGTAAAAATGGACTTAACCCGGAAAATTTTTCGCATCGATGTGCGCGTTTTCATCATGCGCATCGCGGGTGAAAAAGCCGCTCGTCGATGAATTGCAACTTGTGCGCAACGTCGCGATCGCCGTGGATTTTTTTGAATGGATGCGCGCACCGGCGGCGTGCAACGATGCGGCGAAGGCGGTGGAATTTTCGCGCCGCGCTAGGCAAAATTTGCCGGCCGGGTTATTGATTAACACAGTGGAAATTTTACCTGTTTGCCGCGTTGGGCATTTCGCGCAGAGCCGCGCTAGGGATCATGAGGAAAGGCCGCCATGCGTTACGATGATTTCCGTCGCAGCGACGACATCGACGACCGTCGCGACGAGGGCGGCGGGATGGGCGGTGGTATGGGTCTGCCGATCGGCGGCGGTGGACTCGGCATCGGCACCATCATCGTGCTCGGCCTGATCGGCTACGCCTTCGGCATCGACCCGCGCATCCTGATCGGCGGCGCCGAGATGATCACGCATGGCGGCGCGCCGACCTACCAGACCGACCGCCGGTCGTCCGGCAAGACCGGCGCGCCGAAGGATGAGATGGGCGACATGATCGCCGGCGTGCTCGGCGAGATCGACGACCGCTGGACCGAGATCTTCCAGTCGTCGGGCCAGAATTACACCGGACCGAAGATCGTGCTGTTCCGCAACAGCACCAATGGCGGCCGCTGCGGCATGGCGCAGTCGGCGATGGGGCCGTTCTATTGTCCGCCGGACAAGCAGATCTTCCTCGACACCGGCTTCTTCCGCGAGGTGGAAACCCGGTTCCGCGGTTGCTCCGGCAGTGCCTGCAAGTTCACCGCAGCCTACATCATCGCGCATGAGGCCGGCCACCACATTCAGAACCTGCTCGGCATCCTGCCGCGCGTGACGCGGATGCAGCAGGCGGCCGGCAGCAAGGCGGAAGCCAACGCGCTGCAGGTCAAGGTCGAGCTGCAGGCCGACTGCCTGTCGGGCGTCTGGGTCAATCGCGAGGCCAAGAAGCGTCCGGGCTTCCTGGAGGAGGGCGACATCGACGCCGCGCTGACGACGGCGTCGGCGATCGGCGATGACACCCTGCAGCGCCAGGCGACCGGCCGCGTGGTGCCAGATTCGTTCACGCACGGCTCGGCGGCGCAGCGCAAGCGCTGGTTCATGGTCGGCTACCAGCAGGGCACGGTGCAGGCCTGCAACACGTTCGCCGCCAACTCGCTTTAGGGAGAAGCGATCATGGCGATCGACGAGAGCAAGAGCTTCATCCCCCTCAACATCGCCGTGCTGACGGTGTCGGATACGCGCTCGCTCGCCGACGACAAGTCCGGCAACACCTTGAGCGACCGCCTGACGGCGGCGGGCCACAAGCTCGCGGGGCGCGACATCGTCACCGATGACGTCGAGAAGATCCGCGCCGTGGTGCGGTCCTGGATCGCCGATCCCGGCGTCGACGTCATCATCACCACCGGCGGCACCGGCTTCACCGGCCGCGACGTCACGCCGGAGGCGATCGAGCCGCTGTTCGAGAAGCGCATGGACGGCTTCTCGATCGCTTTCCACCTGCTCAGCCATGCCAAGATCGGCACGTCGACGATCCAGAGCCGCGCCACCGCGGGCGTCGCCGGCGCCACCTACATCTTCTGCCTGCCGGGCTCGCCCGGCGCCTGCCGCGACGGCTGGGACGGCATCCTGGCCGCCCAGCTCGACTACCGCACGCGTCCCTGCAATTTCGTCGAGATCATGCCGCGGCTCGACGAGCATCTGCGCCGGCCGAAGGCGCAAGGCGCGACCGCCTGACGCGACCTGACGGTGAGCCGCGTCCCGCGGCTCACGCTTGCGGCTCACATATGAATCATTTCGCCGGGCCGATTGCGAAGGCGCCGCCGCCTTCGATCGCCGCGCCGATCAGGCCACCGAGCATGTTGGCCGCGAAATTCTCCCCGCGCGGGCCGACCACCATCCGATAGGTCTTGCCGGGGACGGCATTGAAGCTGATCTTGGAAGACCCCGGTGTGGACCATGTCGACACGGTGATGGTCGTGGCGCCGGGCACGAGCGGGCCGTTGTAGCTCTCGCCACGGCCGAGGCTCGCCACCTTGGTGCCGTTGATCTCGACCGCGGCGGGCGCCGCGAGATACAGGAAATCAGTCGTGCGCGTGATCGTGACCGTCGTGCGTCCCTTGCCGGCTGCTTTCGGCGCGGCATAAGCCGCCGTGCCGGCTTCGAATCCAAACAAGCTTGCGAGCGCAACCAGCGCCACAAGCTTCGATCGCATCATCACGTTCATCACCGCTCAGACCCCACTCCGTTTCGCGGGATACTACCGAAGCACGGGAACTCCGCAATCGGCATGCTCGGCGTGGTGTGGAGATGATGTCGACCTACCGGCAGTTGTCGTCCATCGGCAAATCAAAGCTCGAGCCGCCACGTTTCGCCGATCAGCTCGACGCCGAACGAGGCATGCGGCTGTTCGGCGACCTTGCGGAAGCCGGCGCGGGCGTAGATGTCGCGCGCGGCGGTGAGGATGCTCTGCGTCCACAGCTCGATCGTCTTGTAGTTCGTCTCGCGCGCGAAGCGGATGCACTGCTCGGTCAAGGCGCGGCCGACGCCAAAGCCGCGCGCCGTCTTCTCCACCAGCAATAGCCTGAGCTTGGCGACGTCGTCGCTGGCCTTGACCAGGAAGATCGAGCCGACTGGCGCGCCGTCCAGCTCCGCGATCCAGCAATGCTCGCGCGCCGGATCGTAGCTTCTGATGAACTGCGCCCCGATCTCGGCGACCAGCGCCTCGAACTCGGCATTCCAGCCATACTCCTGCGCGTAGACAGCGCCGTGCCGGGCGATGACCCAGCCGATGTCGCCGGCGCGGTGGCTGCGCAGCACGACGACGGGGCGTGTCTGCGCCGGCTCCTGCAGCAGGCGCTCGATCGTGCCCATCGCGCCGACGAGCCGCTCACGTGCCGGGGCGCCGAGCGCTGCCAGCATCGCGGCGATCGCCGTCTGCGAGCTGCGATCCAGCTTGGCAAAGGCCTGGTGTCCCCGAGCGGTGAGGTTGAGCTGCTGCTGCCGGCGATCCGAGGGCAGGGGTGTGCGGTTGATCAGGCCCTTCTCGTCGAAGCTCTGCACGATGCGGCTGAGATAGCCCGCATCGAGACCGAGCAGCAGGCCGATCTCCTTGGCCGTCGTCGCGTCGTGGTGGGCGAGCTCGTAGAGCACGCGCGCCTCGGCGAGCGAGAACGGGCTGTCCAGCAAATGCTGATCGAGCGCGCCGAGCTTCCTGGTGTAGAAGCGGTTGAAGGCGCGAACGGCTGTGACCGAATTGTCGGGCTGCACATCGGGCATGGCGGCATCTCCTCAATGTTTGCCATTGTCAACTAATTTGTTGACTTTGGCAAGTATCGAGGCGGCCGCTACACCATGACGATCCGGCTGCGCAGCATGGTGCGCGACGAGCGGCCGAGCCGGCGCAACAGCTGTGCTTCGGCGCGCTTGGCGTCCGGCTTGTAGCCGCCGATCTGGCGGTAATGATCCCTGGCGATCAGAAGACCCTGGTCACCGAGCGGCCCGACCAGCGCCCGCGCAACCGATCGCAGGCGGTCGCGCAGGCTGGTGTCTGCGTAGGGCGAGCGGGCGTAGCGAAACACGCCGGCGCGCGGCCGGCCCGCCGCCGCCACGCTCTGCACGAACTGCACGGTCTCATCGATCCAGCCGGGATCGAGCATTGCGCCGGCCGGCAGAAACATAAGCCATGGGGCGCGCGCCTGAGCGGCGCCGGCCGCCAGCGCGGCGGCATGGGAGCCCTCGAACGTCATGAAGTGACAGCCGGCGACGTCGGCGACACGCTCGATCACGCTGGAATCGGCGGAGCGGTCGACCAGCAGCACCTCGGTAACGACACCTGCCGCGGCCCCCGGCACCAGCGCGGACAGGGTGGCCACGGCGGTCTGCTCGACTCCTGCGGTCGGAATGATCACGCTCAGCATGAACCGGACATCGGGATTTTAGTGCCTCCGCCCGGACTGTTATCATCTCGTCACGGCCAAATCAGCCCGCTGCATTGCGGAATTTTGCGGCAGCATCCCCGCGCGCCCCGTTCGGACGTCGCCCGAACGGCAGGCCGCGGTCGTCAGCGGCTGAGTGGGGGCTCAGTCCCCGGCCTCCGCTGGCGTCGTCCCGGCCGCGCTGCTCTGCCAGGCCCAGTCGCGGATGGCCGGCATGTCCTCGCCGTGCTCGCGGACGTAGCGCGCGTGCGCGATCAGCGCGTCACGGAAGTCCTGCTTCACATGCGCGGCGGAGACGCTGAGCCCCGGCACCCGCTCGATCACCTCGATGGCAAGATGGAAACGGTCGAGCTCGTTGAGCACCACCATGTCGAACGGCGTGGTCGTGGTGCCCTCTTCGATGAAGCCGCGCACGTGCATGCCTGCATGGTTGGTGCGGCTGTAGGTGAGGCGGTGAATGAGATGCGGATAGCCGTGATAGGCGAAGATCACAGGCTTGTTCGTCGTGAACAGGCTGTCGAAGTCGCGGTCGCTGAGGCCGTGCGGATGCTCGGTCTCGGGCTGCAGCGTCATCAGGTCGACGACGTTGACGACGCGGATCTTGAGATGCGGCAGCCTGTTGCGCAGCAGGTCGACGGCGGCGAGCGTCTCCAGGGTCGGGACGTCTCCCGCGCAGGCCATCACGACGTCTGGTTCGGCGTCGGCGGGGCCGGTGCCCGCCCACGACCAGATGCCGATGCCGGCGTCGCAATGAACAGCGGCGTCCTGCATCGATAGCCATTGCGGCGCGGGCTGCTTGCCGGCGACGATGACGTTGATGCGGTTGTAGGTGCGCAGGCAGTGATCCGCGATCCACAACAGCGTGTTGGCATCGGGCGGGAAGTAGATGCGGACGATGTCCGCCTTCTTGTTGGCGACGAGGTCGACGAAGCCCGGATCCTGGTGGCTGAAGCCGTTGTGATCCTGGCGCCAGACATGCGAGGTCAAGAGATAGTTCAGCGACGCGATCGGCCGCCGCCACGGCAGATGGCGCGACACCTTCAGCCATTTGGCGTGCTGGTTGAACATCGAATCCACGATGTGGATGAAGGCCTCGTAGCAGGAGAACAGGCCATGGCGCCCGGTCAGCAGATAGCCTTCGAGCCAGCCCTGGCAGAGGTGCTCGCTGAGCACTTCCATGACGCGGCCGTCATGCGCGAGATGGACGTCATAGGGCTCGATGCCCTCCATCCATACCCGCTCGGTGACGTCGAACACCGCGTCGAGCCGGTTCGAGGCGGTCTCGTCCGGGCCCATGATGCGGAAGTTTCGGTTGGCCGCGTTCAGCGTGATGACCTCGCGCAGAAACTTCCCGAGTTCGCGCGTCGCTTCCGCGATGGTCTCGCCTGGTGAGGTCACCTTGACCGCGAAGGCGCGATAATCCGGCAGCTTGAGCTCGCGCTTGAGCAGCCCGCCGTTGGCGTGCGGATTGGCGCCCATGCGCCGCGGGCCGCGCGGCGCCAACGCCTGCAGCTCCGGCACGAGGCGGCCTTGCGCGTCGAACAGCGTCTCCGGCTGATAGCTCTTCATCCAGGTCTCGAGCAGCGCGAGATGCTCCGGCTTGCCTCGCGGATTCGATATCGGCACCTGATGCGCGCGCCAGAAGCCTTCGACCTTGAGGCCGTCGACCTGTTTCGGGCCGGTCCAGCCCTTCGGGCTGCGGAGCACGATCATCGGCCAACGCGGGCGCTGGATCACTGCATCCGGCTGACGTGCGTTCTGCTGGATCGAGCGGATGCTTGCGAACGCCACGTCAAACGCATCCGCCATCTGCCGGTGCATCGCCTTGGGCTCGTCGCCCGCGACGAACAGCGGCGCATAGCCATAACCGTCGAACAGGCACTTGATCTCGGCATCGCTCATGCGGCCGAGCACGGTGGGATTGGCGATCTTGTAGCCGTTGAGATGCAGGATCGGCAGCACGGCGCCGTCCTGCGCGGGGTTCAGGAACTTGTTCGAATGCCAGGACGCGGCGAGCGGGCCGGTCTCGGCCTCGCCATCGCCGACGACGCAGGCGACGATCAGGTCGGGATTGTCGAACGCGGCGCCATAGGCGTGCACCAGCGCGTAGCCGAGCTCGCCGCCTTCGTGGATCGACCCCGGCGTCTCAGGTGCCGCATGGCTCGGAATGCCGCCAGGGAAGGAGAACTGCCGGAACAGTTTGCGCAGGCCGTCGGCATCGCGGGTAATGTCCGGATAGATCTCGCTGTAGGTGCCCTCGAGATAGGTGTTGGCGACCATGCCCGGGCCGCCATGGCCGGGACCGCAGACATAGATGACGTTGAGATCCTGCGCCGCGATGGCGCGGTTGAGATGGGCGTAGATGAAGTTCAGCCCCGGCGTCGTGCCCCAATGGCCGAGCAGGCGCGGCTTGATGTGCTCGGGCTTGAGCGGCTCGCGCAGCAACGGGTTGTCGAGCAGATAGATCTGCCCGACCGAGAGATAGTTGGCCGCGCGCCAATAGCGATCGAGCAGGTCGAGATCGTCGGCACGAAGGGTCGGTTGGGGAGAACTGATCTGCATGGGACCTCGCTTGCCGTCTGTTTCGCGCCTGCGGGAGAGTACATGAGAGTAACGCCGCACCGTCCCGTTCCAACGCGGCCGCAGCATAGAACGGGAATGTGATGGCTGGCCTAGCCCAGGCTTAGAACCAATTCGGTTCAGCCTGTTCAATTTTGATCTTGTTATGTTCTCTTTTTGTGCTATGTCTTGGCCCATGAGCCGAGCATCTTCACATGCCCTCAAGCGCCCGCCGGTCACGGTGCCCTCCGAGCCGGTGGGCGCGCCTTCCTCGAGTCCTGAAAAGGACTTTCCCGAACTCGCGGTCGCCATCGAACGGGGCCGGCGCCGCGGCCGGGGTGCCCAATCCAATGCGAGCGGCCGCTACGAGGCGGAGGCCCGCGTTGTCTTCGACGATGGCTGGCAGAGCCTCGAGGAACTGCCGCCGTTCAAGACGACGGTCGCGACCGATACCTCGCGCAAGGTCATCACCCGCAACGAGTCGCCTGACATCGGCTTCGATCGCTCGATCAATCCGTATCGCGGCTGTGAGCACGGCTGCGTCTATTGTTTCGCGCGGCCGACCCACGCCTTTCTCGGCCTGTCGCCGGGGCTCGATTTCGAATCCAAGCTGTTCGTGAAGCCGGATGCGCCGGCGCTGCTGGAGAAGGAACTCGCGGCCAGCGGCTACGAGCCGCGGATGATCGCGATCGGCACCAACACCGATCCCTACCAGCCGATCGAGCGCGAGCGGAAGATTATGCGCGGCATCCTCGAGGTGCTGGAAAAGGTTGGCCATCCCGTCGGAATCGTCACCAAGTCGGCGCTGGTGATGCGTGATGCCGACATTCTGGCGCGGATGGCCAAGAAGAACCTGGCGAAGGTCGCGATATCAGTGACCACGCTGGATCCGAAGCTGGCGCGCACCATGGAGCCGCGGGCGTCGACGCCGTCGAAGCGGCTGGAGGCGCTGCAGGCCTTGTCCAAGGCGGGCATTCCGACGACTGTGATGGTGGCGCCTGTGATCCCGGCGCTCAACGACAGCGAGATCGAGCGCATCCTCGATGCGGCGGCCCACGCCGGCGTGAAGGAGGCGGCGTATGTGCTGCTGCGGCTGCCGCTGGAGGTGCGTGACCTGTTCCGCGAATGGCTGCTGGAGCACTATCCGGACCGCTATCGCCACGTCTTCACCCTGATCCGCGACATGCGCGGCGGCCGTGACTACGACTCGCAATGGGGCACGCGGATGAAGGGCACGGGGCCGATGGCCTGGATGATCGGCCGCCGCTTCGAGATCGCCTGCGAGAAGCTCGGGCTGAACAAGCGCCGGACCAAGCTGACGACCGATCATTTTGTGCGGCCGAAGGGCGGCGGGCAGCAGTTGAGCTTGTTCTGAGCGTAAGCGAGCGTTGAAGTGATGCGCTCGACGTCCGCGAGGTTGCTTGCAGCGCCGGTGTCGAGGCGATAGTCATCCAGTGCCTGCCACTGGAGACTATCTGCGTCTGGCGGTTGCGGTCGAAAGCGTAGGAACTACCCAGTGGCTGGAAAGAGGGGCAAGCCGTCGAGCCGTCTGCCTCTACCAGCTCTGCCAGATCTAGCAGTGCAGTGGCACTATGGATAGCGGGGACTTGAGCATGGTTCCGGGTTGCGCTGCCGCGGCTCGTTCCGCACCATGCCGGCCATGATTCGGGACCAAGCGAAGAAGCCGGGCAGGGCGAAAGCGGCCAGCGGTGCTGTGACGAAGGCCGCTGCAGCGAAGGGCACGGCGAAAGCTTCTGTCAAAGCCGGCAAGGGCGTCATCGCGGTGGCGCCGCCGAGCTTCCGCCGCGAGCGCGCGCTGCTGAAGCAGGGTATCTGGCCGGTCGCCGGCTGCGATGAGGCCGGCCGTGGGCCGCTTGCGGGCCCCGTGGTCGCCGCCGCCGTGATTCTCGATCCCAATCGCATCCCGAAGGGCCTCGACGATTCCAAGCGGCTGACGGCCGAGCAGCGCGAGGTGCTGTTCGACAAGATCTGCAAGACGTCTTCCTTCGCGGTGGCGATGGCGTCGCCGGCGCGAATCGATCGCGACAACATCCTGCGGGCCTCGCTGTGGGCGCTGTCGCGCGCGGTGAGGGCACTGCCGGAGGCGCCGAAGCACGTGTTCGTCGACGGCCGCGACCGCATCGACGTCGATTGCAATTGCGAGGCGGTGATCGGCGGCGACGGCCTGGTGATGTCGATCGCCGCGGCCTCGATCGTCGCCAAGGTCACGCGCGACCGGCTGATGTGCGCGCTGGCGCAGGATTGCCCGGGTTATGGCTTCGAGCAGCACAAGGGCTATGGCGTGCCGGAGCATCTCGCCGCGCTCGACCGCCTCGGTCCGTCGGTGCACCATCGCAGCCTGTTCGCCCCGGTCGTGGCCGCGCGGCGCAAGCATCAGCCTTGGACCGATATGCCCGAACCGGATCTGTTCGCGGAGATCACCGTGGTGACATCCACGGAAATCTCGCTGTGAGCCTGATGCCGGTTGCCTCGATGGCGCCGCGGTCTTAAAGCTTGAGATAGCCAACCAGCACGAATTGTCACTCCCCGCGGCGGGGGCGGTCTTGTGCGCCTCGATCACGCGGTATCGATTGCGGGCGTCGGACAAAGCTGCGGATGAGGGACGGTTCTGCCGGCCTCCTGACGTTTCAAGCGATCCAGCCGTTCATGCGTTTCACGTCACTGGTTGTCGAACTGATCCGCGCAAGGCCGCGACTGGTCGTCGTCATCGTGGTGCTGTGCCAGGCCTTGCTCTGGCTCGGTGTCGCCGTGCTGTTCTATCGCAGCCCGCCCGGCCAGCTTGCCACGGGAATCGCATTTGGACGGGAGTACCAGGTCGGCACCGATCTGGGACCGCCGCTGACGTTCTGGCTTTCGGACATCGCCTATCGCGCCGCCGGCAACCATGTGTTCGGCGTCTACGTCGTCGCGATGCTGTGCTCGGCCGTGGCGCTCTGGGTCATCTATCTCCTGGCGCGCTCCATCGTCGGCGGCCAGCAGGCGGTGCTCGCCGTGCTGCTGACCATGACCATCACCGCGTTCGGAGCGCCAACCCTGGAATTCGGCCCCGAGGTGCTGGCGCGGCCGCTCTGGGCGCTGCTGCTTCTGCATAGTTGGCAGATCCTGGGCCAGGGGCGGCGCAATGCCTGGTTCACCTGGTCGATCGAGGCCGGCCTTCTGCTGCTGACCACGCCGGCGGCCGCCGGCCTGCTGCTCCTGATCGTCGGATTCACCGTTTCGACCGCACAGGGCCGCCGCGTGCTGCGGTCGTTCGATCCGCTGTTCGCGTTGCTCGTCGTGCTGGCGCTGGCGCTGCCCTATCTGATCTTCGTGATGCGGTCCGACAGCGTCGGGCTGCCGGCGCTGCCGCTGCTGGCCGAGCTGTCGGCGCGCGCCTGGCAATGGCTCGCGCTGGCGGGCGGCTTGTTGCTGGCGGTCGCCGCCGTGCTGCTGCTCGTCGTGCTCGACGCGAGCTGGGCCGGGCGCAGCGACACCGACGCGCCGATCATCTATCGCCGGCCCGTCGCGCCGCTCGCCCGCGACTTCGTCTATTGCTTCGCGATCGCACCAGCGCTGGCCGGCAGCCTGATCGCGGCCCTGTTCGGCCTCCCCACGGTGTATGGCGGCGCCGCAGTCACCTTGAGCATGGTCGGCCTCGCCATGGTGGTCGCCTCCGGCGACCTGATCTATCTGCGGCGCCAGCGCCTGCTGCGGCTGGTCTGGGCTGCCGCGGTGGCTGCTCCGGCCGTTCTGGTGGCCGGCAGCGCGGTGGTGCTGCCCCTGATCGGAGATGGTGAGCTCGCGACGTCGATGCCGGCCCGCGACATCTCCCGCTTCTTCGTCGAGAGCTTTGAGCGCCGCACCAGCCAGCGGCTTCAGGCGGTGGCCGGCGACCCACAGCTCGCCAGCCTGGTCTCGCTCGGCCGCCGCCGCGCGCACCTGTTCCTCGACGCCACGCCGCAGCGGACGCCGTGGGTCACGGCCGCGAAATTCGCCGAGACCGGCGGCGTCGTGGTGTGGCGCGCCTCCGATACGGTCGGCACGCCGCCGCCGGACCTCGCCCAGCGCTTTCCGGGCCTGGTGCCCGAGGTGCCGCGCAGCTTCGACTGGCTGATCAACGGCCGCCAGCCGGTGCTGCGCATCGGCTGGGCGATCGTCCGGCCGAAGGGGCAGTAGGCTTTCCACAAGCGACGTCCGGTGAGACGACCTGGCGCTCATCGCGCTCCTCGTCATGGCGAAGAGCATTGGCGACGACGCAATCCCCAGTCCCGCGTGGCCCCTGGATCGCGTCGCTGCGCTCGCGATGACGGCGTTGGTGAGGGGGCGGTGCCGGCCCCAACCGTCATTGCGAGCGAAGCGAAGCAATCCAGAGTCCCGCCCGCGACTCTGGATTGCTTCGTCGCTCCGCTCCTCGCAATGACGCCGAGAGAGTTTGGCTCAGACCGCCAGCACCGTCGCGATGGCGCGCAGGTCCTGCCAGGACAGCCGCTTGTAGGACGGTGAGCGCAGCAGATAGGCCGGGTGGAAGGTGGCGATGGCGCGGATGGTGCGCTTGCCGGTGTCGTAGTCGCGCCATTTGCCGCGCGTGCGCATGATGCCCTCGGTGGTGCCGAGCAGGGCCTGCGTCGACGGGTTGCCGAGCGTCACCAGCACGTCGGGATCGACCAGCTCGATCTGGCGGCGGATGAACGGCAGGCAGATCTGCGTCTCCTGCGGGGTCGGCGTGCGGTTGCCGGGCGGCCGCCACGGAATCACGTTGGCGATATACACCTTGCTGCGATCGAGCCCGATGGCGCCGATCATGCGATCGAGCAGCTTGCCCGAGCGGCCGACGAACGGCAGTCCCTCGATGTCCTCGTCACGCCCCGGCGCCTCGCCGACCAGCATGATGCGGGCTTCGGGATTGCCATCGGCGAACACCAGCCGCGATGCCGTCTGCTTCAGCGCGCAGCCGTCAAACGCCTCCAGCAACGCGCGCAGCGCCTCCAGCGACGCCGCCGTCCGGGCGGCCTCGCGCGCCGAGGCGATGGCGGCCTCCGGCGGAGGCGGCGCATCGCCGCGCGGCGCGATGATCGCAGGCGCCGCCGGCCGGCTCGGCTGCGGTGGCGCGGCCTGCCGCGCGGCGGGCGCAGCAGGCACAGGCTCGGGCTCGACCAGCCGGTTGATCGGCTCGTCGCCGAGCGCGCAGTCGACCCCGGCCTCCAGATAGAAGGCGAGCAATTGCCGGACGTTGGGGAGGGGTTCGGGATTCATCATGATCGATCGATGGCACAGTCTACGCCGCCCCGATGCATGGCGGAATGCATTTCCGTGGTTGTCCTGCCCGGAAAAATCGGAAACAAGAGCTTGGAATAGCCCAAAAATGGGACGGAACGCCCTAGTGTTCCCTCGGCCGCCTTCGCTCCCCTCCAGGATCAGCCTCCAGCGAAACGCGAACGCCTTGAGGAACCCTAGATAAGTCATTGTTGCCATTGCAGCTTGCGGGTTTGGCCTTTGCTTGCGCCGGGGGGCTGCAAGGGCCACATCCACTGCACCGGCCGGCCTGAGATCGAGAGAGATGAGCACCGAAGAATTACCTCCGCGCGAATCCATGGAGTTCGACGTCGTCATCGTCGGCGCCGGCCCCGCGGGCCTGACCGCCGCGATCCGGCTGAAGCAGCTCAATGCCGACCTCAACATCGTCGTCGTCGAGAAAGGCTCCGAGGTCGGCGCGCACATCCTGTCCGGTGCGGTGATCGATCCCGTTGCGCTCGACAAGCTGCTGCCGGACTGGCGCTCGGACGACGACTGCCCGCTCAAGACCCAGGTCAAGGACGACAAGTTCTTCTGGATGACCGAGAGCGGCGCGATCAAGCTGCCGGGCTTCGCGATGCCGCCCTTCATGGACAACCATCATTGCTTCGTCGGCTCGCTCGGCAACGTCTGCCGCTGGCTGTCGCGCAAGGCGGAGGCGCTCGGCGTCGAGATCTATCCGGGCTTCGCGGCGACCGAAGTGCTGTATGACGAGCAGGGCGCGGTGCGCGGCATCGCCACCGGCGATATGGGCATCGGCAAGGACGGCAAGCCCAAAGCGTCGTTCACCCGCGGCATGGAGCTGCTCGGCAAGTACACGCTGTTCGCGGAGGGCGCGCGCGGCAGTCTGTCCAAGCAGCTGATCGCGAAGTTCGCGCTCGACGCCAAGAGCGAGCCGGCGAAGTTCGGCATCGGCCTCAAGGAGGTCTGGCAGATCGATCCCGCCAAGCACCAGAAGGGCCTGATCCAGCACTCGTTCGGCTGGCCGCTCGACATGAAGACCGGCGGCGGCTCGTTCCTGTATCACTACGACGACAATCTCGTCGCGGTCGGCTTCGTCGTGCATCTGAACTACGACGATCCGTATCTGTCGCCGTTCGAGGAATTCCAGCGCTTCAAGACGCACCCGTCGATCCGCGGCGTGCTCGAAGGCGGCAAGCGCCTGGCCTACGGCGCGCGCGCCATCACCGAAGGCGGCTATCAGTCGGTGCCGCGGCTGTCGTTCGCCGGCGGCGCGCTGATCGGCTGCGCCGCGGGCTTCGTCAACGTGCCGCGCATCAAGGGCGTGCACAATGCGATGGGCAGCGCGATGCTCGTGGCCGAGCATCTCAATGCGGCGCTCGCCGCCGGCCGCGCCAATGACGAACTGGTAGAGTACGAGAACGCCTGGCGGTCGTCGCCGGTGGGCGAGGACCTGTTCAAGGTGCGCAACGTCAAGCCGCTGTGGTCGAAGTTCGGCACCGTGCTCGGCGTCATGCTTGGCGGCTTCGACATGTGGTGCAACACGCTCGGCTTCTCGCTGTTCGGCACCCAGTCGCATAGCAAGCCGGATCGCGCGACGCTCGATGCCGCCAAGGCGCACCAGCCGAAGCCGGCGATGAAGCCCGACGGCAAGCTGACCTTCGACCGGCTGTCGTCGGTATTCCTCTCCAACACCAATCACGAGGAAGACCAGCCGGTGCATCTGAAGGTCGCCGACATGGCCCTGCAGAAGAGCTCCGAGCACGATGTCTACGCCGGACCGTCGAACCGCTATTGCCCGGCGGGTGTCTACGAGTGGGTCGAGGACGGCTCGAGCCCGCGCTTCGTGATCAACGCGCAGAACTGCGTCCACTGCAAGACCTGCGACGTCAAGGACCCCAACGGCAACATCACCTGGGTTCCTCCGGAAGGCGGCGGCGGTCCCAACTACGAGGCCATGTAGCCTCTTAACCTCACGCACGTTTGCGTGAGTCGGCCGCGCCTCCGGGGGCGGCCGGCCACGATACGGCCATACTGGCGCGGTTTGACGCAGGTGACCTTGCCAAAGAGGCTTCCGGCTGACCCGAATATCCTGCAAATCCTTGCGGTTGGCCGCCAAACGCGGCATTGTCGGCGCCTTGAAGAGCCGACCGGGTTCGTGTCCGCGTACGACCGTCCTTTCCAACAATCAGAGCGCACCGTGATGTTTTCAATTCGCTGCAATCGCTGGACTGCCGTTGCCGTTGCTGCCGTGCTGCTCCCGGGTGTCGCCCTGGCACAGACGCCGGATCATCCGGCTGACACGGCGAAGTTTCCGACCAATGTCGATTTGAAATCGCTGACCACGTCCGGCAGCTATCTGGCGGCCCGCCATGCCAGCGTCGAGCGCGACGCCGCCTCGGCCGCCGCGTTCTATCGCTCGGCGCTGCGCAGCGATCCCAAGAACAACGAGCTGCTCGACCGCGCCTTCATCTCCTCGGTCGCCGACGGCGACATCGACGAGGCGGTGAAGCTCGCCGAACGGATCCTGACCGTCGACAAGTCCAACCGCATCGCCCGTCTGGTGATGGGCGTGCAGGACATCAAGCAGAAGAAGTACGCGGCCGCTCAGAACAACATCAACCAGTCGGTGCGCGGCCCGATCACCGATCTCGTCGCCACCCTGCTGTCGGCCTGGGCCACCGCGGGCGCGGGCGACGCCAAGGGCGCGGTCGCCAACATCGACAAGCTGACCGGGCCGGAATGGTATCCGCTGTTCAAGGACCTGCATGCCGGCATGATCCTCGAGCTCGCCGGCAAGGAGAAGGACGCCGGCACGCGCTTCGAGCGCGCCTACAAGCTCGACGATTCGATGCTGCGCATCACCGAGGCCTATGCGCACTGGCTGTCGCGCAACAAGGATGCGGCCGCGGCGACCGCGATCTATGAGGCCTTCGACAAGAAGCTCGCCCGTCACCCGCTGGTGCAGGAAGGCCTGCGCGACTCCAAGGCCGGCAAGAAGATGCCGCCGCTGGTGGACTCGCCGCAGGCCGGCGCCGCCGAGGCGCTGTACGGCATCGGCGCGACCCTGAGCCGCCGCGGCGGCGAGGACCTCGCGCTGGTCTACCTGCAGCTCGCGCTGCACCTGCAGCCGAACCATCCGCTGGCGCTGCTGTCGCTCGCCGATCTCTACGAGACCGTGAAGAAGCCGCAGATGGCGATCAAGGTCTATGAGCGAGTGCCGGCGAGCTCGCCGCTGAAGCGCAACGCGCAGATCCAGCTCGCGACCGATCTCGACTCGGCCGACCGCAGCGACGAGGCGATCAAGATCCTCAAGGACGTCATCGCCCAGGATCCGAAGGATCTCGAGGCCATCATGGCGCTCGGCAACGTCGAGCGCGGCCGCAAGAAGTTCGCCGATTGCGCAAAGACCTATTCGCTCGGCGTCGATTCGCTGCCCGCCAACAACGACAAGGGCAACAGCGTCTATTACTACTATCGCGGCATCTGCCTGGAGCGTTCCAAGCAGTGGCCGAAGGCCGAGGCCGACATGCGCAAGGCGCTCGAGCTGCAGCCCGACCAGCCGCACGTGCTGAACTATCTCGGCTATTCCTGGATCGACCAGGGCACCAATCTCGACGAAGGCATGAAGATGATCAAGCGCGCCGTCGAGCAGCGCCCCGACGACGGCTACATCGTCGACTCGCTCGGCTGGGCCTATTTCCGCATCGGCAATTACGAGGAGGCGGTGAAGAACCTCGAGCGCGCGATCGACCTCAAGCCCGAGGATCCGACCATCAACGACCATCTCGGCGACGCCTATTGGAAGATCGGCCGCAAGCTGGAAGCCAAGTTCCAGTGGGCGCACGCCCGCGACCTCAAGCCCGAGCCCGAAGAGCTGCCGAAGATCGAGGCCAAGATCCAGAACGGCCTGACCGACGAGCCGGGGCCGGCGGCGGCGAGTGCCGACACCAAGGACGCGCCCGCCGCCAAGAAGGACGACGGCAAGGGCGGCTAGTTCGTCCGGATCACTTCGTCCGGATCACGATGTAAGAGCCGTCACGGGCTCCTCGGTTTGCCGGGGAGCCCGGATGATTTTGAGAGGGCGTGGCGCCGAACCTGCCGCGCCTGACATGACGATGTTGGGGGCATTGCGCCGATGATGGCGTCCACGGTCACCGGCGCGCTGCGGGAGCAGGGCCGCGCCAAGGTCAATCTCACTTTGCGGGTCGTCGGCCGCCGCGTCGACGGCTATCATGACCTCGAAAGCGTGGTCGCGTTCGCCGACTGCGCCGATCAGCTCACGCTGGTGCCGGGCGAGGGGCTGACGCTGACCACGACCGGTCCGCTGGCGGAGGCCTGCGGCGAGACCTCGGACAATCTGGTGCTCAAGGCGGCGCGGCTGCTGGCGGACGCCGTCCCCGGCCTCAAGCTCGGCGCCTTCACCCTGGAAAAGGTGCTGCCTGTCGCAGCCGGTATCGGCGGCGGCTCGGCCGATGCCGCAGCGGCGCTGCGGCTGCTGGCCCGACTGAACGGCTTGGCGCTCGACGATCCCAGGCTTGCGGCCGTGGCCCTGAAGACCGGCGCCGACGTTCCGGTCTGCGTGCCCTCGCGCGCTTGCACCATGGCGGGTGTCGGCGAAAATCTGCAGCCGCTCGCGCTTCTCGTCCTGCCCTGCGTGATGATCAATCCGCGCGTGCCGGTGGCGACCAAGGACGTCTTCCACGCGCTCGGTCTCAAGCCGGGCGACCTGTTGGTCGGTGTTGGCGATGTGCTGACGGCGCCGTCCTGGCCCGGCGCCGGCGCCTCCGTCCGCGATTGGGTCGCCGCACTTGGCCAAGTGAACAACGACCTCGAGCCGCCCGCGTTGAAGGTGCAGCCGATCATCGGCACCGTGCTCGACGCACTGCGCGCGAGCGCAGGCGTACTGCTGGCGCGCATGTCCGGCTCGGGCGCAACGTGTTTTGCGATCTACGGCAGCGAGGCGGATGCAAAGGCTGCCGGCGCTGCCATCGCAGCCGCACACCCCGAATGGTGGGTGCATGCGGGGACGCTGAGTTAGTAGTAATTAGTAAATGCGAGCAGTTGCCCGATACAGTGCCTCTCCCCTTTTGGGAGAGGGCATCGCCGGCTTATCCGCGTACTCGCTTGGGTGAGGGGTATCTCTCCGCAGACACCGCGCTTGCGGAGGCATACCCCTCACCCAAGCGAGCTTGCTGATCTGTCCTGCATGCGCTCTCCCACAAGGGGCGAGGGCGCATTAATGCGCATCGCTTGCGCGGGACATGAGTCTCCCGGCGGAGTGCACAGTCCAACCAACTAATGCGACCGTGCCAGGCAGAACGCGACGACCTGCTCCAGCGCGGCCTTCATCGGCGAGGCCGGGAACAGCGCCAGCGCGTCCACGGCCATGGCGCCGTAATGATGTGCGCGGCTGATCGTGTCTTCCAATGCTCGGTGCTTGTTCATCAGGCCGATCGCGTGGTCGAGATCGCTGTCGCTGATCTCGCCGCGCTCCAGCGACTTGATCCAGAACGCGCGCTCGCTGTCGCTGCCGCGGCGGAAGGCGAGCACGACCGGCAGGGTGATCTTGCCCTCGCGGAAATCGTCGCCGACGTTCTTGCCGAGCTTGGCGGCCTTGCCGCCATAGTCGAGCACGTCGTCGACGAGCTGGAATGCGATGCCGAGATTCATGCCGAACGAGCGTGAGGCGGTCTGTTCGGCCTTCGGGCGCTCGGCGAGCACCGGGCCGACCTCGCAGGCGGCCGCGAACAGCTCGGCGGTCTTGCCGCGGATCACGGCGAGATATTCGTCCTCGGTGGTCGCGGTGTTCTTGGCGGCGGCGAGCTGCATCACCTCGCCCTCGGCGATGGTGGCGGCGGCCGCCGAGAGAATGTCGAGCGCGCGCAGCGAGCCGACCTCGACCATCATGCGGAACGCCTGTCCGAGCAGGAAGTCGCCGACCAGCACGCTGGCCTCGTTGCCCCACAGCATGCGCGCCGACAATTTGCCGCGGCGCATTTCGCTCTCGTCGACGACGTCGTCGTGCAGCAAGGTCGCGGTGTGCATGAACTCGACCGCGGCGGCGAGCTTGACGTGGCCGTCGCCGGCATAGTCGGTGAGATGCGCCATCGCCAGCGTCAGCATCGGCCGCAGCCGCTTGCCGCCGGAGGAGATCAGATGATTGGCGACCTCCGGAATCATCGTCACGTCCGAGCCGGTCCGCGACAGGATCGTGGCGTTGACCCGTTCCATGTCGGCGCTAACCAGGCCGACCAGCCCATCGATCGACGCACCCGATGGGCTTTCGAAAGGTACGATAACCGCCACGCTGGTCTCCAATTTTGCTATCCTGGGATCGACAATAGAAACTGCGGCCGCGGGCGGCAAGGGCGGACACGGAACCTTGACCCAGGGGTTCTCTTCCAGAGCCTTGCTCGAACGCGCGCGCACGGAGACATAACGATTGAAGGAATTGGTTCGGACCAACGATATCGTGCTGGTTTCGGCAGTGGGAGCGCTGCTCGACGGCGCTGACATCCACCACCTCGTGCTCGACCAGAACATGAGCATCATCGAGGGCTCGCTCGGCATCCTGCCGCGCCGGATCCTGGTGCATGAGGACGACAATCTGCAGGCGCGCCGGCTGCTCACCGACGCCGGGCTGGCGCACGAGCTGCGTCCCGATGAGTGACACAGCTACGATCTCCGAAGACGCCGTGCTCGGCGGCCGGTTGCGGCTGCGACAGCCGACCTCGGGCCATCGTGCCGGCCATGATGCGATCCTGCTGGCGGCGGCAACGGCCGCACGGCCGGGCGATCGCGTCGTCGATTTAGGGGCCGGCGTCGGAACGGCCGGCCTGGCGCTGGCCCGGCGCGTCGGTGGTCTCGGCCTGACGCTGGTCGAGCGTGCGTCCGATCTGGCGCAGCTCGCACGCGACAATGCGGATGCCAATGGATTGCCCGCCGCGGTCGCGGTGCTCGACGTCGCTGCTGATGCCGCTGCGTTCGCCGCGGCGGGGCTCGGCCCTGACAGCGTCGACGTGGTGCTGATGAATCCGCCGTTCCACGACGCCGCGCGTCACCGCGCCTCGCCGGACGCCGCGCGCGCCAACGCGCATCTGGCGACGGCGACCACGCTGGAGTCCTGGACGCATGCCGCGCGGCGGATGCTGAAATCCGGTGGTGTGCTGACGCTGATCTGGCGGGCGGATGGGTTAGGGGAGGTGCTGACGGCGCTGGGGCGCGGCTTCGGCAGTCTGGCGCTGCAGCCGGTTCACGGCCAGTCGGGCAAGCCGGCGATCCGTATCCTGGTCCGGGCCGTTAAGGGAGGGCGGGCGCCGACCCAGATTCTCGCGGGGGTGGTGCTCAACGACGCGGCAGGTGTGCCCAATGAAGACGTTGCGCGTGTGCTGGCAGGGCAGGGGGCGCTTGCTTTGGGCACCCCCTGAACGGTCAATCGAGGTCGGGCGTTACTGTGTCTGCGTCTCGGAGCGGCGGTCAGTTACCGGCATGAAACGGATCGCCGTCAAGAGAGTACCGATCAGCAGCATCAACAGGTAGACCTTCATGCATTCCTCCGCCGCACTCTGCAACTTCGCTCGCCGTGCAATTGCCCAAGCCATTGCAAGGCTCGTTCCAGCCCTTTGAATGGCAGTGGCGGGATAAAAAGTGGTTAATCCGAGGTAACAGGATGATGGACAATTTGACACAACCGAGCGATGTGGCGGGCCCCTTCGATCGCCTGAAGGCGCTGCTTCCAGCGCGGCTGCGCGGCGCGCCGGTGGTGCCCGTCGTCCGCCTCTCCGGCGTGATCGGAGCGGTGACGCCGCTGCGTCCCGGCTTGACGCTCGCCGGCGTCGCCAAGATGCTCGAGCGGGCGTTTTCGATGCGCAACGCCAAGGCGGTGGCGCTGGTGATCAATTCGCCCGGTGGCTCGCCGGTGCAGTCGCGCCAGATCTATCTGCGCATCCGCCAACTCGCGGCGGAGAAGAAGCTCCCGGTGCTGGTGTTCGTCGAGGACGTCGCGGCGTCCGGCGGCTATATGATCGCCTGCGCGGGAGACGAGATCTTCTGCGATCCGTCCTCGATCGTCGGCTCGATCGGCGTGGTCGGCGGCTCGTTCGGGCTGCAGGACCTGATCAAGAAGATCGGTGTCGAGCGAAGGCTTTACACGGCGGGCGCGCACAAGGCGATGCTCGATCCCTTCCTCCCCGAAAACCCCGATGACGTGGCGCGGCTGAAGAAGATCCAGCGCGAGATCCACACGCTGTTCATCTCGCTGGTGAAGGAGAGCCGCAGCGGCCGGCTGAAGGGCGCGGACGACGTGCTGTTCACCGGCGAGTACTGGGCCGGCGACACCGCCGTGACGCTCGGCCTTGCCGACGCCATCGGCGACATGCGCGCCGTGCTGCGCGCCCGGTTCGGCGACAAGGTCACGATGCCCGTGGTGGCGCCGGCCGCCGGCCTGCTGTCGGGCCTGCTCGGACGCAAGGCCGGGGCCGGGAGCCTCGCTTCCGAAGGTCTGGGTCTCGGTTGGTCGGGGCTGGCCGAGGAATTGATCTCGGCGGCCGAAACCCGGGCGATCTGGGCCCGATTCGGCTTCTAGCGCCGCTTCCCGCGCCAATTTGCCCCCCGCAATCCGGATTGCGGGGGGAACCGGGATGGGAGAGAATACGAATCGGGGTGGCTCTCCTCATGAACAAGGATCGACCAATGCCGCCGTTCGTCGCTTTCGCGGGTATGCTGGGCGGGCTTGCCGCGGTTCGCTGGGTCTACAAGACCGCGCAGAGGATCAATCACGAGCTCGAGGAGGCGCGGCTGTCGCGCGTCGCCGAGGCCGCCCAGACCGCTGAGATCAAGACCCTGCGCCGTGATCCCGTCACGGGCGCCTACCGGCCGGGCTGACCGCGTCCCGCCGTCCAACGGCGGTCATCGCCGCCGTTGGACTTGGTCCCTATTGCCTTGATTCCTGGTGCCCTCGCCGATACGGTCCGCGCGCTTTTCAGACCCGCGTGAAAGACCGAACCCGACGATGGACTCGCTGCCTCAGCACATGCGCCCCGAACGCTCGTTCCAGGGCTTCATCCTGGCCCTGCAACGGTTCTGGGCCGAGCAGGGCTGCGTGATCCTGCAGCCCTACGACATGGAGATGGGCGCCGGCACCTTCCACCCGGCCACGACCCTGCGCGCGCTCGGGCCGAAGCCGTGGAATGCGGCTTACGTGCAGCCGTCGCGGCGGCCGAAGGATGGCCGCTATGGCGAGAACCCGAACCGGATGCAGCACTACTATCAGTTCCAGGTGATCATGAAGCCGTCGCCGCCGAACCTTCAGGAGCTGTACCTGAAGTCGCTGGCCGCGATCGGCATCGACGCCGCCGCGCACGACATCCGCTTCGTCGAGGACGATTGGGAGAGCCCGACGCTCGGGGCCTGGGGCCTTGGCTGGGAGTGCTGGTGCGACGGCATGGAGGTGTCGCAGTTCACCTACTTCCAGCAGGTCGCGGGCTTCGAATGCGCGCCGGTCGCGGGCGAGCTCACCTACGGTCTCGAGCGCCTGGCGATGTACGTCCAGGGCGTCGACCGCGTCTACGACCTCAACTTCAACGGCCGCGACGGTGACGCCAAGGTCACCTATGGCGACGTCTTCCTGCAGGCCGAGCAGGAATATTCGCGGCACAATTTCGAGCATGCCGACACCGACATGCTGTTCGAGCAGTTCAAAATGGCCGAAGGCGCGTGCCGGAAGTATCTCGACGCCGGCTGGCGTGATGGCAATCGCAAAGAGCACCAGATGGCGCTGCCGGCCTACGACCAGTGCATCAAGGCCAGCCACGTCTTCAACCTGCTCGACGCCCGCGGCGTCATCTCCGTCACCGAGCGTCAGAGCTACATTTTGCGTGTGCGTGAACTGGCCAAGGCCTGCGGCGAGGCCTGGCTGCATACCGAAGCCGGAGGGGCATCATGAGCGAACCAGCAATCGGCGGTCGGACGCCGCTTCCTGTCGAGGTCGAGGCGGGCAAGGACTATTGGTGGTGCACCTGCGGCCAATCCGCCAAGCAGCCGTTCTGCGACGGCAGCCATGCGGGCTCGAGCTTCGCGCCGATGCAGTACACGGCCCCCGAAACCAAGAAGGCGTTCTTCTGCACCTGCAAACGCACCGCCAATGCGCCGCTGTGCGACGGAGCGCATTCGAAGCTGCCGGCGTGATGCCGCCGCGGGATCTCATCCGGAGATCCCTGCGCAGCTCACCCACACGGTTCTCATGAGCGACGGCGAGCCGTCTCGCCGTCGCTCCCTTCTGTTTGCGCCTCAACGTCGCGCCAAGAGCGGTTGCAATGCCCGATCTCCTTCTCGAACTGTTCTCCGAAGAAATCCCCGCGCGCATGCAGGCCAAGGCGGCCGAGGATCTGCGCCGCATGGTGACCGACAAGCTGGTCGCCGAGGGACTCGTCTATGAGGGCGCCAAGGCGTTCGCGACGCCGCGGCGGCTGGCGCTGACCGTGCACGGCATCCCGGCGCGGCAGGCCGATCTGAAGGACGAGCGCAAGGGCCCGCGCGTCGGTGGCCCCGATGCGGCGATCCAGGGCTTTCTGAAGGCCACCGGCCTGTCCTCGCTCGATGAGGCGACGATCCAGCGCGACCCCAAGAAGGGCGACTTCTACGTCGCGCTGATCGAGAAGCCCGGCCGCGCCACCATCGACGTGCTCGCCGAGATGCTGCCGGTCATCGTCAGGACCTTCCCGTGGCCGAAGTCGATGCGCTGGGGCAAGCGCTCGGAAAAGCCGGGCGCGCTGAACTGGGTGCGGCCGCTGCACGCGATCACCGCGACCTTCGGCCTGGAGACCGAGGAGCCCGACGTCGTCAGCTTCGCCGTCGACGGCATCGAGGCCGGCCAGACCACCTACGGCCATCGCTTCCTGGCGCCGGCAGCCATTTCGGTGCGCCGCTTCGAGGACTACGAGGCAAAACTGCTCGACGCCAAGGTCGTGCTCGACCCGCAGCGCCGGAAAGACACCATCGTCACCGACGCCAAACAACTCGCCTTCGCGCAGGGCTATGAGTTGGTCGAGGACCAGGTGCTGCTCGACGAGGTCGCAGGGCTCGTCGAATGGCCGGTCGTGCTGATGGGCTCGTTCGATCCGGACTATCTGAAGGTGCCTGGCGAGGTCATCCGCGCCACCATCCGCAACAACCAGAAATGCTTCGTGGTCCGCGACCCCAAGACCGGCGGGCTCGCGCCGAAATTCATCCTGACCGCGAACATCGAGGCGACCGACGGCGGCAAGACCATCATCGCCGGTAACGAGCGCGTCATCCGCGCGCGGCTGTCGGATGCGAAGTTCTTTTATGAGACCGACCTGAAGACGAAGCTCGAAGACCGGCTGCCGAAATTCGAGCAGATCGTGTTCCACGAGAAGCTGGGGACGCAAGCCGCGCGTATCGCGCGGATCGAGAAGCTGGCCGCCGAGATCGCGCCGATGGTCGGCGCTGACGTGGAAAAAACTAAGCGAGCCGCGAAGCTGGCCAAGGCCGACCTGCTCACGGAGGTGGTGGGCGAGTTTCCGGAAGTCCAAGGCTTAATGGGCAAGTACTACGCGCTCGCGCAGGGCGAGGACGCCTCCGTTGCCGGCGCGTGCGAGGAGCACTACAAGCCGCAGGGGCCGACGGATCGTGTGCCGACCGACCCTGTTTCTGTCGCGGTGGCGCTCGCCGACAAGCTCGATACCCTGGTCGGTTTCTGGGCGATCGATGAGAAACCAACCGGCTCAAAGGACCCCTACGCACTGCGTCGCGCAGCGCTCGGTGTCATACGTATCGCACTTGAGAGGGAGTTCGACCTTTATCCGAGGTACTTCTTCGAAAAACATATTCGAGCATTTCGTCCTGATTGGTCAGATATCGAAGTATCAAATGTGGGAGATTACTTTCAGAACTTCTTCGATGACAGGTTAACGGTTCTGTTGAGGGACCAGGGCGCTCGTCATGATTTGGTTGGGGCAGTCCTTGGTCTCGGGTCTCGCGAAGCGGCTCTAGCGTCTGTAGTCCGTCGCGTCGAGGCGCTCGGAACGTTTCTCGAAACAGAGGATGGTCGAAACCTGCTTGCCGGTGTCAAGCGAGCCGAAAATATCCTTCGCATCGAAGAGAAAAAGGATAAAGTCTCTTACCTCGACGATCCTAACCCGGAACTCTACTTGCTGCCGGAAGAGCGCGAGTTGGCGGACGAGGTTGATAGAGCAGAAGCAACAGCTCGGGACCGTGTGTTTAAGAACGACTATGTCGCAGCCTTGGCCGCGATGGCGAAGCTGCGTCCGGCGGTCGACGCGTTCTTCGACAAGGTGAAGGTCAACGACGACGACGCGGCGATCCGCGAGAACCGGCTCAAGCTGTTGAACGAGATCCGCAGCGCAACCCGGGCTGTCGCCGACTTCTCCAAGATCGAGGGCTGATCGTGGATCGGCCGACGCTCGCCGCCTACGACCGTGAGGCGGCGGCGTTTGCGGCCGACTGGCACGCACAGCCGGCGCCGGCCGATCTGCACGACATCGTCGAGCGCTTCTTCATTGCGGGCGGCCGCACCGCCGACATCGGCTGTGGCAGCGGCCGCGAGGTTGGCTGGCTTAACGCCAATGGCTGTCCGGCCGAGGGCTTCGATGCGTCCGAGGGGCTGCTGGACGAGGCGCGGCTGCGCTATCCCGACGCCCGCTTCACACAGGCCGCGTTGCCGGATCTACGGGGTCTCGCGGACGCCAGCTTCGACAATGTGCTGTGCGAGACCGTGCTGATGCACCTCGACCGCAGCGACGTGGTGCCGTCGGTGCGGCGGATGCGCGCGATCACGAAGCCCGGCGGCATCCTCTATCTGAGCTGGCGGGTAACAGAGCAGGCCGATCAGCGCGACGCGCACGGCCGGCTTTATGCGGTGGTCGATCTCGCCGCCATCCGCGCGGCCTTTGCAGGAGATACGACGATGCTCGACGAGCAGGTCGTCAGTCAGTCCTCGGGCAAGGTCATTCACCGCATGGTGGTGAAGAAGGCCGGCTGAGTGCAAGCGTGCTCTGCCCCCGCGTCAGGCTCGTCATTGCGAGGCGCCCTTGCGCCGAAGCAATCCAGGGGCTCTGACGGCAGACTGTCTGTGTGGCCCCTGGATCGCTTCGCTGGCGCTCGCGATGACGGTCAGGAGCAAACGGTATCCCAAAAAAGTAAGCCCCGCCCGGCGGGGGGAACCGGGCAGGGCCTTTACATCTGGCCGCTTGCGGGGGCGTTGGCGACCAAATGCAGCTCGATAACTACTCAACCACCTGAATGATCCGCCGCGATCGCGGTTCGACCAAAACAGTTTCGCCGTTCACCACCGTGTAGCGATAAGGTGTCGCACCGAAGCGCTCGGGAACGTCGTAATACGTAACACCCTGTTCGGGCAGCACGGTCCCCACAACTACGCGATCGCGGATCACATAGTTGGGAACACGCTCACGCACGACATATTCGCGGAATTCCGGACGGCGCTCGACGGCGATGAGCGGAGCATCCTCTTCGACGACGACGCGTCCCGTGCCGATCGTGGACTGCGCTTGCGCAGCCGCGGGGATGATGAGTGCGGCCGCGAGAGCCGCAAGGGTGAGTTTGTTGCGCATGAGCGGAGCTCCTTGCTGTTGATCTCGACAGACGACCGGCATGCGCCGGCACCAGCCTCCCAATCCCGGCTGGCAGCCATCGTTCCGCGGGGAACCCGAGGCATTTTCGCGGCAGTTCCTCCTCCCAGGGAACCGGAACCCGTGCCGTGCGTCTCCTATTCCGCCACGATGAGCCGGGATAAAGTCCGGCCCACTCGAATCGCCCCTCTCTCGTCTTTCAATCCATTCAGAGTTCGCCGATGCACCTGACCGTTGCCCACATCTCGCCGATCATGTCCGTGATCGCCGGCGTCCTCATCCTGATCATGCCTCGCCTGCTGATCTACATCGTCGCGATCTTCCTGATCCTCAACGGCCTGATCGGTATGGGCCTGCTGAAGTGGCTTCATTTCTAGTTTTCCGGGGGGCGGCTAGTCCCAAGGTCGGGAACCTCTGTGCTTGCGCTGCAGCGCCCAAAGTGGTGTAAGGCGCGCGATTTCTCCTCCTATTTGCGGATCGAACCATCTCATGGCCAAAGCGGTAGCGAAGTCTAAGAAAGTTGCAGCGAAATCAAAGCCTTCCAAGTCGGGCAAGGCCAAGGCCGCTCCGCTCGCTCCGCCGCGCAAGGCGCTGAAGACGGCGCTGAAGACGGCGCCGAAGCCCGCCGCCAAGGCGGCGCCGAAGGCGCCAGTGAAAACCGCTCCGAAGAAGCCGGCCAAAGCGGCCGCCAAAAGCGTTGCAAAGCCGGCCGCGAAGGCGGCAAAGCCTGTCGCCAAGAGTGCGGCCAAAGGTTCGGTCACCGCCATCAAGCCGAACAAGTGGGTCTATACGTTCGGTGACGGCAAGGCAGAAGGGAAGGCCGGCCTGCGCGACCTGCTCGGCGGCAAGGGCGCCAACCTCGCCGAGATGGCCAATCTCGGCCTGCCGGTGCCTCCGGGCTTCACCATCCCGACCTCGGTCTGCACCTACTTCTACGCGAACGACAAGACCTACCCGAAGGAGCTGCGTTCGCAGGTCGACAAGGCGCTCGACTACATCGGCAAGCTGACCGGCAAGACATTCGGCGATCCGGAAAACCCGCTGCTGGTCTCGGTGCGCTCCGGCGCCCGCGCCTCGATGCCGGGCATGATGGACACCGTGCTCAATCTCGGCCTCAACGACCAGACGGTGGAGGCGCTGGCCTCGCTGTCCGGCGACCGCCGCTTCGCCTTCGACAGCTACCGCCGCTTCATCACGATGTATTCGGATGTCGTGCTCGGCTTCGAGCACCATCATTTCGAGGACATCCTCGACAGCTTCAAGGACACCCAGGGCTATCAGCTCGACACCGATCTCTCGTCCGAGGATTGGGAGATGCTGGTCGGCAAGTACAAGGAAGCGGTCGCCACCGAGACCGGCAAGGACTTCCCGCAGGATCCGCATGACCAGCTGTGGGGCGCGATCGGCGCCGTGTTCTCATCCTGGATGAACGCGCGCGCGATGACCTATCGCAAGCTGCACGACATTCCGGAATCCTGGGGCACCGCCGTCAACGTCCAGGCCATGGTGTTCGGCAACATGGGCGACACCTCGGCCACCGGCGTTGCCTTCACCCGCAATCCCTCGACCGGCGAGAGCAAGCTGTACGGCGAGTTCCTGATCAACGCACAGGGCGAGGACGTCGTCGCCGGCATCCGCACCCCGCAGGACATCACCGAGGATGCCCGCATCGAATCCGGCTCGGACAAGGCGTCGATGGAAAAGGCGATGCCCGACGCCTTCCACGAGCTGACGCGGATCTACACGCTGCTCGAGAAGCACTACCGCGACATGCAGGACATGGAGTTCACGGTCGAGCGCGGCAAGCTGTGGATGCTGCAGACCCGCAGCGGCAAGCGCACCGCCAAGGCGGCGCTGCGCATCGCCGTAGAGCTCGCCCATGAGGGCCTGATCTCGCAGAACGACGCCGTTCTGCGCGTCGATCCGGCCTCGCTCGATCAGCTCTTGCATCCGACCATTGATCCGTCCGCCAAGCGCGACGTGGTCGCCACCGGCCTGCCGGCGTCGCCGGGTGCTGCCTCCGGTGAGATCGTGTTCTCGTCGGACGAGGCGACCAAGCTGCAGGCCGACGGCCGCAAGGTCATCCTGGTCCGCATCGAGACCTCGCCGGAGGACATCCACGGCATGCACGCCGCGGAAGGCATTCTCACCACCCGCGGCGGCATGACCTCGCATGCGGCGGTGGTCGCGCGCGGCATGGGCAAGCCCTGCGTCTCCGGCTGTGGCACCATCCGCGTCGACTACGGCCGCGGCACGATGAGCATCGGCGGCCGCACCTTCAAGACCGGCGACGTCATCACCATCGACGGCTCGGTCGGCCAGGTGCTGGCGGGGCGCATGCCGATGATCGAGCCGGAGCTGTCCGGCGAGTTCGGCACCCTGATGGGCTGGGCGGACGCGGTGCGCGAGACCGGCGTGCGCGTCAATGCCGACACCCCGGAGGATGCGCGCACCGCGATCAAGTTCGGCGCCGAGGGCATCGGCCTGTGCCGCACCGAGCACATGTTCTTCGAGGAGACCCGCATCCGCACGGTGCGCGAGATGATCCTCTCCGAAGAGGAGCAGGAGCGCCGCGCCGCGCTGTCGAAGCTGCTGCCGATGCAGCGCGCCGACTTCGTCGAGCTGTTCGAGATCATGAAGGGGCTGCCGGTCACGATCCGTCTGCTCGATCCGCCGCTGCACGAGTTCCTGCCGCACACCCAGGCTGAGGTCGAGGAAGTCGCGCGCGCGATGAACACCGATCCGCGCCGGCTGGCCGACCGCGCCCGCGAGCTGTCGGAGTTCAATCCGATGCTCGGCTTCCGCGGCTGCCGTCTCGCCATCGCCTATCCGGAGATCGCCGAGATGCAGGCGCGCGCGATCTTCGAAGCGGCGGTCGAGGCCGAGAAGCGCACCGGCGAGGCCGTCGGCCTCGAGGTCATGGTGCCGCTGATCGCGACCAAAGCCGAGTTCGACCTGGTCAAGGCGCGCATCGACGCGATGGCGCAGGCGGTGATCCGCGAGACCGGCGCCAAGCTGGAATACCAGGTCGGCACCATGATCGAGCTGCCGCGCGCCGTGCTGATGGCCGGGCAGATCGCTGAGGCCGCCGAGTTCTTCTCGTTCGGCACCAACGACCTGACGCAGACGACCTACGGCATCAGCCGCGACGACGCCGGCAGCTTCCTGGGCGCCTACGTCTCGAAGGGCATTCTGGAGATCGATCCGTTCATCTCGCTCGATCGCGAGGGCGTCGGCGAGCTGGTCAAGATCGGCGTCGAGCGCGGCCGCGCCACGCGCCCGAACCTCAAGGTCGGCATCTGCGGCGAGCATGGCGGCGATCCCGCCTCGGTCGCGTTCTGCCACAAGGTCGGCATGAACTACGTCTCGTGCTCGCCCTACCGCGTGCCGATCGCCCGCCTCGCCGCCGCGCAATCCGCGCTCGGCAAGGAGATCGCAAGCCAAGCGTGATTGCTATGGTGATCGACGTGAATTGAATAAAGGCCGGCACATGTTGCCGGCCTTTTTCGTTGTTAGTGTGATCGTTCGTCGACAAGCGAGTGCGTGAGCTCTCATGAGGCGGACGAGTGCCACGCGGGCGGTTAGCTCCCTCTCCCCGTTGCCGCTGAATGCCCCACCTTGGAATGTTCCACTTACGAACATCTCGCACCGGCGCTTTGATCTCTCTCCGCTTCCAAAAAATCATTTCACCGCGTTCGTTGACCGAATGTTCACCACTCTCGTCGGTGCGCTGTTTACCACGCATCTCGATCACGCCGCGCTCTGCAACCTCACCGCTTGCGTGTTTCGACCGTGCAACGCGGGTTAACTCCTCAGCAACCTAAACCCGTTACGAACGTGACAGATCGAATTGCACGGAAGCACTGTCGTTCGGTCGCGTGAGTAGCGTAGCGTTGCGTTGAGCGTATCGATGTTAGTTCTGCGTCCCGGTCCGAAGGGCGCGCGTTTTGCGTCCTTCGGACTCGGTCTCTGCGTCTTCGCTCTGATGCCGACAGAGACCGGGTATCAAGACATCGCATCTCTGCTCGCCCGCCAGCCGGGCGTCGCCGAGCGCTGGCAGAAGCGCGTGTTCTCCGCCGGCGCCTCCATCCAGCTCGCCACCTACAGCTTCGGCCGTCCGATCGGAACGTCGGCGCCGCGGGCCGTGAGCCTTCGTCTGGCAAGCCTCGACGGCGACGTCGACATCACCGGATCGACGCCGCGCAATCCGGCGCTGCAGGCCCCGCCGCGCTACCAGGCATCCGATTTTCCCACCGTCGACCGCACGCTGAAGGGCGATCGCCTCGTCGTGCGTCCGCCGGCCTCGCCGGTGCCTTCGACGACCCCGACCGAATCGGCCGAGCCGGCTCCGGCGCCGGTCGAGCCGGCCCCGGCCGCACCGACACAACCCAATTCGAATTCGTCGGTGTTCGGAACCAAGACCACGGAGGCGCCGGCCGAAGCGCCGCCGCCACGTGCCGCCCTCGATCCCGAATTGCAGGAAGCGCTGAGCGCGCCGCCGCTCGCGCAGTACGACGCGACGAAGCCCGAGATCCAGCCCTCGGGTGAGCTCAAGCCGGGCGCCGATCCGACGGCGACCGATGCGCCCGTCAGCTATGACGGCCTCAACGTCAAGACCGCCAATCTGTATTTCGGCACGGCGTCGCTCGGCGGTGCCGCCGGAACGATGGAAACTTGGCAACCGGGCGAAGCGCCGCTGATCGTGGTGCCGGATCCGGACCTCAAGCCGATGGCCGTGCTGTCATCGCCGGCCGACGATATCGGCAAGGCCGGCGACGGCGGCGAGAGCATCGCGCCAAAGGGTGAGGTGAACACCGACAATCAGCGGACGAGAACGCCGGCGGAGCGCCTGGGCCTTGCGGACGAGAAGGTCCGCTTCAAGTCCGAGAAGTGCCTCGCGGAGGCGGTGTATTTCGAATCACGCGGCGAGGCGGTGCGCGGCCAGATCGCGGTCGCCCAGGTGGTGCTGAACCGCGCCTTCTCCGGCTACTATCCGACGACGGTGTGCGGCGTCGTCTACCAGAACAAGTATCGCCATTTCGCCTGCCAGTTCACCTTCGCCTGCGACAACAATGCTGACGTCATTCGCGAGCCCGAGATGTGGGATCGCGCCAAGAAGATCGCAAAGGCGATGCTCGACGGCGAGATCTGGCTGCCCGAGGTCGGCAAGTCGACGCACTATCACGCCTATTGGGTGCGTCCGTCCTGGGTCGCCGAGATGAAGCGCATGTACAAGTTCGGCGTCCATACGTTCTACCGGCCGAAGCGGTGGGGTGACGGCAGCGACGCGCCGAGCTGGGGCACGCCGCAGCAGACGGCGGCCATCACGGCCGAACTGGCCGAGGCCGCCAAGAGCGAGGCCGAGATCAATCCGAACTGGACCCGGCGCTGAGATCCAGGTCCAGGCTTCCCGGCCGGTCGACCGACGCCCTCGTGCCTTTTGCGGCGACGAGGACGTCGATGCAGGGGCAGGGCGCAGATCAGGGGCGCGCATTCCACTCCATGAAGCGGCGGTACAGCTCGGTCTGCTGACCCGGCGCGGGCGGCGCCGCTGCCGGCCGCTTCGCGGCGGCGGGAGCACGCGGTGACGGCACGGCGTTCGCCGCAACCGGCTTTGCTGCAGTCACAGCGGCGGGCGTGGCGGGCTTCGCCGTCCCAACGGCGGCCGGAGCGGCCTCCGAGGTCCGGGTGGCCCGATCGAGCCATTCCTGCGCGGTGCGGAAGCGCGTCCAGCCGGCGACCGGCGCACGCGGCGCCATCTCGCGCCACTTCGGATGGAAGGGCGGCCGCTGCAGCTGTGCCATGCGCGAGAACAGCGAGTCGACCAGCAGCGACAGCCGGCGATAGCGGTCGCTTCCCGGCTGCCAATTATACGACGCCAGCACGGCCTCCGCGGCGATGGTGTCCACCGGCTCGGACTTGGCGATCAGATTGGGGTAGTCGTCCGCGGTGAGCCGCGACGGCAGATAGTCGTCGCGCAACGGCTTCTCGTAGCCGACGGGGACGAGATGCAGATCGGCATCCGTGATCTGGCTGAGCCAGGGCACCGGCTTGCCGTCCACCGTGATGATCGCGTCGATCTCGCCCTTGCGCAGCATCTCGAGTGCGATGCGCGGCTCGATATAGAGCAGATGCGGCTTGATCTCGAGCCGCTCGAACACGTTGATCGCGGTCACGAAGGTGCTGCCATCCGGCAGGTCGACGGCAACCGTCTTGCCGTCGAGGTCGCGCATGGTGCGGATCGACCGCGGCGCCAGCACGTGCATTTCCTCGTTGAACATCTTGGTGACGTAGACGAGCTGATTGCGGATGTTGCTCGCGAAGTCCTTGCGCTCGAGATAGGACAGCGTGTCCTTGCGCACGATCCCGACGTCGACGCCCTTCAGCATCAGGATGTCGGCCACCGCCTGAACCGAGCCGCTGCCGAGCACCGGCATGATCCGCAGGTTGAGGCCGTCATTGAGGACCGAGGCGACGTCGGCGCCCATCTGCGAATAGGTGCTGCCATAGGAGCCGGTCATCAGGCTCACGGTATTGGCGTTGAGCTGGGTGGCGAGATCGCGCTTGGCCGAAGCGTAGCGGAAGATCGCCTTGAAGGAATCGCTGACCGTACCCGGGTCGATGCCGCTGCGCACCGGTCCGAACCGTTCCCAGCGGCCGCCGACGAAGCGCTTCATCTGCATCTGCTCGATCGGCGCATGGTCGCTGGCGCTGGTGCTGGCGACGATGCCGGGAATCAGCATCGGAAGCTGTATCCCTTTCAGGGAGCTGGCCTGCTTCATGATGTTGTCGCGCGAGAAGTCGTCGCCGCAATTGCGCAGCACCGCAACCATCAGATTGGCGAGCGCATAGCCCACGATGCCGAGGCTGTTGTTCTTGCTGGCCTCAGGCGCGTAGCGGTCCATGAACGTGGACCACTCGGCAAAGCCGGGACCGCCGCTCTGCTCCCCGCCCTCGTACAGGATGGTGGCGGAGAGAATTCCTTCCGCATTCTGCACCCCCGCAGGCTGCAGCACGGCGGCAACCGAATCCGAGATCGTGGGGATGATGTGCTCGGGCTTCCAGCCGATCTCGGCGAGGCGGCGGATCGCGAGCACGGTGAACTTCGGAGTGCTGACGTCGATGAGGATGTCGGCGCCGGCGGCCTTGAGCTTGGCAATCTGCTGATTGACGTTGGTATCGGTGACCGCGTAGCCCGCCTCCGCGACGATGGACAGCTTGCCGCCCAGCCCGTCCTTCAGGCCCTTCAGATAGTCCTTGCCGAACTCATCGTCCTGATAGAGCACGCCGATGCGCGCGCCATCCGGATGCTGCTCGAGCAGATATTGCGCGTGGATGTGAGCTTCGATCTGGTAGCTGGGCTGCGCTCCCATGGTCCAGGGATACTCGCGAGGCTGATCCCAGATCGAGGCGCCGGAACCGACGAACAGTTGCGGGATCTTGTTGGCGTTGAGATAGGGCCGCACCGCCAGGCTGGTCGCCGTTCCCACGCTCGCGAAGACGACGTCGACCTTGTCTTCCTCCACCAGCCGACGCGTCAGCTCGACCGTCTTCTGCGGATTGAAGCCGTCGTCATAGGAGATGTAGGTGATCTTGCGGCCCCTGATGCCGCCTTCCGCATTCACCTTCTGGAAATAGGCTGAAATCACCTTGCCGACGCTGCCATAGGCTGCCAGCGGCCCGCTATAGGGTGTCGTATTGCCGATCCGGATCTCGCCCTCGGCAGCACGCGCCAGGCCCGGCACGGCGGCAAGTGCGACGAGCAGGAGCACCGACGACCGGGTTCGCCGAAACAGATGATCGAACATTCCCATCATGAACCTCATCACGCAACACAACACTTTGCGGGGACATGCGTCACCCCCGCGACATGATCATTTGATCTCGAAACGGGGTCACTCGAGGTGCCGCCGGGCCTCAGCTGATCCGAGTTCGGCAGCTCTCGTGTACCAGGCGCGCGCCGTCGCCAGATCGGGGGCGACGCCGACCGCTTTGACTTTCGACAGCACAGCGGGATCGTAGGTCCCGGCCAGCATCAGCGATGCTTCGGCGTCGCCTTCCGCGACGAGCGCCAGGATCAGACGTGCACTCGCAACGTCGCCTGCGCCGATCAGATCGCGTCCGCGGGCCAGCATTTCGCTGATCTCGTCCTTGCTCAGCGCAGCGGCCACCGGGGCCGGGCTTGCTGTTGCAATCATCCGAGATGCCTTGGGCGGAATGGACTGCGGCGTCTCGCGTCCGTTCGGCGCCGGCTTGACGGCCGGGATCGACGCCACGATCGAGTCCGCCGGTGCGTTCGCGTTCGCCGCGGCCGGGCCGTCCTCGAGCTTCAATTTGTCCGTCAAGCCGATATTTCGATAGGACGATGCAGCGGCGATTCCCGACCTTGCAGCCGTGTCTATTTTTGGAGCCTGCATGACGCGGATGGCAATGAAGGCGATGCACGACAGCACGGCCACTGCGGCCCCGAGCCGGAAGACGGCGCTGAATTCGAGCCGCTCGGGCGGTGGCGAGGGCATGACGACCGGATCGAGCGACGCCAATTGCCGAGATCGGTCCACCTGCACCGGCAGCAATGGCGTCGCTGCAGGTTTGACCGCCGAGGCGTTGCGCCGCCATGCTTCGGGGAGATCGGTGAGATCGGTGTCCGCATCCGGATCCAGCGATGCGTTCGCGAGGATGTCGGACATGGAGGCAGGCTTTGCCGAGCGCCAACGTCCGCCTTGCGTATCATCCGCAGCGATCCGCGATCCGCCACTGCGCAATACAGAACTCATCTCGACTACTCCTGCGGCTCCCCGGGTCGACACGGACAGATATGCACTACCTGGACACCGCAATTTTCGCTGTGTTTTATTCTTGTTTGTTCAGTTCGATCGCTTGTGCCGAATTACTGACGAACCTGTCCAGCCATTTAGCTGATGCTGGTAAATGCCGCCGGCGAGTCCACGACTCGGATGGTGCGGCGGTGCCTGCACAAGCCATTCGTGGCCCTGTCCGAACGGAAAATTGCGAACTAATCGCGTGCAGGAGCGATGAGCTCGGCGTGCTCACAGATCGGCATAGTTAATTGTTCGCCGATCGCACGCAGGTGTCGGGGCGTTGGCGACAGGAGCGGTGCGTACTAATCAGATCGCGCCTGTCCAGATTTGCCGGCCAAGGCGACAACAACGAATTGCGCTGTCTCTGAAAGGGCGAGCGATCATTCGATACTGCATGACCCGCCGAAGGCGAGCCGCTGCTATGCGCTGAGTGACCGCGCGGGGTGGGCCGACGGACGCGTGGCGATCTCGTCGGCAGTCTCACGCGCCGCGGCCAGGGTGGTCATGGTCCGCTGCGCAAAGCTCGGATTTTCCGCCGGGCAATCGGCGCGGCAATGCGCGCCGCGGCTCTCGCGCCGGCTCCAGGCCGCAGTGGCGACCAGAAGCGCTGCGCTCGCCATGTTGCGCAGGGTCGGATCGGCGGCGTCCCGTTCGAGCCTCGCGATGACCGCGACGGCTTCGGCCAGCCGTTCCTCGTCGCGGATCACGCCGACATGGCTGGTCATGATCTCACGCAGACCTGCCTCCGTCACTGTCGAGTCCGCGCCGCATGGCTCAGCGAAGGCGACGTCGCGCAAACCGGGCGAAGCCGTCGCGGTCCGGCCGGAGATGTCATCGGCGATTCGCTGGGCGAACACCAATGCAGCGAGCATCGCATTTCCGGCGATGTGGTTGGCGCCATCGGTCCCGGTGGCGGCGACCTCGCCGGCAGCCCAGAGTCCGTCGATGGAGCTTCGGCCATGGTGATCGACCGCGATGCCGCCCATGTGGAAATGCGCCGCCGGCGCCACCGGGATCGGCTGCCGTGTCGGATCCAGGCCTGCGGCGACGCAGGCCCGGTGCAGCATCGGATAGCGCTCCGCGACATCATCGTCGAGCACCTCGCGCGCGTCGAGGAAGGCGCCGCGGCCGGTTGTTATCTCGGCGATGATGCCGCGGGCGACCGTGTCGCGAGGGGCGAGATCCGCCAGCGGATGCCGCGGCAGCATGAAACGCTGGCCGCGCCGATTGACGAGGATGGCGCCGGCGCCGCGCAGACTTTCGCTGACCACGGGCGCAGGATCGGACCCGGCCATCATCGCGGTCGGGTGAAACTGCACGAACTCGGGATCGGCGATGATGGCGCCGGCGCGCGCGGCGATCGCAAGGCCAACGCCGTTGGCGTGGGATGGATTGGTCGTGAAGGCGAACAGGTGGCCGAGGCCGCCGGTCGCCAGCACCACGCTGTTTGCTGGAATCAGCACGGGCCGCGGAGCGCTGCCGTCGAGGCGGCGCAGCTTCAGCCCGCGCACCATACCGTGCTCGGTGAGCAGGGCATCGGCGACATGGTTCTCGATCACGCGGATGGAGGGCGCCGCACGGACCGCAGCGGCGAGCGCCGCAATGATCGCCTGTCCGGTGAAATCGCCTTTCACGCTGAGGAGTCGCCGGGCAGAATGAGCTGCGGCGCGAGACGTCGCCAGGTCGCTCTTGTGATCGCGATCGAAGGCCACGCCGAGACGCAGCAGATCCTCGATCCGCGCGGCGGCGTCACGGGCGAGGTCGACTGCGGCCTTGGAATCCACGAGGCCCGCTCCCGCGGCGATCATGTCCGCAGCGTGAGCGTCCGGGCTGTCGCCGGCTGCGACCGCGGCCGCGATGTCGGCCTGCATCGTCGTTCCGAACGATGTCTCGCCGAGCGCGGTCGCGGAGATCAGTGTGACCGGTCGAGGTGCGAGCTTGAGCGCGCAGAACAGGCCCGCGATTCCGGCGCCGATGATGATGACATCGCCTGAGGTCTCGATCTGATCGTGGTCCATGTGCTGCCCAATTCCAACGTAAGTGTGGAAGTGGTACCCCGTGACCAGTTAGTTCTTCTTCAGAGACATTCTTCGCCATTTAGCGTTGTTTGGCGACAAATCGCGGCCGTTCTGAATGTCATTCTCGCGTAGGCTGAATCGCAATCTCTCACTCGCGCGAAAGGATGGGCCTGGCGACGGCCAAGGAGCCGTGCGTCAGTTCCTGTGATGGAACCTCACGTGAATGGAATGTCGATCGTCATGCATGCGGGCATCGATAATTTCATGGCTGAGTTCCGCATTTGAAGCTTGGGCGTTCAATGCAAATGCATTAATCCTGTCGCGCTGCCGAACCGGGCGGCGCGCAGGGAGGAGCACACATGTCGATACAATCTGGCGATCTCGGCGCAGCCTCCCGCACTGCGAGCTGGCGGACGCCGCTCGTCATCATCGTCTGCGGCTGCGCCATTGCGCTGCTCAGCTTCGGGCCACGCTCGAGCCTCGGCTTCTTCGTCCAGCCCATGAGCCGTGAATTCGCCTGGGGCCGCGACGTGTTCGCGCTGGCGGTCGCGGTGCAGAACCTGCTCTGGGGTCTCGGCCAGCCGCTTGCGGGCGCCATTGCCGACCGTTTCGGTGTCATGCGCGTGATCTGCGTCGGCGCGCTGCTCTATGCCGGGGGGCTGTTGATGATGCGCTACGCGGCGACCCCGCTGCAGCTCGACATCGGGGCCGGCGTGCTGGTCGGCTTCGGCCTGTCCGGCTGCTCGTTCAACCTCATCCTGTCGGCCTTCAGCAAGCTGCTGCCGCCGGAGCGGCGCGGCCTGGCGCTCGGCGCCGGCACGGCGGCCGGCTCGCTCGGCCAGTTCCTGTTTGCGCCGTTCGGCGTCGCGCTGATCGATCAGTTCGGCTGGCAGAGCGCGTTGATGGTGTTTGCGATGCTGATGCTGTTCATCGTGCCGCTGTCACTTGCGGTCGCAACGCCGCCGGCGAGCGAGGCCAAGCCGACCGAGGCCGAACAGCAGTCGTTCACGACGGCGCTGATGGAGGCGTTCGGCCACCGCTCCTACGTGCTGCTGGTGCTGGGCTTCTTCACCTGCGGCTTCCAGCTCGCCTTCATCACCGTGCATCTGCCCGCGTTCCTGGTCGACCGCGGCCTGTCGGCGCAGACCGGCGGCTGGGTGATCGCGGTGATCGGCCTGTTCAACATCATCGGCTCGCTCAGCGTCGGCTGGCTGCAGAGCCGCCTGCCGAAGCGCTACATCCTGTCCTTCATCTACTTCACCCGCGCGCTGGCGACGCTCGCCTTCATCTCGTTCCCGGTGACGCCGGCGACCGCGATCGCGTTCGGGGCCATCTCCGGGCTGGCCTGGCTCTCGACCGTGCCGCCGACCTCGTCGCTGGTCGCGATCATGTTCGGCACCCGCTGGCTTGCCACGCTGTATGGCTTCGCCTTCGTCAGCCATCAGGTCGGCGGCTTCCTCGGCGTCTGGCTCGGCGGCATCGTGTTCGAGCGCTACGGCTCGTACACGCCGATCTGGTGGCTCTCGATCCTGTTCGGCGTGCTGTCGGCGCTGATCAATCTGCCGATCGTCGAGAAGCCGGTGGCACGCGCCGTGCCCGCCACCTGAGTTGCGTGGCCGACCCGATCGGCTAAACATGGGCTCCATCGAAGAGAGCGCAGGGAGTGCCGCTGTGGGAACGTTCAAGGCGATCCGGATCGACAAGGCCGACAAGGGAACCACCGCCGCGCTGACCCAGTTCGACGAGTCCGAGCTGATGGACGGCGACGTCACGGTGAAGGTCGAATGGTCCGACCTGAACTACAAGGACGGGCTGGCGCTCACCGGCAAGGCGCCGGTGGTCCGGCGCTTTCCGATGATCGCGGGCATCGATTTCGCCGGCACGGTCGAGCAATCGAGCCACCCGCACTGGAAGCCCGGCGACGCCGTGATCTGCACCGGCTGGGGCATGGGCGAGACCCATCTCGGCGCCTATGCCGAGAAGGCCCGGGTCAAGGGCGACTGGCTGGTGGGACTGCCCCAGGGCCTGTCGGCCCGTGACGCGATGGCGATCGGCACGGCCGGCTTCACGGCCATGCTGGCGGTGCTCGCCCTGGAGAAGCACGGTTTGACGCCGGCCAGCGGTCCGGTGGTGGTGACCGGCGCGGCCGGTGGCGTCGGCTCGGTGGCGACCGCCGTGCTCGCCAAACTCGGCTATCACGTGATCGCCTCGACCGGACGCCTCGCCGAGGCAGATTATCTCAAGTCGCTCGGGGCCGCCGAGGTCATCGACCGCAACGAGCTGTCCGCGCCGGCCAAGCCGCTGGCCAAGGAGCGCTGGGCGGGCGGCATCGACAGCGTCGGCTCCAACACGCTCGCCAACCTGCTCGCCATGGCGAAATATGGTGGCGCGATCGCGGCCTGCGGCCTCGCTGCCGGCATGGATTTGCCGTCATCGGTCGCGCCGTTCATCTTGCGCGGCGTGAGCCTGCTCGGCATTGATTCGGTGATGTGCCCGCTGCCCACCCGCAAGGCGGCCTGGGCGCGTCTGGCGACCGACCTGGATCGCTCAAAACTATCTGAAATCACTCACGAAATCGCTTTGGATCAGGTGGCGTCGCTGGGCCCGCAGATCCTCGCCGGCCAGGTCCGCGGCCGCACGGTGGTAAGAATATCCTGAGGATCTTCAGACTTTTCAAACCATGATGCTCCATTGTTGCCATGGTTGGTATGGTAAGCATGGGGTAAAGATACCGCCTTACCCGCTGCGTGGGGTTAAGTGGAGTTTGATACATGCTCGGGCGTTTTTTGTTGGGGACCCTGACGGCGGGCGCGGTTGTCGCTCCCGCGATTGCCGGATCGATGACGGCCGACGAGGCGCGCAAATTCGTCGCCGGCAAGGTGTTCGCGTTCACCTGTGTTGACGGCACCCGCGGCGCGGGCCGGCTTCTCGATGACATGGGCGCGACCGGCGCGGTGCAATTCAACGGCTCCGGCCCGGTTCGTCATATTCGTCTGCCGGGCAATACGCTGCAGATCCGCGGCCAGAATGTCTGCGCGTCGATCAAGGGCATGCCGTTCGAGCCCTGCTTCAATCTCGACAAGAAGGATGACCGCAGCTTCCGTGGCTCGGTCTCGGGCCTCGGCGCGTTTGCCTATTGCGATTTTCAGCACCAGGGCGGCGCAACGATGCTGATGGCCCGTGCGGTGGCCCGGCCGCGTACCGCACGTGCTGCCGTGTCGGCCTTTGATCCGGCGCAGACGGAGGTGGCGGCCCGGGTGGAGACGCCGCGGGTGGAGCGCAGCAAGGTGGAGCCCGTTCGCACGGAATCCGCGAAGAGCGACGGCGGCAAGTCCGAAAGCGCGAAGACGGATGCCGCGCCGGAGCTGCGCCGCTCGACCGATTAGTTGTTAGTTCACCGGATATAAAAAACCGGCTCCCGATTAACATAGATCAATATTTTGCGTGCTCACCGCACGCTACCGGTCATTGCGCCGTAATCGTACGGCATCCCAAATTCATGCCTCGGTAGCGACTCGCGATGCAGTTTGCGACCAGGGGGGTGGCCCAATAGAAAGGGTCGATAATGTCGCTGTACTTCTTCCGCATCAGCCAGGGCCGTTATTCCGGCGCGGCTGATCAGCCGTATGAGTTCGCCAACAAGGAATCTGCCTGGGATGAGCTGACTGCCGTCTGTTCCGATCTCATCGGGGGCATCTCGCGCACTCTTCAACAGGGGACAGAGTGGCAGATGGAACTGCTCGACGAAGCCAAGCAGCCGGTGTTCCGGATCCGCCTGGTGTCGGAAGCCGTCAGCTGAGCGGGCGGATCGAGAGTGCGGCCTGGACGGGTTTCGTTCGGCCGCAGGGTTGCTCGGGCATTCGCTCGAGATCGAAGCGCGATCAGGGTTCTTGTGGCGGGGAACGTCGCGACCGCCGCAAACCGGCGTTGGAAACGAGTTCGCCCGAGCTGCGCCGGGCGACCGGCGGGGAGCACCGATGCGGTCTCCTGCAGGGCCATCGCCGAGACGAGGCGCCTCAGCAGCGTTCGTCTCCGTATTCCTACGGCTCACGAGCTTAACCTATATTTGTTTGCTTTAGCTGCAAATGGTTCCTGTCGGGGAACGTCCGTTCAAGGCCCCGATCAGCTGCCCTCGCCCGGACTGATCGTCCCGAGCGTCGGCAGAAAGCGGCCATAGCCGCACAGCAATCTGGGGTCGACCGGTGTCAAAAATGTCCATTCGCACGAAGATCATTGCGGTCATCGCCTTCATGTTGGTGACCATGTCCGGGCTCGGCGTCCTCGCCGTGACCAGCATGCATTCCATCAACGCAAGCACGGTCGATATCGCGACCAACTGGCTGCCCAGCGTGCGCACCGTCGGTGAGTTGCGGGCCGACATCAACCTGCTGCGCATCGCGTTGCGCGCGCATGTGATGGCCGACACGGCCGAAGCCAAGCAGGCGGGCGGCACGCGGGTCAACGGAGTTCTCGCGGCGATCGACAAGGACCGCAAGGCGTACGAGTCGATGATCACGTCGGCCGAGGAACGCGCGATCTACAACAACTGGGTGCAGGCCTGGGAGAAATACGTCGTCGCCATCAAGCAGGTGATGGACGAATCGAACAAGAGCGTCGGACGCGTTCCGAAGGAGGCGACCGAACTGCTGGAGAAGTCGGCCGCCGCGATCGCACGCGACGCCGACAAGTAATTCATCCAGAGCATCGAGCTCAACAACAAGGGCGCCGAGATCGCGACGAAGCAGGCTGCCGACAGTTTTTCGCGTGCGTTGTGGCTGGTCGTCTCGATCATTGCTGCCGTGATCGTCGCCGGCATCGTGGTCGGCTTCTATCTGGTGCAGAACGTCTCGCATGGCATCGCCTCGATCATCAGGCCGATGCAGGAGCTCGCCAAGGGTGACCTGAGCGCCGAGGTGACGCATCGCGGCGAGCCGACCGAGATCGGCGCGATGGCCGACACGCTCCAGGTGTTCAAGGAAGCGCTGATCGCCAAGAAGGAGGCCGACGAGCTCGCCGCCCGGGATGCCCAGGCCAAGATCGAGCGTGGCCGGCGCGTCGATGACATCA
This sequence comes from Bradyrhizobium sp. HKCCYLS2038, assembly GCF_051167655.1. Taxonomy (NCBI): domain Bacteria; kingdom Pseudomonadati; phylum Pseudomonadota; class Alphaproteobacteria; order Hyphomicrobiales; family Nitrobacteraceae; genus Bradyrhizobium; species Bradyrhizobium sp. HKCCYLS2038. Next base: position 25,130 of record NZ_JBNPTM010000007.1, on the reverse strand, counting down.
CGCGCCAGTTCGAGGCGACGATCGGCGAGATCGTGCAGACGGTGTCGTCGGCTTCGACCGAGCTCGAGCATTCCGCCGGGGCGCTGTCGTCCACCGCGACGCGCTCGCAGGAGATCTCCACCCATGTCGCGGCCGCGTCCGAGGAAGCCTCGACCAACGTGCAGTCCGTCGCCTCTGCGACGGAGGAGCTGTCCTCCTCGATCACCGAGATCAGCCGTCAGGTGCAGGAATCGGCCCGCATGGCCAACGAGGCGGTCGAGCAGGCGCGCATGACCAATGATCGCGTCGGCGAACTGACCAAGGCGGCCGCGCGCATCGGCGACGTCGTCGAGCTGATCAACACCATCGCCGGGCAGACCAACCTGCTCGCCCTGAACGCCACCATCGAGGCGGCGCGCGCCGGCGAGGCCGGCCGCGGCTTCGCGGTCGTCGCATCGGAAGTGAAGGCGCTGGCCGAGCAGACCGCCAAGGCGACCGACGAGATCGGTCAGCAGGTCTCCGGCATCCAGGCCGCGACGCAGGAATCGGTCGGCGCCATCAAGGCGATCTCGTCGACCATCGAGAAACTGTCGGAAATCTCGTCGGCCATCGCTGCGGCGGTGGAGGAGCAAGGCGCGGCGACGCAGGAGATCTCGCGCAACGTCCAGCAGGCCTCGCAGGGCACGCAGGAGGTCTCGTCGAACGTCGTCGACGTGCAGCGCGGCGCGTCGGAGACGGGTCAGGCGTCGGCGCATGTTCTTCAGGCAGCCCAATCGCTGGCCACAGACAGCGACCGGCTGAAGCGGGAGGTCGCCTCGTTCCTGCAGTCGGTTCGGGTGGCCTGAGGCGGGCGCCAGCGTCGACCCGTACTAATACTTAGTTCCGCATTAACCCAAATTTGCCCACGAGGCGGCACCATGCATCGCAGCAGGTGCCGCTTTTTCGTTTCGCAGGGACCCGACGCTGACCGCAATGTCGCGGTCACCGGAAGACACGACTGGTCGTGCGAGACGCTTCTCTCGGGGGATCAACGGACGTGTCCAAGCTTTCCATTCGCCTCAAGATCATCGCCGTCATTGCATTCATGCTGATCATCATGTCCGGCATGGGCGTACTGGCGCTGCGCAGCATGCAGGGCATCAACGCGCGGACCGTCGACATCGCGACGAACTGGTTGCCGAGCGTGCGCGTTCTCGGCGCATTGCGCGCGGACATCAACGTCTATCGGCTCACGCTGCGCGCCCACGTGATGGCGCTGTCGGCGGAGGCGAAGACGAATGCCGACAAGCGCATGAGCGATACGTTCGCCAAGATCAAGAAGGACATCCAGGCCTATCAGCCGCTGATCTCGAGCCCCGAGGAGCGCAGCATCTACGAAACGTGGACGCGCGCCTGGGACAAGTACACGGGCGAGGCCGAGAAGGTGCTGGACGTCTCGCGCAAGAACGTCGGACGCCTGCCTGACGACATCGAGGGCCTGTTCAAGCCGGCGAACCTTGCCGCGACGGCGTCGGAAGATATCCTGACGAAGGCGATCGACTTCAACGACAAGGGAGCTGACTCCGCGACGCGCGATGCAGCCGATGGCTACAGCAGCGCCTTCTGGGTCGTGACCTCGATCATTCTCGCGGCCGTCGCGGCCGGCGTCACCGTCGGCTTCTACCTCGTCCACGACGTCTCTTCCGGCATCGCCTCGATCATCAAGCCGATGCAGGCGCTGGGCGAGGGCGATCTCTCGGCCGAGGTGCCTCACCGCGGCGAGGCGACAGAGATGGGCGCAATGGCCGACACGCTGCAGGTGTTCAAGGAAGCGCTGATCGCCAAGAAGGAGGCTGACGCGCGCGCCGCTGCCGATGCCGAGGCCAAGATCGAGCGTGGCCGCCGCGTCGACAACATCACCCGCCAGTTCGAGAATACGATCGGCGAGATCGTGCAGACGGTGTCGTCGGCCTCGACCGAGCTCGAGCATTCGGCCGACGCACTGTCGTCGACCGCAACGCGCTCGCAGGAGATCTCGACCCAGGTCGCATCCGCGTCCGAAAAGGCGTCGACCAACGTGCAGTCGGTCGCCTCCGCCACCGAGGAGCTGTCGTCGTCGATCACCGAGATCAGCCGCCAGGTGCAGGAATCGGCGCGCATGGCGCACGAGGCCGTGTCGCAGGCGCGCCAGACCAATGATCGTGTCGGCGAGCTGTCGAAGGCCGCGGCGCGCATCGGTGACGTCGTCGAGCTGATCAACTCGATCGCCGGCCAGACCAACCTGCTCGCGCTGAACGCTACCATCGAGGCGGCGCGGGCGGGCGAGGCCGGCCGCGGCTTCGCGGTGGTCGCCTCCGAGGTCAAGGCGCTGGCCGAGCAGACCGCGAAAGCAACCGGCGAGATCGGCCAGCAGATCGGCAGCATCCAGGCCGCGACGCAGGAATCGGTCGGCGCCATCCGCGACATCTCCGGCACCATCGAGAAGCTATCGGAAATCTCGTCGGCCATCGCAGCCGCCGTGGAGGAGCAGGGCGCCGCGACGCAGGAGATCGCCCGCAACGTCCAGCAGGCCTCGCATGGCACCCAGCAGGTGTCGTCCAACGTCGCCGACGTGCAGCGCGGCGCGGCGGAGACCGGCCAGGCCTCCACTCACGTCCTCGATGCCGCGAAGTCGCTGGCCACCGACAGCGACCGGCTCAAGCGCGAGGTCGCCTCGTTCCTGCAGTCGGTCCGCGCGGCGTAACGCTCAACCCACGGGCTGAGCCGGCGGCGCCTGTTGCTGCCGCCGGAACAGCACCTTCTGGTACAGCCATCCGATCGCGACCAGCACCAGGCCGAGGCCGATGAAGGACAGCGCGCGCCACACCCCGGTGAGCGCCGACATGTCGACCAGGAAGGCCTTCAGGATCGTCAGCGCGATCACGATCGCCGAGGCAAGGCGGGCGCGCTGCGACGACACGATGACGCCGATGCCGAGCAGCACCACGCCAAAGGCCAGCCAGGCGAGCGAATAGGTGTATTGCTCGGCCGCACTGGTGACGCCGCTCATCAGGTTGGGGCCGTGATAGATGCGGCGGATCTCCAGGCTCACATAGGACAGCGCCAGCACCAGTGCGCCGGCGGCAAGCGTGTTGCCGTAGGCGGGCGGGCGGCGGCCGGCGACGGCGTAGGACAACAGCAGCATCAGCACAGCGGGGAAGGCGTAGGCGAGGATCAGGATGTTGAGGATGCCGCCCTTGATCGCGACGTCCGAGATCATCGGGTTCTCGAACAGCAGGAGCCCGAGCACGGTCGCGCCGCCAGCGATGCCGGTGAGGAGCACGGCGCCGATGTCGTGCACGATGCTGCCGCTGCGCTCGCGCAGCCGCTCCAGGCCGATCGCCAGCGCCAGCGCGACGCAGACGTCGAGTCCCACTTCGGCGAGCGAGGGCACCGCCAGCATGTCGCCGTCATTGACGGCGTGGCGGATCTCCAGGAACGCCAGCAGGGTCGTAAACAGGATCGCGGCGGCCTCGACCGCGCGCAACGGCGCATCGTCGCCATGGCGGCGCATCAGATAGCTCGCGCCCCAGAACGAGACCGCCGGCACGCCATAGCCCCACAGCAGCCAGTTGACGATCGGCGTGGTGCCGACATCGGCGCCGACGATGCGCGGATCGTAGCCGATCCTGAACACCACGAGCCCGGCGAAGACAGCGGCGAGCGTGCGCAGGAACGGGATCGGCCGGCTCTGGAAGATCCAGGCGGTGCCGAGCGACATCAGCGCCAGCGCGATCGTGAGCCAGCCCTTCTCCAATGCGAAGGTCAGTGCCAGCGCCAGCGCGCCCAGCGTGCCTGTCGCGAACAGCGCGATCGCGGCGCCGAGCCCGGGACGCTCCTCGCGCCGCGTCAGCGCTTCGGTGGCGGCCGCGAATGCGGCGGCAAGCACGACGGCGATGATGGCGAACGGGATCGAGCGGTCGAGATGAGCGATGCGCGCATACAGCGCGACCAGCAGCGCCAATGGCGTGAACACGCCGGTCGCCGACCACACCACCGGCACGACCGCGTTCTCCGAACGTCCCTGCGCCAGGAAGCCGGCGCCGCCGAAGCCGAGTGCGAAGATCGCCGCCGTTACAAGATGCGACGTGACCGATGCGCCGAGCGGGTTCGGGCCCATGCCGGGCAGCGCGCCGCCGGGCAGCACCAGCAGGTCCGGATTGTCGCGCAGCGCCCATTCGGCGAACACGACGAACACGGTGCCCGCCGCAGCCGCGACCGCGCCGGCCGCGCTCGGCGCGCGCCAGGCGACCGCGAGCGTCGCGGCAACCAGCAGGGTGAAGCCGATCAGCGCCAGGCCGTCATGGAAGCTCGCGAGCACGACGAGCATCGCGCCGAGCAGATAGACGGCGAGCCCCACCGACGAGATCGGCTCGACCTCGTCGTTGTCGGCTGCAGGCCCGAACATGAAGCCGCAGACCACGATCAGCGCAGCCAGCGCGAAGCCCGTGACGACGTGGAAGACGTGCGGCGCGACCGCCTCGACGGCCATGTCGAGGCCGGGCAGGGTCCACAGGAACGACAGCCCGATCGTGGTCATCGCCAGCCAGCGCCACAGCCGCACGCGCGCCAGCGCGAACGCGGCCGCCGTGACGATGTCGAGATAGATGTAGAGCGCCCAGTAGTTCGGCTGCCCAGTCGAGACCAGCACGGGTGTCGTGAACGCCGCGACGAGACCGAGCCCGGCCAGCGCCGGGCCATGCAGCAGCGCCGCCGCTAGCGTGCCCAGCGCCACGATTCCGAGCAGCACGAAGGCGATCGCGGGCGGGAGGAACTCATACAGCGCATAGGCAGCGTAGATCGTGGCGAAGGCGACTGCCGTTCCGGCCGCGGTGAGGATCGCCGGGATGTTGGCGATCGGCAGCGCCGCGATCTGCGAGATACTCTCCTTGCGCCGGCTCCATTCGCCCGCCGCCAGCAGCGCGGCGGCGAACAGCGCGCCGAGCGCGACGCGGACCTCGGGGCCGACCAGGCCGGCCTCGATCGAGTAGCGCACCATGAAGAAGCCGCCGAGCGCGAGCGTCAGCCCGCCGATCCACACCACCCAGCGGGTGCCGATCGTCTCCTCGAAGCCGGCCGCGGGCTGCGGCAGCGGCGGCACGAACGGCGGCTGATCGGCGGCCGGCGCGTCGGCCGCGAGATCGGCTTGCTGCAGGGCGGGCTCGGCGACGTCGGGCAAGGGCGGCGGCATCGGCGCGGCCGCGGCGGGCTCCTGGAACGGGCTCAGCGGCGGTGCGGCCGCCACCTGGGGCGCTGCGACAGGGCGGGCGATCTCCAGCCTGGTGAGCCTGGCCTCGATGTCGGTCAGCCGAACGGAGCTCCGCCGGGCCATGACGAGCGCCGCGAGCGCGGCCAGGAGGGCGATCCAGTCCAGGGGCCAGTCGAACATCAAAGGAAGCAGTCCTGACTTCGATGCCGCCGCCGGCGTCATCGGGGAGGGAACAGGGGCCTTGCGGCCCCTGTGACGTGCGCAGCGAATCGGTGGACGGCACGCACGGGCCGTCACGATGGCTGCAGTTCCTTGAGTGTCAAACCGGAGAAGGGAAGTTCAAGCCGCGCAGGTATGGCGCTACTTGCCGGTACCCGGATTGCAGATTGTGGCCTGGAATGACCGTATGGAGCTCAGTCCAGATCGATCCGGAACGGCTGGCTGTCGACCATCATCGCGCCAGGGCCGATCGCATCGAGCGCGCGCACCATGCGCCCCTGGCGGCCCAGCGCGCGGTCGGCGAGGCTGACGATCAGGCGGTTGGGCGAGGCGATCGGCGACGCCTCGCGGATCGCCCAGGCGATGTCGAGCTCGTCGCGGTGCGGATTGAGCGCGCAGGCGGCGGCGAAGGCGCTGGCGGTGGAGCGGCTGATGCCGGCATAGCAATGGATCACCAGCGGCGCCGCGCGGTCCCAGCCGCGCACGAAGTCCAGCACCTGGGTGACATGACCCTCGCCCGGCGCCATGAAACCCGGGAGCTGCTCGGTGATGTCGTCGACCGACACCCGCAGATGGTTCTCGGGCCGGATGGTTTCCGGCCGCTGCACCTGCTCGACATTGGCCATGATGGTCAGCACATGGCTGGCGCCGGTCAGGCGCACGGTCTCGGGCAGGGCGGCGAGTGAGCAGACGTGGATCATGGAGAGCCTTTGGACGCCCCATTATACGAACGGCGGCACACGGGCAAAGCGTGTTTTCGCCGCTGGAGGCCGGGCTGGCGCATACGTGCGCCCACGGCCCAGCGGACGCGGTGCGCCGTCAGCGCGTGTTCTTGAGCTGCCGCAGCTCCTGGCGGACCAGATGCGCCTTGCCTTCGATCTCGGCGTTCAGCCGCTCGAGGTGATCGAGCACACGCTCGCGGCTGGCGGACGAGACCTCGACGGGCTTCTCGGCCCAGGGACGGCGCACGAGCAGGGCCACCATGGCGACGGCCAGGGCGGTCAGGAGCGGAAAGCTCAGGGCAACGAGCTGGTGCGTGGTCATCGAAGACCTCCCAGGATCCACTGACCCAGCAAATGTATGAGCACTCCGGTGACAATGCAAACCACGCCGGAGCCGTAAATCAGCGTGGCAGGGGTCCCCGGCGGCAGCACCCCGTAGACGAACTGGGCCAGCGGCACGAATGTTCCGGCCGTGACGATCGCGGTCGCCAGCGTATTCATCCAATTTGCCGCCAACCTCAGCCGGTCATTGCGGCGCTCGTCCGGCGTCAGCGGCATCTCAGCACGACCCCAGCACCAGGTTGAACCGCGTCAGGAACCGCTTCTCCGCCTTGGCGGCGCTCCACGGCGTCAGATAGTCGGTGACGGTGGCCTCGGGCAGGCCGGGGTCGCGGCCGAACAGCCGCTTCGCCTCGCTTTCGGAGAAGCCGGCGAGCCGGGTCGCCTCGAGATAGGCCGAGCCGCGATCCGCCGCCTTGATCTGGCGCTCGATCTCAGGCGCGAGCTCGGCCGGCAGGCCGAAGCGGATGTGGATCGCGCCGAGCAGCCGCTTCTCGACCGATTTGTAGCTGCCGCCGAGCACCGCCTTGAACGGCGAGATCATGTCGCCGATCACATATTCCGGCGCATCGTGCAGCAGCGCCGCGAGCCGCAGCCGCGCATCGATGTTGGGTTTCTTCGCACGCATCACCGTCTCGACCAGCAGCGTGTGCTGCGCCACCGAGAAGATGTGCGCGCCCGACGTCTGGCCGTTCCAGCGCGCCACGCGTGACAGGCCGTGCGCGATGTCGGCGATCTCGACATCGAGCGGCGAGGGATCGATGAGGTTCAGCCGCCGTCCCGACAGCATGCGCTGCCAGACGCGGTCCTGCCCGCTCGCGGGCTTGTCGCTCGTCATTTGGGTGGCTTGAGGCGCGGGGCGCGGCGCTTGCCGCTGCAGGTCTGGTGGCAGAAGCAGGTGACGAGATGGTCGTTGACCATTCCCGTCGCCTGCATGAAGGCGTAGACGATCGTGGGCCCCACGAACTTGAAGCCGCGCGAGGCCAGCTCCTTGGAGACCTTGATCGACAATGGTGTCGAGGCCGGCACGCTCGCGGTGGTCTTGAACGCATTCACCTTGGGCGCGCCGTCCATGAAGTCCCACAGCAGTTTCGAGAAGCCGGGGCCCTTGTCCTGGATGTCGAGCCAGGATTTCGCACTGAGAATGGTGCCTTCGATCTTGGCGCGGTTGCGGACGATGCCGGCATCGTTCATCAGCGCGTGGATCTTCTTGTCGGAATAGCGCGCGATCTTGTCCGGCTGGAAATCATCGAAGGCGCGGCGGAAATTGTCGCGCTTGCGCAGGATCGTGATCCACGACAGCCCGGCCTGGAAGCCGTCGAGGATCAGCTTCTCATAGAGTGCGCGATCGTCATATTCCGGCACGCCCCATTCGGTGTCGTGATAGGCGACGTAGAGCGGATCGCTGCCCGGCCAGGGGCAGCGCGTCAGACCATCGGGATGGACGACAGCGGCGCGACCCATGCTGACAGCTCAGGCGACCGTCTGCTTCGGTGTGCCCCGCAGCGCATCGGGATCGGCGATGCGCAGGGTCAGCCCGCCCGCGGTGAGCGGCGTGCCGGCCTCGATCGCTTCCGTGGTGCGGTCGATGCGCAGCAGGGCGATGCCCTTCTGCTGCGCGGCCGAGCCCATCGTGCCGACGCTCTTGTCGCCGGCGGTGATCGGCGTGCCCGGCTCCGGGCCCGGGCCGTCGAGCAGCACCTGCGCCGCGCGCGTGCGCGTGGTGCCGCGGTGGTGCATGCGGCTGACGACCTCCTGGCCGACATAGCAGCCCTTGCCGATGTCGACGCCGTGCAGCAGGTCCATGTTGGTCTCGTGCGGAAAGGCGTCGCCATACATGAAGTCGAGCCCGCCGCGCGGCACGCTGCAGCCGATGCGATGCGCCTCATAGGCGTCCGCGCCGACGACCTCGGCGCCGGCCTGCGCGGCGATGCTGCCGAGCTCAGCCTGCGGCGCGATGACGCGCCGGCCGAGCTCGCCGTGGCGCGGATCGACGAACGACGATTCGGGCGCGGCAGCGACAGCACCGCCCCAGATCGCGATCACGCCGAGCTGATCCGACAGGTTGGCGATCCCAACCTTTGCCCTGAGCTTGTAGACGTTGAGCTTGTCGGTGAGCGCCTGCGCCAGCGCGCGTGGACAGTCGAGCAGGAAGCGCTCGCCGCCTTCGCTCGCGGGTACCTGGGTCACCAGGAAATCAATGATGATCTTGCCCTGCGGCGTCAGCAATGCGCCAAACCGGGCCTCGCCCGGATGGAGCTTGCCGACATCCGTGGTGAAGAGACCGTTGAGGAACTTGCGTGCATCGTCGCCGCTGACCTGGACCACGCCCCGGTCGTCGAGAAACGTCGCCTTCATTCGAAAAACCTCTTGCGACAGGCCGCACCGAAACGTATGCCGCGCTGGCATAAACCACAAGGCTGAAACACTGCACTGCGGTGGCTTCATTCTAAAGATCGAGACGCGCACCTGCCAAACGGCCAGCAAATGGGCAGGCGCACAGCATGATCGAACTGCCTTGGGGGGATCGAGAGAATGAAATCCTATGAGGGGTTCATGTATCAGCGTTTCGACGTCATTCTGAAATCCGGCACCGTGGTCAATCAGGACGGCGAGAGTGTCCGCGACATCGGCATCACGGCGGGACGCATCATGGAGATCGGCGATCTCGGCAACGCGTCGGCGGCCGAGATCATCGACTGCAAGGGCCTGCACGTGCTGCCCGGCGTGATCGACACCCAGGTGCATTTCCGCGAGCCCGGCCTGACCCACAAGGAGGATCTCGAAACCGGCTCACGCAGCGCCGTGATGGGCGGCGTCACCGCCGTGTTCGAGATGCCCAACACCAATCCGCTGACGGTCACCGCGGAGGCGTTCACCGCCAAGGTCGAAGCCGGCCGGCATCGCATGCATTGCGACTTCGCCTTCTTCATCGGCGGCACCCGCGAGAATGTCGATCAGCTGCCGGTGCTGGAGCGCGCCGAGGGCTGCGCCGGCGTGAAAGTGTTCGTCGGCTCCTCCACCGGCTCGCTGCTGGTCGAGGACGACGACTCGCTGCGCCGCATCTTCCAGGTGATCCGCCGTCGCGCCGCGTTCCACGCCGAGGACGAGTACCGCCTCAACGAGCGCAAGAATTTGCGCATCGAGAACGACCCGCGCTCGCACCCGGTGTGGCGCGACGAGGAGGCGGCGCTGCGCGCCACGCAACGTCTCGTCAATCTCGCGCACGAGACCGGCAAGCGCATCCACGTGCTGCACATCTCGACCAAGGAAGAGATCGTGTATCTGCGCGACCACAAGGACGTCGCGACCGTCGAGGCCACGCCGCATCATCTCACGCTTGCTGCGCCCGAGTGCTACGAGCGTCTCGGCACCTACGCGCAGATGAATCCGCCGGTGCGCTCGGTCGACCATCGCGACGTGATCTGGTGGGGCGTGCACCAAGGCATTGTCGACATCCTCGGCTCCGACCACGCCCCGCACACCGCGGAAGAGAAGGCCAAGACCTATCCGGCCTCGCCCTCCGGCATGACCGGCGTGCAGACGCTGGTGCCGATCATGCTCGACCACGTCAACGCCGGCCGTCTGTCGCTGCAGCGTTTCGTCGACCTCACCAGCGCCGGCCCGGCCCGCATCTACAACATCTCCCGCAAAGGCCGCATCGCCGTCGGCTACGACGCCGATCTGACGATCGTCGACCTCAAGCGCAGCGAGACCATCACCAACCAATGGGTCGCCTCGAAAGCCGGCTGGACGCCCTATGACGGCGTCCGCGTGACGGGCTGGCCGGTCGGCACCTTCGTGCGTGGCCAGCGCGTGATGTGGCAGGGCGAGTTGCTGACGCCGGCGACGGGCGAGCCGGTGCGGTTCATGGAGACGCTGCGGCCGTAAGGCGCTGCGTGTTAGTTTGCGCCGTTATGAGGCTGCTAGATGCAGCGCCCTCTCCCCTTGTGGGAGAGGGCATGTACGGCTCATCCATATACACGGTTGGGTGAGGGGTATCTCTCCGCGCGCGGCGCTTGTGGAGAGATACCCCTCACCCAACCGAGATTGCCGGTCTGTCCTACATGCCCTCTCCCACAAGGGGAGAGGGCGCATTCACGCGCAGACCTCATCACTCGAGTGAGCATGGCGAGATCCGGTTTCACGCAAGGGCGACGTGGCCATAGCTCACCCGAACAGCTTGTCGATGTCGTCCTGGGAAATCGCCACGCCCGTGCGCTGCGGCCCGTTCAGCAGGCTTGGCGCGGCGGAGGGAGCGGCAAGCTCGGCGGCCATCCGCGCCAGCTCATCCTTGCCCCAGATGCGGACGAGCCGGTTGATGTGCTCCTCCATGAACTTGAGCGACTTGACCACGCGCGTGATGCGCTGCCCGGTGAGGTCCTGGAACGCGCAAGCCTCGAACACCTTGTTGGTGCTGTCGACGATCTCGTCGCAGACCGCCACGGTCGTCGGGTCCTTGACGCCCTGCAACTTCCCGACGCTGGTGCTGATCGCCTCCATGCTTTCGAGGATCGTGTTGCCGGCTACTTCGGTATTTTCCACGATCGCGTCGAGGGTGTCGGTCATCGACGCGAAGCTGCCCTTGTCGCCTTGGAGAGCGGCGAGCTCCCGCCGCATGCTGCTGATGTTTCCGAACATCTCAACCAAGAGCGTCTTCAGCATCCTCTCTTCTTCCGGCGCAATCATCAGAAATCCCCGATCTTTCCTTAACGTTTCCTTAAGTGAAACTTTCGCGCGACAGTTGCAGGCCCGGTCTGCCCTTCTGGGAGGGCATTTCGGATTTCGGTTCGGCAGTGACCCGCTCGCGACGCGGTATCGAAAAGGTACCTTGGTCAGCGAGGTGAAGCTCAGCCACCGATTGTTCCCCGATTTCGTTAAAGGCGCATGTTCATTCCCGTCAGAAGCCTGGACATGGTGAAGGGTTTCGAACGCGAGCTGGCGGGGCTGCCGGCGACTGCCATTCGGCGGTCCGCCGCCGCCGACGCCGCCTTCAACGGATCGAGGCCGGTATCACCGCCGTCATTGCGAGCGCAGCGAAGCAATCCAGAGTCCTTGCTCGGCCCTGGATTTGCTCCCGCCTTCACTCAATAAGCTACGGCGGTCAGGTCGCTGCGCTCGCAATGACGCGGAGTTGGCATCACGGCTCCCGCCGGGCGCCCGATGGTTCCGCTCACGGGCCGGCGCAGGCCGTCGCAGCGGTGCTGACGAGGCCGGTAATTTCGACTATCCTGCCCCGCAGACCATCAAGGCGGGGCAGGACGGGGCCCACGGGGGGACATCGATGACCACAGTAAGAAGCGGGCTGGCCCAGAAGAGCGGCGCCGTGATCCATGTTCGGTCCGGCGACATGGTCGTCGACGCCTTGCGCCAGATGCGCGACAACCGGGTCCGCTCGGTGCTGGTCATCGACGACGGCGTGCTGGTCGGCATCGTCACGCAGGGCGACTGCGCCATCAAGGTGCTGCTGCCCGGGCTCGATGCGAAGCAGACGCCGGTGAGCCAGGTGATGACGGCCAATCCGGTGACAGTGAAGCCGGACCACCGCCTCGACAGCTGCATGGCCCTGATGTCGCAGCGCGGCTTTCGCCATCTGCCGGTGTTGGACGCCGGCAAGGTCGTGGGCGTGATCTCGATCGGCGACGTCGTCAAGAACATCATCATGGACCTGGAGCACAACGTCGACGACCTGATGGGCTACATCATGAAGGACGGTCCCGGCGGCTGACGGACGACGCGGAGCCGTTCCCCGCTCCAAGCATCCCGCCTCAACGAGGGGGGCGCGTGTGCGGTCGTCGCGCGAGGCGGGTCGGCGGTCGACGTCTCTGATTTCAGCAGTACGAATGACAAGGTCGCCCCGGTCCGTCTGCCATCGGCTGACGACCCTTCCGGCCGGTCCGTCCCTCCGAACGCGACAGGGGACAGCAGAATGGCCACCGCACACCTGATCCACGGCTATCTCGGTGCCGGAAAGACGACCTTTGCGCGCCGCCTGGAGCAGGAGCTACCGGCCATCCGCTTCAGCCACGACGAGTGGATGACGCGCTTGTATGGCGATGATCCGCCCGTGGATCAGTTCGCCGAGTTTCATCAGAGGGTATCGAAGCTGCTGGACGCGCAATGGACGAGGTGTGTCGAACTCGGCCTGGATGTCGTGCTCGATTGCGGCTTCTGGACACGACGCGATCGCGACGAGACGAGGGCGACTGCCGCGGCGTCGGGAGCGGCCGTGCGGCTCTATCGTCTTACGTGCCCGGACGACGAAGCGTGGCGCCGCATCGACAAGCGCAACGCGCATCTCGACGGCAGCTTGCTGATCGTCCGGCACACGTTCGAGACACTCAAGAGCCGCTTCGAGTCGCTGCAAGACGATGAGGATCGGATCGAAATCAGCTGAACGACGTGCGCTCCAGGCTGACGATGTCGAGGCTCGGCAGAGGCGCGCGTTGATCTGTCTCGCCTCGATCGCCTCATTCATCTCTTCCACATGGATTGATCTTTCGCCGTCCCGAAGTCGCATTTTGCCGCAATTGCCTGGAACCGCTGTGATCGTGCGGATACGCAAGTTGTATCGGCAACGTGCTAACACCTCTGCGTCGCCTCGCCCGCAGATGGAATGATGTGATGATGCGTATCCTCTCTGCCGCCAGCCTCGTGGCGTTCATAACTGCCGTGGCTCCCGCATTCGCTGCCGATCTGCCGGTGAAAGCGCCAGCCATGAGTTCTGCGCCGCCGATCCAGTTCTCCTGGAGCGGCTGCCACATCGGCGGACATCTCGGCGGCGCCTTCAGCAACGACCGTGTCGGTGACGCGATGGGCAGCTCGCCCAACTACGGTTCGAGCAGCTTCATCGGCGGCGGGCAGGTCGGCTGTGACTATGAGTTCTCGCCGGGCTGGGTCGCTGGCGCCGAAGTGCGCGCGTCTTGGCTCGGCCTCAGGAGCACCCGAACGGGCACGGCGATCAACTTCGCCAATGGTGCAAGGACCCCATTGCAGTTCACCACCCGCAACGACTTCCTGGCATCCGCCACCGCGCGCCTCGGCTACAGCGTCGCGGATCGCTGGCTGGTTTTCGTCAGGGGCGGCCCGGCCTGGACCCGTGAAAGCAACACCGAAACCTTCACGATTCCCGGCTTCGGCGTCCCAGCCAATCTCAGCAGCCCGACCAGGACCCGGGTGGGCTGGACGGTTGGTAGCGGCCTGGAATGGGCGTTCGCACCGAACTGGTCGGCAACGTTCGAATACAACTACTCCGATTTTGGCACCCATAGCGTGACCGTGTTCGACCCGGCCACCAACCTGTTCGTAAACGGGCTCAGGGTCACGGACACGATCCACGCAGTTACCACCGGCGTGAACTATCATTTCTAAACGAGCGTTTCCTTAGAACTCGCGATCGTTCCGAGTGGAACGTTCGCCGTCCCCACCGTTGTCATGCTCCGCGGAGGCGGAGCATCCAGTACTCCGCAGCAGACGATATTGAACCGACGTGTCACGGCGTACTGGATCGTTCGCCGGAGCCTGTCCTCGGGCTCGCCGGAGGCGACCTGTTCATCATGGAACAATAAGCGGTCGGTAAGGAAAATGTAAGCCGGGCGTCAAGCGTCTTCGACCAGCATCTGCCAGTCTGCCCTCGCAGGTGACAACGGCCGGCGAGGACCCATGATCAGCATGACCTACAGCAGCAGGCGGACGCCGAGGCGGGGATTGGCCATTCTCGTCGAGCGGTTGTGGAGTGCACCTGCCAAACGGCGCGAATGTCAAATGGATCGAGAAGATCTTCGCGGTTTCAGCGAGTCGGAGCTCAAGGATATCCGGACGACTCGGGGCGAGATCGACGACGTGGCCTCGCAGCAAAAGAACGGGAGGCCATATCGTTCGACGGGATGCGGCGGTGCGCTTGTCTTTCTTTTATTAACAAGCGCATGCATTCTCGCCTCCTCATACGAGGCCACAGCTGGCTGTAGCGCCCAGGATGTGCTGCGGGCTCATCTGGCCGGGAAGACGGCTCCGCTGGCTACCGGCGCGGAAATCGAAGTCGGCCGCTCCGCTGCTCGCCCAGTATGGAAGACGATCACCTTAGGAACCTTCAGGGACACGACGACCCTTCTCAACGCGATGGACGCCATGGGGTGCGGCATCGGGAACTCGGCTGCAGAGGTCCTCGCTCGGCCAGCCTTTACCGTCAGCAACCGGAAAATGACGATAGAGCTTTTCCGTATGTCGGCGACCGAACTGGGCTTCAAGAGCGAGACGGCATCGCTGCGAGAAATCTATGAGCATGCGCAACGATTTGGCTTTGAACTCGCCCCCGCCGAAGTCGCTCCTCAGCTCAGGCTTCAGTACTTGGACCAGCCAATTGGGGAGTTTCTCATCATTGCGATGGAGCCGATCAGGACCTGGGCGGGTGAACCGATCATCCTAACTGTGGCCAATGGCGGAGCCGGGCTCATCCTCATCGGTCAGGAAGGTCAGGACGAAGCGGACGTATCCGCAACGTCCCGCTTTGTTTTCGCGCGCCGCGACAAGACCGTACCGACCGAGGCCGCACACGTCGCTCATTGACCTTGCGGCGCTGGCCCCAACCTTCGCAAGTGCCCATGGCTGGGTATGACGCGAACGGTCGAAACTCGACTAAAATGACACTCTTCAGCTCGTCTCCCTAGACGACGCCGCTTTGCTCGAGAGTCAACGCGACAGCTGCGCTGTTCCGTCCAGTGGCAGGACACCTCTTCAGGGCAACTGTGTGCACATGCGCCAGTTTACAGCCTCGTCTCTTGAGGCTTATTCTCCCGCTGTGTCTGCCTGCCTCTCATGACGATTTAGGGCAAGCTCAGGGAATGGTCATGCGCTATTTCTTTGAGGACTATGCATTGGACACCGAACTGCGTGAGTTGCAGCGCGGACGTCGTATTGTGCCTACTTCACCGCAGGTCCTCGATCTGCTCGAATTTTTGATTCGCTCAAGAGATAGGGTGGTCAGCAAAGATGATCTCATCAACGCGATCTGGAATGGTCGAATCGTATCTGATGCTGCGCTGACAACTCGGCTAAACGCCGTCCGACGAGCGATCGGCGACTCCGGCGAACAACAACGTTTGATCAAGACGTTTCCACGTCGCGGCTTTCGCTTCGTAGGCGCCTTGCTCGATGCGGATGGACACTCTGCGATCGCGATGGTCTGTTCTACCGAACGGCTGGGGCTTGCAGGCCCGGCCGAAATGGAAGCGGCCTTGCTTGCTGCTTCGTCTGACGACGCGCCAGGCAAGCGCCCGTCCCATTACGCACTGGGCCACCTCACAGGTACACTCAAGCTTGCCGGTGCTGCGCTGGCATCGGTTGCTGCCGTCGGCGCAATCGCTGGCGGCCTTTCCGGCTATTGGAGCGTCTGGGGCTCGCTCCGTAGCGAGCCAGTTCGGGAAGCCAAAGAGATCAAAGAGGCACGGGCCGCCGTGCCGGAAATCAGGCCTCATCTCTCAATCGTGGTGCTGCCCTTCGCCAACCTCGACAGCGATCCAGAGCAGGACGAATTTGCCGACAAGGTCACAAGAGAACTGACGATTGAGATGGCACGAACATCCGGCGCGCTGGTCATTCGACACGAGACCGCCGCGACTTACAAAAATAGGCCGATCGACCTGAAGCAATTCGTAACGGTTCTCGGCATCCGCTGGGCTGTAAGGGGGGCGACGAGACGCAACGGAGATCGGGTACGGATCACCGTATCGCTGACAGATCTTCAAAGCTCTCACGACATTTTGTCCGATCAGTTCGACGGCGACCGAACAAATCTCGTTGCGTTGTACGGCAACATCACGGCCCGGCTTCTCTGCGTTGCCCACCTGCACCTCCGCCAATACGAAGAGGCCATTGAACAGTGCAGCCGTTCATTGAATGTCGGCGCAAATCATCAACCTCACGTCAGTTGATTGCTCGAATGCGGACAGGCCTCGACCCGCAAATGAGCAGCCCGCAACGCCATGTTCGACACCGACCTGTTCGATGACGAGCCCATGTATCAATCCCATGATGGATACGTAAAGAAGCTTGCTGCAGTCTCTTGCCACTCAGGATCATAGAAAGATTAGCCGCTGGTCAGCGTAATGTAATCCCAGTGTCAAGCGAGACCTGATTCGCCTGTGTAAGGTCGCCTGCGGGTTTACCCCGGGAGATGGCGATGGGCACGACTCATACTGCAGTCTCGGCGCAGGCGTCAGTTCGGCGTCCGCCAAACTTTCTGAGGGACTGTTTTGATGCATTTTGTGCCTGGCGCATCCGCCAGGTTTTGCGAACAACGCTGGACAACCTGAGCGACCTGGAACTCGAGGATATCGGAGTCACGCGAGGCGAGATTGAATACCTCGTTCGAGCGGAGCCATCGACCGACCCACGCGCCGTCTGAGGCAGATCGGAGACCCCGTCGATGAGCAGCCGGCTGTCTGCTGCGCTCGCACATAGGCGACAGATAAACCTCGCCTTCCGTGAAGGGTTTCGGATGCGGGCCGTATGAATGACGGCGCGGCATATTCGGGCGGTCGGCATCCGAAAGCCTCCAAGGGAGGAAACTGTGCATGGTGAGCTGGACGGGTGCGGCAGGCTCTATGGGGAGTTGAGCGCCGTCGCACGACTGAAAGGCCGCGTGGTTTCAACTGACATAGAGTAGGCTAACGAAAAACGGCGGCCTAGAATGAGCGACGAGCAAAGGAAGGCCTAATCCGCACTGTCCTTGCAGGCGCTTGGCGGGCCTCTTGGATTCTTCACTTGCCAACTTGTCTTAATTGAGCGGTTAGAATGTTTGTGTGGGCAGCTACGATCCTGATCGCAATCGTGACCTTCTACATCGTCAGCAGAATGGTCAGAAGGTCGCTCAGACCGACTGCAGACTTTTATGAGGAGCGTAGGCGTCCCCGTTGTTCGTTTTGCGGGAAACGCAAAGACGAGGTGGCGGAGATTGTCCTCGGCCCCCAAGGCGGCATTTGTGACGAATGCGTACAGCTATGCGTGGGTATAATAGCTGAACGTCGTCCGGAATGGCGAGAGCGATTGGTTGCATCGCTTCAAGACGATCGTACTTCCGGTCCATTTTGACGAGACGACGGAAGGCGGCGCTTGCCGCCCCGGCTGCCCGTCGGGCAAATCAGTGCGCGATTTTGCTGGTGACAGCGACGCTCCCCGCCATGCCAACTCCGCAAAACGGTTGCGCCGAAACGGAAATATCTCACGTCGACTCAATGCGATCGCGTTCGCGGCGCCCTTCGGGTGCAAAATTCGTATTTCTTTTTTACAGAATCCGTGCCACTCCTCCCCACATCCCGCCTCAACGAGAGGGGCGTACGCGCGGTCGTCACGAGACGCGAGGCGGGGAGGCGGTGGACGTGTCGGGTTGCAGCGTGGCTTTGTCCGCGCGGACGAACGATCTCGATGCGGACGTGAAGTCGTGTGGTCCTGGCCTCCCGATGCCGAGGTCAAGCCAGCGCATGATGCGAGAGCGTCGGCGCGGGTGATGGGGGCAAGACAGCCGGTTCCCAGGGAGAGCGCGAGATAAGCGTTAAACCCATCGCGCAGGGGAGGCTGGGCTCATCCGGCTGCACCTGTGGTTCCTGCCCCGTGCTTCTTGCCTGCACGGGGGCCATGGGCGTCAGCCGACGCCCAGCCTTCCCTGCGCCCTCGACTAATCGAGGGACGAACGTCGGTCATCGCTCGGACGCATCGCGCCGCGAGGACGACGAAACATGTCCCTACGTTGTTTGACAGATGTGCAGATGAAGCGCCGATGCCGGCGACGCGCGTCGTGAGGCATAGGCGGGGCGCGATGGTGGGCACGGCGCGCGCGACAGTTCGGCGTAGCATCGGCAGCGCGGCGCGCCTTTGCCCACCCTACGAGACTTAAGCGCGAAGCGATGAAATCGTGAGTGCTACTGCGTGGCCCGGGACAGCGAGAATTCGCCGTTGCGGATGCGCTCGGGGAAGCCTTCGACGAAGGTTGCCACGGCATCCTCGCCATAGGTCGTCACGAGTTCGGCGAGCGCCGCGAACAGGCTGGCCTGCGCCAGGCAGTCGCCGTCGACGCCGTCGTGGCGCGCTTCCGCCCAGGCTTCGTTGAGGTAGCTGAGCGCAGCCTGCTTCTGCTCGTGATCGGGCAGCACGTCGGGATAGGCGCTGAATGTGACGGGAAAGCTCATTGAATTCAGTCTGGCGGAGCCGCGAGGGGCAAGGAAATCCGAACGCGGGTGCGCCGGACCCGTAAGCATTAGCACGCGAGGCGAGAACGCCTAGGCCAGTTCTTTAGGATAGGTTAACAAGGTTAACACAAACGGGGATAAGTGCGGCCCGTCAATTGGCGTAGCGCGCCGTGAGGTCGCGCGAGATCTTCGAGCCCTCGTCGATGTAGCGGCGGATCGCGACCAGCGCCGCCGGGGTGCAGGTCCGGTAGGTCTGCTGGAAGCCGTTATAGCCGCGGTTGAAGCCGGCGATCATGCGGGCGCGGCGCTCGCCCGAGGGGGTCTCGGCATCGATCAGCGCCTGCATCTGATTGCGCCATTTGGCGCCCTCGTTGCTGCCGCAGATGCCGCGGAGGTAGTGCAGGGTGCCGAGGATCTCCGACAGCCGCTGCAGATCGCCATCGAACGGCGCGGCCGCGTCCTGCGCGCGCACAGGGGCGGCGCACGCCGTGACGAGCATGAGGATGGCCAGGAGGCGCTTTGCGGCGATCGAAAACACGCCCGTCATATGCCCGCGCCGGACGGCGGACGCAAGGCGGCTGGCTGGAAGCCGGTTACAGCAGCGCCCGGGCGGCGGCGATGATCCCGGGCAGGCCGTCGGTCAGCTGGAGGCCGTCGAGCGCATCGGGCGCGCGCCACTGGGCGTCGTCGAGCTCCTCGTTGAGCTGGGGGATGCCGGCCTGCCAGCGCGCGGCAAATGGCAGGATCAGGTAATGGCCGCCGCCGCCGTCCGCCGGCAGCACCTCGCGCCAGCCGGCCAGGCCGATGATGGCGATCGAAAGCCCGGTCTCCTCCATCACCTCGCGCGTGAGCGCTGTGTGCAGGCTCTCGCCGAACTCGACCCGTCCGCCGGGCAGGGTGTAGACGCCCTTGGCGGGCGAGCGGGCGCGGCGCACCAGCAGGATCTGGCCGTCGCGGAAGATCGCGGCGCTGACGGCGAGCTGGGGATGGCGGGGCGGAGGTGGGGCGGTCATGGCTCAGGGCGGCTCCAGAGGTGGTCTGCACTGTAACGTGAAGACCGCGCGCGCAGCGCCCTGCGATGTTAGAAGCTCGCCATGATGGCGTCGACGGCGTCGACCTCGTCGACTTCCGACACCGGTTCCGGATCGAATTCGATGTCGCCGTTGATGATGCCGCCAGCCTGGGAGACCAGCGGCTTGACCCAGCCCGCCGCCTGCTCGGCGAGCTTGGCCTTGGTCCCGTCCTTCGTGGCCTCGCGCATCGCGCTGCCGACCGCGAGCAGGATGTCGGTCATGGTCTTGGTCAGATGGTCGAAGCGGTCGCGGATCGCCGGCTCGGCCTGCTCATAGGCCTCGATCACGAGATCGCGGGCCTTGAAATTGGTGTGGGTGAAATGTTCTGGATAGGTCAGCGGCGACCAGGCGAGGAAATCCTCGGCGCATTCCGGAATGTCGGGAATCATTTCGAGCAGCATCACGGCTTCGTTGAAATGATTCAGATAGTCGGTGGCGAGTCCGGTGCGCGGATTGATGTTCGCGGCGCGCAGGATCGCGGCTCGTGCCGGATCGATGGCGCCCGTCGTGCGCTGGGTCGTGCGATCAGTCTGCACGGGGTGTGGGGCCACTGCGGTCATCCGGCGCAGTGTTCCCAACCCCGGTTAAAAGGTGCTGAACACACCGTCATTTGAGTGAGATTATGTGTGGACGCTTCGTGATCACTTCACCACCCGCGGCGCTCAGGCGGATGTTCGGCTACGAGGAACAGCCCAACTTTCCGCCACGGCACAACATCGCCCCGACGCAGCCGATTCCCGTAGTTTTCCTGGATCGGGAGGTCAGGCACTTCCGCCTGATGCGCTGGGGCTTCATGCCGTCGTGGGTGAAGGATCCCCGTAATTTTACGCTGCTGATCAATGCACGTTCGGAGACCGTACGCGACAAGCCCGCGTTCAAGAATGCGATCCGGCGGCGTCGCGTGCTTGTGCCCGCTGATGGATATTACGAATGGCAGGTGATCGACGGCCGCAAGCGGCCGTTCTTTATCCATCGCGCCGACCGCGCGCCGCTCGGCTTCGCCGCCTTGGCCGAGACCTGGATGGGGCCGAACGGCGAGGAGGTCGACACCGTCGCGATCATCACGGCGGCCGCGAGCGCCGATCTCGCGACGCTGCATCACCGTGTTCCCGTGACGATCAGGCCGGATGATTTTTCGCTCTGGCTCGACTGCAGCGCCGATGACGCCAGCGACGTGATGAGGCTGCTGGTCGCGCCGCGCGAGGGCGAGTTCGCCTGGTACGAGGTCTCCACCCGCGTCAACGCTGTGGCCAACGACGATGAACAACTGCTGCTGCCGATGACCGAGGAGATGCGCGCCGCGGAAGACGCGCAGCGCAAGCCGGCGAAGAAGGTTGCATCGCGCAAAGTTTCGCCCGCGCCAGCGGATGACGGGCAGGGGAGTTTGTTCTGAGACGGGATGGATTGACAGAGGAGATCGTCATCCCCGCGAAAGCGCGGATCCAGTACGCCGCGGCTTCTCGAGTTGAAACGACTGTCGGTGGAATACTGGGTCCCCCGCTTTCGCGGAGGACGACAGCGGAGACCATCAGGACCCGACGGGGACGCGGATTTATTTGAAAATCCTCAGCGCCGCATGCTGCAGCAGCATGATGGTCTTGGCGTCCTGGATGCGGCCGTCGCCGGCCATCGCGAGCGCCTCGTTGATCGACAGCTCCAGCACCTCGATCTCCTCGCCCTCGTGCGCGAGCCCGCCGCCGGCGCTGACGCGCATGTGCGGCTCGTATGCGGCGACGAAGAAGTGGATCTTCTCGGTGAGCGCGCCCGGGCTCATGAACGCCTCGAACACGAACTTGACGTCGTGCAGGCGGAAGCCGGTCTCCTCCTCGGCCTCGAGGCGGATGCGCTCCTCGGGCGAAGCGTCGTCGAGCAGTCCGGCGGCGGCCTCGATCAGCAGCTCGTCGTAGCCGTTGACGAAGGCGGGGTAGCGGAACTGCTTGACCAGGATGACGCTGTGCTGCGCGAGGTTGTAGGGCAGGATCGCCGCTGCATTGCCGCGGTCGAACACGTCGCGGCTCTGCATCTGCCAGGTGCCGTCGTCGCGCCGCCACTCGAATCTGGTCGAGCTCAGCGTGCCGTAATGATCGGACAGCACGCGCCTCTCGTGCACGCGGATGCGATCGGAGATGCTCATGCTGAACCTCTACTTCATGCCCGGCGTGGGCGGACGGCCGTCGAGCCATTTCGAGAACACCACGCTGTCCTGCACGGCATAGTCGAGCGACTGGTAGAACGCCTGGACCTTGGTGTTGTCGCCGCGCACCATCAGCATCAGCTTGGCGATGCCGCGCGCCCGCAGCCAGTCCTCCGCGGCCTCCATGATGGCGCGGCCATGGCTGTGGCCGCGATGATCGGGATCAACGCTGACATAGTAGACCCAGCCACGATGGCCGTCATGGCCGACCATGGCGGACGCCGCGATCGCGCCGCCGGCGCGGCCGACGAGCACGGTCGAACTGTCGCCGCGGCGGGCGAGCGCGATGTCGGCCGCAGGATCGTTCCACGGCCGCGTCAGGCCGCAACGGTGCCACAGCGCGATGATGGCTGGCACGTCGGCGTCGGTGATGTCGGAGATCGCGAGAGAAGCGGCAGTGTCCATGGGCGATCAGAGCACCTTGCCGGGATTCATGATCCCGAGCGGATCGAACTGCGCCTTGATCGCGCGCATCAGCGCGATCGCGGTCGGGTCCTTGACGTCCGGCAGCTCGTCGCGCTTGAGCACGCCGATGCCGTGCTCGGCCGAGATCGAGCCGCCCATGCGCAGCACGATCGCGAACACGACAGCATTGACCTCGTGCCAGCGCGCCAGGAAGTTCGCTGTGTCGGCGCCGATCGGCTGGCTGACATTGTAGTGGATGTTGCCGTCGCCGAGATGGCCGAACGGCACGGGACGCGCGCCGGGCATCAGCTTCACCACGGCCGCGTTGGCCTCCGCGATGAACGCCGGCACCGCCGCGACCGGCACCGAGATGTCATGCTTGATCGAGCCGCCCTCCGGCTTCTGCGCCCACGAGATGTCCTCGCGCAGCTTCCAGAACGCCATGCGCTGGGCGAGATTGTCGGCGATCGCGGCGTCGTCGACGATGCCGCCCTCCAGTCCCTGCTCGAGGATGCTCTCGAGCGTGGCGCGGGCATCGTCGCGCGACGACGACAGCTCCATCAGCACGAACCAGGGATGCTGGCCGGCAAGCGGCGCACGGTTGCCGGCGGCGTTGCGGATCGAGAAGTCGAGCGCGATGTGGGCGATCAGCTCAAAGCTGCTGAGGTTGCCCGCCGCCTCGCGCTGCGCGATGGCGAGCAGCTTCAGCGCATCCTCGGGAGACTTGAGCCCGACGAATGCCGTCTCGATCGCACGCGGCTTCGGGAACAGCTTCAGGCTCGCCGCGGTGATGATCCCGAGCGTGCCCTCGGCGCCGATGAAGAGATTGCGCAGGTCGTAGCCGGTGTTGTCCTTCTTCAATTTCGACAGCGCATTGAGCACCCGCCCGTCGGCCAGCACGACTTCCACGCCCAGCGCCATCTCGCGCGCGACGCCATAGGCGAGGGCGGCGGTGCCGCCGGCATTGGTCGAAAGATTGCCGCCGATGGTGCAGCTGCCCTCGGCGCCGAGCGACAGCGGGAACAGGCGGTCGACCTCGGCCGCCTTCTGCTGCGCCACCTGCAGCACGACGCCGGCCTCCGCGATCATCGTGTTGGAGGCGGTGTCAACGTCGCGAATCCGGTCCATGCGCTTCAGCGAGACGACAACCTCGCCATTGTGCGGCGTCTGTCCGCCGACCAGCCCGGTGTTGCCGCCCTGCGGCACCAGCGCGATGCGGTGCGCGCTGGCGAGCTTGCAGATCGCGGCGACTTCGGCCGTCGAGCCCGGACGAAGCACCAGCGGCGAGCGGCCGTGGAACAGGTTGCGCTCCTCGGTGACGTAGGGCGCGACGTCGGCCTCCGCGGTCAGCGCCTGGCGCTCGCCGACGATGGCGGTGAATTGCGCGATCAACTCGGGCGACAGCGGCGGCAGGGCAGGCTGGCTGATGTTCATCGTGGCTTGCTTCCAATGTTATCTCGGCGCCGCGGCGCGGCGCAGTCGGTCGTTGATGGCCTCGCCCAGCCCGTCGTTGGGGATCGGCATGACCGCGATGCTGCGGGCGCCGCTGGCATCGAGGCTGCGAAGATAGCCGAAAAGATGCGTCGCCGCCTCTGCCGGATCGCCGGATGGCGAGAGGTTGAGGATCGCGGCAGCGTCGCTCACGCCGGGCAAAGTCGAGGGACCAAACGCCAGCACGGCTTCGCCGGGCGCGACCGCGGTTGCATCGAGGCGGACCGTGGCACGCGGGGCGTAGTGCGAGGCGAGCATGCCCGGCGCGACCGGCTGTTCGGACGCGTGCGCTTCGACAGTGGCAGGCCTGGCGAGGGACCGACCAAGCACCGCCTCGATCGCCTCGCTGGGGACGCCGCCGGGGCGCAGCAGCGTCGGCTCGCCGAAACAGCCGACGATGGTCGATTCGACGCCGACCTCGACCGGTCCGCCATCCAGGATCAGGTCGATTCGTCCGCTGAGATCGGCGGCGACATGCGCGGCCGTGGTCGGCGACACGTGGCCGGAGATGTTGGCCGAGGGCGCCACCACGGCGCCGCCGAACGCCGCCAGCAGCGCCCGTGCGACCGGATGCGCGGGCACGCGGATCGCCACGGTGTCGAGGCCGGCAGTGGCGAGGTCGGCGACCGGGCAACCATCGGCCTGCGGCAGCACCAGCGTCAGCGGTCCCGGCCAGAACGCAGTGGCGAGGCGCTCGGCCGTGGCGTCGAAGCGGCCGATTCGCCGCGCGGCCGCGAGGTCGGCGACATGCGCGATCAGCGGATTGAACGCCGGCCGGCCCTTGGCCTGGTAGAGGCGGGCGATCGCCGCAGCGTCCGCCGCATCGGCGCCGAGGCCGTAGACGGTCTCGGTCGGGAACGCGACCAGGCCGCCACGCGCGAACACCGCCGCTGCCGCCGCAAGACTAGGCGCGTCGGCGGGCAGGATCGTGGTGGTCACTGCGATGGTGTCGGTTGCGGGCATCAAGGGTACGGAACGGCGGTTGCTTCCGCGCACGCCTATAGCGGCCGCGAGGCCTCGGATGAAGCGCGCAAATCGACCGGCGGCCTGCGCTGGCGCCATGGCCGCCGGCCAAAAGCCCGTGGCCTCAACCAGTTAACCCATCCCCAGGCGACCCGCGAATTCAATACGATTTCATGCCTGCTGTGCCTTGCGGAGACGGAAACCCGAGGCTATAAGCCGGCTTCCCAAGTCGGAGCGTGGCTCAGCCCGGTAGAGCACTGCGTTCGGGACGCAGGGGTCGCAGGTTCGAATCCTGCCGCTCCGACCAGCACTTAGCGAGATTCCCGACTCGCACCG